>NZ_JAFBEV010000012.1 GCF_016908935.1 Sporolactobacillus spathodeae | reverse complement strand
AGAAGTTAGACCGAAGCGGGGAAAAGTTAGGCCGAACCCATGAAAAGTTAGACCGAATCGGGCAAAAGTTAGGCCGAACCTGAGAAGTTAGACCGAACCGGGCAAAAGTTAGGCCGAACCCGTGAAAAGTCAGGCCGAATCGGGCAAAAGTTAGGCCGAACCTGAGAAGTTAGACCGAATCGTGGAAAAGTTAGGCCGAACCCGTGAAAAGTTAGACCGAATCGGGCAAAAGTTAGGCCGAACCTGAGAAGTTAGACCGAAGCGGGGAAAAGTTAGGCCGAACCCATGAAAAGTTAGACCGAATCGGGCAAAAGTTAGGCCGAACCTGAGAAGTTAGACCGGAGCGGGCAAAAGTTAGACCGAATCGGGCAAAAGTTAGGCCGAAGCTCAGAGGTGAAATCGATTATTTACTAAATTCTGAGGAGTACTTGATCCCAAACTCTATAAATATGTGTTGAGTTATCAATCGGAACGTTCCGCGCTCGCGGAACGACCATTTTTCAAATGGATTTCTTTAAACAGTATCAAAAAGGCAAACAAACACTGGATCGAGCCCTTTTGGGAAGGGATTAAATCCAAAGTTAAGGCTATTCCTGAAAAAGTTGCTCCGAATCGTGGAATAGTTGCACCGAATTAAGCGAAAGTTGCTCCGAAATTCAGGAGTAGCACCAAATCGTGGAAAAGTTGCTCCGAATCGAGCAATAGTTGATCCTAATTTGCGAAAAGTCGCACCAAATCGATCAAAAAACGCACCGAACTACCGACTCAACTCAACTACTTTGGATTTGGTCGTGTACTTTCGCTGGAAAAGCATCTGCTTCGGTCAAATTGTTTTTAGATAGCTCGTTTCGATTCATCTGCCAAACTAATTTTACAATTATTAGTAGATTCCTTGCCGCGACTGTGCGAAAATATTTTTATCAAGCAGCGATTGGAAGGATGGGTACGATGGATTTTTATACACTGCACGTTGCCGGCCTTGAGCGCAAATTGCCGGTGATTCGCATCTCAGAAACGCTGGCGATTGCTAGCTTTGTAATTCTTGGCGATGCGGAACTGGTGACGCATGCGGCAGAGGCCTTGACATCGAAATTACCGCAGGCTGATTACTTGTTTACGGCGGAAGCAAAAGGGATTCCGCTTGTTCAGGAACTCGCGCGAATGCTCGGCATGCCCCGGTATTTTGTCGCCCGGAAAAGCATCAAGCCGTATATGGCAGAACCGCTTGTGACTGAAGTTGAGTCGATCACAACGCAGAAGAAGCAGGTGCTTTGCCTCGATCAGGAAGATGTCCGGCTGATCCGTGGAAAACGAATTCTGATTGTTGATGACGTCATCAGCACAGGGGAATCAATTCAAGCGATGGAGAAGCTTATCACCGAGGCTGGCGGCGAAATCGTTGGCCGTGCGGCAATTCTTGCCGAAGGGGCTGCCGCCGATCGGAGCGATATCGTTTATTTGGAAAAACTCCCATTGTTTCCGATTGAAAAATGAGTCAGAAAGTTCCCAGTAAAATCAGCCCATTATGCAAAAAAGGCTTCTACAGTTGTTATTCTGCAGAAGCCTTTTTCAAGAGATAAGAATGTATAAGATTTTGCACAAAAAATGGAGCAAAGTCGCGAGACACCTGCGGGAAAAGCGAGCCAAGTGAGCCACCGCAGACTCTTGCCTATACGAGGAGGCTCGCGGATCGCCTGCGGCAAGCGAGCAGCCGAAGCGTATTGCTGATAAAGGACTTGGCTAAGCGAAGCCTTCCCAATCGAGAGCGTGCCTGGCTTAAGAAACAGATCGATCTAAAAAAAAGGATGCCTTAAGATCAGAAATTGATCTTGGCCATCCTTTTTTCGTTGATTTGGCATATAAAGTTTATGCCTTTTTCGCGAGCTCAATCATTTGAGCAAAGAATTTCTCGCTGTCGACATTGTAGACGACAGCAACCGGGCGTCCGTCGGCGCAGGCTTCAATTTTTCCTTGGCTCGGCTCTAAAGTATGAACCTTCGTTCGCACCGTTTTTGTTTGAACGAGGTCAGGTAATCCGGCCGCCATTGTTGTTAGCACATCCCACAGGTAATATGTGGCATTCGTTTCTTGATGAACGAGCGGTGGAACGGAGGCATAACACTGACCGATGAAATCAACACCGATATAGCGACGCAGGCTCGCCCACTTTTGACGAACAGGGAGAGTTAGCGGTACTTGGTTGGTGCTTTCCAACGCGACCATTTGAATGGTCAGGCTGCTTTGCCAAACGCGAGCGACTGCTTCCGGATCCCAGAAGGCGTTCCACTCAGCGGAGCCGTCATGCTCGGGTTCGATCACATTGCCAACCGGGTTGAGCGTGCCGCCCATCCAGATTAGCCGATCAATTTTCTCTTCAATATCCGGAGCCGCGTCAAGCGCGCGAGCGATGTCGGTCAATGGACCCGTGCAAAGCAACGTGGTCGGTTCGCTGTTTTCACGGACCGAGCGGATCAACTGCAGGTGGCCTGGAAGTTCACTTTCTGCCGTCTCAATTTTTCCCGATTCGTTGAGAAGCGGCAAAGCATCGATATAGAAGGAACGCATCCGCCATTCTTTCGGAAACGCGTTGATTCCCCGCGAATTGGAGCGAGCGACTACTGGCGCTTCTACTTTTTGGTCGAAGCGGTCAATGATCTTTCGACTGGCTTGAACACCGGGGGTGAGGTAGCCGTCGGCGGGGATGACCGAAACGCCGGTTAAATGGACAGCGTCCATCTGTGTCAAAAGAAAGAGCGAAACGAGATCGTCGACATCAGCGTCATGAACAAAAAAAATGGAGGTCATAAATAGGTAGCTCCTTTCTGTAGAGAAAAATAAATGGCGGATCAGTTGCACTCCGCCATTTGTAATGTTTGTAAATTATTTTTTTAAAGTCGAAAGATATTTCGCATAGGCTTTATCCGTCGTTGGGACAACAATCGAGCCGTCGATAATCTTCTTTTTAAAGGCTTGGACTTGTTTCAGAACAGCTGGCTTAACATTTTTGGTTGTCGGCGCAATGTCGACACCTTTTTCAGCAAGACCGTATTCGAGTACTTTTCCAGCAGGGAACTTGCCATTCTTTGCTTTGGTTGATACGTCGTAAATCGCCTGGTCAACGCGCTTCACCATTGATGTGAGCGTTACGTTTTGAGGAAGTCCCTGTGCGTATTGATCGCGGTCAACACCAATTACCCAGACTTTTTTACCGTTTTTCGTGCGGTTTTTCGCTTCAGTAAAGACACCGTTTCCTGTATCACCGGCAGCGGCATAGATAATATCAGCGCCTTCTGTGTACAGAGTCGATGCAATGCTGCGGCCTTTGTCCGGTGCATTAAATGCGCCGGCATATTGCGCGTAAATCGTAGCTTTCGGGTTCACCGCTTTAACGCCGGCTTTAAAGCCATTTTCAAATTTCTTGATCAAAGCTGAATTCATACCACCGACGAAGCCGACTTTATTCGTTTTCGTTGTCAGACCGGCTACAACACCGACAAGGAAGGATCCTTGCTGTTCTTTGAACGTCAGGTTGGCAACATTTTTCAATAATTTGTTATTCTTGTCAACAGCGACACTGTCAACGAGCGCAAAATTTTGTTTCGGATGCTGCTCAGCAACTTTCTGCAAATCAGGTTGAATCTGAAAGCCGATGCCGATCACGACGTTATAATGCTGCATCACGAGTTGATTCAGATTCGGGGTGAAGTCAGAGTCTTGTGTCGATTCCAGGTACTTCACATCTGTTTTCGTTTTTAAATTATTGTCTTTGGCGAATCGCGTCAGGCCTTCCCAGCAGGACTGGTTGAAGGATTTATCATTGACGCCGCCAATTCCGGTTACCATGGCAACTTTGATTGGTGCTTTTTTCTGAGGGGCCGTGCTTGAATTGCCGCATCCAGCAAGCAGAGCAACTGGGAGAAGCAAAGATGCAAGAAGAATGACGATTTTCTTAATCACAAAAATACCTCCAAAATTTAGAAAAATAAGTGAGTAGCTCTATAATACACAATTTATTTACCGAAAGAAATATATTTTTTGAAAAAAGACGAATAAAAAATGATTTTTTCTTTAAAATTGTTCGGGAAACTGGTGAAAAACGGATTTTTTATTTATAAGAAAAGGACAGCCCAGGCATTTAGAAAAATTTAGAACGCCGGGCTGTCATTTAAAAAATCCATTTTTTTACAAACTTTTCATGGCTCCACCAGTGCCTTTTTGCAGGAAGCGAGCACATTTTCAAGAATTTTCATGCCGATATTGTCGTTCATCGTCATGATCGATTCCGGGTGAAACTGGACGGCGGCTAGCGGAAGTTGGCGGTGTTCAATCGCCATGAGGATCCCGTCCTCGGTTTTCGCGGTCGCGATCAATTCCGGTGGCAAGGCACTTGCGTGAATGGAATGATAGCGTCCAGCTTTGAAAGACGTTGGAATACCTTGAAAGAGTCGCGTGTTTCTGTTATGCCTGATTAAGGAGGCCTTGCCGTGAACCGGTTCGGATAAGAGGTCGAGTCTGCCTCCGAAATAATCGACAATGCCTTGGAGGCCAAGACAGATGCCGAACAGCGGCAGTCGCTGCTCGAGGCAGAGACGAATGGTTTCATTCATATGGAAACGTCTCGGTGCTCCTGGGCCGGGCGAAAGGACGACAAGATCAAAGCAAGGTTCTTTGGCACGAAGCAGCTGCCGGGCGGCATCACTGCGGCAGACCGTTACGGACGCGCCTAATGTCTGAAAATAACCGGCGAGCGTGTGGACAAACGAGTCAAGATGATCGACGAGCAGAAGACGAAGCCCTTTGCCAAGCTTTTCTTCTTCCGGGCCATCCCTGTCTTCTTTATTGATTTGAGCCGGGGTACTTGAGTGGAGCGCGTCCAATAGTGCACCTGCTTTGGTCAGTGTTTCCTGCTCCTCTTGCTCGGGTATCGAGTCATAAAGCAGTGTAGCGCCGACGCGGATTTGCGCAATGCCGTTGTGCAGACGCAAGGTACGTAACGTGAGGCCAGTGTTCATATTTCCATTGACTAAGAGATAGCCGACCGCACCGCCATACCAATTGCGCGGCGTTTGCTCATGCGCCTCAATCCAATTCATCGCTTCAATTTTTGGTGCGCCGGTAATGGTGACTGCCCACATATGACTCATGAACGCATCAAGCGCGTCAAAGCCGGGCTTAAGCAGACCTTTCACATGATCGACCGTGTGAAAAAGATGTGAATAAGCCTCTATTTGCCGACGGCCGACGACAGTGACCGAACCCGGCTGGCAGACACGGGACTTGTCGTTACGATCGACATCCGTGCACATGGTCAGCTCGGACTCTTCTTTGAGCGAACCGAGCAGCGTTTTAATCTGCTCGGCGTCCTCGATCGCTGATCCGCGCCTGCGGATCGTGCCGGAGATCGGGCAGGTTTCGACGGTTGCGCCATCGACTCGAACATACATCTCCGGTGAGCAGCCAATCAGAAATTCATGATCATTTAGATGCAGTAAGAAGCCGTAGGGACTGGGATTAATTTTCTGTAGTCGGCTGAAAACCTCAGATGGTGGTGATACGCAGCGCTCGGCTAGAACGCGGCTGGGGACCACCTCAAACAGATCGCCATTTTTAAAGGCATTTTTTGCTGCCCGAACCATGTTAGCATAGTCGCCTTCTTTATTGGCAAAAGTGGAAAAGGATTCTTGGCCGAAAGCGGCATCGTAGGGAAGTTCAGCACCGCTACGTGGCAGACCGTCCGTTGAACTAGAAACGCCATCAATAAATTCGTAAGCCAACTGGTAGCAGGTGTTTTTCTCATGGTCAACGACAAGAAGCGCATCAGGAAGATAGAGCTGGAGGTCATTTTGCTTTGGATCGCGCGCTTTAGAGAGCGGCAGTTGCTCGAATTGACGAATCAAATCAAAGCCGAATGCCCCATACAGGCCGAGAAACTGGTCGTCAATCGCTAGTAATTGTTGCATTTTTCGAAGTAATGAAAAAATGGAAGGGCGGCGGGTCCGCTCTCCTTCTTTAATTAGCGTGAGCTGATCCGCATCAATATGACCGCAAATTTGATCGTTGTCCGTGCTATCAATAAGGAGTGCCGGATCATCAAGGTGACGCGCCAGAAAAGAAAGAATGACTTCGCCGCGCGGATTCAATGCACGGATCTGAAAGTGGCTCTGTTTCGCTGTGAGTTCAATCGGCGGGTTGACGAAGCCAATATCCCAGCGTGAATAGCGGCCGGGATAGGTATAATTGCTTGAAAAAAGCCCGCCTTTTCGGTTATTCAATTCTTTCATTAGTAAAGAAATGGCATGGCTCGCTTGCAGCGGCTGCTGCCGGCGTTCGATGCGTAGGCCGCTGCTTGTTGTGAACGTGGTCACGCCCGCGGCGGGATCGAAATCTGCTAATAAACTCATGGTATAGCCTCCTGTATAAAAATTCATACAGAAGAGACAGAAAAGGAAAAGACGAGGAAACAGACCCAAAAACGGATCGTGGAAAAACCTATGCTCCTGCTCAACTCTGCTCTTCTAAACTCAAACTCAAACTCTTCTCAACTCTCCTCTATCATAAAGGGAGATACTGCTCAGATCAATTGGCAGGGTCAAATTTTTCTTCACGGATCTGCCGTTTTAGTATTTTCACATCTTTCCCTGACAGTTTAACCATATCTCTTTCTTCTTCTCCATTCAGCAGATTGATCATCGGCGCGTCGATGACAAACATTTTCTGATCCTGTGTATGGTTCAAAATAAAATAATAGGTTGTAGCTTCTTTTTTGCGAACAGTCACTTCAATACCCTCGGGAACAGTGAGGGGTGGTTCAATGCCCGCTTCTGCCAAGATAGCGCGGAGCAGCTCCTTTAGATAAGCGGCCTCAGGCTGTGTGCCAACGTAATAGGCCTGACCGGATCCGTAGGCATGGCGCGTGATTGCGGGCCAATCGTTCAGATAGCTGTCCTGAAATGTGGCCATGGCATGCGCACCTTCTAAATGAATGGCTTCGCGCCAAAGCCGGATCGGTTGCTCGCCGAGCGGCGTGTGTATCGTTCCAGCTTCGCCTTTGATCATTGGCGCAAATTCTTCGACCGTCAAACCGAGAAATTCTCGATAGGCACCGGGATAACCGCCAAGATAGACGCGATCCGTCTTGTCGACGATGCCGCTGAAAAAATTGGTCAGGAACACACCGCCCGCGTGGATGAACGCTTTGAGCTTATCCGCAAACGGTTGCGACACCTGGTAGCTGGCAGGCGCGAGCACGAAGCGAAAGGGGCTCAGATCGTCCTCCGGATCAATGAATGTGACCGGGATACTTAATTGATGCAGCAAACGATAGTATTGCAGCAGCTGATCGGTGTAGCGAACAAGATTAGATGGCTTGGAATCCAGTTCCAAGGCCCACCAATTTTCCCAGTCGAAGACGATGGCGACTTCAGAGGAAAAGCTGCTTCCGATCAGTTCGTCACAGCGCTTCAATTCTTGACCAAGCGCGCGTGCTTCTTGGAACGTTCGGCTATTTTTGTCACCGGAATGCGGCACAATGCCGCTGTGAAATTTTTCTGCGCCGCCTTGCGAAGCGCGCCATTGAAAAAATAGAATGCCATCGGCGCCATGGGCGATCGCTTCATAACTCCAGAGCCGCATGACGCCAGGCGCTTTCACAGCGTTCTGGGCACGCCAATTGACCGCGCTTGGTGCCTGCTCCATTAGTAGAAAAGGCTTCTTTTTCAGACTGCGGGTCAGATCATGCGCCATAAATGTTTGATACGGAAGCCGCTGATGTGGATCTGGGTAGCCGTCCCATGTGGCGATATCCATTGATTTCGCCCACATAAACCCGTTGATCGGTTTGTGCAGGCCCATCAGATTGGTCATCACAGGGCTATTCGGTGTGTATTTTTTGATGATGCGTCGTTCAATTTGAAACAATTCAAGCAGTGAGGCGTTCATGAAACGTTTATAGTCCAGTTGCTGATTTGGATTGACATGTGTTGGCATTTTGCCAGGCAGATTGATTTCAGACCAATCATAATAGATCTGGCTCCAAAAATCTGTCGACCAAGCGGCATTCAACTGCTCGATCGTTTGATACTTGTCGCGAAGCCAACGCTGAAATTTAGCTTTGCAGGTGTTGCAATAGCATTCGGAGATGTGGCAGCCATATTCGTTGTTCACATGCCACATGATCAGTGCCGGATGTTCGCGATAGCGTTCCGCAATTTTTTCGACCAGGCGTGCCGCGAGCCGGCGATAATCCGGGCTGTTCGGACAATAATGCTGGCGTGAACCCGGCAGAAGACGTGTTCCGTTTTTATCAACCGGCAGCGATTGCGGATATTTATGAGAAAGCCAGGCGGGCGGTGCGGCCGTTGCCGTCGCCAGATCCGCGCCGATATGATGGGCAGCCAGCATGTCCATGACTTGATCAAGCATATGAAAATCAAATGTGTCTTCATTCGGCTGTAGCCGTGCCCAGCCAAAAATATTGATGCTGACAAAGTTGACGCCGGCTTCCCGCATCACACGCATATCTTCCTGCCACACCGAATGATCCCATTGCTCTGGGTTATAGTCGCCGCCGAAATAGAAGTGTTTTTGATTTTTGGACATGTTGATGGCTCCTTGGACAAGAATTGATTATTGATAGTATACGTGTGGGAAGTTGTGGTTCTGCATGTTTGATGCTTATTTTTTAAAAGATAAGAATGTATTGGATTTTGCACAAAGAAATGGTGAAGGTGCCTGTGGGAAAAGCGAGCCAAGTGAGGCCCCGTAGATTACAGATTGTTTGAGGAGACGCGAGGCGCCCGCGGCAAACGAGCAGCTGGAACGCAATTTTTGCAAAAAATGATTTTGCTAAGCCAAGTTTATCTCATGTAATGAATCGCGTTGGCTGTGTTAGTGGCTGATAAAAATTCAAAAGTAGTTGATAAATTTGCTAAATATCGAGGTTTGTTTAGCTGTGCATGAGTAAACCAATTTGTCCAGGCATTTTGATTATATGTGGTATATTTAATGTACAATCGAAAGGGAGGAGATAAAGGATGCCGCTTATTCGTTTTGATTTGATTGAGGGAAGAGATAAAAAAGAACTGAGGGCTTTGCTCGATGCCGCCCACCGCGCTGTCGTTAAAGCGTTTGGCGTTCCAGAAAAGGATCGTTATCAGATTGTGACGCAACATCCAGCCGATGAACTGGTCATCGAGGATACCGGATTGGGGTTAAAACGGTCCAATCAGCTTGTTGTGATCAGCATCACAAGTAAGAAACGGACAGAAGCACAGAAGCAAGAATTATACCGTCTACTTGCGAGTGAGCTTAAGGAAAGCTGCGGTATTGATCCGCAGGACTTGATGGTTTCCATTGTCTCCAATACAGATGCGGATTGGAGCTTCGGTCTCGGCAAGGCTCAGTTCCTGACTGGTGATTTGTGAAAACGGACAAAGGACATTCCAGAGAATTCGGTTGCTGTAGAGAATCCATGCAGAATCATTAAACAAATAGGCCAACATGATATGTACTATTACTATAAAGATATAAAATAACCCAGGAAGATTCAGCTGCTTTGTGTCTTATAGATTGACTTATTTCCACTTTAATTTTGCCACCACTTAAATTTCATGACTCTGCTATTTAATGAAAACAAATTTTTGATAGCCATGCCAATAATGAACGCAAAATATTTTTCCCATTCTAACCGCCTCATTTATTCTCATGACAAACGTATTGCTACTTCTTGTTCTATAGCTGACCATGCACAAAAAGGCCAGCTTTTTATAATATTCCGAATTGAGCCATTTATATAAATTTATAATTCTTTCTCAAACAATGTTGCTATTTTAGTAAAATAAAACGCTATCAATGTGATTGATCATGGGAAAAAACACATCTAGAATAAATAGTAGTGACATATTTCCCATCAAACATTTTCAAAAGTATTCACTCATTCAATGCATCTATTGGAGGAAAATTGTGAATAAGTTAGAGGAAATTTACCAAAAAATAAATGAGTTATCCTCTGAAGAAGGAAATAACGGTATCACTGCGTCAGAATTATCTGTTTCCCTCAATTTGGAACGCTCAACGGTCAGCAGGTATTTGAATGAACTTTCTAAAATGAACAAATTAGTAAAAGCACCAGGCAAACCGGTTCGTTACCATCTTTCAAAGCATGTAAATGATACGATGACGCATTCAGTGCATCCCAATGGCGCTGTAGCTATTACAGATCCGAACAATACACAATTTATTGGTGCAGATTCGAGCATGAAAGATATAATCGAGAAGGGCCTTGCTGCTTTGTTATATCCGAATCAAGGGCTGCATATCTTGCTCTCTGGTGAAACAGGTGTTGGGAAAAGCTATTTAGCTGAGTATTTGGCGTCGATCGCTTTTTCAAAAAAATGGAATAATTTTTCCGGACACTTTGTTACCTTCAATTGCGCCAACTATGCGCAAAATCCAGAATTATTAATGGGGCATATTTTCGGTATAAAAAAAGGGGCCTATACTGGTGCCGCAAAGGATGAAATCGGGCTAATTGAGCAGGCCAATGGAGGAATCTTATTCCTAGACGAAATTCACCGTTTGCCGCCGACTGGCCAGGAAATGCTATTTTATTTAATCGATAAAGGCATCTACAGGAAATTGGGAGAATCTGATGCTGTTCATCATGCCAATCTAGTCATAATAGGCGCCACGACGGAAACGCTTGAATCGGCTCTTCTCCCGACTTTATTCCGAAGATTTTCGCTGAAATTAAAAGTGCCGCCACTGCGGGAAAGGACTCAAAAAGAGCGCAAAGAACTGCTCTCATTCTTTCTCAGACGAGAGGCACAGAAAATGAATATTGCACTGCTAATTAAAGACAGCTGTAAGGAGGCTTTTTTAACGTATTCCTGTCCTGGAAATATTGGGCAATTAAAAGGGGACATTCAGATCACCTGTGCTCGCGCCTTCATGCATCATCTACAACAGGGCACAAATCAAGTGACGATACAAGAAGATAATCTGCCGCAACAAGTGTTGAGCAGTTTGAAAAATGAATTGCAGACACAAAGTACAGAACAAATTGTGGCAGTTTCCAAACAAGAGAATCCTTTTCCAATTTGCAGTATTTATTCTGCGTTAGCAACAATAAAAGGGGAAAAACAGCAAATCGGACATGATCAAGCCTCTTCGATTAATGAAATGCAGTCAGCAATTAATCATTATCTTAGCGATGTGCAATCGTTATCTGAGAAAAGAATTGAATCGGAACCGGCATGGATGCGGTTCATTGAACATGACTTGCTTGATGCACTGAGAGATTTTTCCTATTATTTCAAAGCTGATTTTACTTTTGAATTTGGCGATAAACAGTTGATGGCAATTGGTTTGCATTTGGAAGCGTACCGTCGCCAGGGACGGAGTAGCGACTTGACAGCGAATACAGTCCCCGCACCGCAAATCTATCAACTGGTGGCGGAGAAACTTGCCGAATTTCTTGAGAAAAGAATTCAGCTGCAATTACCGGAAAACGAAATCAATCTGACGGCACATTTGATGGCATCGACGGTTCCTGAGGCGGTCCATAAAGACGGTGTTTCCGTCTATTTAGTGACGCATGGTGATTCAACCGCAACATCAATGGCAGGAGTGACGAATTACCTCCTGGGTAGTCCGATTATCCAGCCGATTGATATGCCACTTTCCGAAGCAACCGGTGTCACATACAAAAGAATCAGTACACAGATTTCCCAGCATGCAAATGATGCAGGGGTGCTCCTGTTGGTCGATATCGGCTCTCTTGTGACCATTGGTGAAACCATTAGTCGAGATCTCGGCATTCGTATCCGTACACTGGCTAATGTTAATCTTCCGATGTTGATTGAAGCAGGCAGAAAAGCATTGATTGCCGAAAATGATCTTAATGAGGTCTATCATGCAGCAAGAGATGCGTATCTTGCTCTAGCCCCGAAAGCGCAGCTACCGGTTGCGATCGAACAAAAGCAACGGTTGATTGTCACCGTTTGTTTTACTGGAGAGGGTACTGCGCAATTACTCAATGATTGGCTATGCAAAAACATCGATTCTCTCGATAGAGACGTGGCAATCCGTCCGATTCGTGTGGATCCGGTCAATCATGATTCGAGTATGCTAGAAGTGTTACAAAAAAAGTATCAAGTGATTGCTATCGTTGGTACCGTCCCCGTGCATTTTCACGATATACCATACATTCCTGCGGCCGAATTATTCATGGATGACGGACACCAGCGCCTAAAGAAATTATTGGAAATCTCGCGTACTGTGTCGCAAGTGGCGTTTAACGGACAGAAAGTGGCTAATTTGGGAAAATTGGCTAAAAAAGGTTTGGATAAGATAACAACCGAATTGAACACGGATTTGTTCTATACCATCATGACGAAGTATTTCGAGCCTATCAAAGACTATTATCAGTTGGACAACGACTCAACAATTGGTCTATGGATGCATATCGGCAGTCTACTGGAGAAAATGCTTCAGTCTGAGAATACTGGGCGTCCTCTGGTTCTCCCTGCTCAGCCGATGGAACGGACGCTGTCCATTTCAAAAAATGATCTAAAGTTGTGGGAGCCCCTATTTACACAGTTTAATGAGAAAATGCGTTTGAATATGTCGGTGCCGATTAAAGAAAGCCTTATTTATTTAGCCAAACAGCAAAATTAATTGGGAGATATTTTTTAGGGAGTTGCACACATTAATAAATTAAATGTGCACAGATCATAATCTGTGCAAAAATACAAACACGGTGCGTATAGATGCCGCATTTGTATTTTTTTTTACTTTAAAATGAAAGGGTTTACAAAAGAGCAGTGAGGAAATTTATGTGTGTATTATAGTTGGCACAAAAATTGCTATTATAATTATGTAAGCGCAAACAAAGTAATGGAACCAAGTTAATTCTTGGCTACAGAGCTTAAAGATATCAATGGGTGAGAGGGGAATTATGATGAAAATAGTTCTATGTTGTGCCGCAGGAATGTCAACAAGTCTTTTGGTTTCGAAGATGGAAGCAGCTGCAAAGGCGCAGGGAAAGGACTATAGCATTACAGCCGTTCCAGCTGAACAGGTTCCTTTAGAAATTGATAACACCAACGTTTTGTTACTCGGACCACAAGTAAAATACTTACTGAAAAAGTTTCAACAATTGGGAAAAGAAAAAAATGTTCCGGTTGATGTGATTGGCGCCGTAGAATACGGCATGATGGATGGGGCAAAGGTACTGAAAAAAGCAGAAAAATTAGCAGGTGTCTAAAAGGAGAGGATCGCAATGAGTGAAGAAAAAGAAAGCTTTCTAGAGTCAAAAGTTCTGCCGATTGCCGGGAAAATTGCTAGCCAGCGTCACTTGGTTTCGTTGCGCGACGGTATCATGCTAGCAATGCCTTTAATTATTATCGGTTCTGTATTCCTAATTATCGCTAACTTTCCAATTGCTGCTTATCAAAATTTCATGACTGGGGTGTTCGGCAAAAACTGGGCAACGGTTGCCCAGTATCCCGTCAATGCGACATTCAGTATCATGGGCCTTGTTGCAGCATTCGGTATTGCCTATTATTTGGCGCAAAGTTATAAGGTTGACCCGTTATCCGCTGGCGTCATTTCAATTGCTGCGTTTTTGCTTGCCATCCCGTTGGATAAACTTGGTGATGTGCCACTAGCACTGCTTGGTAGCCAAGGACTCTTTATGGCGATCATTTTTGGACTCGGTTCTACAGAGATTTATCGCTTCTTTGTTCAGAAAAACATCACGATAAAAATGCCGCCATCCGTTCCACCGGCAGTCAGTAAATCTTTTTCAGCGTTGATTCCTGGCGCTGTCATCGTTCTTATCGTTTGGCTCTTGAGAATTCTGGTGGAACAAACGTCGGTTGGTAGTCTTCCAAACGTTATTACTTCAGTCATTGGTAAACCATTGAGCATGGTAGGCGGCACATACGGAGGAAGTCTTATCGCGGAATTCGCTATCGTATTCCTTTGGTCTTTCGGTATTCATGGGGCGAACATTGTCGGAGGCATTATGGCACCGGTTTGGTATGGTGCAATGGATGCCAACCGCATTGCTTTCCAAGCGCACCATGCACTCCCCAATATCATTACACAGCAGATTTTTGATAACTTTATTAATCTCGGCGGTTCCGGAACAACAATTGCTTTGGCTTTCATGGTTGCTTTTCTCGCAAAGAGCAAGCAAATGCGGGCACTTGGGAAACTCGTCGTTGGTCCGGCGATATTTAATATCAATGAACCGATATTATTCGGCCTGCCAATCGTTATGAACCCATTAATGATTGTTCCTTTTGTCCTAACACCTATCATTGCTCTAACAACCACTTACTTTTCGATGAAGTTCGGATGGGTCGCATTGACAGCCGGAATTGCAGTCCCATGGACCACGCCGCCGATTATTTCGGGTTATCTGGCAACTGGTGGACATATATCCGGAGCAATAATTCAAGCGGTCAATATCTTTATCTCATTTTTCATCTATTATCCGTTTTTCCGTGCGGTCGACAAACAGAAGCTCATAGAAGAAAAGGAATATGAAACAGAACATGGGACTGATGAAACAGAAAGCGTGTCCCTTTAAACAAAAGAAAGCAAGGTGCAGGAAATGAAACAAGAAGAAACTTTTCAGTTGATCCTCCATGGCGGTAACGGCAGAAGTTCTGCCATGGAAGCGGTTTATCAGGCGAAAGAAGGCAAGTTTGATGAAGCAAGAGAAAGTTTAAAAAAAGCCGGCGAAGAACTAGTGGAAGCGCATCATGTTCAAACCAAAGCCTTGCAGGATGAGATTACAGGAGCTGGCGAAAAAAAGCCAGTATCACTGCTCGAGGTTCATGGACAGGACCACTTAATGAACGCGATAACCGTCAAAGATTTAGCGACTGAACTAGTCGATTTGTATGCATATATTGATAAGAAATTAGCAGAACGGATGAGGTGATTTGATGTCAATAGAAACAATGTTTCCTGAAAACTTTCTCTGGGGCGGCGCGACAGCCGCCAATCAGATTGAAGGAGCATATAATGTGGACGGAAAAGGGCTTGATGCCCAAGATTTGATGCCTTTCGTAACGAAAGAAGAACGAAATGGTAAAATCAACATGGATTTGAGTTGGGAACAGTTCAACCATCATCTAAATGATGAGTCTGGCGTCTATCCCAAAAGATTCGGTATCGATTTTTATCATCGTTACCAGGAAGATATCAAGTTGTTTGCTGAGATGGGCTTTAAAGTATTCCGACTTTCTCTTTCCTGGGCACGTATTTTTCCAAACGGTGACGATGAAAAGCCAAACGAAAAGGGACTGGAATTTTATGAGCGTGTATTTGACGAATGCCATAAATACGGGATACAGCCTTTGGTTACGCTGTCTCATTATGAAACGCCTGTCGGTTTGATTCAGCGCTACAATGGCTGGGAAAGCCGAGAAGTTATTGATCATTTTGTCCGCTATGCAACGACCGTTTTCAAGCGTTATAAGGATAAAGTCAAGTACTGGTTGACCTTCAATGAAATTAATGTGATTACGAAAAGTCCCTATACTGGCGGCGGAATCATTTGCGAACGAGCGAAGGATCCGGTCAGTGTCGGGTACCAGGGGGCACACCATCAGTTTGTCGCCAGTTCGCTAGTTACGAAAATTGCTCATGAAATAAATCCTGAATTTCGAATCGGCTGCATGCTGGCCAGAGTTGAAACGTATCCGGGAACCAATGACCCGGCCGATGTTTTATTGGCGCAGCATGAAAATAACCTGAATCTATTTTTCACAGATGTTCAGGTTCGCGGTGAATATCCAACTTACATGAATCGTTATTTCGAAGAAAATGGGATTAAGATTCAGAAGGCAGACGGCGATGATGAATTGCTGAAAGCTTATCCAGTTGATTTCCTGTCATTCAGTTACTATACATCGCTGAGTGTGTCGACCCACCTTGATGGTGAAGCATCTGAAGGTAATATTTTCCAGGGGAAAGTTAATCCTTACTTGAAAACTTCCGACTGGGGATGGCAGATTGATCCGATCGGTCTTCGAACCGCATTGAATGATATGTATGTACGCTATCGTGTCCCGCTGTTCATCGTTGAGAATGGTCTCGGAGCTTATGATGCTGTCGAGAATGGACAGATTCATGATGACTATCGAATTGATTATTTGCGCGAACATATTCGCCAAACGGGTGAGGCGATAAAGGACGGTTCAGACGTGATCGGCTATACGACGTGGGGACCGATTGATTTGGTTAGTATGTCCACTTCTGAAATGAGCAAACGATACGGATTTATCTATGTCGATCAGGATGATGAAGGAAAAGGAACTTTAGCACGGCTAAAAAAAGATTCGTTCTATTGGTACCAAAAGGTCATTCAGAGCAACGGCCGGGAGTTGTAATTTTTCTTCAAGGCAGAAGTAAAAGATGATAAGGAGCATAATTAAAATGGCAAATGATGTATTGTTTCCCGAACAGTTTCTTTTTGGCGGTGCGCTTGCAGGAAATCAGTATGAAGGAGGCTACGATCGCGATGGAAAAGGCTTGTCCATTGTCGACGTCGAACCTGCCGGACCGGAACGTAACGACATGCTACAACATCCCAAAAAATATTTAACCATCAGAGACGATCTTTATTACCCATCACACAAAGCGATTGAATTCTATGATCATTATAAGGAAGACATTAAATTATTCGCCGACATGCACTTCTCGGCGCTCAGAATTTCTATCAATTGGGCACGTATTTTCCCAAATGGCGATGACAAAGAACCAAATGAAGCTGGACTGCAATTTTATGATCAAGTAATCGATGAACTGGAGAAATACCATATAGAACCGATTGTCACTATTTCGCATTACGAAACACCACTCGCGCTTGTGGAAAGATATGGTAGCTGGACCAATAGAAAGCTAATCGATTTTTACTTGACCTATGCTGAAACGTTATTCCGCCGCTATGGAAGCCGTGTGAAATACTGGATGAGTTTTAACGAAATTAATTGCATTACAGAAAATCCGTTTATTGCCGGTGGACTTGTACTCGATGATGAATCGAACAAGGTTCAGGCGATTTATCAAGCATCACATTACGAATTGGTGGCTAGCGCGAAAGCGACAAAACTACTTCATGAATTGGTGCCAGGCGCTTTGATGGGCTGCATGCTTGCCTTTTCGCCTTATTATGCGAAGACGTGTAAACCTGAAGATCAGATGGCTGCGTTGCAACAGAATCGTGTGACGCTGTTCTATGGCGATGTGCATGCTCGAGGCAATTATCCTTCCTATATGAACCGTTTCTTTAAAGAACATCATGTGATTCTTGATATTACAGATGATGACCGGAAAGTGCTTAAAGAAAATACGGTGGATTATATTTCATTCAGCTATTATATGAGCCATACCGTGGATGCGGAACATAAGAGCGAACTTGCGGCCCAAGCTTATGCATCTGTCGAAAATCCGTATATACCAAAGTCGGATTGGGGCTGGCCTATCGATCCACTTGGCCTGAGGTATTCCCTGAATATGCTCTATGATCGTTATCAAAAACCATTATTTATTGTTGAAAATGGTCTCGGTGCACGTGATGCGGTGGAAGAAGACGGCATGATTAATGATGATTATCGCATCAATTATTTAAACGATCATCTTGTTGCGGTTGCTGAAGCGATTAAGGATGGTGTTGCGTTGCTCGGCTATACGACGTGGGGACCCATTGATCTTGTCAGTGCGGGCACAGGGGAAATGGAGAAACGCTATGGGTTCATCTATGTGGACAGGGATAACCGAGGTAACGGAACCTTGAAACGCAGTAAGAAAAAAAGCTTTGACTGGTATCGTGGCGTGATTGATTCCAGAGGGGCTACGCTGAAGCAGGAAGAGTTTAATACAACCTCAGTTCAATGAACCAACAATCAATAATGAGATAAAGATTTTGGATGTTTTTGAATCTTGCACTCTTCTTTTTGTTTCAAGATGAGTGCTTTTTTCCTGATTTCCACATTTTTATTTACAGGTTTCAGGATGAACAAACATGCTAAAGGAGAATCTGCACGATGATCGAATGGATCGGTTTACTCGCAGGTGCTTTAACAAGTACGTCCTTTTTCCCGCAAGCCATTAAAGTCATTCGCACGAAACAACTAAGCAGCATCTCACTCGTCATGTATATTAATTTTACATTTGGCGTTGCGCTCTGGATTTTCTATGGATTCTATCTTCATTCACTATCTGTGTTTATTTGCAATACAATTACGCTCATTCCAGCAAGTGTCATTCTTTGTTTAAAAGTCAGAGAAACCGTTCAATCGAAAAGAATGAAGCGTGACAGTAACTAAATTCTGTAATGCATCATTAACCGTCTTGGTACTACAAAACAAGACGGTTTTCTTTTTTTTGATAAATTTCTCTTCTCAGGAACCATGTCTTCAAATTTACTTAATGCAAGAAATTGTTTTCCACCGATTTATAAATGCAGAAAAATGGGGCGGCAATTATTGGGGAATTTCGTAGCTCCTCTAGATGATTTGCAACTTAGTTTCTAATGGCTGATACGTATGGGTTGATCATAAATATCATCTGCAAAAACTAAACATTGATTCTCTATCCAACAGTTGATTGAGAAGATCGTTTAATTCTTTTTATCATAAAGTGGTGGAGATTTCCCGGAAAATAATTGATTTTGTCGGATGGTGCAACTCCTGAAATTAGGAGCGACTATTCTTAATTTAGGAGCGACTTTTCCGAAATTCGGAGCAACTATTGCCCGATTAGGTGCAACTCCTGAAATTAGTGAGAGCGATATTTCTTGATTCGGGAGCAAATTTTCCTCGCATCGGTCTAACTATTTGCGGATTCGGTCTAATTTTTCTTCGGTTCGGCCTAACTTTTTCCCACTTCGGTCTAACTCCTGAATTTCGGTCTAACTATTTGCGGATTCGGTCTAACTTTTCATTGGTTCGGCCAAACTTTTCCCCACTTCGGTCTAACTCTGGATTTTCGGTCTAACTCTTGCCCAATATTACGCGTTTCTCCCCCAAACTTGAACGCAAACGCCACAACTTCGAGCGGAACACGATAGATTTTTAACGCTTTCCCTGGAGCTTTGACATAAACCATAACTCCGATCCCGAGCCCTAATTTCAAGCATAAGTAAATTTAATGTGGATTGTATTGGTGAATGGTTGATTATTGGAAACATTTTTCGCTATGATGAATACGATACCTTTTTTAAAAAATATGTGCTTTTTTATCGTTTTTTAGAGCAGTGCAAGGGGGGATCCGCTTGGTCCTGATTTCTAAATTTTACTTCAGCCGTGTGCTCGGCCGGCCCGTGTATCAATCCAAAGAGAAAAATATTTTAGGACGGATTGCCGATCTATACGTGGATACGACTTTTAAACGGCCGAAAGTTGTGGCGATTAAGTTGCGCGGCGGGGCGACTTTGGATAGTTCTGATGTGACAATTTTAAAAGATGGTTCAAAATATAATTTTTTCTGCAATGAATTACGCGGTAAAGACATTCGCGGCGGGGATAGTTATCTTTCGCTTGCGGAAACAATGCTTGATAAGCAGATTATCGATTTGGATGGACGTAAGGTTGTCCGTGTCAATGATCTGCGTCTTGCTGTCACGTCGACGGGCGTTTTCCTTATTGCTGTTGATGTGGGCACCGAGGGCCTGTTGCGACGGCTCGATATCGCGCTCCCGCTGAAAAAATTGGTGCGGATTTTCCATAAAAGCCTTCCGAGTAAGCTGATTCTTTGGGACGATGTGCAAACCGTGGAGTCTGGGCAAAATGGATTGAAGCTTGCGGCGCAGGCGAAAAAAATTGCGATTCTTCATCCGTCTGATGTAGCGGATATTATTGAGGATCTGGACAAGGACAGCCAGATGTCGATGTTTTCTGCCTTGGACGAAGAAAAGGCGGCGGATGTGCTCGAGGAAATGGAGCCTGACGTTCAAGTGAAAGTGCTCGACAACCTGTCGATTACCAAAGCTGCCGATGTCCTTGAAAAAATGCCGGCCGATGAAGTGGCCGATATTTTCGGCGTGCTCGACGAAGATGTGGTCACCAATTTACTTGAGGAAATGAATAAAGAAGCTTCTGATGAAGTTCAGGAATTGATGGAATATCCGGAAAACACCGTCGGTAGCTTGATGGCAACCGACTTTGTCTGCGTCACGGAAGCGATGACGGTTGCTGCCTGTTTCGAAAAGCTGCGGCAGGAGAAACCGGAGATGGATACTGTATTCTTCCTTTACGTTGTTGATGCGGCCAATCGGCTAATTGGCACGGTTTCTCTACGTGATTTGGCTGTTGCCAATCCTCAGACAGAGATTCGCGCGATCATGGAAACCGATTTCCATTGGATCTATGACGATGACAGTTTATCGGAAATGATTGAGATTATTTCAAAATATAATCTGCCCGCAGTGGCGGTGTTGGACCATGGTCGCGAGATGTCCGGCATTGTCATCGCAAGCGATGTGCTCTATTATCTCTTGCACAAACACTGATGAGAGAAGCTTGGTTTGGCTAAGTCTTTATTTGTAGCAAATGGGCTTCGGCTGCTCGCTTGCCGCGGGAAGGACGGAAGCCTTCTTAGACAAGCTAGAATTTGCGGAGTCTTCCCTGTCCTGCGCTTCCCGCAGGCATCTTACGCAATCGCTGCATTTTTCAAGCAATCATTTTTTTCTTAATTGGTAATAAAACTTGTCGAAGCCTAGTCTTTATTTGTAGCCAATGCGCTTCGACCGTTCACTTGTCGCGGGCGCCGCGCGCTTCACTGCAATTTTTTTGCAAATTATTAACGGACGAGAAAGGAGGGTTACTTGTGCATCGCCATAATCGCAAACCATCAATGAAATTTCTTTTTTTCTTCAGTATTCTTGGTCCTGGTCTGATTGCGGCTAATGCAGGCAATGATGCCGGTGGTATTTTCACGTACGCCTCAGTGGGGGCGTCCTACGGCTATTCGATGATTTGGGCGCTGATTCTGATTACGGTCAGTTTGGCAATCGTTCAAGAGATGAACGCGCGGATGGCGATTGTGACTGGCAAGGGGCTTGCCAGCCTGATTCGCGAAAATTTTGGCGTGAAGCTGACGTTCCTTGCGATGCTTGTTCTGATGGTTGCCAATTTTGGCGTGTCGCTCGCAGACTTTGCCGGTATCGCGGTCAGTCTTGAACTGTTTGGCGTTAGCAAATACATATCTGTCCCGGTTTTTGGTCTTGCCATCTGGCTACTCGTTTCCAAGGGATCCTACCGCCATGTTGAGAAAATTTTTCTCGCTTTTACACTCGTTTTTCTTGGCTATATCTTTTCTTGTTTCATCGTTCAACCGGATTGGTCCGCCGTCTTTCACCAGTCCGTCATGCCCAAATTATCAATGACTGACGGATTTCTTTTGACGCTGATCGGGATGATTGGGACAACGATTACGCCTTATATGCAATTTTATCTACAATCCTCGATTGTTGATAAAAGGATGAAGCTGACCGAACTTAGAAATGCGCAGATTGATGCCTGCGTCGGGGCGGTTTGGGGTAATGTTATTGCTTTTTTCATTATTGTTTGCACCGCGGCAACGCTTTTCAAAGTGGGTGTCACAATTGATTCTGCTAAACAGGCGGCGCTAGCGCTTGCTCCGATCGCCGGGCATTTTGCTGAAATCCTCTTCGGCGCTGGACTGCTTGGTGCCTCGGTGCTCGCCTGCGCAGTCATTCCGCTCTCGACAGCGTATGCCGTCTGCGAAGCGTTCGGCTTCGAAAGCGGTGTGGATAACAAAGCGAGTGATGCGCCGGTTTTCTATGGCATCTATACGACGATGATCGCTGCCGGTGCCGCTGTCGTGTTGATTCCGGGTCTGTCCCTTGTTCAGCTGACCTTGTTCACGCAGCAGCTTGCCGGAATGCTTTGCCCCGTCATTTTAATTTTCATGACGCTGCTCGTCAATAACAAGCGAATCATGGGCAGCTATGCCAATAATAGGCTACAAAATATCCTCTCCGTGGCAACCGTCGCGTTTATTGTCTTGATGAGTGTGCTCCTGTTTCTGGTGCTGCCGCTAACCATGCGATAAAAATTCGATTGTATGATCTTTTGTGTCAGACGGCTCGTTCACATCCATCCTTCTAAGAAATCGTCATCAATTCTTCATAAATAAGGTGATTGAAACGAGTTGGGGTAACTATAATATTGTGTGGGAAACGTTTTCAATGATTTTACTTGTTTCCCCAACGAAGGAGGGAATTGATTATGGTACACTGGTTACGCACGAGCAAATCGGCATCATTCATTCTCTTGGTTCTTCGCGTGTGGCTGGGATGGCAATGGTTTATCGACGGTCTGGGAAAAGTAACCGGTCCGAAGGCGTTTGATGCAAGCGGCTATTTGCATGGCGTGATCGCCCATCCGGTGGCGGGCCCGACTGGAAAAGTACTTTATGCACCGTATAATGCCTTTATTCAGCATATTGCCTTGCCGGGCTCCGGTTTCTTCAGCTTCCTTGTCAAATGGGGCGAACTGCTCGTTGGTTTGGGACTACTCCTTGGTACCTTGACGACTGCCGCTGTCTTTTTCGCTCTATTAATGAATTTTATGTATCTCTTTGCAGGAACCGTGTCTTCCAATCCACTTTATGTATTTATCGGTGGTTTGATTCTTTTCGCTGGATTTAACGCCGGTAAATGGGGCGGCGATTACTGGGTGATTCCTTGGATCCGCCAGACCGTTCGCGGCTGGTTTCATTCACCGAAAAAGGGTGCGGAAGTCGATTCCTAATGGCTGACACGAACGGTTGTGAATAAAAAAATTTGCGAAGCTTAAAGATTGTTTCTCCCTCTCTAGTAGTAGGTGGAGGACGCTCATCACGATAAAAAAATGGAAGCCTTCCAAAAGGGGGCTTCATTTTTTTTACAGGGAATAAAGAAAGCATAAGATATTGCGCAAGAAATGGGTAAAGGTGGCTGGCGCCTTGCGGGAAAAGCGAGCGCCCGCCCGGTGCAATTGTTGCAAAAAAACTTGATGATGCTAGGCTTCCGCAAAAGAAAAAATGTATATGGATTTGGCGGAAAATGTGTGAAGGTGCGCTGGCGCCTTACGGGAAAAGCGAGCCATCAAGACCCCGCAGATACTAGCTTGTTCGAGGAGATGCGCGGCGCCCGCGGCAAGCGAACAACCGAAGCGCAATTATTGAAAAAGGACTTGGCTATGCCAAGTTTTTCTGAATTCTGCACGATGTTATTGAAAACAAATGATCAGCCGTTGATCAGAGTGAAAATATTCACTATGATAGCCCGAATATCGACAGAGTAAGGCCCACCATCGACAGAGTAGGGGCCAGCATCGACAGAGTAGGAGTCAGCATCGACAGAGTAGGCCGGAACATCGACAGAGTAGGAGTCAGCATCGACAGAGTAGGGGTCAGCATCGACAGAGTAGGGGCCAGCATCGACAGAGTAGGGCGTCACATCGACAGAGTAGGGCGTCACATCGACAGAGTAGGGCGCAGCATCGACAGAGTAGGAGTCAGCATCGACAGAGTAGGAGTCCGCATCGACAGAGTAGGAGTCAGCATCGACAGAGTAGGGGCCAGCATCGACAGAGTAGGGGCCAGCATCGACAGAGTAGGGGCCAGCATCGACAGAGTAGGGCGCAGCATCGACAGAGTAGGAGTCAGCATCGACAGAGTAGGGCGTCACATCGACAGAGTAGGAGTCCGCATCGACAGAGTAGGGCCCGCCATCGACAGAGTAGGGGTCAGCATCGACAGAGTAGGGGTCAGCATCGACAGAGTAGGCACGAACATCGACAGAGTAGGAGTCGGCATCGACAGAGTAGGGCGTCACATCGACAGAGTAGGAGTCAGCATCGACAGAGCAGGAGTCAGCATCGACAGAGCAGGGCGTCACATCGACAGAGTAGGGCGCAGCATCGACAGAGTAGGGCCCGCCATCGACAGAGTAGGCCCGAACATCGACAGAGTAGGCCCGAACATCGACAGAGTAGGAGTCAACATCGACAGAGTAGGCCCGAACATCGACAGAGTAAGGCCCGCCATCGACAGAGTAGGGCCCACCATCGACAGAGTAGGAGTCCGCATCGACAGAGTAGGAGTCAGCATCGACAGAGTAGGCACGAACATCGACAGAGTAGGCCCGAACATCGACAGAGTAGGAGTCGGCATCGACAGAGTAGGGTGCAGCATCGACAGAGTAGGGCGTCACATCGACAGAGTAGGGCCCACCATCGACAGAGTAGGGCGTCACATCGACAGAGTAGGGCGTCACATCGACAGAGTAGGAGTCGGCATCGACAGAGTAGGAGTGAGCATCGACAGAGTAGGGGTCAGCATCGACAGAGTAGGGCCCGCCATCGACAGAGTAGGAGTCCGCATCGACAGAGTAGGAGTGAGCATCGACAGAGTAGGGGTCAGCATCGACAGAGTAGGAGGCAAGATCGACAGAGTAGGGGGCAAGATCGACAGAGTAGGGGCAACATCGACGGATTAAGATGTTGCAAACAAGGACTTGACGGTGCCAAGTCTTTTGCAAATGAACCAATCGGAATTCGAGCATCGACTGGAAAAAGGTTCAGTGAATCGGGCATTGCCATGTTCTATGAAAAATTGATACAATGTTCGAAAAGTAGATGAATAGGAACCGCAAATTGCCAACTAAGGGGGTGAGACTTTTGAAGAGACTAGCTCTGATCGGCAGCAGTGGAGGGAATTTCTACCGTTTAGGCGGTTCTGATCCGGAACAGATGCTCACCGACTTGATCCAATCGTTCCAATCCAATGATTTTGAACTAGCCAATCTTCTTTTTGTCGCGGCGGATCAGTCGCTTGATAAAAAGCAAGAGGCCGTGACCGCTACGCTATACATATATGAAAACAACCAATTGAAAAAGGTGGGACAGGGTTCGCTGCACGCGATCAATCAGCAGGCTGCGCGCTATGATTCTGAGCTTGCCGCACAGATTGAGCAGAGCGCCGTTGACGGTTTAATCACGATCAGCTCGGATCCGCTCGGTATCAATGCGCGTTCCGTTGACGCGGCGATTCGCGCCGAGCTGCCAATCGCCGGAACGGGCGGGACATCAATGGCCACAATTCAGTCATCTGGGGGACTTGTGATTAGCGTGTCGGGGACAACGGGGACAAGCAATGAGACGCGTACACTTTCTCTCGTAGCTGCTTTTGTTCGGCATTGGAAAATTCGGCAAGGTTTCAGGAAATACATACCTAACTTGGCCATCGATTGGTCGGGGCTGATGACATCCGGTTTACCTGCTTTTATTGTGTTGACGCTCGTCGCGGCATCCACTCGTTTTTCCTGGGTGCAGCAGAACTCTTTCTTTCATACGGTGCAAGACGCATTGCCTGTGGTTCTCGCGGTTCTTGCTGCGCGCCGGATTGCTAAATTTGGCGAAATGACGCTTATTGCCGGTATTTTGGCGGGCAGCCTTGCCGCAAGCTATGGCGTCATTGCCGGACTCTTCGCCGGCGTCCTGTGCGGGATCACCGCACAGCTTCTCTTCCAACAATGTCTGAAATGGGCGTTTCCACTGACAGCGGCCAATCTGCTGTCGGTCAGCGTTTCGGGTTTGTTGCCCGGTATTTTGCTGCATGTGGGTGCCGGCAACCTGCTGCTTCGTCTGCAGCTATTCGTGCCAGACACACTCGGTCACCTGCTTGCCGTGCAACCGATCGTCATCGGCGCAACGCTTGGCGTCTTGATGTGGTTTTTTATACTCAAGGGTGGCTATCATGCCGTGGTTCTCCCGCTGCTTTTGATCGAACTTGCCGGCAGCGGCTTCAGCTATTTGGGGGCTTTTGACTTGATCTGCCTTGTACTCGTTGCTGCAGGGATCAATTTGGCAAACTATCTATTTGACCACAGTAAATCGGCTCGTACCGGTTTGTTCATGAATCTTTTATTTGGCACGTTGGTAGAATCCGTCTATCCTTCCCTGAAAAATAAGCGTTTATTTGTGTTCATTCTCGTTGTGGCCGGGGCCAGTGGCGCGTTCGTTGCCCAATTGCAACTGCGCGGAACGGCTTATATCCCGGTATTACTTGCTCCATTTCTCTCAACGTCGCTGCGGGACTATCTTTTCGTGATGTTGGGCACTGTTATTCTTTCTTTTTTGGCTGCTACTTTTATTCGTCTTTCGGGGAGGCGCACCTGAGCGATTTCTAGCAAATTTCGAAAATATTCAATAGTCAAATAGCTTGTTGACAAAAGATTTATTCATGAATATAATCATTCGTATAAATTGATTTACGGATTATTTTATTCATAGACTTTAGGAGAGTGATGTAATAAATAGATAAATGATTTCTGAATTCTACGGATGATTATGAGTTTTTTGAAAAAACGTTTTTTATGATCCAATTACGAATTGATTGACCAAGGCCGTTCGGACAATCATTTCGCAGATTATTCTAGTCATATACTTTAGGAAAGTGGTGTGATACATAGATAAATGAATTTTGAATGATCTGGATCATTATGAATTTTCGAAAATTATTTTTTTGAAAAGATAAGAATGTATCAGATTTTGCACAAAAAATGGAGCGAAGGCGCTCTGGCGCCTTGCGGGAAAAGCGAGCCAAGCGAGACCCCGCAGATTCTAGCTTGTTTGAGGGGCTCAGGATCGCCCGCGGCAAACGAGCAGCCAGGGCGTAATTTTTGAAAAAATAGACTTGACGTAGACGAGTTTATCTTATCCAAACGATTGTTTGATCGATCACAAGTTCACACAAAAATCATTAAAATGGGAGGCACGTTCGAGATGAAACGAAAACTTAGTGTAGCTGGTCTGTTACTTCTAGTTCTTCTTTTAGTCGCTGGTTGCGGAAACAACGCAAGCAGTTCTTCTTCTGGCGGCAAGAAATTGGTTGATCTGCAAATGGGTACAGAGGCTTGGATCGGCTATGGCCCGTGGTGGATTGCCAAGGAGAAAGGAATTTTCAAAAAGAATGGTATCAATGCCAATATTGTGATGTTCAAGCAAGACTCCGATATCAACGCCGCTTTTGCTTCCGATAAGGTACAGGTGGCCAATATTGCTTCGCATACAGCGATGCGGATGGCCGCAAATAATGCTATCGATTTAAAAAGCATTGTCTTCATGGATCAGTCGATGACTGCTGACGCGATGATTACTTCGGCAAAATACAAGAGTCTTTCCGCGTTGAAAGGTAAAAAGGTTGCTTATGAAGAAGGGACCACTTCCGATTTGCTTTTCCATCAGGCCGTGAAGACACAGGGCTTGAAGCCAAGTGATTTTAAAGTGGTCTATATGGCTGCTTCGGATGCGGGACTTGCGCTTCTGTCGGGAAAAGTCGATGCCGCTGTCACGTATGAACCGTATATCTCAAGCATCATCGCCAAGGATAAAACGGTCCATAGCATTTACTCCGGCGAACAGTCGCCTGGACTGATCAGCGATATGACGGTTGTTAAATCGAGCTATCTAAAAGCGCATCCAGAGATGAAAGCGAAACTTCAGAAAGTCTGGAGCGAGGCGATGACATATTGGAAGGCGCATCCGTCAGAGGGTAATAAAATTGTCGCAGATGCCACAGGAACTTCAGCAGGTGATTTGCCGACGATTCTCAAAGGAATTAAATTCTACACATTGAGCGACCAGAAACAAGCCGCAGAGTCTGGCGACTTGGATAAAGCATTGACCAATATTAAAAATATTCTTACGCAACAGAAAGAATTGAAGAAAAATATATCGATTAAAGAGCTGCTATCAATTCAATAATTGGGTGCGCGGTATGCAGGGGGTGGAACCATGCGTTTGAAAATCGTATCGGCATCCGGAATCGCACTTGTTCTGGCTGTCTGGTGCGCAGTGACTTATACCGGAATGGTAGGCAGTCTGTTCTTGCCAACCCCGACGGCCGTGCTGCAAGAAGCGGTCAAAGAAATTCAATCCGGTGTCTTTTTTTCTGATATTGAAGTTAGCTTTTACAGAATTACGATTGGTTTTGTTTTCGCCACGGCATTTGCCCTGCCGATCGGCGTGCTGATGGGCACGTCTAAGACGTGGAAAGCCTTTTGGGAACCCCTTGTTGGGTTTATTCGCTATATGCCGGTTGTCGCGTTTATTCCGATGTCGATTCTCTGGTTCGGGACAAGCGATATGCAGAAATTCTTTATCATCTTCCTCGGCGTTTTCTTCCAGGAAGTGATCATGATTGCCGACAATTGTAAACGCGTTAAGCGTTCCGTTGTCGAAGTGGGCATGACGCTTGGTCTCAATCGGCTCGAAGTGATTAAAGACATTGTCGTCCGTGCAGCGATGCCGTCAATTTGGGATACGTTGCGAACCGTTTGGGGCTGGGCTTGGACCTACCTCGTCGTGGCTGAACTCGTTGCGGCAACGAGCGGTCTTGGTTTCCGCATTATGCAGGCGCAGCGTTACCTATCGACAGAAACGATTATTCTCGGCATTTTGACCATTGGTGTTCTCGGTCTGATTACCGATTTGATTTTCGGCCTTTTGGGGAAATTCTTCTTCCCATGGATGGAAAAGGAAAAAATCAACTAAGACAAGCGGGGAGAGGAGGTATATATTTTGTCAGAGTTATTATTGGAGGCCAGTCATGTCGGCCGGACGTTTGAAACGAAAAAGGGACGATTCACCGCGCTGAACGATGTACACCTGACGATTCACCAGCATGAATTTGTTTCGCTGCTCGGGCCATCCGGATGCGGCAAGTCAACCTTTCTGCGTCTTGTCGCCGGTTTGGATCAAATAACGGACGGCACGATTGTGCTAAACGGTCAGCCGATAACGCGGCCGGGTCGCGATCGCGGTGTCGTTTTTCAACAATACAGTCTACTGCCATGGCTTTTGGCATGGGAAAATGTTGCCTTTGCGTTGAAAAAAGATCGCTTGCTCAATAAGAAACAGAAAAAAGAGTTGGCCTATCACTTTCTGAAGCTTGTCGGCCTAGAGGGTTTCGAGACCGTTTACCCGTCGCAAATGTCTGGCGGGATGCAGCAGCGCGTGGCGATTGCCCGGGCACTCGTTTTCAAACCGAAGCTGCTGTTGATGGACGAGCCGTTCGGCGCGTTGGACGCGCAAACACGGCGCGACATGCAAGACTTGTTAGTCAAGGTCTTTAAAGAAGCGCAGTCCAGTGTTCTTTTTGTGACCCATGATATTGATGAGGCGGTTTATTTGTCAGATCGCGTCTATGTGATGGCTAGCGGCCCTGGGCGCAATGCGAAAGAATTAACGATTGAGCTGCCGGATGCGCGGGATTGGAGCCTGCAATTGACGGAGCCTTTTATTGCGTATAAAAAAGAAATCATTCTCGAATTGCAGAAGCAGCGGCGGGAAGCGGCAGAAAAAGCGGCCGCGACTCGTTAATCAGGTGGTGAAAGCAATGGCGGCGCAGCATTTATTTGATCTAGAAGGAAAAACAGCACTTGTGACTGGCGCTGGACGCGGCCTTGGCCGTGGCTATGCGCGGGCTTTAGCGCAGGCAGGCTGTTTCTGCATCTGTGCGGGAAGGCGTCAAGCCGATCTGGCGGATACAGTTGCTGCAATTTCGGCGCAAGGTGGCAAGGCTGAGGCGGCTGTTCTGGATGTCACGGATCGCGCCGGTTGCCGCACTTTAGCCGATCGCTATCCGCAGATTGATATATTAGTCAACAACGCCGGTTTCGAAGCTCCGGAACCTTTTTTGGATGTGACGGAAGCCCATTATGACGCGATTATGGCAGTCAATCTCAAAGGTGTTTTTTTTCTCAGCCAGGTCGTTGCCGGAAAAATGAAGGAACAGGGACATGGGAAAATCATCAATATTGCCTCGCTTGGCAGCTATCTCGGACTTGCGGCGTCATCCGTTTATTGCGCGTCAAAAGGGGCGATTGTGCAGCTGACCAAGACGATGGCGATTGAACTTGCTTCGGACAATATACAGGTGAACGCCATTGCGCCGGGTTATTTTCTGACCCAGATGACGCAGCCGTTTTTCGATGATCCGGCGCATAAGTCTTGGATAGAAACGCGGATTCCAGCAGGCCGAATTGGCGATCCAGAGGATTTGTCCGGCGCGTTGGTTTTCCTTTCAAGCCACGCTTCGGATTATGTGACAGGCCAGACGATCGCCGTGGACGGTGGCTGGCTAGCGGGATAAACCTTGGAAATGATCCGGCACATAGGGCCTAGGTAGATACGTGGATTTTGAGTAGGTTGAAATGGCAAGCCGTGGGATTTGTTCAAAGTAAAAAAAGCAAAAGATTTTTGGTGGAAAATGGAGCGAAGGAGCGAGACGCCTGCGGGAAAAGCGAGCCAAGTGAGAACCCGCAGATGCTAGCTTGTTTGAGGAGACGCGCGGCGCCCCCGGCAAGCGAGCAGCCGAAGCGCAATTGTTAAAAAAGGATTTGTCCGGCGCGTTGGTTTTCCTTTCAAGCCACGCTTCGGATTATGTGACAGGCCAGACGATTGCCGTGGACGGTGGCTGGTTGGCCGGATAAATTGTAGAGAAGAAGGAGGAACCCAGGAAAATGGAAGTTGTCAAGCAAGCAGTGAAAAAGACCTATGAACGTGATCAGAACTTGACCGAACTGGTTAGCGGCATTATCGAACAAGTGAAAGCGGAAGGTGATAAGAAGCTGCTCGAACTCTCGGAAAAATTTGATCGTGTGGTATTGGACAAGGTTCGCGTCAGCAAGGAGACCATTGCCGCGGCCTATGAACAGATCGACCCGAAAACGGTAGACGCGTTGCGTTTCGCCGCTTCCAATATTTCTTTTTACGCGAAAAAGCAGTATGAATGCCTGCAAGCAATGAAGGTGAGTAGCCCGGTGCCCGGCGTGACGCTGGGACATAAATTGATTCCGATTGAACGCTGCGGCGCCTATATTCCGGGTGGGCGCTATCCGCTGCCAAGTTCTGCCCTGATGTCGATTTTGACCGCGAAGATTGCCGGTGTAAAATCCGTTTGCGCTTGTTGCCCGCCTTCGCGCGAGCATGGCACGATTCATCCAGCAGTGCTGGTTGCCATGGATATCGCGGGCGCCGATGAAATCTATTGCGTCGGCGGGGCTCAGGCGATTGCGGCAATGGCTTATGGCACGGAGTCGATCGGAAAAGTCAATCTGGTCGTCGGCCCGGGCAATCGCTTTGTCGCAGAAGCGAAGCGTCAAGTGCTCGGTGACGTCGGTATCGACAGTATTGCCGGTCCGAGCGAAGTGCTAATCATTGCCGATGAAAGTGCCAATCCGTCGTATGTCGCCATCGATTTACTGGCACAGGCGGAGCATGATCCGAATACGAAGACGATTCTAGTCGCAACCGATCGTGCGATGATTGCACAGGTAGAAGCCAAAATCGACGAATATCTTGGTGATTTGGAAACAAGTGCGATTGCCCGCGAGTCTTGGCAGAATAATGGACAAATTTATCTCGTTGACAGCGAGGATGAAGCGGTTCGTTTCTCGGATGAGGTGGCGCCGGAGCATCTTGAAGTGCAGACAAAAGATGCGCATGCGCTCAGCGAGAAGCTGAGCAACTATGGCTCGCTATTTATTGGTCAATACGCCCCGGTCGCGTTCGGCGACTATGTATCGGGCACCAATCACATTCTGCCAACCATGGGCACGGCCAAATACTCCAACGGTGTTTGGGTCGGCACCTTTATCAAAACCTCGTTTTTCCAGGAGATTACGGAAGAGGGCTGCCAAAATTTATCCGCTGCCTGCATGCACCTGGCTAACGTCGAAGGATTGTTTGCCCATAAGAAATCCGTCGCCATGCGCGTCGAATAAATCAGAAAGAACTTTCCCAAGGAAGATGGAGGGAAAGTTCTTTCTATATTATATGAATGTAAGCGCTTCGAAATTATTAGGATCAAAGTTTTGGCCTTCGATAGAAGTCTACTTGCTGCTGACCTGGCCAACGAAAAGTTAGACCGAACCTCGAAAAAGTTAGACCAAAGCCGTGAAAAGTTAGACCGAACCTCGAAAGTTAGACCGAATCCACGAAAAGTTAGACCGAACCTCGAAAAAGTTAGACCGAATCCACGAAAAGTTAGACCGAACCTATGAAAAGTTAGGCCGAAGCCGTAAAAATTTTGACCTATCCAAAAAAGCTACTTCCGGATTAAGCAAAAATCCGTCCGAAATCGGTCAATCGGCCGAAGTCGGTTGCTCCGAAAAACTTTCTGCTTCACTCCTCTCAAATTGTACCGCTAATACACTGCTTCAGTTGAATTAGAGCAAACTTCTCTTTCGCAAACCTGGCAATTTTTAGATGATTAGCAAAATAGACACTTATAATAATATGCCGTAAAAATTTATTTTACTAAATTTATTGACAATAACAAAAATATAAATATAATTATTCATAAATAATAGTTTATGAATAGAACCATCAAAAAGTTGTGGTGAGCGTTGTGAAGGAACAGTCGGAAATAAAGAAGCTCGATGATTTGTGGGTGCGGATTGCTCAGGTAGCTCAGGGGTCACCGACCTACGAAAAACTGGCGCACTACATTGAGAAGAATTATATGCAGGTGATTTTCATGACCGCGTCCGAAGTTGCGGAAAAGACCGAGGTGAGCCAGGGGAGCGTTTCGCGGTTTTGTATTGGGCTTGGTTACAAAGGGTATAACGATTTTCTGCATAGCCTTCAACGCTTTGCGAAAAAGGAGATGACCGCACCGCAACGACTGCAGTATACGAGCAATTCCGATGAGAATATTGCTAGCATTCTCAGGATGGAGTACGAGAATATGGATCAGCTGACGACGATCCTTCATCAGCCCGCCTATCAGAAGCTGGTTGCGCAGCTAGTCGACGCGGAGCAGGTGCTGCTTGTTTCCGCCCGCATGTCGGCAACTTTGCTCTCTTATACCAGTTATATTCTGAATAAAATCAGAAATAACGTGCGGCGCCTCACACCGCAAAGTCCGGAATGGGACACGATTGATTTGCTCGATCCGAAAAAGGTTCAGGTGCTCGCCATGGTTTTTCCCAGGTATCCGAAGGCGCTGCTTGAAAAATTGAATGAGCTAGATCAGAAGGGCTTTCCGATCGCCGCGATCACGGATAGTATCACATCGCCAGTATACAGCTTGGCCAATCCAGTGCTCAGCGTTCCGATTACCACATCATCAATTTTTGATATTTATAGCACGCCGATTCTGTTTCTTAATTTGCTCTTGCGTGATGTTGCCAGAAAGACGCAAGGGCTGGATAAACGAATGCAGGAAATTGAGCAGCTGGATCGGATGCACAATACCTATTACGAGATTCATAGAAGTGGCCCGAAAGCAACATGAGTGATGAGCCATTTTTCAGGTTTCAAGAAACGAAGGTGCTGAATTTGGAAATTCCCGAGAAGAAAGAGAAAACAAATATTCGCGTGAACGCGGCGCGCATCAGTGAACGGCTGAATCAACTGGCTGCGTTTGGGTTAAATGCTGAAGGCGGCATCGATCGTTCTTTTGGCAGCGATCAGGATATCCGGGCGCGCAAGTGGCTGAGCCAATTATGGACACACGTGTTTGAAGCGCCAGTTAAAATCGATCCGATTGCAAATCTTTGGGTGCGCTACGATAAAGGACAGACGCTAAAGCCAATTGTTCTTGGATCGCATCATGACGCGGTTGCTAATGGTGGAAAATTTGACGGCGCGATGGGGGTACTGCTTGCTACTGAGGTTCTGCAGACATTGAAAGAAGCGGGTTATCCGCTCCGGCATCCGCTGATGGCTGTTTCCTTTTCAGCAGAGGAACCGAATCCCTATAATATTTCAACACTCGGCAGTCGCTCAATCACCGGTGTCCTGACTAAAGAAGATTTGCAGTCCGCGGTTCATGGGAAGACCAATGAAAAGATAACCGAAACAATCCACCGTCTTGGCGGCGATGTCGATCAATTAGCCAGCCACCTGCTTCAGTCCGATGAATTGGCGGCATTTATCGAATGCCATATCGAGCAGGGGAGGAATCTTATCGACTCTGGCAAATCACTGGCTGTTGTTTCGGGAATCACCGGTATTTATCGTGAAAAGCTAACCCTCTCCGGCGAAGCCAATCATGCGGGAACCACTTTAATGCCGGACCGGCATGACGCGCTTCTTGCCGGGGCTGAGATCAGCTTAGGCTTGGAAGAGATCGTGACCGATTTGAATCGCAATGATGTTGTCGCAACGGTTGGCCATTTTGATGTTTATCCGGATTCGGCCAATATCATTCCTGGAAAAGTCGAATTGATTGCTGAAATCAGGACGTCGGACAGAAACGTATTACAAGGCATTATTCAAGCCTTTTCGACAGTCATCGATCAGGCGTCAAAGAAAAGGCAAGTCGGGGTGCAGCGCGATGTGATTCTTGATCAAAATGGCGTGCCAATGGATGCGCATGTTCAGGAAGCGTTGCGGCAGGCGATTGAGACACTCAGCGAGTCGTATCTGACGCTGCCGAGCTTGGCCGGTCACGATTCGGCGCATATGGCGCCGATAACACCGACCGGTATGTTGTTTGTGCCGAGTATTAATGGCAAAAGCCACTGCCCGGACGAAGAAACAAAGATCGACGATATCGTCAAGGCTGGCAATGCGCTGGTTCAGGCAGTTATCGTTTTAGACAAGGAGTTGAATTGACGGTGCTGAAATTGTTTAAGCCGCGTCTTCTATATTGTGCTGGTAAATTTCTGGAAGGTTACGCGGCAGCTGTGGTGGACGGACAAATTAAAGAAACCGGACCCTATGAAGCACTGAAAGAAAAGTATCCAAACGCGGCGGTCATCGACTGGCCAGATGACGTGTTGATTCCGGGAACGGTCAATGCGCATAACCATTCGTTTCAAAGCTTGCTGCGCGGCATTGCCGTCGATCGTCCATTTCTCGAATGGCGTGATCAGTCGCTATATAAATTTTCTCCCTACCTGAAGGCGAAAGATGTCTATACCGGAGCGGTTTTCGCTTTCGGCGAAATGATGAAATACGGTGTCACCACCGTCTGCGATTATTTCTATGTGCATAACGAAGGCGTCGAAAGCGACGAAGCGATCATCCAGGCGGCAAAAGATGTCGGTATCCGCTTGGTGCTCGCAAGAACGATGTATGACTGGGACGGCGCGCCGGCCGGCTATGTCGAAACGATTGCGGACGCGGTAAACAATGTGCGGGCGCTTGCTAAGAAATATCAAGCAGACCCGATGACGACGATTGTTCCGGCGCCGCACAGCTTACATGCCGCTTCAGTTGAAATGGTGCAGGCTGGGCACCGGCTCGCGCAAGAGCTTGACACCTGTTTCCATATTCATGTTGCCGAAGAACCGTTTGAAGTCGATCAAGTGAAAAAGGAACACGGCATCCGTCCGGTTGAATTATTGAAAAAAATCGGCGTCATGGATGATCAGCGGATGGTTGCGATTCACTGCGTCTGGCTGAATGATGAGGAAAAGAAGCTGATGGGCGAGAACAAAGCGCAACTCGTCTACTGCCCATCCAGCAATATGTTTCTGGCTGACGGCGTCACTGATATTCCAGCTTTGATGGATAACGGCGTGCGGATCGGTCTTGGTTCGGACGGCGCTTGTAGCAATAACCGGATCAGTGTATTTGAAGAAATGCGGATGTGCGCGATGCTGCAAAAGGTGCATCAGTTGAATGGTCTCGCGGTCAATTATCAGCAGGTTTTTGATATGGGTACGAAAGATGGCGCTGATTTGCTGCAGCTGCCGGTCGGACGAATTGAAGCAGGATGCCAAGCCGATTTTGTTGGCTTGAATTTGAAAGACATTTCACTGCAGCCAATTTTTCAATCCAAGGAACAAATTTTACCAAATATTGTTTATGCGATGCAGCCGAATGCGATTGCCCATGTGGTTGTCGACGGTAAAGTCACAGTTGACAACGGAAAAATCCTGACTATTCCGGAAGATCGGATTGTCAGCAATGTGCAAACATTGATGAATCGTTTGGAAGATCAATTATCCTAATTTAAAGAGGTGGCAGCAGTGAAACTGACTCAAGAAGAGCAGGAAATGCTCGATGGCAAGTATGGCGAAGGCGCGAAAATCGCCTTGAAAATTCAGGTGGCACTCGGTGATGTATTCAAAGCGGAACGCATGGTTCCAGTTAGTCGCACACATGTTGCGCTCAGCAATCAGGATGCGGATATCTGGTTCGCAGAGAAAATGGTCGAAGCAGGCGCTAAATGCCGTGTTTCGCCGACTGTCAACCCAGGCTTCAATCTTGAATATTTCCAGTGCATCACAACAATTTCTAAAAAAGATGAAGAGCAGATTCGGCGGACAAGAAAGGCTTATAAAGAACTCGGCGCGACGCTAACTTTTGACTGCACGCCTTATCAAGAGAAGAACGTCCCTCGCTTCGGTGAAATCACGGCTTATTCGGAATCCAGCGCCACCCCATTTATCAATTCGGTCTACGGCGCGCGGACGAACCGCGAATCGGCGCAAAGCGCACTGTGCGCGGCCATTACCGGAAGAACACCGCTTTACGGTTTCCTTTTGGATGAAAACCGCAAAGGTGAAGTGCTGGTTGATGTTCAGGCGAAGATCAGAAATGATTTCGACTATCAGCTACTTGGCTACGCGGTTCCGAAAAAATTGAAATTCAAAACGCCTGTCTTTGTCAATGTGCCAACGAATCCGTCGCCGGCTGCTTTGATGAATCTTGGCGCGCAGCTGAATACAGCTGGCAATGTGCCAATGTATCATATTGTCGGCGTGACGCCTGAAGCACCGACGTTAGAAGCCGCTTTCCATGGGGAAGAGCCAAAGAAAATCATTACAATAACTCAGGAAGACCTTGAGAAAGTGCATGAAGAAATCACCGATCCGGGTGGCAAGATTGATTTCGCTTTATTCGGTTGTCCGCATTTCAATATTGATCAGGTGAAACAGGTCGCTGATCTTGTTAAAGGCAAGCAACTGAAAGTGAAATTATGGATTATGACGTCTGCGCTAACAAAGAATCTCGCCACGAAAATGGGGCTGCTTGAAACATTGCAGGCTGCCGGCGGTGATATTGTTGATGATACGTGCATGGATCAGCCATGTTGGGAATTCCTTTATGGCAAGAAAGGCGTGACCGATTCGCCGAAATGCGCGTACTACACGAAACGAAGAAATATGCAATTTGTGATTCGCGAAGTGGACGAATGTATCGAAGCTTGCATGAGAGGTGAAATCTGATGGCTGAAACTTTTTCCTGTCACAAAGTATCAGAAGGTGTGATTGAAGGCGAAGTACTCGTGTCGACGGATGATCTATGTTTCTATCTAGTTGATCCGGAAACGGGCAAGGTGATTGAAAAAAATCACGCGCTCGAAGGTCAGTCGGTCGCGGATAAGATTTTGATTTTTCCGAGCGGGAAAGGCAGTTCAGTCGTTCAGGCGGATGGCATGTATCAACTGAAAATGACTGGAAAAGGACCGAAAGCGTTGATTATTCGCTATCCGGATACCGTTCTTGTAGCGAGCTCGATTATCATGGAACTGCCTGTTGTCGACAAAGTTGATGAAGCGTTTTATGAAAAAATCAAAAACGGCGATCATGTGCTTCTTGACGCGGATAAGGGTCAGGTAACGATTCAGTAAAAGCGTGCAGTTGGAGGTAACAAAGTGAAACCATTGATTTGGATTATTGATGAAGAATGGTCGGATTATCAGACCGAAACAAGCATTTTGAAGGATGCTTTTCCAGATTGTGAGATTCGCCATTCTGGAAATGATTATTTAAAGGATTTAGACGATTTCGGGAAAGACGCCGATGCCATCCTCTGTCAGGTTTATATAGATATGCCGAAAGAAACAATTGAAAAGCTGACACGATGTCAAATTATTGCCGTTTACGGAGGTGGATACGACCGAATAGCGATTGATGCGGCCAAGGAAAAGGCGATTACCGTCACTTTTGTCCCAGGGTATTGCGTGGAAGATGTTTCTGATTATGTCATTGCCGCCATTTATTTCTTTAATAAAAATCTTTCCTATTATTTTGCGGCTGCGGACAAGGGTCCTTGGGGTGCGCAGGCAGCCGGCAGGCTGAATCCGCGCATTCAATCGTCAACATTGTTGATCATCGGGCTTGGCCGAATTGGCCGAACAGTAGCTCAGAAGGCCTTGCGTATGGGGATGACGGTCCTTGCCTGCGACCCGCGGATTGATGCGGCAGCTGAAGCGAAGCAGGGCATTCGCCAAGTTAGTCTTGACGAAGGGTTAGCCCTTGCGGATTTCATCACCATTCATACGAAATATGACGAAAATGTCCATCACTTGATTGCGGCGGAACAATTCCGCCAGATGAAGCAATCGGCACACATCATCAACACGTCTCGCGGCAAGGTCATTAATGAGGCGGACTTAATTGAGGCTGTTCAGGCGAAGACGATTTCCGGCGCGATGCTCGATGTCATCTCGGAAGAGCCGCCAATGGGCAATGAACCGATTTTCCATGTGCCCGGCATCCATGTGACGCCGCATGTTTCTTATCTATCCACTGAATCATTGGAAACCTTGAAGCGGCGCGCGGCAGGGAATGTCGTGAGGATTTTGCAAGGTGAAAAATCAGAAGATGCTGTTTTTTAAAGAAACAATCATAAATAATCCGACAATAAGGGAGGCTTTTCAATGAAAAAACTGTTTGCTCTTGTTATCGCCAGTGTACTTTGCCTGTCACTCCTACTCTCCGGCTGTTCTTCTTCTAGCAGCTCAGACAAATCGAGTGCTAAAAACACATTTAAGGGTCCTGTAAAACTCGGCATTTCCTCATGGATTGGTTTCGCACCGATGTATTTGGCAGAACAAAAAGGTCTTTTCAAGAAAAATGGCGTCAATGTCAAGCTGCAAACCATTCAGAGCGCGTCAGACCGGCGGACGGCGATGGCAGCAAACCGTATTCAGGGCTTCATGACAACGGTCGATACCCACGTGATGACGTCGGCAGCTAATATTCCGGTTTCTCAGATCCTTGCACTTGATACGTCGAGCGGCGGTGACGGAATTGTCGCCAAGAAGTCGATTAAAACATTCCAGGATCTGAAAGGAAAAACAGTTGCAATTGATACAAGCGGCGGTGCTAGCTATTTCTGGTTCATGTACATGCTCGATCAAAAGGGCATGAAATTGAGCGATGTCAAAGTCGTTAATATGAGTGCTGGTGATGCAGGCGCGGCGTTTGTCGGTGGCAAAGTTGACGCTGCAGTAACTTGGCAGCCATGGCTGACCAAAGCGGAAAAAACATCATTTGGTCATGTGCTTCTCTCAAGTGATAAGACACCAGGTCTGATTGTTGATTCGCTTGGTCTGCGCCAGGACTTCATCAAGCAGAATCCGAAACTGGTACAAGGCATTGTCAATGCTTGGTTTGACGCTTTGAGCTACGCGAAAAAGCATCCGGCTGAAGCCAATAAAATCATGGCAAAGAGCATGGGCCAGACGGTCAGTGATTTCACGGCTGAAGAACCAGATGTTACGTTCTACGACAAAGCAGGCAATGAAAAATATTTCGGAACGAAAGCTAAGCCAGGCTTAATCTATGATGTAACCAATAAGGCAGCAACATTCTGGAAAAAGGTTGGTCTGATTAAAAAGCAGCCAAAAGCGACGGACTTGATTGACGGCCAGTTCGTGAATAAATAAACCGAATCTTGACAATCTCATTCTTTCCGCTTGCACGGACACGGATTTTTCGGTAAGCGGAATTTTTTATTCTCAAGTAAAGCATGTATCTAATTTAATGCAAAAATTTAGCGTGCTCTGGCGCCTTGCGGGAAAAGCGAGCCAGGTGAGACCGCGCAGATTCTAGCTTGTCTGAGTAGACGCGCGGCGCCCGCGGCAAGCGAGCAGCCGGAGCGTAACTTTTGCAAAAAATAATTTGGCAAAGCTTAGTTTTTCTTAAGCATTATCGCAGAAAGGCAACCGGAATGCCGCCTTTAATAAGCGCGGTATTAAGGTTTTTATCAAGGAGGTATTGCAATGAGCGTTAACCAAAAGATCTTAGATTCGATGGCAGTCACACTGGATGACCAACTTCCAGAAATGCCTGAATTTGTCCCAGGCATTCGCCGGGCGCCTGACAGAGGCTATTCACTGGATGCGAAGCAAACAGAAGTCGCACTCCGCAATGCTTTGCGCTATATCCCGGAAAAATATCACGAACAATTATTACCGGAATTCCGCCAGGAGCTGGAAACAAGGGGCCGTATTTACGGTTACCGTTTTCGCCCGGCAGGACGGATTCATGGAAAACCAATTGATACCTATAAAGGCAAATGCCTTGAGGGTAAGGCGTTTCAGGTAATGATTGATAACAATCTCGACTTTGATGTTGCTCTTTATCCTTACGAACTAGTGACCTACGGCGAAACAGGAAGCGTCTGCCAGAACTGGATGCAATATCGTTTGATTAAAAAATATCTAGAGATTATGGAAGCCGATCAAACACTCGTCCTCGAATCCGGTCATCCACTTGGCTTGTTCCGGACGAAAAAGGAAGCGCCACGCGTGATTATCACGAATGCGTTGATGGTGGGTATGTTTGATAATCTGGACGATTGGGAAGTCGCCGAACAGATGGGCGTTGCCAATTATGGCCAAATGACTGCCGGCGGCTGGATGTATATTGGTCCACAGGGCATCGTGCATGGCACCTATAACACATTGCTTAATGCCGGACGCCAGAAACTCGGCATTCCAAGTGAAGGCGACTTGGCTGGTCACTTGTTCATCAGTTCCGGACTTGGCGGCATGAGCGGCGCGCAACCGAAGGCAGTTGAAATTGCCAATGGCGTTGGGATCATCGCCGAGGTAGATCCGTCGCGAATCGAAACGCGCCTGAATCAAGGATGGGTCGGGATGTCCTCGTCGGATCTGGCTGAAGTTTTCCGGGTTGCTGACGAACATTTGAAGAATAAAACAACGATTTCGATTGCTTATGAAGGCAATGTCGTCGATTTGCTAGACTATGCAGTGGCACATAATATTAAAGTCGATCTGCTCTCTGACCAGACGTCGTGTCATGCGGTTTACGACGGTGGCTATTGTCCGCAGGGTATTAGTTTTGAAGAACGAACCAAGCTGCTTCATGAAGATCGCGCGGCATTCAAAAAGCTGGTTGATCAAACGCTCATTCATCATTACGAAGCGATTAAAGCACTGACTGATAAGGGCACCTACTTTTTTGATTATGGAAATTCCTTTCTTAAAGCGGTCTATGACGCCGGCGTAAAAGAAATTTCTAAAAATGGTGTCGATGAAAAAGACGGCTTTACGCTTCCATCCTATGTTGAGGATATCATGGGCCCGCAATTATTCGATTATGGCTACGGTCCGTTCCGTTGGGTCTGCCTGAGCGGTACGGATGCGGACTTGCATCAAACCGATTTGGCTGCGATGAGCTGTATTGATCCGGAACGGCGCTATCAGGATCGCGACAACTACAACTGGATTCGCGACGCAGAGAAAAATAAGATGGTTGTCGGTACGAAAGCGCGGATTCTCTATCAAGACGCAGAAGGACGGATTGCAATTGCGCTCAAATTCAATGAAATGGTGCGTAATGGCGAAATCGGACCGGTCATGATTGGCCGTGATCATCACGATGTCAGCGGTACCGATTCTCCGTTCCGAGAGACAGCGAATATCAAAGACGGCAGCAATGTCATGGCGGATATGGCTGTGCAATGTTTCGCCGGTAATGCCGCACGTGGCATGAGCCTTGTTGCGCTGCATAATGGCGGCGGGGTCGGTATCGGCAAGTCGATTAATGGTGGTTTCGGACTCGTCCTTGATGGTAGTTCGCGTGTTGATGAAATCATTAAGAAAAGCATTCTTTGGGATGTTATGGGCGGCGTCGCTCGACGTAGCTGGGCACGCAACGACCATTCGATTGAAACAGCGCTCGCTTTCAATCAGAAGTACAAAGGTGAGAACCAACTGACCATCCCTTACTTGGTTGATGATCGGCTATTCACTGAAAACACTGGAAGTAAGGCGTGATCCCATGACAAAATTAATGCTTGTTCATGCGGCAGAGATTGCCACACCAACAGGAAAAGAGGCAGTCTCGGGTTCGGCTATGAATCAGTTGCAGGTGATTCATGATGGTGCAGTGGTGATTGAAGCTGGTATTATCCAGGCGGTCGGGCCGACTGAAACAATTTTAAAAAATTATGATTCGAGCCAGTATTCAGTGATTGACGCGACGAATCAAAGCATCGTGCCTGGTTTCGTTGATTCGCATACCCATTTTGTTTTTGGCGGCTATCGTCCGGATGAGTTCCTGATGCGTCTCTCAGGAAAAAGCTATATGGAAATCATGGAAGCTGGCGGCGGGATTGAAAATACGGTCCAAGCGACGCGCAGCAGTTCATTCGATGAACTCTATCAATCTGGCTTTGAGCGTCTTGATGAAATGCTTGCATTCGGTGTAACAACCGTCGAAGGAAAGAGCGGTTATGGACTGGATCATGATAACGAGATCAAGCAGCTCGGCGTGATGCAAAAGTTGAATGCGTCGCATCCTGTTGATGTTGTGTCGACTTTTCTCGGCGCTCACGCGGTACCGCGTGAATTTGCAGGGAGAAACAGCGATTATATTGATTTTCTGATTTCCGACGTGCTGCCAGAAGTCGCTAGTCAAAAACTTGCCGATTATTGCGATGCATTTTGCGAAAAAGGCGTGATATCGATTGACGACTCGCGGCGACTCTTGGCTAAAGCAAAAGCGCTCGGGATGCGTCTGAAGCTGCATGCAGATGAAATCGAACAGCTTGGCGGGGCGGAGCTTGCAGCCGAACTTGGGGCAGCGTCCGCTGATCATTTACTTGAGGCATCGGATACCGGTATTGGCCGTTTGGCGGAAGCCGATGTTGTCGCCACGTTGCTGCCGGCAACCGCGTTTTGTCTTAATAAACCGTATGCGCCGGCTCGGAAAATGATTGACCAAGGCTGCGCAGTAGCGCTTGCGAGTGATCTGAATCCGGGGAGTTGCTTCACAGGATCTGTGCCATTAATCTTCTCACTCGCCTGCATCTATATGAAGATGAGCGTGGCGGAGGCGCTGACCGCGTTTACGCTCAATGGTGCCGCCGCGCTGAATCGTGCCGACCGCATCGGTAGCATCGAGGTTGGGAAAGAAGCTGATTTGCTTCTTTTAAAATACCCGAGTTATAGCTATCTTGTGTATAAAACGGCTGTCAATTGCGTCGATCGCGTGATTAAGAAAGGAAAAGTTATTAAGAATTGAAAGAATCTCGGAGGTTTGCCCATGTCCCTCACCAAAGAAAAACCAGAAAAAACCAGTTTCCTAGCTAAGGTCTCCCAGGCCTTTACGCCAAAAGCCGAAATTAAGCATACAACGTATCTCGTGCTTGGTGTGTTCGGTTTTCTTCTTGTTCTTGCTGTCTGGAGTCTACTGACTTACGGTAAATTAGTGGATAACTTCTTCTTGCCCACACCATCGGAAACTTTTCAGTCGGGTATTAGTTTGTTTACCCAACTTGATTTTACCGGAGACGTCGCAGTGACGATCTACCGAGTGATGACTGGCTTTGTGCTTGCCGCGATTGTCGCGGTACCGCTTGGCATTATGCTCGGTGTCTATAAACCGATTGAAGGTTTTCTTGAACCGCTGATGTCTTTTGTCCGCTACTTGCCTGCTTCGGCCTTCATTCCATTGTTCATTCTCTGGATTGGGGTTAGTGAAACACAAAAAATTGCCGTAATTTTTATGGGCAGTTTCCCGCAGTTAATTCTGATGGTTGCAGCAGCGACTAAGAATGTTGCGGATGATTTGATTGATGTGTCCTATACGCTTGGCACCTCAAAAAAAGCTGTGCTCTGGCACGTGATCCTTCCCGCCAGCATGCCAGCGATTATGAGCTCACTGCGGATGATTCTCGGCTGGGCATGGACCTATATCATTGTCGCTGAGTTGGTCGGCGCCTCTTCTGGGATCGGCTATATGATTATCCAGTCACAGCGTATGCTTAATACATCCAATATCTTTGTCGGCATTCTGACAATTGGCGTTATCGGCTTAATCTTCGACTATGTTTTCAAATGGTTATCCCGACTCCTATTCCCTTGGAGTTAAAGGAGTGAAAAGACAATGACAGAAAAAACAACACAGGATAACTTGGTTATCTCCGGTGTCACAAAAATATTCGGCCATGGCAAGGAATCCGTTCAAGCGCTGGATACCATTGACTTAACGGTTAAAGACAAAGAATTTGTTTCAATTCTCGGCGCTTCCGGATGCGGTAAATCGACATTGCTTCGTATCGTTGGTGGCCTGGAACGTCCAACTACAGGTTCGATCACTTTAGGCGGCAAAAAAGTTACCGGGCCAGGACCGGATCGCGGCATGGTTTTTCAGGCATATACGCTGTTCCCATGGCTGAGCGTCAAAAAGAATATTGAATTTGGTTTGAAAGAAAAAGGCGTTTCCGCGGACGAGCGCGCGGAAATGGCCAATCGTTATATCAAGATTGTTGGTCTTGAAGGTTTTGAGAATGTCTATCCGAAAGCTTTATCCGGTGGTATGAAGCAGCGGGTAGCGATTGCTCGAGCACTGGCTAATGACCCTGAAGTGATCTTGCTTGACGAACCGTTTGGCGCGCTCGATATGCAAACACGTGGGCTAATGCAGGAACTTCTGCTGCAAGTTTGGCAGCAATCGCAGAAAACCGTTTTGCTCGTCACACATGATATTGATGAAGCAATTTTCATGGCGGATCGTGTCGTCGTGATGAAATCCCGCCCCGGAAAAATCAAAGACATTATCGATGTAGATTTGCCGCGGCCGCGCGATTATCGGGTGCGCACGTCCACGCAATTCCTTGAGTACAAGGCGCGCGCCGTTGAGCTGATTCGCAACGAAAGCCTGCAGGAACTCGATATTGACAAACTAAATGTGAAATAAATGTTGTTACTCGAATGAGAAAAGCTTCCCTTATTGCAAAGCGCAGGGGGAAGTTTTTTTGTCTAAGCGAAAGTTTAAGCGGAATTAAATTAATGCTCAGCTGTTGCCAAGGCTAGAATGCCAACAGAGTAGGGCGGAACTTCGACAGAGTAGGGTGCGATTTATCCGAAATTCGGTGTGACTTTCCTTGATTTAGGAGCAACTTATCCGAAATTCGGTGTGACTATTGCTCGATTTGGTGCGACTCTCGAAATTCGGTGCAACTTTTTTTGATTTAGGAGTGACTTATCCACGGTTCGGACTAACTTTCACGGATTCGGTCTAATTTTTCGCGGGTTCGGCCAAACTTTCCCTCGGTACGGCCTAACTTTTCTCGAATGCGACAGCGATAGAATAGGGCCTTGTCAGAAGCGCATACGCAACAATTCTGAATCAATGATCCGTTTGCTAGATAATGGGTAAATTTGTGCATCAATGGATAACTTTGATAGCAGACATTAATCAATCATCATGTTATATTAGTAAAATAGCATGAGATTAGGAGATTGATTGGATGTTGCATGCAATGACCACGCCAAAAGCTGCCGGTGTCACACTGAGCGGTGATTTGGATGATTTTAATGAACTTTACGATGCGCTCGCCGAATTAATCGGTGACGAGAATGAATATGAACTTTATGGAGCGGCACGAATTCGTGTGCTCGGTTTCATGTATGATCTGCGTCATGCTTTTCAGGGTGATCGCGAGGTTGTCGCTACCGCGAACGGCATGAACCATGAGATCATGAAATATCAAGGCGTTGTAACACCAGAAAAGAATGTGACGTTCGCTTTTAATACGGTGTGGGTCGAGATGATTTTTGTCGTCGCCGTGCTGAACGATTTCATCTTGCTGCATACGCGTAAAATTGAAAAGGCGAACCCTATCGGGGAAAAGATGCTTCGACCAAAAATTATCTACAATCCTGCGATTGCTTATGTTCGTCATTTTCAGGCGATTGTGATGCGCGCGCTTAAAGATACGGTTTCGGAAAACGCTTATGTGCGGCTTGTTAACGCGATGGTGCATGATTATACGTACTATGGTGGCTATGCGACTCAATTTGTCGATCAATTGGCGATTAAATATATTGGAATGGACAATGAAAAGCGCTTAAATAATTTGACACGGTTCGCCAATCAGATTGTCAATCGTTCTGGCGATTACCGGAAAATGATGACTGATCTGCTTGAGACGGCTGCCCAGTATCATTGCTCGATCGAGGATCTACGCTTGGAAGGATCAGCGTATCCTGAAGAGATTGATTGGTAAATTGATTGATGAGGAATCACAAGTTTTCAATTTAATGCTCATTTTCGGCAGTATTTGTTTGATTAACACCTCGCGCACGCAAAAAATCGGACGCTCTCAGGTTTATTTGACTGGGAACGTCCGTTTTGTGTATTAGAAAATGTGGAAATTAGAACAGGAAAAATTTAGACCAAGCCATTTACAAAGGACTTGGCTAAGCAACTTAAAAGATAAGGATAAGGATTTTTCACAAAAATGCAGCGCAGGTGCTCTGGCGCCTGCGGGAAAAGCGAGCCAAGTGAGACCCCGCAGATTACAGCATGTTTGAGGAGGCTCACGGATCGCCCGCGGCAAGCGAGCGACCGGAGCGCATTTGATACAAATAAGGACCAGGCGCAGCCTGTTTTTCTTAAAGATAAGCATGTCTACGATTTTGTGGTTAAAATGCAGCGTAGGCACTCTGGCGCCCGCGGTATACAAAAAACCGAAGTGTGGTCAAGGTAAGCCGGACGATCAAAAGCCACATTCTAATGGACAACTCGATTTTTCTGCTCACTTATTCAGCTTGTTGTTCTACTGCGTCGGCTGAAAAGGGGTGATTCGAGACCAGGATGGATTCAGTCGGACATCCATCACAAGCGTCTTCAAGATCGTCCAGTAAATCTTCTGGTATGGGTTTTATTCCTTTATTATCGTCGATCAATGAGAAGGACAAGCCATCGTCGTCTTCACCGAATATATCAGGCGCAGCCATTTGACAGGCACCGCACGAGATACACGTCTCTTTATCGACAAGGGTAAAGGTATATTTTTTGTTGCTGCTCATCAAATTCATTCCTTTTTCCATTTTACAACAATGATGTCGCTGTTTTGGGTAGCCTCTAAAGCATGAAGTTCCTGGGCATTTAAACGAACCAGTTTTCCAGGTGAAAGGGTCACGGACTGCTCACGCGTTGAGAAAATCACTTCGCCGCGAACAGGAATTACTGTCACGATTGCATCTGCACCGTGATGTTCTGGTATTTTCTGCCCCGCTTTCAGTGATAAGTGAACAATCGTTTGCGCGCTATCTTGATAGAGCTTTTCTTTCATTGTATCGGTAGGTTGAAAGGTCAATACATCCATTACTTTTTCCTCCTCTATTTGACAAGATTAATCTTTATGATTTAATTGATAATCTCTATCATTTATAATAAGGGTGTTGCGAAACAAAGACATTGATCTCGATCAAGAAACAATCGATCATCTTGGGATGATTTGCTGATACAACAAAGGTGAGGTGGCATCATGTCACGTTTTAAGGCGATTGGCTGGTTTGCTGATTTATCCGAGAAGGAGCAGATGGAAGTTGAGAAGATGGGGGTGTTCCGCGATTATTCGGCTCGAGAGCTTCTCTTTCTTCAAGGGAAGCGGCTGTCGCATTATTATTTTGTATTAGACGGCTTGGTCAGTACGTATCATCAAAACGAACAAGGGAAAAAGTGGGTAGCCAGTTTTTTCTCAAATGGGGATTTTTTTCCGCATGTGGGTTTGGCTACAGAGGGAGGAATCTATCCTGCGAGTGCGGAAATCGTTACGGACACGACTCTTTTTCTGTTACCAGCAGCTCAGGCGCAAAAGCTTTTTGCTTCAGTTCCTCAGCTTCAAACACAATTGACTCAGTTTCTTTTTAAAAAAAGTCAAGAATTAATGACGCGTTTTTCGGCTTCGCTTTTCGATGGGGCGAGTGAACAGCTGCTTGCCTTTCTACAAAATATTGCAATGAAAATCGGACAGCAGCAGACAGATGGCAGCATCTTATTTCATCTGCCTATGAAAGAACGGGATTTAGCGGACTATATTGGACTAGCGCCAGAAACAATCAGTCGCGCGTTTCGTCAATTGTGCGAAGCAGGTCTTGTTGAGAAATTACCCGAAAAAAATTTACTGATAAAATAAGGCATTAAAAAAAGAACTTTCCAGCGTTCGGAAAGCTCTTTTTTATACGTTACGATTACAAATTCTCATCCATTGTGAAACTCAGTTTTGATAGGGCAAGCGAGTCGGTAGTCAATTGCTGCAGCAGCTCAAGTGTTTTTTCGTTCGCGATCGCTGCATTTTGCGCGTTTGCCGCCTCGAGCAACTGCTGGCTGTTTAAGGCTTCGCCCGCTTCAATCTGAGCGTCTGTTTTTGCCAGATTGGCAAGGCATAAACTGTGCACTTTATTTTTGAAATCATTGACCGATTTTTCAAACATCCGGAAATGGGGTTCAGCGATGACCGCGATGATTCGATGCAGCCAGTATGCCGAGTCCATCGTCAATTTTTCCGGAGTAACGGCATAACTTTCCGGTACTTTGCTGATCGATGTATAGAAAGGAACAGATGGCGTAAACACGTTGGTGCCGAATGCCACCCAGTGAATTCCGGCGATTTCATCCGGCACGTTTGGCCGAATTTGCATGATGTGCGAATTCTGCGTCCGGTTCAGTGACACGGCGCGGAAACGGGTCCGGTCTTCCTTCGAACCGTTGCCGAGCGGATCATATGGTGTTTCCTGGTAATGCGAGCTAAGCACGAATTGCACGTCTTCCGGTCCAAGTTTGCGATTAGCTTTACGCAAGAACGGCAGATCGTTGGAAATCGGGCTCTGTTCCACGTCTGGTGTCAGGAATTTCTGGCTATACCAAACGCGCGGTGTGTTGTAATGGTGATCAAATTCGGTCTGTGTTCCGAAGATATTACGGAAATTGAGCGTGCCGAAGCCGGTATTCAGATGATATTTTTCGACAAAATCAACGAGACCAGGCGCGACGAGAAAATTTTCTTGATCATCTGGGTCGATTTCCTGAAGTGCCATTTGATTAGCGACAACCGCGTAGCAATCATCAGGAATCCGCTGCGCCGCCCAGAGATGGCCGGTAGCGATTTCCATATACCAAACTTCGTCTTTATCAGCGAAAAGCATGCCGTTTGATTCGGCCGCGCCGTGTGTTTCGACGATCTTGCCAAGGCGCAGCACGCCGTCGCGGGCTGAGGTGATGTACGGTAGCACAACGGTGTTCATGCTTTCTTCGGCAATGCCTGTTTCTGTGTTCAACGGATCGTAGCCGAGCACGCGCGCGTTGGCGTAGATGCTTTCTGTTGCGCTCATTGCCACGTTATTTTCATTGATGCCAGATCCTTCATAAGTGTCGTAAGCGTCAACAGCGTCTGGTGTTGATGTATAGCGGAAACGCACCTTCGGCAGGTCAATCGTGAAGCCGTTGAGATGTGAATGGTAGGTCTCTTCGTGATCGCGTTCCAGATGCGGATGCACTGCGAAGCGCTGCGGCGCGAGCACGACATAATTGTCTTCATTACGTCCAATCATCGTCGAGCCGTCTAGTGTTGCCTTTTTGCCGGCGAGAAAGCTCGTGCATGATGCATGCGAATTTTTTTTCATTGCCAATCCCTCGAATTCATCAAAAATAAAAGCTAACAGTGATAGTTTATCATAGAAACATGATCATGGCGCAGGCGCCTCACCCCCTTCATTTCTAACATCCCGCTTTTTTAAGAAAAACTTGGTCAAGCCCCTTTTTCATTTTTTAGTAATTTATAAGATTCTGTACAAAAAATGAAACGAAGGTGCATCTGCAGCAAGCGAGCAGCCAAAGTCATTTTTGCCAAACAAGATTTGGTGGGGCAAAGTTTTTCTCAACAAATTATTTCCCAGTTGCTCGCTAAAAAGTGCAAAATTGGTACATTTCGGTAATTCTCAAAACTTATCAAAAAAATCCCATAAGTCCTTTATAATGACAGAGACAGAGAGGGCAACCGGCATTCAAGGCCGATTTTTTTCTCTGAAACTATGAAAAACTCATTTGTATGAGGAGAGGAAAGTGAGTCGTGCGTTTTAAAGGCAAACAAACTGTGGCTGGATTTTTGATTTTTCTGACTATGTTTCTTGCAATCTTTTTTCCGACAGACGGAACGGTTCAGGCCGCATCACCGAGCGCCTATGTGACGTCCTATACGTTGAAAATTCGAAATGCGCCGAGTACGCATTTCAAGACGCTGCGTATGATTGCCATGGCTGATCGGGTGACTGTTCTTGGACGGCGTGGCAAGTACGCACATGTGCGTTACGGCAACACATTCGGCTATGTGCAGATGAGCCATCTGAGCTGGAGACCATTCCGCAGCTATACGGCGTATGTGTCTTCTTATACGCTGAAGGTGCGCAGCCAGGCAAACGTTCACTCTATTTCGCGCGGGATGCTTCGGATGAGCGATCGGCTAACCGTACTTGGCAGAGGGAATAAGTACGCGCTGATTCGCTCCGGTCATGTTTGGGGGTTCGTTCAGAAAAGCTATCTGGCAACCGCCCCATTTCGTACATACGTTGCAACGGTGACTGCTGATTCTACCAATCTATTCCGCGAGGTTGGCAAGCCGGCATCAGCGTTTCAGAAGCTGACAAAAGGCGATCAAGTGACGGTGCTCGGTAAAGGTGCGACCTATGCGCTCGTTCAAAAAGACGGTGCGACGGGTTTTGTCACGTTTAAGTCGCTGCAAGCGATCCAACCGGTTTCTTATGATCAAAAAAAGGTCACACAGCAATACGGCATCGATATTTCCCATTACCAAGGATCCGTCAATTTCAATGCAGTGAAACAAGCGGGCAATTCTTTTATCATCGCCAAGGCGACTGATGGGGCAAGCTATGTCGATCCAACCTTTGAAAAAAATGCGGTGGCTGCCAGTCGCGCGGGACTTGTCGTTAATGCGTATCATTTCTTCAGGGCCAAGACAACGAGCGGCGCGGTAAAAGAAGCCGATCATTTCGCCTCGGTGATCAAAAAAGTCGCTTCCGAGCGCCGCGTATCGGTTAATTATTTGTTTCTTGATGTAGAAACGACGAACGGGCTTTCAAAAAGTTCGGTCAAAGCCGCATTAACGGGGAATGTTCTCACATTCCTGGGCCGCATGCGCAAAGACGGATTGAACCATCTTGGTATTTATTCCAATTTAAGTTTTTTTCAAACCTCGCTTGATTTGAACCGCATCAAACAAACGCAGCCGGCACAACCAAAGTTCCTAATTTGGCTGGCGCGCTATCGCAATGAGGCACTAGGACCTGGTTTTTCTGCGGATATCTGGCAATATACCAGCGCGGGAAAAGTGAATGGGGTCGTCGGCGCCGTCGACAAAAATATTTCTTATTACAATACAAACGGAATGTGAATGATTTTTATTCTGCCTCGGGTGCCATGTGCCCGGGGCTTTTTTGAGAGATAAGAAAGTTTTTCGCATAAAAATGCAGCGAGGTGCGCTGGCACCTTGCGGGAAAAGTGAACCAAGTGAGACCCTGTAGATTCTCGCTTTTTTGAGGAGACGCGCGGCGCCCGCGGCAAGCGAGCAAACGAAGCGCAATTGTTCAAAAAGGACTTGGCTACGTTTAGGGCGCTAAACTAATGAAAGCCGCGCTTAACTTTGACAAATCGCCTTAAAACGATGCATGTGTTCAACACGTGCTGTGTTATCATTAAAAAAGCGTAAAGTGATGTATGGCTTTACATATACGTTAAGAATATAAAAGATTTCAGTGGAACTACGTATAAGAAAAACTAAGGCTTTACTTTCGTTCAGAGAACGGGGGATAACCAAGTTTTTTCAATCCTATTCTGACAGGAGTTTTGGTTTGATGAGGTATCCCGTCATTGTCAATTATTTTATGACGCATAAGGCGCAAATTATCAAGAAAAGCAAGAATGAATATATCACCTATTCGGGATTCAGCACATCTTATGTCTGGATGCTGAAAGAAGGCGTTGTCAAATCAAGTTTGATCCTAAAGGATGGTCGGGAATTTAACGTGTCCTATCTGCAGCAAGGCGAAATTGTCTCCTTGCTACGTGAGGATAATATCGCAGAACCGCTCGCGCCTTATAATGTGCGCGTTGAGACCGATTGTGCCTATCTCTACCAAGTCAATCGAATTGAATTTTGGCAGGATGTTTATAAGGATCAGGAATTGCAGCGGGAGGTCTATCGCTTTTATCGAAAGGAATTAAATGATGCCATTTTAAAAATCCGTGATTTTTCGATGAGCGGCAAGAAAGAGGCATTGTATACGATTCTGCTCCGGTTTACGCGTAAATTCGGCGTGCCTTTTCAAGAAGGCATTCTGATTGATTTTGTGATTACTAATGAAGAATTAGCGAAATTTACCGGCATCAGCACGCGGAACAGTGTCAATCGTATGCTTCACCAGCTTCGAGAGCAGGACATCATTGAGATTATTCAATCAAAGATTTACATCAAAAACATTCAGTATCTTGAAGAAAATGTTGTGAAATAAAAGACGTCTGGCTGCTAAGCAACCAGACGTCTTTTATGATTCTAGCATAGTTGTTTAATCCTTTACTGTTTCAAAAGTTGCTTGCTGCGCCGCATCATAAATTTTTCGCAGTGGCAGTTTATGCTTGCGCGCTAGTCGGGCACAGTCCTCAAACTCAGGCGTGTATTTATCGATCCCGTTGCCAAAAGCATGCTTGATAGAAATCGATCCGAATGGCGTTTCAACCGTCAGAAAATCACGCTTCATCGTATAACGTGCACACGGATAGGTTCGGATACCGAGTGTCGTTGTCTCGTCGAAAATCAGCCGGGCGAGTTTTTGTTCGTCCTCTTTTTTTGCGAGAACGGAGAGTTTGAAAGCTGGCCGGTTTTTCTTCATATAAATCGGTGTAAAGAAGACGTCGAGCGCGCCATTCTCGAATAACCGTGTCATCGAATAGGCGAGACACTCGCTACTTTGGTCGTCAATATTTGCCTCAAGCATGACGGTCTCACTATCTGTGGTCATTGGCCCTGATGATTCGCCGACGATGCCACGCAGCGCGTTTAACTGGCGGATGTCGCGTTTGCCGCTGCCGTAACCGATCTTTTGTATCGCCAGCTCTGGCATTCGACCGAATCCGGAGGCAATTGTTTTGATGAGTGCAAGACCGGTTGGCGTAATCAGTTCGGTCGAAATCGCCTCTTGAATATAGGGAATGGTCGCTTTGCTAGCGGCAAGCATTTGAGCAACCGCCGGCACAGGCACAGGCAAACGGCCATGCGCGCAGGTGATAAAACCAGTGCCGTCATGTAGCGCCGAGGCATAGACGCGCTCAATGCCGAGCATTTCCAAACCGATGCAGGTGCCAACGATGTCGATGATACTGTCTGTGGCGCCGACTTCATGAAAATGGACTTCATGGATCGATTGGCCATGGACATGGGCTTCAGCGACCGCAACTTCCTTGAACGCGCGTGCCGCGTTCTTTTTCACCTGATCAGAGAGACTGCTTTTCTCAATAATTTCCAAGCAATCGGAGAGATTTCGTGAGTGGTGGTGACCGCTGCTGCTCGGGTGTTCGGGGATTGGATCAAGCTGAACGGCGACGTCCGTCGTTTGGATACCGTAATTCTTTTTTGCAGCAATTTTTATCGAGTAGCCGTCGAGATCAAGTTTCTTCAGTTCAGTGATAAACAGATTAGCATCGAGGCCTAAATCAAGCAATACACCGAGCAGCATGTCGCCACTGATACCAGAAAAACAATCGAGATAAAGTGTTTTCAATGATTGATCCGCCTTTCATTCATCTTGAGCATCAGGCATGCTGAATAAGCCGCGCCGAAGCCATTATCAATATTGACGACCGTGACACCGCTGGCACAACTGTTCAGCATTGCGAGAAGTGCGGTGATGCCGTGAAAACTGGTTCCGTAACCGACGCTTGTCGGGACGGCGATCACCGGCCGATCCACGAGTCCGCCGACAACGCTGACGAGGGCGCCTTCCATGCCGGCAATGACGATGACGACATCTGCCTGGCGCAAACGCGGCATTTCGCCAAGCAATCGATGCAGACCTGCTACACCGACGTCATAAATTCGATCGACCGGATAGCCGAATGTTTCTGCTGTTACGGCAGCTTCTTCGGCAACCGGAATATCGGAAGTGCCGGCACAGACGACAGCAATCAACGGCTCTTCCTGTTTTTTCTTTTTTGGATCAATCACGATGCAGCGGGCGTCTTCATAGTACACGGCTTCAGGAGCAATCGCGCGGACGCTTTTGAAGAGTTCTTTAGACGCGCGTGTACCGAGAATTGACGCACCGTCACGGCGCATGACCTGAACAATTCCTTGAACCTGCGTCGGCGTTTTTCCGGCACAATAGATGACTTCGGCAAAACCATTGCGTAGTTCACGATGATTGTCGACCTTGGCAAAGCCAATATCTTCATAAGGCAGATCCTTTAATCGCTCCATTACTTCTTCGATGTCTGTTTTTCCATGCTGCAAATGCTCCAGCAACATCCTCAATTTATCTTGATCCATTGATACGCATCTTCACTTTGTTTTTTGTTTCGTCATCAAGTGTTTCATTCAGGCTACCGGAACGATAACCACTCAGATCGAGCGCGGTGTAGGAAAAGCCGATTTTACGGAAGGCAGCGGCGACTTCATCCATAATTCTCGTGTTGAAAAAGAGAGAGCGTTCGGTCGGACTGACTTCGATCCGGGCAATATTGCCATGGTGGCAGCGAACGCGCAGGTTTTTCAAGCCCAGATGACGCAGCACCTGTTCGCCGGCACTGATTTTTTGCAACTTCTCTCGTGTAATCCGTTCGCCGTAGGGAATGCGCGAGGCCAGACAGCTGCTTGCCGGTTTATCCCAACTTTTCAATCCATAATGTTTCGCTAGAGCCCGTACATCTGCTTTTGTCAGACCAGCATCCTGAAGCGGGCGAACCACGCCGATTTCAGCGAGTGCTTTAAGTCCAGGACGATAATCGGCCGGATCATCGGCATTGATTCCGGCGGCGAGTGTTGTAATCCCGTATACTTTAGCCGCGCGAGCGATCGCGGTGAATTCAATTGATTTGCAGACATAGCAGCGCATCGACGAATTATGACGGAAAGAAGGCGTCTCTAACTGATCAAGCGGAATGATTGTGTGTTGCATATGATTTTGTGTCAAGAAATCGCGGACGTCGGCGAGATCCTGAGGCGGCATCGTTGGCGATTCAATCGTCACAGCGAGCGTGTTGTCGCCAAGTTCTTCTTGGGCAATCTTTAATAAAAGCGTGCTGTCGACGCCGCCAGAAAAAGCGACGGCAATTTTCTGGTAGCCACGCATAAGGGCTTGTAGACGGGCTAATTTTTCAGAGAGCAAAGGCTCCATAATAAGTCCTCCTTGATATTATTTGACGACAACAGCCAAACCGTCGGGAATGACGGTGATTTTCGCGTCCTGACCTTGACGTGCGAAGGCACGCGCAAGCGCGGCATCTAGCGTTTTGGCAGGTTCCATATGCATGTCGGTGACGATTTGCGGATCGACGAGATCAGAGACGATAATGACATGATGTTTGCTTAAAATACGGGCCAGAATTTGCGCGGTCCATTGGTCGGGTATCGTTTCTTGGCGCGCCGTATGTATCGCCTGATTGAGAAACTGTTCCGGGGTCGTTTCCGAGATACTGTGGTAGAGCCCTTCGCCGCCGTGTCCATCGGCGCAGCCAGCGACCATAATGATCACGCCGCCCGCTTTATTCGTGGCTTCCGCTGCGGTCATCCCCTTAACGGCTTGATAGATATTCTGATCGAGTGGATAACCGCCATTTGTGACGACGGCGATATCGCAGGGGATCTTGTTGACTTGAGCGAGACTTTCGACGAAGTGGCAGCCAACATGATGGGCTTCTTCCATGTCACCGGCGAATGAACCGATAATATGTTTGTCGCCGTCAAGTACCACATTCAGGATAAATTTCAATCCGGCCGTACGAGCCGCGTAAACCATATCTTCATGGATCGGGTTGTGCTGGAGATTGCCCGTGCGTGCCTGATTCGAGTTGATGAATTCGCCGCAATGATTGGCCATAATCGTCTTGTAGGAGGCGACCCCGGGAAGCACGGATTTGCGTCCACCGGAGAAGCCAGCAAAGAAATGGGATTCGATAAAGCCCTCAGCAATTAACAAATCAGCTTCAGCAGCGATCCGGTTGATGATGCAGGGGCCGCCGGATGGCAAAGTGCCGATCCGTACCATTGCAGAATCATCAGTTGAGACGTGCATGATGATTTGTTCGTTCTGGACAATTGTTTCACCGTATTTATTAATTAATTCTTCTCTGGTTGATGGTCGGTGAAAGCCCGTTGCCACGAGAATTTTGATGTCAGCATCGGGAGCGACGGAACGGATCCGGCGCAAGAGAATCGGTGTGATTCTTTTCGATGGAACGGGCCGCGTGTGATCGGAGCTGATAATGACGACTTTTTTCTTGCCGCGAGCCAGCTCTTCCAATTTCGGTGAACCAATCGGCTGGTCGAGTGATTGTTCGACCAATTCTTGCTCCGTTTTATCAGTATGGAAGTTCTCGGCTTTGGATGTGAGTATGCCAGCTAAATTTTGATCACGGATAGCTGCCGTGATTGTTGTTTTGTCATAAGGCAATGTAATACGTGCCATATCTTTTTCCTCCCAGTCCTGTGTATTGCACGAGGACATTTTACGCAATATCCTCGGCACTGAGAGCAGTATAGCAGACGGGACATCGGGATGTTGTAACACAGGATGTTACCGAATGTTGTTAACCGAAGGTGTTAACTGGTGATGTTAACATAGGTTACAGTTTTAACAGACGAAAGACGTGCTTAACTAACGAAAGCAACGATCACGATCTGTAGATACAGTTTGAGATGAAGGCCAATCAAATATGATGTATTTTTTTCATGTCCTGCACGTATATAGCTAATAAACGCGGCAAGTGGGCGCGTCTGTTCTGAAGCGGAGGGATGGGCATGAAGTTTACAGATTATCAGCCGTATTTGAGCCCGGCGCTCGCGAAAGCGACAGATTTGATTATCGAAAGCGGTCACGGCTGCTATCTGACTGATGTGGCTGGCAGCCGCTATCTTGATTTTGTCCAGGGCATCGCTGTCAATTGTCTTGGCCATGGCCATCCAGCACTTGTTTACGCGATTAAGAAGCAGACCGAAAAGTTGATTGATGCCTCGTTCAATCTCGTCAATTACCCGACGACTTTGGAACTTGCCAGAAGACTTGCGGAACGCGCGCCGGGAAACTTGAGTTCTGTTTTTTTCTCAAACGGTGGCGCTGAAGCAATTGATGGCGCTTTGAAATTGGCAAGGGCCTATACGAAGCGGCCAGCGATCATCGCCTTCAAAGGCTCGTTTCATGGCCGGACATTTGGCGCAATGTCCGTTACAGGGTCGAACGCAAAGTATCGGTACGATTATGAACCGATGGTTGGATCGGTTTATTTTATTCCTTATCCGTCCAAAGATCTTTGTCCGGCAGGCTTCGATGAAGCACAACGAACGGATTACTGCCTGAATGAGCTCGATCAATTGTTTCGTTATCTCGTTGCGCCGGAACAGGTGGCGGCAATTATTATGGAGCCGGTTCAAGGGGAAGGCGGCTATGTGGTCCCGTCAAAAAGGTTTATTCAGGAGATTCGCGCGCGCTGTATCCGTCATGGCATTTTGCTGATCCTTGATGAGATCCAATCCGGCTATGGACGAACCGGTGAAATGTTCGCTTGCGAGCATTTTGATGTGGTCCCGGACATCATGACTATCGGTAAAGCGATTGCTGGCGGATTGCCAATGAGCGCGATTTTGTCAACAGAGGAAATCATGGCGGAATGGCATCCAGGGAGGCACGGGACGACATTCGGAGGCCACCCAATCTGCGCTGCGGCAGCGCTCGCAGTGCTTAATGAATTTGAGCAGGCACATATTCTCGATCAAGTGATTGAGAATGGTGTTTATTTGAAAAGAAAGCTACTCGAGTTGAAAAAAAAATACAGCTGTATTTCCGACGTTCGCGGTCTTGGCTTGATGCTCGCCATTGAATTGTCACATGAAGACGGCAGCCCGGCCGGTGATCTTTTGGCCGCTGTCCGCAAGCAATGTCTGAACAATCACCTGCTGCTTTTATCGTGTGGGGTTTTCGATCATGTCATCCGCTTTGCGACACCGCTGAACGTAACTCGGACGGAGCTTGATGAAGGCTTATCAATTCTCGATCGTTCATTCGACGAAGTCCTTAACGCCTAAACTCTTCGAAGGGACTGGATCAATGGAAAAAAAGAAAATTTTATATTACCAGATCGACGATACGTTAGACTATGAGAGCGATTTGCTCCGACAATGGGGCATCACTGATCTCGAATTGGTTCAGGCCAAGGAAGGCGATTTTGTGGAAGAAGCGCGGGATGCAGCAGGCGCTGTCGTCGAATACCAACAGGTGACGCGTCCAATCATCGAGCAGCTGCCTCAGCTGAAAATCGTTGCACTGCAATCTATCGGTGTTGATAATATCGATTTGGACGCGGCGACCGACCATGGCCTCTGCGTGACCAATTGCCCCGGCTTTTGTTCAGAAGAAGTGGCACTTCATACGATCGGTTTGATCATTGATTTAGCACGAAAAATTACCGCGCTCGATCGGTCGGTTCGCGCGGGCAGCTGGGACCCTTTATTGGGCTATCCAATTCATCGTTTAAGTAATAAAACGATCGGTCTCTATTTTTTCGGAAGCATTCCGAAAAAAATGATTCCGATGCTTCGTGGGTTACAATTATCTATCTTGGTTTATGCGCCGACTAAAACTGCCGAATACCTCGCCGGTTTTGGCGCGGAAAAAGCGAATTCATTTGATGAATTGCTGCGGCGCTCGGATATCTTGTCGTTGCACTGTCCACTTATTCCTGAGACTGAACATTTGATTTCTGATCGAGAACTCCAGCTTATGAAAAAAACGGCTTTTCTGATCAATACGGCACGCGGTCGGGTGGTGGATGAGGCGGCTCTCGTCCGTGCACTGAAAAGCGGTGCTATCCAAGCTGCGGCCGTTGACGTGATTGAGGATGAGGTTGGCGCGAAAAGTGAACTTTTTACTCTAGAAAACGCAGTGATTACGCCGCATGCCGCGTTTGTTTCCGAGGATTCTTTTTATGGTGCGCGAAAAACAGCTTTGGCGCAGCTTGTTCAACGGATTTGCCGTAATGGACGGCCGGAACATCTTGTCAATTCGGCTGTGCATTTTTGATGGCATCGACATTTAGCAAGCAGCATAAGTTATGTGACCATTCAATGACGTCACTGATGACGTGAGCGTAGGTTAAATATTGATTCATAACTAAACGGATGGTTTCTTCGATGCAGCCGAGGCGGATTGTACCGTTGTCAGGTATGAGATAGAAGCCAGCTTGAGATTTTATTGATTTTAAAATAACGGAGATGATGATCGAAACATGCATGCCAAACGGAGGAAGTTTTCGATTGTTCAAATAAGCAGCACCGATAGATGGTGCATCAGAGACAAAGGAAAAGTGGTTCGCATGCTGCGTTTTGCCCGGCGAGAAAAACAGAAACAAGTTGACTGAGGGTATGCTGTAGAAATCGCTGCCCAATCGCCAGTGTATTGCGCATTTATCTAATTAGAAGGACCGATTGGCACTGATTGATTGGTCAAGGTGTGTGACAAATTATATTCCTAATAAATTCGTAGCGTTTGCCTTAGTATTTCGGGCGAACGCTTTTTTTTGTAAGGAAATAGTAACGCTTTTGACCGAGTAGGAAAAGCGGTAAAATAGGATGTAATCTGGCTCGTAGTCCATCAAAGAAATTGGAGACTGTCATGGAATACATTATCAAATTTATTTACGGTTTTCTTTTACCGCCCGGATTAATCGTCACACTGCTGATGCTTTTGACTATCGGCCTAGTACGCCGCCGAAATAAAGCATGGCGTTGGACAGGCGGTCTGTGCATTTTCATCTATGTACTCTGCCTGCCGCTTACTGGTATTTTGCTCATTCATCCGCTGGAAACGCGCTACACGTTGCCTGCACAGCCACATGGTGATGTGATTCTTATGCTTGGTGGCGGGGCAACACTAGGCACGCCGGATATGAATGGTCGCGGCCAGCTTTCCGGCGACGCGGCCAATCGACTGTTGACGACTTATCGTCTGTACAAGGGGACGCATTTGCCAGTTCTTTTGTCAGGTGGAAAAGTTTATCCGGACAGCGGGGTGGAAGCGCGAATTGGTCGTCGGCAGCTGATCGCGCTCGGCGTTCCACCAAATAAAATTTTAATTGAGGATAAAAGCATCACAACACGCACGAACGCGATTAACTCGAAGAAAATTATTGACGCGCACCATCTAAAACAGCCCATTCTTGTCACATCCGCTTTTCATATGCCGCGTGCGGTTCTGAATTTCGATAAAGTCGGCATTCACGTGCAGCCTTATCCGACAGACTATCTGGTGAGTCGCCAACTCGCACTCTATCCGGGTCAATTTGTTCCGTCATCCGGAGATGTGACGTTCACCGCGCTTAAGGAATATGTGGGACTTCTCGCTTCTGAGTTTTAATCGTCTTCGCCAGTGAATTAGCGCGCATAGGCAAGCGAGCGACCGGAGCGCAATTGATTCAAAAAATGACTTTGTAAAACCAAGCTTTTCAAGCCATTTAAGAATGTATATGATTTTGAGCGAAAATGCAGCGGAGGCGCGAGACGCCTGCGGGACCAGCGTGCCAGCGAGACCCCGCAGATATTTGATTGTTTGAGGAGGCTCGCGGTGCGCCCGCGGCAAGCAAGCGACCGGAGCGCAATTGATCAAAAAAGAACTTGGCAAAACCAACTTTTTCTAGTACTTAAGTAGCAACAATGGTAAACAGCCTATGGTATATTTAAAATAGATACAAATGAGACGGCACGGACTCGGGGGAATATATTCGGATATCTTTTGATATTCTGCGAATGTATTTCCCCTTGTTTTTACAGGCAAAGGGAAAAAGATAGATTCAACCTGATTGAAAAGGGGGTCACAATGATGGCCAAAAAGAATCGCAGCAGTGACGCGCAGGCAGAATTGACAAAGTTATACCAGAAAGAGGCGGACCTAGAACAAGAATTGATTCAAGTCCGTCACGAAATTGATCGTTTGGAACGGAGCAATGACGATTTTAATCAGCGCCATGAAGCGGATATGAAAAAATTGGCTGAGATTGAGCAGAGTCTTTCTGAACTACTCAATGGATGGAAACTGTCTTGAGGCTATTCCCCAAGTGTTTCTTTCTAGCAAAAAAAGGACCGAAGCGTCATGTGAACGCTTCGGTCCTTTTTCTATCAAAGGTCTTAATTGGTGAAATAGTTTTTAATAACATTTTGCAATTGATCAGGTGCGAGAATAATTTGATCGTTTTTCGCTTTCAGTATATCGTCATACATCTTAGCTCCGTTACCTTTTACTTGGCGGTATTTAAATTGCGTTTCCGGATGGAAATCGCCTTTCACGCCGAGACCAATGCTGACCATGTCATCCGTCGTCATATTGGTCGCGATAAGGAACTTGGACATCGATTTGGAGAGGGCAGGGAACCGTGTGACGTTTTGCGGCTGCATCATTTTCTTGGCGATGCCGACAAGCGCGGCTTGCTGCAATTGTTGACGACCATAATCGGTACCCGGAAGCGAATAGCGCTCGTGCGTCACTTCAGAAACCATTTCACCATTAAAATGGTGGACACCGGCTGCAAAAACTTTACCCTGGTTACGCGCGTGCCATGCGTGCGTTAGCTTGACTTGGAACGGCAGATTCATGTCAATCCCGCCAATCGCGTTCACCATGTCTTGCAGACCCCAATAGTTCGTTTCCGCATAGTAGTTGATCGGTACGCCGGTCAGTCGGGAAATAGCCTTAACAGCTTCAACAATCCCAGCTTTTGTGCCATGCGCAGACTGAGCCACGTATTGGACACTGGTCAGCTTCGTGTAGCCATAGCCGTCCATATAGACGCGTGTATCACGAGGAATGCTGAGCATATTGTACGTATGTTTTTTTAGATCGGCATGAATCAGAACCATCGAATCCGTATGGCTAGCCGTATCGCCTGGGCGGGCATCGGAACCGATCAGCAGGGCGTTGAATGTCCCTGCTTTTTGTTTATAATGACTGTTTGACGAGCCGCCGATCGCTGACAGATGGGCGAAGTGATTTTCCGGATTCAGCTGATGCCATTTATAAAATCCGGCGATAGCTGCTGCAAGAATAATAATTAGCAGCGAGAGTAAAACGTAGCGCAGAACGCGGTGCTTTTTCTTTGTCTTTCGGAACGCACGGCGACTTGGCGTGTTTTCGTTAACCATAATCCGCTCCTTCTCTTGGCTGCCCGGATGCTTGTTCGGATAAAATCCCTAAAGAAGTTATGTACAAAAGATAGGGACAGCTAAGTATTACTCTATTCTTTTTTTTAGGTTGAACCAATACAGGACTATTATACTGGAATGGTGAGCAACTGTTCAATACTGTGCGACAAATTGATTTCTTTTTCGCGTTCAAAAATGAACTTGATCCTTATTACTGGCAAGGTACTTAGGGGCTCGCTTGCCGCGTCCAGGACGGGAACCCCTGCGGATACAGCAGAGGTTCCCGTCCTTTTTTTCTATGTTTAGACAACGTGCTTTTTCCTATTAGTATCTGTTTGACTCGATTAAACTTTGAAAGAGGTCACGAGTTTGTTCAGATCTTCTGCGATGATCGCTAGAGCAGTTGCACTATTTGCCACTTCTTCCACGGCCCCGGCCTGTTCTTCAGTTGCGGCGGAAATGGCTTGCGTCTTAGATGATGTTTGATGGGCAGACGCTTCGAGCGCTTGATAAGTTGAAGCGACTTTAAAGGAAGAAATCGAAATCTTATTGACGTCACTATCGACAGAGTCAATTTGCTGCTTGATCGAATGAAAATAGTCTTCAACCTGTTTGAAAGACTGATCGGTTAATTGCACAGCTTCCATACCTTGGTCCACTTCAGTAACCCCGATCTGCATCGAATCGACGACCTGATGCGTTTCATCCTGGATTTTTGTCACGATCTGGTGCACTTGCTGCGCGGAGTCGGCCGATTGATCAGCCAGTTTACGGATTTCCTCGGCAACAACTGCGAAACCACGTCCTTGTTCTCCGGCGCGTGCTGCCTCAATCGCTGCATTAAAGGAAAGAATCTGAGTTTGATCGGCAATTTCATTAATCGCTCGGATAATCTTGTTGATTTCGTTTGTTTGATTACTCAAATTTGAAACCAATCCAGATAATTTAGTGACAGTGCCCTTTATTTTGTTCATCCGATCGGTAGCCAGATGCATATTTTCTTGACCTTTGGTTACCGATTGAGCGGATTCGCCAGCGGCACTTGCGAGCTGGATGGTCTGCATGGTAATCGAAGCGATTGCCTTTGTGATTTCTTCAGTTTCTCGGCTTGCTCCGTTGACGCGTTCCAATTGTTCGACAGCCCCCGCTGCTACGGCCTGCAGGGAACCCGTGATTTCATCGCTGACTGCTTTATTTTCTTCTGCAGTGGCAGTTAGTTCTTGGGAAGACGTCGATACGTTTCTTGATTTCTCTGAAATTGTGTCAATAATTGATCGAAGCGATTGCGTCATTTCTTCCAGACTATTTTTCAACAGTTGAAATTCTTTATTGGTTGCATCGGTCTTTTTCAGCTTTCCCGTCAGCATGCGCTGACTGATTGCTTTCATATGTTCGTTAAAGTGAGCCATTGGCGAAAGAAAAATAATTTGTACGGCAAACCAAATACAGACAATGACCACGATGATCGAGATCAAAGCAATCAAAGCGACATTGCCGATGATTGGAAAGGCGATGGCATTAATACCGGCCTGGCTGAGGTGCAGCTTCGTTTGGCACAGTTTTTCGATGCCTCGGTAAATCGTGAAAAAAACAAAAATATTCGGAATAAGAAAAACGAGAATGATGAGGGGGATAAAAAGCGCTCGAATATGTATTTTGGCCGTGAATGCGAGCACAGATTCTAATGATTTATTAATCGCTTTCATAATGATGTCTCCTCTATGATAATCAGATGCGATGAAAAGCTACTGCCAACAGTTTTATCGGCGCTCGGCCTAATCTTCTTTAATTGTTTTTCAGCATTTTCTAAAGATAGGGCGCTGTTAAATTTTAATGTTGATTTTCCTGAAAAAAATGCGCGAGATGCCCGCGGCAAGCGAACACATGGCAAATAAATGATTGAAAACAACAACGGGCTATAAAGGATCCATAGATAAAAGCGGCTTTTTGAGGCATTCAAGCCTTGGAGAAAACGTATTCCTATAGAATAACGTATCACGGTGAAAAGAGGAGACACCTATTCGTCCTCATCTAGGTAGAGTTGCATCCACTCCCATGCTATTTTTTTGCTGATCCGTTCCTTTCTCGCTTGAACTTTTTCAAGCGTGATACCGAGGAATACAGCTGCTTCCTGTTCAGACATTTTAAATGTACGGGTTAGGTGGTAACATTCATACTCTACAGGCGATAACATTGATTTCATCGCTACGCCGTCACGTTTATGATTGATTAATCGCACAGGCAGACAAGTAGGAGAGACGCGCCGCTCATGAATGATTTGCCCACGTGTTTCGCTACGCTTTTCAATATAAATGTCCATTGCAATACCAGCCAGTTTACGCAAATATTTGCGAAAGGCACTCTCAGCCTTTTTTGGGTCTGATTGCATGTCAACTTGAAAAATATCATCAACGATGTGCAATGTTTCCCGAGCTTGCTGATACATACAGTGAATATCAAACTCGAACAGAAAGTCATAATTTTGAAAGCGCTTTACAATTAGCCCGTAAAATAATTTTTGATAACGCTTGTAAAGAAAGTCATAGACAGCGCCGTTTTGACAAATTTCAGGAAAGGCTATCTCAGAATACTTCATCGGACCAGTCACCTCTGAACAAGTTTTGAAACACGTCAGTTGAGTCATCGTTTGATTGAAGAGAGTGATGCATTTTGTGGACAAGTGAGGAAAAACGGGGAAGCAGAAGCTAACATGGTTACATCCTCTAGACTGTAAAATATTAAAAAGATGGAAAATAATAGGAACAAAGAACTTGAGACTATAATACCACCAAATTAAAAAGTTAACAATTCGGTAACAATAAATTTATTAATCGTTTGATATGCTGCTTAATCTTGCCTTAATAAATACCGATAAATGGTTTAGATTTATAGATGAAAAGAAAATTGGTGATTCGACTTGAAAGAAAGCAAAAAGAAAAAAAGAAAAAGTCTTTCGCTTAAAAGGGTATTGATTGTCTCAATCCTGCTTTTTACGCTTTTGCCAGCAACGATTGTAGGTCTTATGTCTTATATCAATTCCGAAAATGCCCTGAAGAATCAAATGGCCAACAGTGCAGAAATTAGCGTCAAACTGTTGAATGAGAATTTGTCTCAGGACATGCTTAAAGAAGAAGCACGCCTTACATATTTGGCCAAACATATTTCCGCACAATCCGTAAATACAGGGAAATACAATACGGCTACTTCTGTTCTTTTGTCTCAGAAGGATTCGGATAATAGCTCCGCGCAAGTTTATATTGGGACGAATAAAGGGATTTTTATTAATGAGCCGCAGCCAAAGGATCGAACAGCGACTCTTGATCCACGAGAGAGGCCTTGGTATCAAGCCGCAATGAGGCATCCGAATCAATTGACTGTTACCGATCCTTATCGGTCCATTATACTGAAGAAAACGGTTGTGACGCTCTCGATGACAACAGCCGATGGTAAGGGTGTTGTCGGTATTGACTTAAAGTTGGACGCGCTAAAAAATATGGTCAAAAAAGTGGAAATCGGGCAGCATGGCTACAGCTTTATTTTGACAAGGTCAGGCACCATTATCGCGCATCCGCTACTCAACGCAGGTGCGCAATCAACCAATAAAAATTTGATACAGAGGTTAGGCGTATCAAAAGGAATGGCTGACGGCGTTTATAAGGGGCTTGCTTTCCATGATGCCTTCGATACCAACCAGGTAACGGGTTGGAAAGTTGTTGGCTCAATGGCAAGTATAGATATAGAAAATTCGACACGTGCGATTTTAGTTAAAACATTTGTAATCACCTTAATCACGACTTTGATTGCTTTCTTTATTGCGCTTTTTGGTGTTTTGTTCCTAATTCGTCCGATTCGGCAGTTAATCAATGTTGCCAAAGATGTTGAGCAAAAGAAGTTGACGTCGCGGGCAAATGTTCATAGTTTCCAAGAATTCGAACACCTCGGTGAGGGTTTCAATCGGATGATCGATGAGCTGCAACACGTGCTCACTCATGTCGATGAAAAGTCCGCCGCGCTTGCCGCGTCGTCTGAAGAACTGACTGCTTCAACCGAAGAAAATAAAGCAACAGCTGACGAAGTCGCGCATGCTATTCAGGAAATAGCGATTGACGCCCAGGATCAAGCCCAGGAAGTCAGTCAATCGCAGAAAAACGCTGAGATAATTAATAAAGAAATAGCAAGTTTGAAAGGACAGACGAATGTGCTCGAGTCTGAATCATCGGATGCGATCACGAAAGTTGCAAGCGGTAAGCAATCACTCGGGCAACTCATTGGCCAGATTAAAACCATTCGTACAACAAACGACCAGGTGAATCAATCGCTCGATGATCTTGTGACGCAAATGCAACTGATTGATGAGACTAACCAGATGATCAGCGATGTTGCCGGACAAACGCATCTTCTGGCACTCAATGCCGCGATTGAAGCAGCCCGCGCCGGCGAACATGGAAAAGGCTTTGCGGTTGTCGCTGAAGAAATTCGCAAATTGTCTGAGCAGTCGGCAGGATCGACCCGCCAGATTATGGAGGTTGAGGAGACGGTCTTTGCAAAGCTGCATGAATTGTCGGCTTCGATTGAAACGAGTGATCATGAAGTGAAGAAGGGCATGCAGGTCGCCGATCAGGCAGGCGAATCTTTCACTGCAATTGAAAATACAGTGTCGCTTGCCGTGAAGTCTACAGGGCAAATGACAGGATCAATCAAAAAGATCGCTGATGAAATCAGCCAAATTGTTGGGACGATTGAACACATCGCGCAACTTTCAGAGAAGACAAGCTCGCTGACTGAAAATGTTTCAGCGGCAGCTGAGGAACAGTCCGCTTCAATGGAGGAAATCGCTAATAATGCGACACAGCTCTCTTCCATGGCTGATGAACTTCGGCAAATCGTCAATCAATTCGAGATGAAAAAAGAAAAATAAAAAAACATTGCCGAAAATTGGCAGAATTTAAGGTATCAATGAGCGGGACCAAACGACACTTGTCGATTGGTCCCGCTTTTTTCGTGCACTTATATACTAAAGATTAATCGGGGTCCGAGAACGTACGCGCTTAAGAACATATTCGAGCAGGCCTGTTCATATAGTTGATAGAGAAGATTTTTACTAGAGAAGAGGGAGTTTATTTGGAACTGATTCAACGATCTGAAACAATTGAACTCGTCCATGAAAATGGCAATTGGCTGCTTGGTAGAAATGCCGGCTTTTCTCCGGTTCAGCTGATTGCGGCATCCGCGGCTGCCTGCACCGTGTATACACTTGAGACCTTGCTCGAGCAAAGGCAGATTGTGTGCCGCATGCATCGCGTGATTTTTGACTATGAAGAAGATCCCTATTATCCAAATCCGATTTCGCAAATTAATGTCCTGCTTTACTTAAAGGCGCAAATGCAAAATCGTGAAGCCATACGTCAAACGTTTCTGGAGATTCCGCAGAATTGCCCAGTACTGCAGGCTCTTCATCCACGGATTCAAGTCAATGAGTCGATCATTTTCGTTGATTAGCACGAGACATTGCATGATGCTGCACAAGTGTGGAGCTACTTTTCGGGATTCGGAGCGACTCTTGAATTTTGAGCGACTCACCGATGACCGAAGTGTTTTCAGAAATGAAATAGATAATAGAAGGGAGATAGTGATGCAGCAAATGGCTGACTGAAATCACTATCTCTTCTTGTATTTTGGTTATTGTTTTTGTCTATCTATGCGCCATGTGCTCACTCGCTTTTTTTAAGAGCCAGCAATATGGCGGTAGTCAGAATACGTACACCATCAAAAATTGCATCGTGGTTAAATTGCATCTGTGGATGGTGCAGACCAGGTGTCAGATCGCAGCCAAGCGCGAGCATCGTTGTTTTGAGCTTGGGAAATCGTCTGGCATAATGATTGAAATCATCACCACCACTGCTTGGAAGCGGCGGCTTGCAGCATTCATTGCCGAGCTCTTCCCGTATTGCTTCTGTCATAATCGTCATTGCATCTACTGAGGCAGCGGACGCCGGGCTTCCTTCCGGTACAGTTAATGTGACGGTTGCGCCAGAACATGCGGTGGCGTTTTGCACTGCGCAGCGGGTCTTTTCAGTCAGATCGGCCATTGCTTCATTAGTTTCTGCCCGCAGGTCGAGCGTGAACGAAGCCTGTCCCGGGATGATATTGGCGGCCGTACCCGCGTGTAGCTGAGTCATCTTAACACTATAGGAAATCATTGGGTCAAGATGAATCTGGTTCAGGGCAGTAGCGATCATCGCCGCCGCTTCGATCGCATTTATGCCAAGGTGCGGCCGAGAAGCATGAGCCTCAAGGCCGGAGATAGTCCCAGTGATTGTCCGGCAGGCACCATGAAAAATGGCTGGCCGCGCCAATCCGTTTCGCGTTTCCTGCTGCGGGCGCAGGTGGACACCGAACAGGTAATCCAGATCACCGGCCACGCCGCGATCACAGAATGCAAGCGCTCCTTCACCTGTTTCCTCCGCTGGCTGAAAAAGCAAACGTACCGTTCCTACGGCGCGCGGCAGCCGCGGGAGTAAACGAGCGGCGCCGAGCGCCATTGCCATATGCGCATCGTGCCCGCATGAATGGTTGGCGCGCAAACTGCCGCCTACATGCTGCCAGAGTGCGTCCATATCGGCACGCAAACCAATGATCGGGCGTCCAGAGCCAATTTCGCCGATCACACCGGGACAATCGGCAAATCGCTTCGTGTTCCAGCCGAGCTGTTCCAATTGCAGTTGCAGATAATTCGTGGTCTGAAATTCCTGCATGCTAATTTCAGGATGTTCATGCAAATGATTAAAATAGCCGATAATCTGCTGCTTCGTTTCTTCCTCTAAAGCAATCACGCTGCTTCCTCCTCCAAATGGCTGCCTATTAAAAATGGATGCCGGGGCAGGCCATATTATACGTTAAGAAAGTATAAAGATTTCAAAGGAATTAAGTATAAGCCTAAGACTTCGCCACAAAAAATAGAGCGCAGGCACTCTGGCGCCTTGCGGGAAAAGCGAGCCAAGTGAGACCCCGCAGATTCTCACTAATCTGAGGAGACGCGCGGCGCCTGCGACAAGCGAGCAGCCGGAGCGCAATTTTTGCAAAAAAAGACTTGGCTTGCCAAGTTTTTCTAATGCTTCGTTAACGAAACAGAAGTACTGGATCAAGAAAAAGTCTGTTAAATTTGTAGAAATGAACGGAACTGATAAAATAAAAACAGAAGGAAAAATCCGTCACCGTTGGAAATGAACAATTGGCCAATCCAGAAAGAAGGATGATTTATGCATGTACTTTTTTGTGTCGGAAAGTCGTATTATCCGGTACATCATCTGATTGTTGAAAAGCTGGAGGCATACGGCGCCCGAGTAGACTGCCTGATGTATGATCAGGCGACAAAAAAGAATATTATCGATAAAATTCATGATGCGGAAATTTATATAACAGCTGTCGCACCCGCTGATCGCGAGATTATCGACGCGGCAAGCCGTTTAAAATATATTTTGAAGACGGGCACAGGTCTTGATAATATCGACATGGACTATGCTTCGGAAAAAGGGATTTATGTCAGCAACGCGCCTGGCGGCAACGCGCCGGCTGTTGCGGAACTTGCCATTGGTTTGATGATTGCTGTGTCGCGACAAGTGCCGCAGCTCGACCGAGCGACGAAGAAGGGTATTTGGACGCATAGCAACGGATTCGAGCTGAGAGGCAAAACACTCGGCATTATTGGTTTCGGTGCGATCGGGATTTCAATTGCGCGGATCGCTTCAGCCTTTTCAATGGAACGGATCGCCTATGGCACGCACCGCAATGATCAGGCAGCAAGCGAACTTGGCGTTCAATTTGTCACGCTTGACCAACTGCTACAGGAATCCGATTATATTGTGATCTGCACGGCGCTGAAAAAATCGAATTACCATCTAATCAATGCCGAAGCGCTAGAAAAAATGAAGCCGACATCTTTTCTGATTAATGTCTCGCGCGGGGCAGTTGTCGATGAGAAAGCCCTGCTACAGGCACTCCGTAGTGAAAAAATCGGTGGTGCGGCGCTTGACGTCTTTGAAACAGAGCCTCCCGAAGACATGCTTCCCGCGCTCGACAATCTTGTGGTCACACCGCATATCGGCGGCACAACGAAAGAAAGTGTGCGCCGCGTGGCGATGGTGACGGTTGACAATATCCGCCGCTATATTCAGGGGGAGCCGCTGAATCATGTGGCCAATCAGCAAGCGCTCGCCGAAGGCGGATCCAACTAAAAAGGTCGGCTTAGTCAGCAGTAGGAAAGGCGCGCGCTGGATCGATCGGATATTCCTTAGCAGCGATTTCTTCGGGTTCCAGACAATAGATCACCGTGCGGCTGCCGAGAGAGGAGCGGTATCTCGCCAGATGCTGAGCGGCGAGCGGCTTTTGGAAAAAACCGGGCACGAATTTATCAAGCAACTGTTGCATCGCTTCTCTTTGTTCATCGAGCGGTTCGACCGCTCTAACTCGGCCGAAGAGCATGACACTAAAATAAGCAGTCGTGGTGTGAGCCGGGATTGGGCTGGTTAACGTGGCGAGTTCTTCGGCTACTGTAAAACAGGCGAGCGGTGATTGTTCCAAGATCGCTGCTTTTCGTCCGCTGTCTGCCCCGTGGAAATACAGCTTTTCACCCGACCAGTAAAAATTAAGCGGGACAACGTATGGCGAGGTCTGATCAGACAGACCGAGGTAGCCGATTCGTTGCTTTTTTAAGAACTGATCGATTCTTTCTCTATCAGTTACCCGGCGATTACTTTTGCGCATCGGTACTTTTTGATCCATGGCACACACTCCTCATCACTATTTAGAAGTTATAATTCACTTATTATAGGACGATTTGAAATAAATTGACAATATAGATTGAGACGTCTGATCGGTTTCTATTTTCTTATGGCGGCAAAGGCAAAATTGCGTTATGCTAAAAATTAGATGGAATTGTGATAAAAGTTTGACTATTGAGGGGGATAGCAATGATTGCAGAGATGGAACAATTAATTGAGCGTGTGCCAAAGAAATTATTTATCGGTGGTGCATGGCTGGACGCGGCTAGTGGTAAGACTGACACGGTGATCAATCCAGCAACTGGAGAGAAGATCGCTGAGGTAGCGAGCGGCAGCACAGAGGATGCGAAAAGAGCGGTTGTCGCCGGCCAACAAGCCTTTCCGGCATGGGCCAGTCTTGACATCGACAAACGGGTAGCTATTCTGCGCGCAATGGCGGATGCAATTATCAGCCATGCGGACGAACTGGCGCGTATCATGACAATTGAGCAAGGCAAGCCGGTTGCGCAGGCAAAGGGCGAAGTGCTGGCAGGGGCTGAATCGGTGCGTTGGTACGCCGAAGAGGCACGACGGGTTTACGGCGAAACGATACCTGGACCAAATGGTCATTTGCTGCTCGTGCAAAAAGAACCACTGGGCGTTATCGGTGCGATAACCCCTTGGAATTTTCCTTCGTCGATGATCACGCGGAAAATTTCGCCGGCGATTGCAACGGGCAATACGGTTGTTCTGAAGCCGTCACCGGAAACACCATTGTCGGCATTGGCACTCATGGATTTGTTTGCAAAAGCGGGTCTTCCGGACGGTGTTGTGAATCTTGTGACAGGCGACGCGCCAGCAATCGGCAAAGTATTGACGGAAAGCAATGTGATTCGCAAATTGACTTTCACGGGTTCAACGGCAGTCGGAAAATTATTAGCGGAACAATCCGCCCAAACGGTGAAAAAAGTATCGCTTGAGCTCGGCGGACACGCGCCTTTTATTATTTTTGAGGACGCGGATCTTGATCGTGCTGCAGCCGATCTGGTCGCGACAAAATTCAGGAATAACGGACAGGTCTGCACCTCACCAAATCGTATCTTTGTGCATGAATCCGTCTTGCAACCATTTACTGAGAAACTGGTTACGCTTGTGAAACAAGTGAAGGTTGGCAATGGCTTGACCGAGGACGTCGACGCCGGTCCGCTTATCCGCGAAGACGCGATTGTGAAAATTCAGCGGCAAATCGCTGATGCTGAGGAAAAAGGCGCGGTGATCCGGACAGGTGGTAAACGGCTGACCGAAGGCGCGTATGCAAACGGCTATTTCTATGCGCCCACCGTGCTTTCTGGGGTTACACGCGAGATGAAAATATTTTATGAAGAAACGTTTGGTCCAGTGCTACCGGTTATTTCTTTCCATGATACAGATGAAGTGCTAGCGATGGCTAATGACACTTTGTATGGATTGGCCAGCTATTTCTATACCGCAGATTTGAAGCGGATCGCTAAAGTTAGTCAAGGCTTGCAATACGGGATGGTCGGTGTCAACAGTGGCGTTGTGGCTTATCCGCAGGCGCCGTTCGGCGGCACCAAGCATTCCGGATTCGGACGTGAAAATGGCCATCAAGGCATTGAGGATTACGTCAATATTAAATTCGTCAATCTGAACTATTCGCTGTGAACATTGAACGATCATATAGAGAATCAGAGAAACGAGGCTCCTTGAAAAAAAGGAAGCCTCGTTTTTTTTTAGAAAGTATAAAGATTTTTGCACAAAAAATGGAGCGTAGGTGCTCTGGCGCCTTACGGGAACAGCGTGCCTCAAAGCAACTCGCCAGTAAAAAGGGTCAGTATGCTAATGCGCTTCACTGATAAATAGCTCGGTAGAGAAGCTGAACAGCGCGATCGATAGACCCATTCGCCAGATTCGCAAAACCGATAATGAACGTTGGTTTTTTCGTGAAATAATGCGCTTTCAGCACGCAGCGTTCCAGACTATACAATTCCAATTTTTCCTGTGCCGCACGATTTAGAATCTCATCCATCGAACGTTTGGTATCAAATTCTGCTAGAAAATGAAGACCGGCATTGATCCCATAAATCTTGATAGCCGCTCCGAATTGCACGCGCATGGCTGCAATCAGCCGTGTCCGTCTTGTTTCGTAAATTTGGCGCATGCTTTTAATATGCTTGTGATAAAAGCCGGAATCGATAAATTGCTGTAGTGTAATCTGAGTCAGAACATTGCATGTCTGCATCAAAAAAGAGAAGCGTGTCCGAGCTATCCGAAGCAGTTGCTCTGGAAGAATCATATAACTGATCCGCAATCCGGGCAGCAGCGATTTTGAGAAAGTACCGAAATAAATCACACGTTTATAGGTGTCGAGACCTTGCAAACAGGGGATTGCATCGGTTTGATATTTAAATTCACTATCGTAGTCGTCCTCAATGATATAGCGATCTGCTTGTTCAGACGCCCAGTTCAACAATTGGATGCGCCGGGATATCGGCATGACGATACCCGTTGGAAATTGGTGGGAGGGCGTGACGTAAACAACTGAAGGATTGATCCGCCTAATCGCTTCGATCGAAATGCCTTTTACATCCAAACGAACGGTCTCAACAGGCCGCCTTAATGTTTCCAACAGACGGTAAACACGCTGATAACCGGGTTCCTCAAGAGCGAAAACCTTGTTCTCCTCAATCAGACCGTCAAGTATTTGCAATAAGATTTGCGTGCCGCTGCCGAGGATAATTTGTTCCGGAAAGCATTTGACACCACGTGTAATCGAAAGGAGCCGGGCAATTGTTTGGCGGACGGAGCGGATGCCTTGGGGATAGCGCGATGAATCGTCATCCAGCATGTTCTGTCGCATTTTCAATGCCTGATGCTCGCATTTTAGCCAATTTTCAAATGGGAAGAGCGTTCGGTCGATCGACATGTGAGAAAAAGAAAGCCAACCTTTCCTTGACTGCGATTTTTCTTCGAGATCGGGACTGATTGTTTCAGGCGATCGGGCGGATAAAGGAAAAGCGTCCAATTTCTCAACAAAAAATCCTTTTCGCTCCATCGCGTAAATATAACCTTCGGCAAGAAGCTGCTGATAAGCGGCGTTAATCGAATTGACACTGACGTTGAGCGTTTTTGCCAGTTCTCTTTTTGATGGAAGTTTTTGATCAGGGAGAAAGTGACGGAGCAGTATTTCTCTTTTGAGATTTTTATAGATTTGCTGATACTTATAGTCCATCGAATGAACCGACTGAATCCGCGTCTCTACCATGATAGCAATCTCCTGGTACCAAAATATTTTGAAAATTGATACTATACATAATACCAAAAAATATTCAAAATATCTATTAAAGGGGAGATGATATCACATGATTAAGGAAAATATCCTGACATCAGAAACGGAAGAATGGCAGAAGAAACGGCAAAAGTATGTTTCATCGGCCGTTGGCAATGGCAACACCCATATAGCGGTCCGTGCGAAAGGGGCACTTGTCACAGATAGCGATGGCAATACGTTTATCGATTTCGCTGGTGCCATTGGCGTACAGAACGTTGGTCATTGCCACCCGAAGATTGTTGACGCGGTTAAAGAAACCTTGGACAAGTATATTCACCCCGGATTTAATGTGATTATGTATCCTGAATATATAGCGCTGTGTGAAAAAATTTGTGAAGCTGCACCGGGTTCATTCGAGAAAAAAGCGATTTTGCTCAATTCCGGTGCGGAAGCAGTTGAAAATGCAGTGAAAATCGCTCGCCGTTATACCGGACGATCAGCAGTTGTCTCGTTCCAACGCGGATTTCACGGACGAACGAATTTGACGATGAGCATGACGAGCAAAGTCAAACCTTATAAGTTTGGGTTTGGTCCTTTTACCTCTGAAATTTACCAAGCCCCGTATCCGTATTACTATCGCAAACCGGAAGGGCTGAGCGATGAAGCCTATGATCAGCAGGTGATCGCTGAATTCAATGACTTCTTCCTCGGTACTGTCGCTCCCGAATCAGTGGCCTGTCTCGTAATGGAACCGGTTCAGGGCGAGGGCGGCTTTGTCATTCCTTCCACAACTTTTGTTCATTATGTACGTGAGTTCTGTAGCAAACACGGTATTGTCTTCATCGCCGATGAAATTCAGGCAGGTTTTGCGCGGACGGGTAAAATGTTTGCGATTGAGAATTTCGATGTCGTACCCGATTTAATGACCATCTCCAAATCACTTGCCGCCGGTTTCCCGCTTAGCGGCGTGGTCGGGAAGGCAGAAATTATTGACGCCTGTGATTTAAAAGGCTCACTGGGCGGCACCTACTGTGGAAATCCGCTGGCGTGCGCAGCCGCACTTGCTGTTTTTGAGGTGATAAAAGAAGAAAATTTGCTTGAAAAAGCGGAACATATCGGCCACTTGTTTGAAACAACTGCTCGCGAGTGGAAGGAAGCATACCCATTTATCGGTGATGTTCGCCGATTGGGCGCGATGGCTGCGATTGAATTCGTCACCGATCCGGTGACGAAGACGCCAGACAAGGCGCGTACGAGCAAAATTGTCCGTTACGCCAATGATCACGGACTGCTTCTGCTCGATGCCGGATTGAAAGGCAATTGCATTCGCCTGCTTTGCCCGCTTGTGATTACGGATGAACAATTGACTGAAGGACTCGCTATTATTCAGGCAGGCATTGAGTCGACCATTAATAATTGATAAAGAATGGATAATAAAGTAAATTATAAATATTGAAAAAATTAGGAGGCTTGTCCATGAAAAGACTATTTTGCCTATTTATCGCTGTTGTTCTCCTTGTCGGGGTATTGTCTGGATGTGGCTCGCAAGCGAGCAGTTCGTCGAGCAAAAGTTCCTCAACTGATACATTAGCGGCTGCCAAGAAGAAAGGGGTGCTTGTCGTTGGTTCATCAAACGATGCCCCATTTGCCTACATTGACCAGAAAACACATAAATTTTCTGGAATTGATGCGGATATTATCAAAGAAGTTGCCAAACGATTGGGCATCCCAAAAGTCGAAATGAAGCAGACAAAATTTGAAAACTTGCTCCTTGAATTGAACAATAAGAATATTGATTTGGTCACCGATGGCATGTACATTAACCCGCAGCGCCAGAAGATTGCTAAGTTCACAACCATCTGGTATACGGAAGGCGAAGCAATCCTGATTCCGAAAAATTCATCGATAAAAAGTGTCGCCGATTTAAAGGACAAGACGATTGGCGCTCAGAAGGGCACAGCATTCTATGATTTGGCCGTCAAAATGCAGAAGGAAGGCAAAATCAAGCAAGTTGATACATTCGGTTCGCAGTCCGATCTTGAGCTGGCGGTGAACACTGGAAAAGTCGACGGATGTATTACGGATGGTGCCGTTGCTGCCTATAGTTTAAAGACTGATCCGACCTTGAACCTGAAGATTTTGAGCCCGTATAAGCCGGAAGCTTCTGGAATGATCGGAGCCGCTGCACGAAAGAGCGACACAAAGCTTGTCACAGCGATTAATAAACAAATCAATATCCTGAAGGAAAACGGATTTATTAAAAAGGAATTGAAAAAGTGGGGCATGCCGGATAATTATTATGTGCCTGTTGTCAAATAATGAGTTTGCCAAAGCAAGGATGTTATGAGATAGAGGTGTCTTAATGAACATACTAAATAACCTTGATTTTGGGACAGCCATTCACCAATTGACGCCGCAGCTTCTGCAAGGTTTGGTGATCGCACTTGAAGCTACCATTTTTGGCTTTCTGCTCGCTTTGGTTCTTGGCGTATTAATTGCGGTTGGGCGATTGTCCGGTCGCAAGTTCCTGAATGGTGTGCTTGTTGTCTTCCTGGAAATGATTCGTGGAACACCGCTACTCGTTCAATTAGTTTATATGTTTTATGTTGTTCCGCTATTGATATCGCTTGTTTTTCAGTTTTTCATTCCGGATTATCAATTCCGAATGAATCCGTTACTTTCAGGTGTTCTCGGACTGGGCATCAATTACGGCTGCTATATGTCGGAAGTTGTTCGCTCATCGATTGTGACGATTCATAAGGGACAGACTGAAGCAGCGTTGGCACTTGGTTATACGCATCGGCAGACGATGTGGTCGATCATCATTCCGCAGGCAACAAGAAATTCAATTCCGGTTTTTGGAAATTATTTGATCATGATGATCAAGGATACTTCACTTCTGGCCTTTATTACCGTGAACGAATTGCTGCTGCGGACACAGGCGTACGCGTCTCAAACCTTTTTGACAATTGAATCGTATACGTTGCTCGCTGTTGCCTACCTGATTCTAAGTCTCCCATTATCGCAAGTGGTGCGGCTGCTCGAGAAGAGGTTGAGAAAACATGCCTGAGAAAATGATTGAAGTGATTGATCTTCATAAGTCCTTTGGTAATCAAGAAATTTTGAAGGGGATTGATCTCAACGTTCGTAAAGGTGAGAAAGTAGTCATTATCGGTCCTTCGGGATCCGGAAAATCAACTTTACTGCGTTGTCTCAACTATCTTGAAGTACCGACTTCGGGAGCGATTAAGATCGAGGGAAAAAGCTTTCTTGATGAACAAGGCAAATACCATGAAAAAAGAGTCGCCGAACTCCGTACGGAAATTGGCATGGTCTTTCAATCATTTAACCTATTTCCAATGATGACTGCGATTGAAAATGTCATGGCGGCCCAGATCAAAATTAGAAAGAAAACGAAAGAGGACGCTCGAAAAACTGCGGAATTGTATCTGGATAAAGTGGGTTTGGCGGATCGAATGAATCACTACCCCAGCCAATTATCTGGCGGACAGCAGCAGCGTGTGGCGATTGCCCGTGCCTTGGCGATGCGACCAAAGATGATGCTTTTTGATGAGGCAACATCTGCCCTTGACCCCGAACTTGTTGGCGACGTGCTACAAGTTATCCGCCAGCTTGCTGATGAGGGGATGACGATGGTGCTGGTCACTCATGAAATGCGTTTCGCTGAGGAAGTTGGTGACCGAATCATTTTTATGGATCGTGGCGTGATTGTTGAGGAAGGCAGTCCGGAAGACATATTTGTCCACCCCCAGCATAATCGGACGAAAACATTCATTCAGCGTGTCCTGCATCCAGAAAGTCTAGAAGGTGTCCAATAATTTATGTTGATGGAAAGAGCCGGCTTGCGTTCCGGTTCTTTTTTATACACTTCAGAAAATAGAAGCTTTCAGAAGAATTAAGTATCAGAAAAACTAAGATTTAGCCGTCGTCCAAAGGACTTGGCGGCGCCCGCGGCAAGCGAGCAGCCGAAGCGCATAGTTACAAAAAGAACCGGTCAAAGCCCAAGTTTTCTCACCATTAAAGAAAATATAGAGCTTTTGCACAAAAAAAGCAGCGCAGGTGCGAGACGCCAGCGGGAAGAGCAGGACAGGGGAGACCCCGCAGGTAACTGCCTGTTCGAGGAGGCTCCCGTCCTGCCCGCGGCAAGCGAGCAGCCGAAGCGCATAGTTACAAAAAGAACCGGTCAAAGCCCAAGTTTTCTCACCATTAAAGAAAATATAGAGCTTTTGCACAAAAAAAGCAGCGCAGGCGCGAGACGCCAGCGGGAAGAGCAGGACAGGGGAGACCCCGCAGGTAACTGCCTGTTCGAGGAGGCTCCCGTCCTGCCCGCGGCAAGCGAGCAGCCGAAGCGCATTGGTTACAAAAAGAACCGGTCAAAGCCAAATTTTTCAAAGACGTGCACGGAGACGGAGAGCATATACCATTTTTTCTAAAGGATGGATGAGAAGGATGAATCCGATAACACATACAGAACGTTCGCAACAAAACTACCACCAGCTCTGTGACCATTTGGTAGACGGCGTCGCAAGCAGTTTTCATAAAGATCCAAATCAACCGTATCCGATTAGTTTTGAACGCGGAGAAGGTGCCTATCTCTACGATTTGGACGGCAATGCTTATATTGATTATGTCGGAGGAATGGGTCCAATGATCTTGGGCTATGCACCACAAGCAGTTAACGCAGCCGTTACCAAGCAGATAGAGAAAGGGACACAATTTGCCGCCCCATTCTCGAACTTGCTGCGCCTAACAGAAAAGCTAACTGCAATCATTCCCTGCGCCGAAAAACTTGCGTTTCAAAATACAGGAACAGAAGCCAATATGCTGGCTTTTCGTCTTGCCCGCGCCTATACAGGCAAATGGAAAATTGTGAAATTCGAAGGACAATACCACGGCTGGTCTGATGAGCAACGAATCAGTTCCGATGCTTTGCGTGCCGCGCAATTTGGGAGGCGCGAACAGCCGAATAAGTTGCTCGAAGTCAGCGGACAATTACCAACAGCCGCCGATCAAATTCTCACGCTTCCATGGAATGATGGCGATTTATTCGAACGGGTACTGACGAAACACGGTGACGAAATTGCTGCAGTGATCACCGAACCGTTCATGTGTGATTCGGGACCGATTGTTCCGAAAAATGGTTTTCTGCAAAAATTACGCGAAGTGACCCGCCATCATCAGGTGCTCCTGATTTTCGACGAAGTGATCACCGGCTTTCGATTGGCACTCGGCGGGGCACAAAGCTATTTCGGCGTGACGCCTGATCTGGCGGTATTTGCCAAGGCAGTTTCAAACGGATTTCCCTTATCTTTTGTTGCTGGAAAAAGAGAAGTCATGAACTGCGGAGTGCATCCATCTGGAACTTTCAACGGCAATCCGATTTCTGTAGCAGCTGCATTGGCGACAATCGAACAATTGGCGAACGATCAGGTTTATCGTCGATTTGATATGCTGGGACAGATGTTCACTACGGGACTTAACAAATTGGGGGAGGAATATCAACAGCCGCTTCATGCTGCGCACTTTGGCGCAATTATTGTCCTTCATTTCGGACGCTGCGATTCACCGGCTGACTTTCGCGACGCGCTGAATACTTTGGATCAGCCATATTATGATCGATTTGTCACAACCGCGTTGCAGTACGGTGTTCGTTTGACACCGAAAAGAGGAAGACTTTATTTGTCTACTGCGCATACGGAACGCGAGATTCGCCGGACACTCGAGGCATTCGAGCAAGTCTTCCAGTTGTTAACAAAAAATCGTGAGCATAAATAGCTGCATCAAGTCGGCTTTAGATCTAACGAATAAAAACGCAGGCGCCATCTCCGACAATTCAGAGGTGGGACCTGCGCTTTTTTCTGTTTGGTTGACTGATATTTTTCGGTAATCAAAAGTTAATTAGCAAGTATGACTTAGGCTCTGTTACAATTTAATGTTGATTTTTATGAAAAAAAGCAATGTGTGAAACGTCTGCGGGAATACCGTGCCAGAGAGACCCGGCAGATTATTACCTGTTCGTGGAGCCAAAAATTTTTTTGAATGGCAACTCAGGCTTTATAAGGTGTACGTAGTTGCCAGAGTTGGTACAACATAGCAAGGGTCTGGAAAATGGTCAGGATCGACAATACGGTAAAACCAGCTTGGAAATATGGATGAATGAATTGGATAAAGGCATCACTCTTGAAATAATCGTTCATTTTGTAACCGAGATAGATGACCGATCCGAAGAAGCCGAGAATAAAAAGGATAACATATGAAAGCTTTGAGCGTGTCAATCCTTTTTCCGCCGCGTATTGATTCCCCCAACCGTCAAACTCTTTTACGCTGAAGTGGCGCATCCAGGCGCGAATCCAAATCAACAGATTGACCCAGAGATAGATTTCCGGACTGATCAGGAGCGCTGACATGATCACGTCTATCGGACGAATACGGTATGTTTTTATTGCAAGCACCGTATTCAGGATACAGGCGACGGCTGGGGGAATCGCCCAGACCCACGACCAATAATATTGATTTGTATAGATAGCGAGAATCACCATGACAACAAACAAAACGCGTGTTAACAAATCAAGGCCCATTTTTATTTGTTCTCGCCAGAGCTGTCCGGTATGCTGGGTGCGAATTTTATCGCGATTGGCAAGCAACTCGATTAGCCCGCCTTTCCATTTATCTCGCTGCGCAACGTAAGATTTGTAGTTGCGCATTCCATCAACATAGCAGCGAGCGGTTGGTGAAACAAGTGCTTTATAGCCACATTTCTCGATCATCCAGGTCAGCGCCATATCTTCGACTTGTGTATCATCACGTAAATAAGAGACAGTGCCTTGCGCGATGCGCACCGCTTCAAGGGCGTCGGGATTGAACATAGACGTTTGACCGCCGAGAACGTATGTCCGGCCACGGCCTTTTGTGAAAAGTTGTAGCGTCCAAGATGCCATATCAATTTTCTGGCGGGCAATCCACCAACGCGCAATCGGTCCGCCGTATGCGCCGCTCTCCATTTTGTCCTGATAATGTGGGTCGTCTTCAAGTATTTTTCGCTTGCTAACTGGGTAGAGCATCGTGTATTTTGCCATCACACCGCCGATATTGCTGTCTGATTTCAGCCCTTCCCAGAGCTCAATCATGCAACCTTTTTCCATACGCGTATCCGCATCAATCGACATGATCGCTTCAATAGAAGCGACATAACGCTGCTGGCGTCGGCTAATGTCTTTACCGGCAACGCGTAGACTGTTTCCGTGCAAGAGCGAATAAAGTTGCGTCAGGCAGCCGACTTTTTTCTTGGCATTGTTCTCCGTTTTGTAGATAATCAGGTTAAGATTATGCTTATTTGCCGTATAGATTGCTCGTTCTTCTGTCCGGTCTGTGCAATTGTCAAGGCCAAGTAGAATGTCGACCGACTGGATTCCTGAAGGCAGCTTCTGGTCGGCGATTCCCTCAAGACAACTCGAAATAGCCATCTCTTCGTTATGTGCCGGCAACAGGATGACAATACGCGGCGCGATCAAATCACTTTCGAACCAACTGTCCTTCACAACATCTTCGTACGTGACGTAGCGAATATTTTGTTTCTCCACGAGATAGTACTGGGTTTTCTCACTTGCACCGTTTTGACTCATACAGAATTCATCCCCTTTAAAAGTGTCAGCACGTAACCAATCGATTGATTTATTTTTTTGATTGTAGCTATCCTACCGAAGGGGGCATGACAAAATCATTACAACGGGGCAGATAATGAGAATTTCCTCAAATGTCTAATAAAAAAAATCCCATTTCCACAGGATTTTTATTTACAGAAATTAATTTTTCTGAAGGATGGCGATTAAGTCTTCAAGATACGTTTCGGATTGAAAATGTTCTAATATCTTGCGCCGGGCATTGCGACTGAGACGACTGCGCAGTTCTTGATTTTCCGAAAGGAGGAGGATGGCTTCTGAAAGCTGCTTAATCATTAGCGGTCCGGTTGGAACGAGCAAACCGCAATCGCCGGCGATTAGTTCAGGTATGCCGCCACTCGCTGTTGCAATAACAGCCTTTTCCATACACATGGATTCGGCAATCGTTAAGCCGAACGCTTCGTGGCCGAGCGACGGTAAAACAACGAGATCAGCAGCGTCAAGATAGGCCGGTATCTGTTGATGGTTGACAGACTCAATCCACGTGCAACGGTCGCTGGGCAGCGCGTTGCGCGCCCATTGCAACTTTTGCTGGTAATCTTTGTCTGACGATTGGCCAATCAATAAAAGATGAAGGTTCGGGTTCACGCGAAGGGCAAGAGCAAACGCATTAATCAATTCCAGAACGCCTTTGCGCGGAACGATCCGACCGTAATAGAGAATCTGAATGCCTGTTTGAGCAGCTGCATCAGCGGGTCTACGTGCATGCGGCTGAAAAAGCAGGGTATCAATTCGGTTGTAAAGGACGGTGGTTTTCTGCACTTCAGCGCCAGATTTTGCCACCTGGCCAACGCGATCGGCGATGAACGCACTGACACCGATGACCCGATCACAGCAAGACAGCACGCGCCGGGCATACCAATTGTCTGGCGATAGGGTATCATTGTGCAAATGAAGCGCGAGGCGCGCACGCTTCCCCAGCATACGCCTTGCAGCGAGCAGAAAAAGCGGCCGATTCTCAATGATGATCCAATCATAGCGGCGCGACCGGATCTGTTTGAGCACGCGACGGAGGTACGGAGCGGCAATCGGTGTGAGACGGCACTTCAGTGCAAACCGGTTATAGAGCTGAATTATGCGGCTCAGATGGTGTGGCACACGCGTATAGTAAAATTGTGTATTTCGCAGGCAAAGGGCACGACGTGCTGCAAGCGGTTCGAAAACAGAATAAACATCGAGATCGGTTCGCTTCATCTTTTCATTATTCTGAATGAGCAATTCGATCAGTGTTTCAACCGCGCCACCGCTCACCGCCGGTACCGGCAGAAGCTCTGGGCTAATAATGGCGATTTTCATGATCGGATTCCTTCCTGATGCCGGAACCATTCAGCTAAATTTTTAATGGTGCGCCATTGCATTCCCAGAAGTACAGCGAGAACAATCAGATTAAGGGTAGTTAAGCCGCTTACGGGCAAAAGGTTCGCAAGGGCGGCGAGAAAAAGCAGTAGAATAACGGCATAATGTCTGACGAGATGCAGTCGCTGCCAGCAACGCGCGGAAAAATAAGAACGGGCGGCGAAGAAAAAAAGATAGGAAACAGCGGTGGCGATCGCTGCGCCGACCGCGCCCCAGCGTGGGACAAGCAGAATATTGAGCAATAAGCCAGGAATCAGCGCAATGACGGAAACCCAAATACTGAGCGTACTGCGTTTGCTGAAAACAATGCCTAATCCGGTCGTCTCACTGAGCGTATAGATGAGCGGCTGCAAGCAGAGAAAGCCGATCAACAATCGGGTATCGGCATAGCGCGCTGAAAGCAGCGCGACAATCAAATTTTTGAAAATGAAAATCAACGAAGCAAGCACAGATAAAATAAGCAAAACACCTTCGCTGACTTGCTGGAAATCAGCGGCTTTCCGTCCCTCGGAGAACCAGCGATAGGCGGTCGGCACCCAGAATGTGGTGAAACTGGTTTGGATAATCGCTAGCAGAGCCGCGATTTTGACTGTTGCGGTGAAGATACCAAGCTGGGCAAAGTCGCTCCAGAGCCGCAGCGCAATTCGGTTAAAGCCGTTTAGCAGACCGGAGAGCGATGTGGCAATAAGAATCGGAAGCCCAAAGCGGAGCATGGCGCCAAGCAACGCCCGATCAAGCGCAAAATGGCGCAGATTAAAAAGCTGTCGGTAGCGAATGAGCAGATAACAATCGCCGGCGATTTGACCGAGGATGGTTGAATAAACGACCGCGAGAAAATCGCGGCGCACCCAGAGAACGAAAATCAAAGTCAGCACGAGCACGGTGAATTTGACGAAAATATTCAACAGCGAGTATTCCAGCGCTTTCTCTTGCATACGTAGCGACAGCAGGATAAATCGTTCCAAGACCATGAAAACTATCATTAAGCCGAAAAGAACGGCGGCAAGCAGCTGGTTTTTCTGGCCGAAAAGCGTCTGAGCAATCCATTGCGGCATCAAAAGTGTGATCAAGAAAAGCAGAAGCGCAAAACCGAGCGGAATCAGCAGGGCATTTTGAAAGAAAGTTGTTTTATCGCGTGCTTCATGGTAATCACGCGTATAGGCCTGGTCGATCCCAAGAAATAAAAAGCTGCCAATCAAGGATTGAAGCAGCAAAAAAAGCCCGGCTTTTCCGTACTCCTCCGGGCGGATGAACAAGGTTGTCAGTGGAATTGTGAGAAATGAAAGTGCCGCTCCTGCGACCGGTCCAATTGAAAATCCGATCAATTTCTTTAAAAATGGGTGCATGCGCGTTCTGCCTTTCCGCTGGCCGTAGATTTTTTTACCATTATGCCAACAAGCAGCCGCAGGCATACGCGACATTTGGACCGCTTTTTAAAAGAGTGCCGCCCATGTTTGCGGACCAATGACGCCATCGACTTGGAGCTTCTTGATTTTTTGGAAGTTTCGGACGGCACGTTCGGTTTCCGGTCCAAAGAGACCGTCCGAGCGGATACCAAGTGTTTTCTGGATTAGACGGACAGTGTTCCCGTGGCTGTTTATTCGAATCAGGTGCCCAGGATAGCGATTTTTGCACACCGGAAGTGGCCAAAGCACGGCGTCATTATAAATTTCATTCCAATCAACGATCAAACCACCGGCATGCTGATTGTTTTTAAATTGATAGATATCGGCATGCGCTGATTTTTGGCCTGCCGACCAAGCCGCTGTCTGAAAAAAGCAGTCAGCAGCTTGCCATAAATGAAGCGCGTTGATGACACTGAGCGACCCATATGCGCCGATGGTGTAAGCGCTCAGGTATCGGTGAAGTTGAAAAAAATACGAGCGGATAACCGAGAGCTCTTTCGGTGAAGCGTTATAGTCAACAGTGAAAAAAATTGGCGTTCCGACGGGCTGACCAAGTAGTCGTGCCCAATAGGCGGCTTCGCGCGCATCGATTGACGCCTGAGTCCGTGTAAAATATGCGGCGTCAGTCGGTGCTTTTTCCCAAATGCTGAACAATCTCAAGCCGGCGCTCGTCGCTGCAGAGACTTCTTCCTTCGTTAAAGTCTTCCACGAGTCGGGCGGTCCAAGGTAACGCCCGATCCCATCAAAGCCAGCTGCCTTTAACTTTTTTGCCGACACCGGTGTCAGCCGGCGAGCACAATCTACACCTTTCAATCCGTTCACCTCTGCATGTTTTAATGCCTATCACCCTATCAGTAGTACGCATTCAGATTCCCGGTGAGATAGATTTAAAACAATTCGAATGGATATTAAAAACCCAATTCTATCTGAAAGCTTTCAAAAAAAGTGAGATCAAAAAGGAGCTGCACAATGCAGGCTCCCATTCTATAAGTAGCGGTCTTTCAGAAAAGCGGTTAGATCAAAATAAAAATATTTAAGAGTTGCGCAAAACTGGCTCCATCCTATAAGTAGTGAGCTTTCAGACGGTTAGATCAAAATAAAAATATTTAAGAGTTGCGCAAAACCGGCTCCATTCTATAAGTAGACAGCTTTCAGAAATCCGGTGAGGCAGATATTAAAAAAATATAATATGATACTAAATACCTATGTCCATCTGAAGCCTTTCAAAAAAAGCGGTGAGATCAAAATAAAAAAATTTAAGAGCCTCACCATGCACAGCTCTATTCTATAAGTAGAAGGCTTTCAGAAATTCGGTGAGATAGATTTGAAAAATCGTTGTTTGCTGCTAAATACCTATCCTCATCTGAAGGCTTCCCCAAAAAACGGTGAGATAAAAATAAAAAATTTTTAAAAGCCGTAGAATGTCTAGTTCCATCCTAATAAGTAGTGGGCTTTCAGAAAAGCGGTGAGATCAAAATAAAAAAATTTAGGAGCCGCAAAACTTCGTCTCCATCCTATAAGTAGCAGGTATTCAGAAAAGCGGTAAGATCAGAATAAAAAATATAGAGCCGCACAAAGTTCGTCTCCATCCTATAAGTAGAGGGTTTTCAGAAAAGCGGTGAGATCAAAATAAAAAATTTTTAAAGCCGCACAAAGTTCGACTACATCTTATAAGTAGTGGGCTTTCAGAAAAGCGGTGAGATCAAAATAAAAAATTTAGGAGCCGCATAAAGTTCGTCTCCATCCTATAAGTAGAAAGCTTTCAGAATTCCGGTGAGTTCAAAATAAAAAAATTTAGGAGCCGCAAAACTTCGGCTCCATCCTATAAGTAGAGGGTTTTCAGAAAAGTGGTGAGATCAAAATAAAAAAATTTAAGGACCGCACAAAGTTCAGCTCCATTTTATAAGTAGAGGGCTTTCAGAAAAGCGGTGAGATCAAAATAAAAAAATTTAAGCGCTGCACAATATCAGCTCCATCCTATAAGTAGACAGCTTTCAGAAATCCGGTGAGACAGATATGAAAAAATTATAATATGATACTAAATACCTATGTCCATCTGAAGCCTTTCAAAAAAAGCGGTGAGATCAAAATAAAAAAATTAAGAGCCTCACCATGTACAGCTCTATTCTATAAGTAGAAGGCTTTCAGAAGTTCGGTGAGATAGATTTGAAAATTGTTGTTTGCTACTAAATACCTATCCTCACCTGAAGGCTTCCCCAAAAAACGGTGAGATCAAAATAAAAAAATTTAGGAGTTGCGCAATGCAGGCTCCATCCTATAAGTAGTGAGCTTTCAGGAAAGCGGTGAGACAGATTTGAAAAAATTATAATTTGCTACTAAATACCTATGTTTGTCTGAAGACTATCAAAAAAAGCGGTGAGAGCAAAATAAAAAATTTTTGGAGCTGCGCAGTGCAGGCTCCATCTATAAGTAGTGAGTTTTCAGGAAAGCGGTGAGACAGATTTGAAAAAATTATAATTTGCTACTAAATACCTATGTTTGTCTGAAGACTATCAAAAAAAGCGGTGAGAGCA
>NZ_JAFBEV010000011.1 GCF_016908935.1 Sporolactobacillus spathodeae | reverse complement strand
CTTGAGTGGTTATTGAGTTTTTTAATTCAAGAAGGCCCAAACTAATTCTGATTATTCACATATTTAAGACTTTAATTTTTATGCAACGCTAGTAACTTAATTCCTTTAAAATCTTTATACAATCTTAACGTACAAAAAAGCCGGGAATGCGCTTCCCGGCTTTTCTAACTCACCATATTTTATTAAAAAAAAGCAAAACTCAGCTTTCTTCGGCAATCGTTTTAAATGCTTGTTCAGCAGCTAGGATCGTCTTTTCGATGTCTTCGTCTGAATGCCGCGTTGAAAGGAAGACCCCTTCGAACTGTGATGGCGGCAGTGAAATGCCTTGTTCAATCATTGTCGCAAAGTATTTGCGGAAATGGCTGAGATTGCATGACTTCGCTTGTTGGTAATTGGTCACGGGGCCTTCGTTAAAGAAGAAACCCATCATCGCGCCCTCTTGATTGACCGTTAGCGGAATGCTGTATTTTTGCGCCGCAGCTTTGTAGCCCTCAGCCAGGCGATCCGCTTTGCGCCGGAATTCCTTATAATCCTCCGGTGTCAATTGAGAAAGTGTCATATAGCCAGCTGCCATCGCAAGCGGATTACCAGACAATGTGCCTGCCTGATAAACCGGTCCCTGAGGCGCAATTTGCTCCATGATTTCACGCCGGCCACCGTATGCACCGACCGGGAGCCCGCCGCCAATGACTTTACCAAGCGTCGTCAAATCCGGTGTGATACCAAAATGACCTTGGGCACAATGGTAATCGACACGAAATCCAGTCATGACTTCATCAAAAATCAACAATGTACCGTATTCCTTTGTTATCTGGCGCAAGCCTTCCAGAAAACCAGGCAGAGGGGGCACAACACCCATATTGCCAGCAACCGGTTCAACAATCACGCAAGCCAAATCAGCGCCAAAGCGCTTAAACACCGCTTCAACACTCGCCAAATCATTGTATGGGACTGTCAGCGTATTTTGAGCCAGCTGCTCCGGAACCCCCGGGCTGTCTGGCAATCCAAGTGTCGCCACCCCTGACCCAGCCTTTATTAGCAATGAATCAGAGCTGCCGTGATAACTGCCTTCGAATTTTAAAATCTTCGTGCGTCCCGTATAGCCACGAGCGAGACGAATCGCGCTCATCGTTGCTTCCGTTCCTGAATTAACCATGCGAATCATCTCAATCGACGGCACACGACGAATCACTTCTTCGGCTAGTTTTGTTTCAAAAACGTGGGGTGCGCCGAAACTTGTCCCTTTTTCAGCCGTTTCTTTAATCGCCTCAACGACTTTCTCATCCGCATGACCGAGAATCAGTGGTCCCCAGCTCAATACATAGTCAATGTATTCATTGCCATCTAGATCATAAACTTTCGATCCCTTGCCGTGATCCATATAAATTGGATCCAGATCAACCGAAGGAAAAGATCGCACTGGGCTATTGACACCGCCTGGCATCAGCGGTTTTGCCTCTTCATAAGCAGCTATTGATTTACTGAAATGCATCAATCATTCTTCCCCTCTGAGCCAGTTTACCGCGTCTTTCGCGTGATAGGTAATAATCATATCTGCGCCAGCCCGTTTCATTGATGTTAAGGCCTCAAGCACGATCTTCTTCTCATCGATCCACCCCTTCTGCGCAGCTGCTTTAACCATTGCGTATTCGCCGCTGACATTATAGGAAACGAGCGGTAGGTTAAAACGATCACGAACTTCGCGCAGCACATCAAGATAAGGAAGTCCTGGTTTGACGATCAGGAAATCGGCACCTTCACGAACATCTGATTCCGCTTCAAGCAACGCTTCACGGCGGTTCGCTGGATCCATCTGATACGATTTACGATCGCCAAATTGCGGCGAGCTATCTGCTGCATCGCGGAACGGGCCATAAAAAGCCGACGCATATTTGACGGCATAAGACATAATCGGAATATCGATAAATCCGGCTTCATCCAATCCCTTACGAATCGCAGCCACAAATCCGTCCATCATATTGGACGGCGCAATGATATCGGCACCCGCTTCCGCCTGGGAAACTGCTGTTTTAACCAGATAGCCGAGACTTTCGTCATTATCGACCACACCGTCATGTATAATGCCGCAATGTCCGTGATCGGTATATTCACACATACAGGTGTCGGCAATCACGATCAAATCGGGATAATTTTTCTTCGTTTGGCGAATCGCTTCCTGAACGATACCATCTGACGCATAGGCGCCTGATCCAAGCGCGTCCTTCTTTGCCGGAATGCCGAAAAACATGATTGCTGGAATACCAAGGCGGGAAACTTCCTGCAATTCCTCATCCAAGCGATTCAGCGAATACTGAAAGACATTCGGCATCGACGGAATTTCTTCTTTGATATTTTCACCGGCAACAACGAAAATTGGATAAATGAAATCATTGACCTCAAGCTTTGTTTCACGAACCATATCACGCAAAACGGCTGTCCGCCTCAGTCTGCGATGTCGATCAAAATTAAGTGAATTGCTCATCCTTAAAACTTCCTTTTATTTGGAGTAGAAACTTGCAAGCGCATCAACCAATGCCTGCGCTGTATGCTGAACCGGAATTACTTCCGGAAAATAACCGATTTTCTCAATTTCCCGACCTGTAGACGGGCCAATAGCTGCGACCAGACAATGAGCGAAGGCTGCGTGCCAATCTTTATCCTCTAACAGTTCGGTAAAAAAAGAGACGGCAGACGGACTAGCGAAAGTTAGAACGTCTAATGTTCCTTGGCGCACCGCTGCCTCCAAGTTTTCCCGTTCGGACGTGCAGGCAACTGTCTCGTAAAGCACCCGTTCCGTTAGATGAATATTGGCGCGCCTCAAGGGCTCAAGCCAATGACCATCTGACAAAGAGCCCATTGGTACGACTGCGCGACACGGCCTCTGCACATTGACAGCAAACGACTGAGCTAGACTATCCGCCGTAAACCGTGCAGGCAGAAAGTCGGCTTGAAACCCGTAAGAGGCAAGACGTTCCGCAGTCTTTTTACCAACACAAGCCCATTTTAGTTTTCCCAGGATGTTCGGATCGGTTTGACGGATAAAAAAATCCAAAGCATTCTGGCTCGTGAGAATCACCCATTCCGCCTCACGAACAGCCTTATTCCAGGCCTCGCATTCCGCCTCTGTTCCTTGCGCGGGACGATAGGCAATCACTTGGGCAAAAACCGGTTCTCCTCCATAGTATCGGATCCGATCCGCCATTTCTTTTGCCTGGTTTGCAGCACGCGTCACCAAAATTTTCTTTCCTAAAAGTGCGGCGTCCTGGCGCTTAACGTTCATGACTATCACTGTCTTCCGCCGCTTCGGCTAAGATCTGTTCTGCACCTTTCTGCAGCAAAATTTCTGCCGCGCGATAGCCGATCATCTCCGGCTCAGTGCCAGTTTGTGTTGTTTTCAAGATCTCTTTTCCATCTACTGAAGCAACAAGTCCCGTCAAAGTCAGAGAACCGTCTGTATGCATCGTGCAGAAAGCCGCAATTGGCACTTGACAACCGCCATTCAATTTTTTCAGAAAAGCGCGTTCCGCGCGCACCGTTGTTTCCGTTTCAGGATCATTGATTTTGCTCAGTCTGTCCCTCAAATCTTGGTCAGATGTGCGGCATTCAATGGCTAGCGCACCCTGACCCACAGCGGGCAGTACAGCGTCAAAAGCAAGCGGAACACCATTTGCTTGGATGCCCAGCCGTTTCATTCCTGCTGCAGCAAGTACAATTGCATCATAGTCACCCGCTTCAAGTTTCTTCAGCCGCGTATCGACATTGCCGCGCAAATTTAGAATTTTGAGATCGTCACGGACATGGAGGAGCTGGGCGGCGCGACGTAAGCTACTTGTACCAACACAAGCACCCTCAGGCAAGTTTTCCAGCGGGCAACCGTCTCGCGTAACCAGCACATCAGCAGGAACTTCCCGCCGCGGTATCGCAGCGATTAGCAAGCCCTCAGGAAGCGCGGCCGGCATGTCCTTCATACTATGGACTGCGAAATCAATGCTGCCGTTTAAAAGAGCAAGTTCAATTTCCTTGACGAATAACCCTTTCCCCCCAATCTTTGATAAAGTTGTGTCGAGTATTCGATCACCTTTTGTCACGATATGATCGAGTGAAAATTTCAAATCATCAAATTGATCGCTTAAATCATGGATGATCTGCTGGCTTTGCACGAGCGCAAGCTTGCTCTTGCGCGATCCAACATGAATGGTACGCATCTTTTCCACTTCTTTCGTCGGCTCATCGTCTTATAATCTATCAAACTGATTATCGCGCATTCAATGCTGAAAATGCGCATTCCGTGCTTCTTCCTTCAATCGTTTGCTTCGTTGTCTCCGCCGAAGCCCTTTCGACACGATCGGACAAATTGAATATTTCAGCAAAGAGATCGACGGCATGAGGGCCATGCTCCCCGCAGGCGAGTTCCTTTACTTTGTTGATCGGATCACGCATCAGTTGATTGATCATGCTCTTAGCGTGCTTACCGATAATTTTACGCTCTTGTTCGGTCAGTTCAGGTAACTTATTTTCCATGCTGCGCATTGTTTCCGCTTGAATTGCCAACGCTTTCTGCCGCAGCGCTGCAATAACCGGCACAACGCCAAGCGTATGCAGCCACTGAAGAAACTTCTGCTGCTGTACCTCGATCAACTGTTCCACCTCAACTGCCGCCTTCTTGCGTGCTTCCTTGTTTGTATCAATAATATGCGCCAAATTATCAATATCTAGGAGCTTAATCACATCAAGCGACGCCGCTTCAGGATCAATGTTTCTTGGCACGCCGATATCCATCACCAGAAGCGTATGTGTCAGACCCGCTGCCTGAAAATCCTCTGCCGTGAGCAGATAATGTTTCGACGAAGTCGCGGCAATGATTATATCAAATTCATTCAGACTTTTGCGTGCTGCGTCAAGAGAAAGAGCAGACGCACCACAAGAAGCAGCGAGTTTCTCCGCCCGATTCTGTGTCCGATTAGCAATCGTCAGCTTTCCAGCCTGCGTGCCTTGCAAATAATTCACCGCAAGTTTACTCATCTCACCTGCGCCAAGCAGCAAAACTGATTGATTCGCCAGTGATCCGGCAGTCGATCGGAGCAATTCCACCGACGCATAGCTTACCGAGACAGGATGATCGTTGATCTGCGTCTGCTCATGCGCGTGTTTGGCGATAGTAATTGCTTCCTTAAATAGTTCATTAAAAAAAGTCCCGGTCGTGCCAAGGCTTTGAGCAAGCAGAAAGCCCTTGCGTACTTGCCCCAGAATCTGCGTCTCGCCGAGCACCATCGATTCAAGACCGCATGCGACGCTGAAGAGGTGGTGCACCGCCTCAGCATCTTCTTTAATTGTCAGATAGTTTCCGAGTAATTGGCGATCCATATGAAACCAATCTGCAAAAAAACATTTCGTGTAATATTTCCCCGTATGCAGCTGATCACTGACGACAAATATCTCTGTCCGGTTGCATGTCGAAACAATCACATTTTCAAAAATACTCTTTGATTCTCTTAGTTCTGTCAGTGCCTGTTCCAATTCTGAGGGTTCAAAAGTCAGTCGCTCGCGTATCTCTACCGGCGCATGCTGAAAGTCAACCCCAATAGCCAGAATGTGCATAGCGCTTTCCCTCCGGTCATTCCCAGTATGTCAAAGTTCAATTTTAAAATTTTTGTGTCATCCGTGTGGCAATATCGCGTACAAAACTGTCCTGTTTCAAAATAGCAAATTTGCCGTTCAAAATCAAAGTATAGAATTGGAAAAGTACTGAATACAGCCGGTTTTCACACAATGTTCACAATAACAAGCCTTTTGTTTACGCATAAAAAAATAATAGCGACCGAATACCGGGACAATGCTGCGGTATCCTGTCGCTAATTTCACAAATATTTTTCCAATTCCTTCCAAGCCTCATCTTTCCCGAGACCAGAGAGCGATGAAAAGTAGATAAGTGGTTCATCCGGCCGCAACCCCAAATCACGAGCAATAATCTGCCCATTTTTGTGATAGCTGTTCCTACCAATTTTATCTGCCTTTGTTGCGATGGTGATGATCGGATGTTCGAAATACTCAAGAAATTCATGCATCTGAATGTCTTCTTTGGACGGCGGATGCCGTAAATCAACAAGATGAACGACGGCGTGTAGCATGTCGCGTTCCGCAAAATATTTTTCAAGCATATGACCCCAAGAAGCCTTTTCCTTCTTCGAAACTTTCGCATACCCATATCCAGGAACATCGACAAAATAAAACGCATCATTAATTCGAAAATAATTCAACTTCTGCGTCTTTCCTGGTTTTTCAGAGGTACGAACAAGATTGCGGCGATTCAGCAATTTATTGATAAACGAAGACTTGCCGACGTTAGAACGCCCAGCAAGAGCAATTTCTGGCATGCCATCATTTGGGTACTGCGCGGGGCCTACCGCGCTGATGATGTATTCGGCTTTGTTTACTTTCACACTAACGCCTCTTTCAACGGGCAAATTGCCATGCATTCATTTTAACTGATGTCGTATCCGCTGTCTATGTTAAGATAAACTTGGCTACGGCCAAGTTCTTTTTAACAATTGCGCTTTGGCTGCTCGCTTGCCGCAGGCGCCGCGCGTCTCCTCAGACAAGCGAGAATCTGCGGGGTCTCACTTGGCTCGCTTTTCCCGCAAGGCGCCAGAGCGCCTTCGCTCCATTTTTTGTTCAAAATCTTATACATTCTTATCTCTTTGAAAAAAGCGCTCGCCTCGTGCACAGAAAAATGAGGATGACCCAGAAAGCCGATTTTTTTCGGCAATAAGGCATCCCCTTTTTCCTTGCATGTTTTTTTGAGGCCGTGACGCTCATTCGCCACAATCAAATTATCCATCTTTGCTCAATCGTTCCGATGCGCCTCGTGCTGACAACGGATGTTCAAGTGGTAAATCTTCAGCATAAGCAGGGCGATTGAGCCGGCCAGTTTCATCGTCCGAAAGCAGTGCGATATCAAGAACTTCACGTAGCGAATCAACGGGCGTAATCGTGACTTGTTCATACTGGATCATCGTCTGCTGCAAATTCTCACGGGGAATGATGATTTGCTTGGCATCGGCCTCAATGGCCGCTTCGATTTTGGCGATTACGCCACCAATCGGCTTGACCTGCCCATGAAGACCGAGCTCTCCGGTCATCGCCAAATCCGCTCGAACACGGCGACCGAGTATTGCGGAACAAACAGCAGTCGCCATCGCAATGCCTGCTGAAGGCCCATCAACAAGCGACCCGCCTGGGAAATTCACATGGATATGATATTTATAAGTGGCGAATCCCATCCGGTTTAGAACAGTCAGTACATTTTCAACGGAGCCGCGAGCCATACTCTTACGTGTGACTGATCGTCCGCTTGTACCCACTGTTTCTTCCTCAGCAATTCCGGTGATCGTTAAACTGCCGCCACGTCTGCTTTTTACCGCTGCCGCTTCGACTTCAAGCAGGACCCCTTGGCTCGGTCCATAAACTGCAAGCCCGTTCACAAAACCAACCTCTGGATGTTCCGGCACTTTCCGCATGGGTTTCGGCATCAGCCGACTTGAACGAATTACCCATTCAATATCCGCCAGGCTGATTTGCTTGCTGTCCTTTTCACGCGATAACGCCAACCCAGCGGCAATCTGCATCATATTTACGGATTCGCGCCCATTTTTTGCGTATTCAGCTATTTTATCAAGGCATTCACTAGGAATGTTTAGCTGTAATTTATTCGCGGCGCGAGCAGCGATTTTACGAATATCACTGCGGCTGAGATCATTGAAGAAAATTTCGAGACAGCGTGAACGGATCGCTGGGGGAATCTCTTCCGGACGCCGCGTTGTTGCTCCGATGAGACGAAAATCAGCCGGTAGTCCACGTTGAAAGACTTCATGGATATAAGCCGGAATTTGCTTGTTTTCGCTGCTGTAGTAGGCACTTTCAAGAAATACTTTGCGGTCTTCGAGTACCTTCAGCAATTTATTCATTTGAATCGGATGAAGCTCACCAATTTCATCGATAAATAGAATTCCGCCATGCGCCTTTGTCACAGCGCCCTCTTTCGGCTGAGGGATACCCGCCTGCCCCATCGCGCCCGCGCCCTGATAAATCGGATCGTGGACGGAGCCAATCAGTGGATCGGCAATCCCACGTTCATCAAAACGCGCCGTTGCTCCGTCGAGCTCAATAAATGGCGCCGTCTCCAAGAACGGTGATTGTGGATTTTTCTTCGCCTCTTCCAGGACAAGCCGGGCGGCGGCCGTTTTGCCAATACCAGGCGGGCCATAAACGAGCACATGCTGCGGATTGGCACCGCAAATGGCTGCACGAAGCGCCTGCACGCCATCACTTTGTCCGACAACTTCCTCAAGTCCTTTCGGACGAATGCGCTCGGAAAGCGGCTCTGTCAATGAACGACTGCGCATTGCAGCCAGCTGTTCCAACTCCTTTTTCGATTCCCTATCCACCGAAATACGCTGCACATGTTGATTGCGTAGCATACTCCAAAAGTACAGACCAATAATCATCCCAAAAAATATCTGTGTCAGAATCAGCAAAAGCATCCAGTCCATTTATAAGAAGCCTCCCCAGGAATCCGCTGCGCTTCAGGGCACCTCGCGTTTCCATTTTCATACCGTCCATTATTGCCAGCTCAACTGCCAGATAAACAAAATACTTCCAGATGGCTGCAAAAAAATTGGCATGCCCGAAGCGCAGGCAGAGCAAAAAGCACCGCCCCCATATTTGACTGGGGGCGGTGCTTTTTTATGAAAAACTGAAAATCAGGCGCTTTCTTTTGGTGTTTCTTTGACAACTGTCGTTCCGTCACTGAGGACCAGCGTCGGACGTTCTTTCTCATCAACAGTTTCTTTTGTGATGATACATTTCTCAATATCGTCGCGCGACGGTAATTCATACATGACGTCGAGCATCATACCTTCAATAATTGAACGCAAACCGCGCGCGCCGGTTTTTCGTTCGATCGCCAGTTTGGCAATGGAACGGAGTGCGTCTTCTTCAAAATCCAATTCAACTTCATCAAGTTCCAGAAGCTTCTTATACTGCTTCACAAGCGCGTTTTTCGGTTTTGTCAGAATATCAACAAGCGCATCTTCATCCAGCTGTTTCAGCGTTGTGATTACTGGCAGACGACCGATAAATTCAGGGATTAGCCCGAATTTCAGCAAATCTTCCGGAAGAACATTCTTCAGCGCATCGTCGCGCTTCATGTCCTGCGCCTTCGATCCAGCGCCGAAACCGATGACCTTTTTGCCAAGCCGGCGCTTGATGATTTGTTCAACACCATCAAACGCACCGCCACAAATAAACAAAATATTCGTCGTGTCAATCTGAATGAATTCCTGATGCGGATGCTTGCGCCCGCCCTGCGGTGGCACACTGGCAACCGTGCCTTCAAGAATTTTCAGCAAGGCCTGTTGCACACCTTCGCCGGAAACATCACGGGTAATCGACGGATTTTCTGATTTGCGAGCAATTTTATCGATCTCATCGATATAAATAATACCCTTTTCCGCCTTCTCCACATCATAATCAGCGGCTTGAATGAGCTTTAACAAAATGTTTTCAACATCTTCGCCGACATAACCGGCCTCAGTCAATGAGGTCGCATCAGCGATCGCAAACGGTACATTTAAAATGCGCGCCAGCGTTTGTGCAAGCAGCGTTTTACCGCTACCGGTTGGGCCAATCATCATAATATTGCTTTTTGACAGCTCGACATCATCCGGTTTTTGTTTCGAATTAATACGTTTATAGTGATTATAAACGGCTACGGACAAATTCTTCTTTGCGTCATTCTGTCCAATGACGTAATCTTCCAGAATAGAGCAGATTTCCTGCGGCTTCGGGATATCTTTGAATTCAACTTCTTCATCCGTACCCAATTCTTCTTCAACAATTTCCGTGCACAGTTCAATACATTCGTCGCAAATATAGACCCCTGGTCCTGCAACGAGTTTACGGACCTGATCCTGTGTTTTTCCGCAGAAAGAACACTTCAGTTGTCCTTTTTCTTCGTTAAATTTGAACATTTTTTCACCCCTATTCCATTCTATCCTGCAACAATCCGGTGGAAAAGCGAGCAACCGGTTTCCTGCGGCTTTTTGTCGCAGGCACTTCTCGTTCTTCGTTATTGTTTCCCTTTTTCCCGGCAAACAGGCGGACGAATATTTTTTGCTGAATGGGCCATTGTTTCGATTGTCAGCAAAACATGGTTGCCAGACAACAATTGGCAAGCCTGATCACTGGTATCTTACCGAGGAAACCGATTTTGCTTTCTTCCATAGTATAGGATTCTTAAACGAAATCCAAGAAAATTGTCGCAAGAACCTGCATGCAAAGTGTATCTCCCGCGTGCTCGTTCGGCGCGATAATACTGCTGAAACGGCAGGATGCACTGACAAGCAATTCTTCATGTACGCATTGTATCATAAAAGAACGCTCTCGATAAGCCATATGACCTGCCCACTCAAATATGTATCATTCAGCAAAAATTGTTTTGTTTTTGCTAAATGAGCCGAAGTGCTTCTAAAAGACAGCCACTTCTATAAAAAAACTCGGCTTAGTCAAGTCTTTTTTGTAACAATGCGCTTCGGTCGCTCATTGGCTCGCTTTTCCCGCAAGGCCCCAGCGCACCTCTGCTGCATTTTTGTGAAAAAAGCCTTTAAAAAATTTGTGCATAAAACGGCAGGCGGGCAGCGGCTGAACGCCGTCTGCCCATCTGCCCTGTTGTTTATTTGATTAGCAAAAATTATTTGTTTTCTTCGCCAGCTGTTTCTGCTTCAGCCTTCGGTTTGCTGTTTTCAACAAGGAAATCAACCGTTTTACGCAGCGTAATTTCATCCTTGATCATATCGCCGCCGCCAATTGCCGATTTCAGCTGTTCTACTGTTAATTTATAACCGTCAGCCATTTTTTTCAATTCTTCATTAATTTCTTCTTCAGTAACTTCGATGTTTTCCGCTTTGGCAATGGCTTCCAATGTCAGATTCGCACGCACACGATTTTCTGCATCTTCCTTCATCTGATCGAGCAAGCCGTTCTTGTCCATGCCAGAGAAACCATAATACATATCCAGCGTCATGCCTTGAGCCTTCAAGCGCTGTTCAAATTCTTTAACCAGGTTTTCCTGTTCATTCTGAATCATCACTTCAGGAATATCGATGGTTGCATTAGCTGCCGCCTGTGCAACAACGCTGTCACGTTTGCTTATCTTGGCATCTTCTTCTTTATGTTCCTTCAGATGATTCTCAACCTTTTCCTTTAACGCAGCAAATGTTTCGACTTCATCATCCACATCTTTGGCAAATTCATCGTCAAGTTCAGGCAGCTGTTTCTGCTTGATTTCGTGAACTTTAACTTTAAATGTCGCTTCTTTGCCCTTCAATTCTTCAGCGTGATAATCTTCAGGGAAAGTGACGACAACGTCCTTCTCATCACCAGTTTTCATACCGATCATTTGCTCTTCAAAGCCCGGAATAAAAGAACCGGAGCCGATTTCCAGAGAATAGTTTTCTGCTTTGCCGCCTTCAAACGGTTTACCATCCACATAGCCATCGAAATCCATAACTGTCGTATCGCCGTTAGCTACTTCACCGTCTTCTTTGACAACAAGTTCTGCATAGCGTTCCTGCATATGCTTGATTTCATGATCAACATCCGCGTCAGTCACTTCAGTGGATTTTTCTTCAACTTCAAGTCCTTTGTAATCACCGAGCGTCACTTCTGGCTTCACGGTAATTTCCGCTTTCAGAACAAGCGGTTTGTTTTTGCCGACTTCTTCGACATCAACCTGAGGCTTGTCTACTGGTTCAACTCCTGTTTGATCCAGTGCTTCTGTATAAGCACTCTGAAGAACAATGTCGATTGCGTCTTCGTAAAGTACTTCAACACCAAAACGCTGTTCAAACATGCCGCGCGGCACGCGACCCTTGCGGAAGCCCGGTACATTCACCTTTTTAACCACTTTTTTGAACGCCTGATCAAGCGCTCCCGAAAAAGTTTCGGCATCGACTTCAAACGTCAGTGTGCCCGTATTGCCTTCTTTTTTTTCCCATTTAGCCTGTACAGTCATTTATGCTTACCTCCAACATCTATCTTCATACTTTTTGCCAGGTCATAAAATGCCCTGACTGAATCGCCTTTGTCAAAACACGCACATGAAAATATGCAACCACATTATTATAACATAACCGTTCGATCTGAAAAACTTATTTGTATAAAAAATAATAAAACTCGGTTCAGTCAAATCCTTTGTTTTGTAACAATGTCGCTTCGGCTACTCGCTTGCCGCGGGCGCCCTGCGAATCCTAGTAAGCGTTGCTCACTCAGTCATCTGGCCAATCCGGATATTGTTCTGCCTCAAGTGCTGTCTCTCTCGCCCGCTCATACGCGTCTTCGGATACTGCAAACAGGTTCAGAAAATGCTGCTTCTCTTCAACCGTTTGATCCGCTCCTGCCGCACGAACGACAAAGAATGACGCCCACGCCTGCTCTGACGCAGTCGTTATCGGTTTTGGAAAAATATTGACCATAAAAAAGCGCGACAACTGAATCGCCAGTTCTGCCAAGGTCGGATTTTCCGATCCGAGTACGTGATTGATTGTTTGTTCGATCCGTTCAGCTGTCGCTCGATTGAGAAACTGCTGATCAAACGCAACATGATAAACGTTTCCAAATTTACGGATAGTAACAGTCTCGGCAAGATGATTCTCTTGAATCGCGCACAAAAGCATCGTCTTGATTTCCTGACTCTGGTTTTCTTCCAAAAGAAAGCGTTGAATTTCAGGCAGATCCTCTTGATTCAACGTGTCCGTCAAATGGCGGATAAGCAGCATCCTGTTTTCCGGATCATGCGACTCTAGTGTTGATAAATCAACCGCAGGATGCTTTGACAGGCTGTTTTCAAATCCGTTCTTTTGTTGATTTGTTGATGGAGCGACAGCCGGCGTTTCATCGAGTCGCGACAGACAGAAACTTTTCATATGAGACAGAAACTCGCTCATCTTTCGAAGCTCCGGCTCGCCTTCCGCTTTCTTTATTTCCCAGAGCGCATTTTTATAATCCTTTTTTTCAATAAGCAGGGTGAGATACAGGCGGAAAATCTCCATGAAATGCGGTGTCTTTTCATCCATCAGCCGGGTAATCGTTTCTTCAGCACTCGCGTAATCCCCCAACTCGATGGAACAGATTGTCCAGCCATACAATCCTTTTTGATTCTGGCTATCCAGATCCAGCAATTTGCCGAAAAGCCTCCGTGCCTCTTTATATTTCTTCTCTTCAACAAGTCCCATTGCCTTCTGCAAGAGACGTGCCGGCAAATTTGGAAAAAGAAAGACATTGCCCTCGTTCTGCCCCGGCTTCTTCAATTTCCTCATCCTCTCCAGTCCCGTCTCATCAATTTTCAAGTTCAACTCCCATGTCTCAACAAGGCCCTGCAGTCTGACAGCGCTCAGACCGTTGATTCTCTCGGGAAGTCAATTGCCCATTCGCCATCACGGAACACAGGTATCGATGTGCCGTCTGTCTGGATACCATCAATTGATAAGTCAGCAGACCCGATCATAAAATCTTCGTGGATAATACTGTCGTTTACACCTGCATGATCAAGCGCTTCAAGGCTCATGCTGCTTCCATTCTTTATACAAGTTGGATACGCTTTGCCGAGTGCGAGATGGCAGGAGGCATTTTCGTCAAATAACGTATTGTAGAAAATCAGACCAGACTCAGAAACTGGCGAACGATGCGGGACAAGTGCCACTTCGCCAAGACGCACGGCGCCTTCATCCGAAGCGAGCAAATGACGGAGCGCCTCTTCACCTTTTTCCGCATGGAAAGAAACCACTTCCCCATCTTTAAAGGTCAGTGAAAAATGATCAATAATCTGCCCGTTACAATTGAGCGGCATCTTGCTCGCTACTGTCCCATTCACCCCACGTTTATCCGGCAGCGTAAACACTTCTTCTGTCGGTATATTGGCGTTGAACCAGACATCTGCCTCGGAAGGTCCTGAACCGCCGCTCCAGATATGACCGTTGGGCAGCTCAATCGTCAGATCTGTGCCTTCTGACCGGTAATGCAATTGTTTGAACGCTTGTTTATTGAGAAAATCAGCTGCACGATGCAGCTTTTGGTTATGGTGATCCCACACATCCAGCGGATCGCTGTCCGATGACACACGGCTGATGCGCAGAATTTCTTTCATTAACTCTTTCTGGGCCTCAGCAATCCGCTTGTCTGGGAAAACTTTATGCGCCCAAGCGGATGTTGGGTAAGAAATAATCGACCATTGAATGCGATCATTCATCATATACTCGTAATATGGAATGAGCCCGCGCCCTCTGGCTTTCGTCTGCGCAGCGATACGTTGTTCGTCGATGCCGTCAAACAGATCAGCGTTCGGTCCGTAAATACTTAAAACGGCATAATCATCCTTGACTGACTGATTCTGTACATTAAGCTGCCATTGCGGTATGTTCTCAAGAGCCGTCATTGGCGCGTATTTGAGGCGCAGACGATTCGTCTCATCATTCTGCCAGATCACATAAACATCTTTTGCCCCTGCCCGATACGCTTCTTCTGTTACCAAATCGGCCAAAAAAGCCGCTTCAACCGGAGCGGAAAGCAACAGCCCCTGACCCTGCTGCAAGTTCACACCGCGATGAATCCCCAGCCTTGCCAGCTGCCGGAGCTGCTCATTGAATGGTCCATCGATGGTTCCCACATCCATCACTCCCGTCTCAATCTCATTTCATTATAGCCAATTTATTCCTATTCGCAAACTCGCCCAAAATCAAAGCCAGGCAATCAGAAAAACTTGGCTTAGCCAAGTCCTTTTTCAACTATTGTGCTTCGGTTGCTCGCTTGCCGCGGACAGGACGGTAACCTCGAACATATGTTTTTATTTTCCTGTTTTAAAAGAACGTATGTTCGCATATAATGGAATTATTCTAAATGAGTGAGGCCTGGCTATGAATCGTATTATTTTTCTCGTGGATATGCAGACCTTCTATGCGTCCTGCGAAAAAGCCGATCACCCGGAGTGGCGGACGCATCCTTTGATCGTCGCTGGCGATCCGAAACAACGCAGTGGCATCGTTCTAGCGGCCTGCCCTTTGGCGAAAAGCCGCGGCGTATCTACCGCCGAGCCCGTTGGTCAAGCCCTTGCCAAATGCCCTGAGGCGATCGTTGTTCGTCCAAGGATGCAACACTATCTCGACGTATCTTTGAAAATCACCCGTATTCTTGGCACATTTACTGATCTTGTCGAACCCTATTCGGTTGATGAACAATTTATTGATATCACAGGGAGTCTGCATTTTTTCGCTTCACCCGCAGACATGGCGGCGCATATCCAGAAAACACTGCTGGATCAGACCGGCATTTATGCGCGAATTGGGATCGGGCCGAACAAATCGTTAGCGAAAATGGCCTGCGACAATTTCAGCAAAAAGAATGCGTCGGGTATTTTCGAGTTGCGTGTACATACTCTCGCATCCGATTTATGGCCCCTTCCAATAGGTGAACTGCTCGGTGTCGGCCAACGGATGGAACGTCATTTACTCGGCATGGGCATTCGTCAAATCGGTCATCTTGCCCATTATCCTGTTGAGCAGTTGCGCCGGCGCTGGGGCGTCAATGGCGAACTGTTGTGGTTGACTGCGCGTGGCATCGATACCTCACCCGTTTCACCGGGTACTTTTTCTGGGCAAAAAGCGATCGGCCACCACATGACATTGCCGTTTGATTATACGACGCTCAAAGATATCCGAATTATTCTGCTCGAGTTGAGCGAAGAAGTGGCCTACCGCGCGCGCAAAAAAAATTATCGCGGAGAAGTTGTGTCGATTGCTGTGACCGGAAGCTTCGATCGCCACACCGGCTTTGCGCGGCAACTGAAACTGCCGTTTTCGACGAACTTCGGCATGGACATTTATCGAGCGGCCAATCATCTGTTCACAGAAAGCTGGGATCGTCTGCCCGTGCGCGGCGTCGCAGTCACCCTTTCCATGTTGCATCCGTCCGATGTCTATCAGCTCGATTTATTCAACGCGCTTGAGGAAAAAGAGAAACTCAGCACCGCCGTGGATGCTCTTTATCAAAAATACGGACGCACCGTGATTTTCCGCGGGGTTTCACTCCTACCAGCCAGTCAGCTTCACATGCGGGCGGGAAAAATAGGCGGACACTTCAAATGACCCAAAAACAGGACTGCCCCCTAAGATACGGCATCTGTCGATATTTCACGAATAAAAGTTAGGCGTCCGCACAAACAGCGTTACCTAGTCATTCATACAATGCAGTATCACTTAGTGAGGAGGTGTTTGCTCATGGGTTGCGAGACTGGCGGATGGAGCCATGGAAATGGCTTCGCATTACTCATCGTTCTGTTCATTCTACTTGTGATTATTGGTGCTTCGTTCTGCTATTGATGCCGGCATCTGTATGACCATCCCCCATACAGTAGTCGTATGACCTCCTTAACCAAGGTGTTCTCAGGCAGGGCACCCTTTCGATGAACTGTGTGTGCCAGACGCTTTAGCGTATGGCATCCGGACGACTGACAGAGGAACGAACAACAACATGCAGAAACACCAGGCAAGCAGCAAAAAAACCGGAGGAAACAGGCTCCGGTTTTGCTGTGCTGCCAATTATGATGCAAATTTACCAAATAAGACTCGATGGAATATCTTGATCCTTTCCCCATGAAAGGACTGGCTATTTTTTTTAGCGAATCATTCAAAATCATCTTGAGGCTTGCAGAATAGCGAGTACATCGGCTTTATTCAATTTTTTGAATCCGCCGAATTCACCGCGAGCCATCGCACGGTCCGCAATCAAATCGAGCTTGCTTTCGTCAATCCCGTAATCAGCCAAAGTGCTCGGAGCACCAATATGCGTCCAAAAGGCGCGCAGGGCATCAATTCCCGCTTCTGCGACTTCGCGATCAGATTTTCCGGAAGCATCAATATGGAAGACGCGTTCAGCCAGTTGTTTATAACGACCGACATTTTCATCCAGCGTATGCTTCATCCAGTTGGGGAAAATAATCGCTAGTCCACCGCCATGGGGAATATCATAGACGGCGGAAATGGCATGTTCAATATTGTGCGAACCCCAGTCGCCCGAAAAGCCCATCGAAACCATGCCGTTCAAAGCCATGGTCCCACAATAAAGGATCGTCTCGCGCAATTGATAGTTTTCGAGATCGGCAACCATCTTTGGCGCCGTTTCGATGACCGTCTGCAAAATCGATTCGCAGAGCCGGTCCTGTAGCGGCGTATGTGGTGCGCGATGAAAATAATGTTCAAAAACATGGGCCATCATGTCCACCATGCCGTAGATCGTCTGGTTTTTCGGAACCGTTTCTGTAAACGTCGGGTCAAGAATGGAGAAAGAAGGGTACGAATAAGCGGAACTCCAGCCATATTTCTCATGAGTATCCCAATTCGTAATGACCGAGTTCGGGTTCATCTCCGATCCGGTGGCCGCAAGCGTTAGCACCGTGCCGAACGGAAGTGCATCAACAGGCGTTCCTTTGCGCGTGATAAAATCCCACGGATCGCCGTCGAAGCAGGCACCGACCGCAATCGCCTTGGTGGCATCGATCACACTGCCGCCGCCAACCGCCAGAAGAAACTGAATATCCTCAGTAGCACAAATATCGATGCCGCGTTTCACCGTTGTCAGGCGCGGGTTGGGTTCAACACCGGACAATTCATACACTTCTGCGTGAAGATCGTCTAAAATGCTGCGCACTTGATCGTATAACCCGCTGCGCTTAATACTCCCACCGCCATAGACAAGCAGAACACGCCGGCCGTATTTCGGAACCTCCTTTTTCAATTGAGCAAGCTGTCCTTTACCAAAAATCAGCTTCGTCGGATTATGAAAAATAAAATCATCCATACGATCACTCCGTTCGAAGAAATTTTTTCAATCCCGCTTCATTATACAAGATATGGATAAGTGTTCCAAAGAAGACGCTTGCCAAAACCCGTAGCAAAACGAGTGCTGCAATATATTCCTTCAATATAGCTGTGCGAAAATGCCCTCGCCCGCAAGATTTCGTCTCTTAAGCGCTCCCGAACGAAATCTGGTATGATGAACGATGGGATCGGTCAAGCCGATAATCCAGCCGATTGAAGGATGTGTTTTTCGTTTGTTGTTTTCACGCTATCAATTGCAGCAAGATCTATTTGCCGCTTGTCTGGCTCTATTCATTATCTGTGTAGCGATTATCGCCGTACTTGTCTGCACACCGCTCTATGCACTCGACATGCGCCTGCTCGGTATCGCAGAGACAGCCCACTTAGGCAACGCGCAAATTTATGAAAATTATCAATATATGATTCATTTTCTGGTCAATCCTTTGCCACAGACGTTCCGCCTGCCAACACTGGCTTCTTCGGCACATGGCCGCATTCATTTTCAGGATGTCAAACGTATTTTCAATTTTATTGAGGGACTGATGGTTGTCTGCGGGGGGATCAGTATCTGGGGCGCAGTCTCCATGCATCGACAGCGCAATTATGTCACGCTCCGTCGCGCCGCCATCTGTTTGTTTTTTTTCACTGCATTCCCGCTCGTGGCCCTGCTTTTGGATTTTAACGATATGTTTCTTTTATTTCATCAATTGGCGTTCTCAAACAATTACTGGATATTTGACCCAGTGCGTGATCCGGTCATCAATATTCTTCCCGAAACATTTTTCATGCACGCGGCGCTGTTGATTGTTGGCTTGATTGCGCTCGGTATGGTCATCCTTTTGCTTGTTTGGCGGCATCTTTCGAAACAGCCAAAGTCAGAATGAGGGCGACATTTATCATATATGAAAAAGAATCGTTCACTCTTTTTCAGAAAAAGCATGCCTGATCCTTTCTTGTAACGATGTACTTCGGCTGGATTTTTGGTTTTCTGATGCTCAATTCCACCAAAAGCCTAAGCATTATTAGCGATCTAAAAAATTCCCGCATGCTGCGGGAACACATCATGCAGGAATGCGCTTAAAGCCGGCTTTCGGTAAAGTGCAGCAACTGCTCAATTTCTTTCTTGGCCGTCTTTGTCAGCATTTTATTGTCAGCAAGCATCTGCTCGCCACGTGCTTTAATAAAACGTAGATAATCTTTTTTCTTTGTCTGCGCATACGCTTTCTTGGCATGAGCCATATCCCTGAAATCACCAGCTGCCTGTTTGGCAATCATAAATCGTCCAATCAGCACCGCAATGGCTAAGCAAAGCGCCACCAGAGTTCCCCACCCGCTCGTCAGCGGATAAAGTAGAATGCCGATGATCATCAGCATAGTGACCCATTTCGCCGAGCTGTAAACGTAATCCTCACCTTTATCGTTTCTCAATGCCGCACGTAAATTATTCAGCATTGCGATCCCCTCCCTCTGGAAAACGTAGCCTTTTAAAAAAGTATACTCTAATTCTATCATGTCAGAAAAGAAATAATGCGAAACCTCCATAGTATGAGATTCCGCATCCCTTTTTTACAGTTCAAACACTTTTGCTTACAGTCCGAACAGACCACACCAGTAACCGAGAATACCGACAACAAACATCCCAAAGATAATCCAAATGGCATTGACTTTTCGTTTCAAGAGCCACATGCAGGCAAATGTCATCAGTAAGGCAACGAGACCCGGAAGCAGTGAATCGAGAATATTCTGAAGCGATGTGTTAATCAGATGGCCTGCTTGTTTGTAGGACACAAGAACGAGCGGCATTTTAATTGATGTCCATTTGGAAACAAGGGAACCCATGACGAACAGACCAAGTACGGAAGCCATTTGTGTCAGTTTCTTCAGACGGTTGCCCGCAACGTCCTGAACAATATCTGTCCCTTGGTTGTAACCAACCTTGAACCCATACCAGCGTGTCAGCATACGGATGATATTAATTCCGAAAAAGAAGAGCAACGGTCCAAGAATGCTGCCGCTCATTGCCAGAGAGGCGCCAAGTGCGGCAAGAATCGGGCGCGCCGTGCCCCAATAAATCGGGTCACCGATACCGGCAAGCGGTCCCATCAAACCGATTTTTACGTTGGTAATCGCAGCTTCATCGATATCGCCGCCCTCGGCACGTTTCTGTTCCATCGCCGCCGTCACTCCGAAAATTGCTGAAGCCGGCCATGGTGTTGTGTTGAAGAATTCGAGATGCCGTTTCAGAGCGGCCGCCTGATCTTCCTTTTTATGATAAAAACGTTTGATCGCCGGCATCATCGTCACGCAAAAACCGATTGCCTGCATCCGCTCAAAATTGAAAGAACCAAGTAAGAAGGTACTACGAAAATACGTGTTAATAAAGTCTTTCTTTGTCAAGGACTCCACTTTTCGAACTTCTCTTGTTTCAGACATTATGATTCCCCCCTTAACCTAATACATCGTCGTCATCAGAGACGGTATTCACGGCAGCAGCCGGCATTTTAATCGAATCATGGAAATCAGGATTCAACTGAACATAGACCACAGCGGCACAAGCACCTAGAATACCAAGACCAACTAGGTTGATACCGGTTACAAAGGTAGCCAAAGTGAATCCGATGAAGAAGAATGGCATCAGCGAACGCGCCTTCATCATGTTAATAACCATCGCATAGCCGACAACGACGATGAAGCCACCGGAAACTTGCAAACCGTGTGTAATGACCGGTGGTATTGCATCCAACCAATTGTTAACAATACTCGTGCCGGCAACAGCGGCAACAGCACCTGTTGGAATAGCAACACGCAAGCCTTGAAGAAATAGTGCACCAATATGACACCATTCGATGCCGCGGAAATTCGCGTTCGCTGCGAAATGATCGGCCTGATGCTGGAAGAATACGGCAATCGTCCGAACGAAAATCGTCAGTACCTGTCCGGCAGCAGCAAGCGGTACGGCAATCGCAATACCTTCACCAATTGACTGATGGCCGACAATAACGATGATTGATGAGATGGTCGACGCAAGCGCCGCATCTGGTGCCATTGCCGCACCGACATTCATCCATCCTAAAGCAATGAGTTCCAAGCTACCACCTAAGATAATACCTGTATGCAAATCACCGAGAACCAAACCAACGAGTGTACAGGCAACGATTGGCCGGTGAAACTGGCGTTCATCCATAACACTAGCCATTCCGCAGACTAATGAAACAAGAATAACAAGAATAAATGACATGGCACTCATTTGAGCGACCTCCCCTATTTACTTTTTATATCAGACCCTTGCTTTTCAGCCGACTCATGAAATCGGAACTTGCCGTATTCGGCAATTGCTGCAAAACAAGTTTGACTCCCCGCTTGTCAAGTTCGACGAACGATTTCACATCTTGCGGCGATACAGAAACCGCTTCAGATATTAACGTCATTCCCTCTTTAAATGTGATTCCGCCAACATTGACACTATTCACCTCGACGCCTTGATCGATCAAGCGAAGTACGTCGGTCGGATTTTCAACAACCAACAATACATCAAGGTTTTCATATGCTGGATTCTTATAACAGCGCGCCGTTTTATCAACAGACATGACATAGGATTTCGTACGTCCTGGCGCCACTTGAAGCAATAATGTTTTGCGTAGGTCGTCTTTGGCAGCGCTATCATTTGCGGCAATGATTGTGCTTGCCCCTACATGATTGACCCAGTTATTTGCCACCTGACCATGAATTAACCGCGAATCGATACGTAACCATTTAATTTTCATCCTAATTCATCTCCCTCTTCAGCTCTTGTACTATTCACCATTTGTTGTTCATCAAACCATTCATGGAACGCTTGAATCCCATCAACACCTGCTTTTTTTGCGGTTTGCACCATTGCCTTTAAATCACTGCCACCCAGCCGCTTACCAAGCACCTCGACAAGCATTGGCAGATTGACTCCCGAAACAATATCCATGTTTTTCTTATCAGCCACAAAACGGCTCGCTGCGTTATATGGGCTTCCACCAAGTAAATCCACAAGGAATAAGACATCTTTCTGCGTATCCGGAATAATAACAGAATACTTATTAAGTAAGTTTTCTACGCCTTCACCTGGTTTGAAGGTGACAGATGCAACATCCTCCATATTGCCGAAAATCATTGATGCTGTATGGACGAGTGCTTCTGCCAACTCGCCATGTGCCGCAATCACTACTGTTACCATTTTCTCCGCCTCCCCTCTTCGGTACACTTTTATATAAGCAATTTTCATGCCAAAATCTGTTTTAAAAAAAAAGACCCAAAATGGGTCGGTTTGACGCGCTTCTCATGTTCTTACATGGGAGAAACAACACACTAGGGCGTTCAATTAACACACTAAAACATCCGAGTAATTCACTAAGTCAGCGTTTCCGCCAAAACAACACACTATTTCGATGAAACCGTCGTCAGCAAAACACTCTTACCAAGTTCATCAATCATCATATCAACAAAATAGTAAAATTCGTTCACACTCATATCAATATTTAATTTATAATTAAAAATTTTGGCTGTGGGTCGCAAGCGACTGTAAATTCTTTTCTGATCGTCAGTCATTTCACCTTCGTATTTAAGTGGTGTTTTCGTCACTTCACGCTCTAATGCAAAGGCCATATGCATGATAATACGAATCTGCGTTGCATTTTTGAAGTGCACCTTGAGCTCATTCTGCAAAGCCGAGTTAAATTCAACAATGGCATCGACTGCACGTTTTGGATTCAAATAAGTCAGCATATCTTGTAGACTATCCTCACAAACGCCTTGCACAATGATATGTGACGTACTTTCCTTAGTCGCTCCTCTTTGCGGTATAAAAAGCGACTGCAGGATATCCTGTCCGTCCCCACTGACAAATTGCGACAACGTAATATAAGGCACATTCTCAAGGCGCGGATTCTTTGCACCGATGCTTGCCACAACGTCGTATTTCTCCATTAATTTCTGCGCATGCTCATACAAACCATTAATCGAAACTGGAATAATCTCAATATCTTCCTCTGTGACCTGATGAATGAAGAGTTCGACAATCGTCTTGATGCGCTGAGCAATGCCGCTTCCGGTCGTACAGATGGTAAGAATCGCTTTCATTTTCAAGCTTTTCGATGGCTTAGGGGCTTGACTCGATGCCTCACGTATCCGATAGAGCGACGCTATTATACTCTTAAGATCCATATGAAGCATGTTTGCGTTTTTCACCGCATCAAGAATCAGCGGTGTGGAAACCATGTCAACAGCTCGGACCTCGATATGCGCTTTTTGAGCAATTTTCTCTTCAAAATAATAGAGTGAACCCATATCCACCATCATTAAAACGCCAGCACCTTGGTCGACGGCCCGAACTGCAGCAACAATCTGATCGAAAATATCACCAAAATTGAGATTAAGCGGCATATCGACTGCTGCCAATGGATGGTCACCAAGCAATTCTTTAGCCACACTGACCATTGAGCTAGCTGTATGCGGTCCATGAGCAGCCACGACAATGCCAACATTCTTCTGACGCGACAATTCCACAAACGAACCAATTAAAAAGGCAATATAAAGCAGTTCAACTTCTGGCAAATGAATGGCTAGCCTCTCTTGAAATAAACGATCAATCATTTTGGCCACTTCATAGTCTTTCTGATCATAAGTGAGTAGCGATTGATCAATGGTCGTAGCATTTTTGTTCAGGCGATTCGGATCGCTTAGAAAAGAAGACAAATGAGCAAAAAGCAGAGACATGCACTTATTACTTAATTCTTTCCCCAGCACTTGGTGACAAATGTCGGTTATATCTTTAGAAAAATTGAGAATCCGTTTATCAACAGAAGAAAGCAGCATATCCTTAGTCGTCTGCTTATAGAAGTCATGTACGTGTTCTGAAATATCGTCCGTGATAAACTTGCGAATCTCGCCAGTAGTCAGGCCTTCTTCTTTCAAGTCATGATATTGCCCAGTAATCATTTGGTACATGTCAAACGGTGGTTCATAGCGATCATTTTCAGCGATTAGTGGATCCTTCTCACCAGTGATTATCCATGTTGTCGGCAGACGTTTACTTAGCTGCTGGTTTACTTCCGGCTGATCCGCCATGCGGCTCAGCCCATCAAGCATGTCAGGCGGCAACATCTTTGCATCTAGAGTGACCACGTCACTTGAAAAACTATCAAGGAATGCCTGCGCACAGACTAATTGAACATTAGATTTCAATTGCCCAATATTGCCAAACGTCACGCTACCAATCAGCGCCTTCACAACATCGGCACCGACATGGAATTCATGCTTTGTTCGATGCGCTTCCCGTGAAAGCAGAAAACGTGTCAATTCAACCTGTTCATTAACGCTGCGCTTATGAAAAGGTGGGACATTGATCATCACAGGAACGCGCCGCAAAAAAGTCTGCAGAAGAGCCGATTCAGGATCCGCCGTTGTTGCGGCAATAATCAGTACTTGCGCATGACGTTTATTCCCTGCCTCACCGAGCTTACTAAATCGTCCGGTATCCATGAAATAAAAGAGCATCTCCTGACCCTCAGGCGGCAGACGGTGAATCTCATCCAAAAAAAGAATTCCCTTGTCCGCCTTTGCTACGAGACCCTCCTGATCCTGAACGGCTCCAGTAAAAGCTCCTTTAACATAGCCAAAGAGCTGGCCAATGAGCAGCTGCGGATTATTATAATAATCGGCACAATTGAATTCAATAAACGGAGCCGTCCCTTCCATCCGGCCGCAATATTTGGCGTAATTATGCATCATATGGGCAAATAATGTCTTTCCAGATCCCGTTGATCCCAAGATTAACGTATGCAAGCCGCGCGGTGGGTACATAATTGCCGACTTCGCTTGTTTCACACTATTTTGCAGACTCTCAGTTGCACCAATAAGATGAGTGAACGGATCCTCTTTTCGTGTTGCTTGCATCTTTTGATCTAGAAATAACTTTAATGAAGGGCTCTTTACTGTATAGGACGGTATTGTTTGGCCGATCAATTCTTGAACTTTTTCAACAGGTACATAAAGAACCGGGCGAGTAACGAGCTTAACGACACGCTGCTGACGATTAAGCTCATTCAGATCAGAACTGACGTTGCTTCGCAGCATGCCCAACTGGACGGCAATTTCTTGAGCGGAGACCCCTGATCGTTCGAGAAGTTCTTCTTGGGTCCAGGCCTGGCATCCCTTTACAAGCGCTTCATAAACCATTTCACATCGTTTCACCAAATTTGTCACCTCTGCTTTACAATTACGTACTGCTACGGGCGGAACATAGTGATTCACCTTTACTTATCATATCATATTGTTTTGCAATCGCTACAATTAGTAATTTAGTAATCTTTTTATTTGTTTTGCTTTATTTGAAAACAAGACTTGCGTTTGCTGCTCTGTTTCGACACATTCTTATCTCTAAGAAAAACTTGGCTTAGCCAAGTCCTTTTTCAACTATTGAGCTTCGGTTGCTCGCTTGCCGCGGGCAGGACGGGAGCCTCCTCGGACAAACAGTAATCTGCGGGGTCTCCCTTGTCCTGCTCTTCCCGCAGGCGTCTCGCACCTGCGCTGCATTTTTTTGCAAAAATCCTTATACTTCCTTATCTCTTTAGAAAAACTAGGCTTCTAAGTCTTTTTTGTAACAATGCGCTTCGGCTGCTCGCTTGCCGCGGGCGCACCGCGAGCCTCCTCAGACAAGACTAGAATCTGCGGGGTCTCGCTGGCACGCTGTTCCCGCAGGCGTCTCGCGCCTTCGCTCTATCCTTACGCAAGAGCCATGCTACAATTGTGCTTTGTTCTGCTGATGTCGATATGCTCGCTTTTCCGCAAGGCGCCATAGCACTTGCACTGCATTGTTGTGCAAAAAGCCTTATATTCTTTTATCTTTTAAAAAAAACATAGCACGTGTGAACTGATTAGCCACACGTGCCATACTATTTATATCCCTATTTTTTTGTCCTGCTGCAGCCATCCAACTGCTTGCTTTTCCTTCTCTTTTTTATGAGCGACAATAAAATGAATTTGTTCTTCGGTGCGGAACCAATGCCTTTTGGTCAGTTGAATCCGCGTTGTTTCTTTACCTACTGCTCCAATTGCCTTGACCTTCATTTTACTTTTCAGTGCAAATATCTGAACCGCCATTCGGAAGCTGCTCGCGCGCAAAGCAACGCACGGATGCAAAAACAATACATTTTGCGTTAGGTCCTCACGGCAAAATAAGAATGTTTTCATGCCATTGCCCCCCTGAGAATAAAATCAGCCATTCTGACTTCTCGATCCGCAACGATTTCGAAAGACACCTTTTCTTTCAGTCTAACCTGATTTTAGATTAAGATTCTTAAGATAAGCTTAATGACAGTCAAATTCTTATTCCTGCCGATTCCCAAACGTTCAGTTCATAAAATGCTGCTGAATGACCTGTTGCAATTGTTTCGTATCAAGCACGACCTCGTCGTTCTGTGCCTGTAGAACATCATCCTTCATCACAACACTCTGATACTTCAACTGATAATAATGGATCTGATTTCTAGGATGATAGTCGCTTTTCACGCCCAATCCAAGACTAATCATATCGCTCGTACTTAAATTCGTTGCAATCAAGAATTTGGACAAAGATTGCGACAGTGCTGGCAATTTAGTGATGTTCTGAGGCTGCATGACTTTATTGCCAATACCAATCAGCGCTTCTTCCTGAAGACGTTGACGTCCAAAATCCGTACCCGGAAGTGAATCACGTTCATGAACGACTTCTGAAACCATCGTCCCGTTCAAGTTATGGGTTCCTTTTTTGATCACCATATTTTTGTATTTCTTATTCCACGGATGAGTCAAAGTGACATCAAAAGGAATTTTCATTTTAATGCCACCAAGCGCATCGACCATACTCCGAAAGCCCCAATAATTGGTTTCCGCATAATAATTGATCGGCACACCTGTCAGATTGGAGACAGCCGATACCGCATCGGTAATACCTTTTTTTGTCCCGTCTTTCAGTTGGCCAATGAATTGGACGCTCGTCAGTTTCGTATAACCCTGTCCCTGCATATAGACACGTGTATCGCGTGGGATACTGAGTAAGTTGTAGCGATGATGTGTCAGATCGACGTGAATGAGCACGATGGAATCGGTATGTCCTTGAGGATTCTGCTTGCGCTGATCCGAACCGATTAACAGGACATTGAAAACACCGGACTTTTCTTTATAACCGCTCAAAGCGTTTTTGCTGGTGCCTATTGTTTTTAAATGATTGAAATGCGTCTGTGGACTGATCGCATGCATATAATAAGCGATGGCACTACCCGCGCTAGCCAAAATAATAAACAATGCCAAGATAATCCATCTGTGATGTTTTTTACTTTTCTTCACTGATTGCCGTGACGTCAATCGGCTCTCCTCTTGTCCCATTGTTGCCTCTCCCTCAGAAAACAGACTATGTATTTATCATTAAATCAATTCAGTGCGCAGAACCATCCATTGAGTGCCCAAAAATAAGAAGCAAACAGCTATAGCGCCGGCACGCTGTTCCCGCAGGCGTCTCACACATGACCTTTTGGTCAGAAAAACAACATTAAATTGAAACAGAGCTTTCTTTTAAATCCGATAACGCAAGATAAAAATCCGTCTAACAATGAATTTTGCATCAAATTCGGTGCTGCGTCAATAACTTTTGGCAGTGTAAGAAAAATCCAATGCTCGCCGTATTAATGAAAAATCACCTTTCTTACGTTAGTGCAGAAATCTTAATTTTTTATAAAAGAAAATGCTTATTTTAATTTTTTCACTGACTGGCGCGCTCTGATTCACACCTAAAAGCCTCTATATATTAAGAAAAACTTGGCTTTGCCAAGTCTGTTTTGCAAAAATTGCGCTCCGGTCACTCGCTTGCCGCGAGCGATCCGTGAGCCTCCTCAAACAAACTAGAACTTGCGGGGTCTCACTCGGCTCGCTTTTCCCGCAGGCGTCTCGCGCCTTCGCTCCATTTTTCGCGCAAAATTTTAATACACTCTTATCTTATGAAATAAATTTCATTCCAATTAAATTATACGAAACTTTATTTTTCAATCTGACGATCTACTGAAAAATGTAGCCGTTTTGTCATCTATAACTAGTCCTGCATCTGATGCCATCGACAAGATGCATTTTCCGTACACGTTTACCCATCCACACATATAATGCACTATCGCTAAACTTCAACAAGGATGTGATTATCATGTCACCTCAGCACATCAGTATGGCGGAATGTGAGCTAAGGACTACTTTACGGATGCTCTGGGAGCAGCATGTCTATTGGACTCGATTAGCAATAATAGATATTGTATTCGCTCTCCCTGATTCTAAAGTCACAACAAAACGGCTTCTTCGTAACCCAAAGGATTTTGAAAAGGTTTTGGCTCCGCTTTATGGTCCTGCAATTGCTTCCCAGTTTGAAAAATTATTCACCGAACACCTCGTTATCGCAGCGCAACTTGTTCAGGCAGCAAAAGCAGGCCATCAGGCAGAAGCTGCAGCCGCTGAAAAAAGATGGTATGCCAATGCTGATGCGATCGCCGCATTTCTCGGCCGAATCAATCCTTATTGGTCCGCAAGAGATTGGCAATCGATGATGCACGAACATTTGGCTTTGACCAAAAATGAAGCTGTTGAACTTATAACGAAAAAATATCCAGAAAGTGTCTCAACTTTTGATCAAATTGAACAACAAGCTTTAATCATGGCTGATGTCATGGCCTATGGCATCGCCAGACAATTTCCGCATCAATTTACGATGTGACGTTGGCGAACCAGCCCATTATGATGATGGCGCCATCTGTGCGACGCAACCTTTATATGAAAAAATGGAACGTTTTAACGTTCCATTTTTTCTATTGCTGGTCGTTCTCCAAATATTAGGTAGTTGTGCCATCAATGATTAAAAAAATCGGATTAAAAAAACTTCTACAGATTAATTTAAAACTTAGAACAGCAAAAAATCCCTTGGCAACAAGGGATCTCGTTTCTTCTATAGTATGTCCCAGGCAGGATTCGAACCTGTGACCCACGGCTTAGAAGGCCGTTGCTCTATCCAACTGAGCTACTGGGACAGATTAACAAAATCTGACGACCTATATTATTTTAATGAATCCGACATAGACTGTCAATGCCTGATAAACAATTGTTTGGTCATCTATTGGTTACACATGGAATTTTCTCTTTCTTAAAATCCTCCAGCTTCCACACGTTCATGAATTTTCAATACAATACGTGTTGGAAATTGACGGCATTAAAAAGGTAATGTATTATGTTTTTATATAATACATTACCTTTTTTTTCAGATGAGGAGCCGTGCTTATGAATGTTTTAATTGTCTGCGATTCTGTATTTGGCAATACTCAAAAAATTGCTGATGCCATGCGGTCAGCTATGGATTCGGAAAAAGTTGTCATGTGCCGTCCGCATGAAGTGACTGCCGGTCCTCTCGATCATATAGATATGTTAATTGTCGGTTCGCCTACACGCGCCTTCCATCCGACAAAACCGACCACTGACTTCATTCATCGACTGTCACCGAATCAACTAAAAGGTGTTTCCGCTTTAGCATTCGATACGAGAATAGCGAGTCAAGACGTCTCCTCCAAGGCGCTGCGTATAGTCATCAAATTATTGGGTTATGCCGCCAAAAAAATAGCAAAAAAACTACACCATAAGCGAGCACACCTACTTCTACAGCCGGAAGGATTTTATGTGACTGGGTACGAGGGCCCGCTTAAAGAAGGCGAATGCACGCGAGCTGCGCAGTGGGCACGTGCCGCCATCAAGTTAAGTCAAGCAAACAACAAAGATTGATCGTCATTGCAGTTAGCATAAATGACAAAGTTTTTTTCAGAGGTGATTCACTTGAATAAGTTAGACAGCATGCCTGATTTGCAATATCTATTTGGCTCGCTTTTTGTGGCGACAAATCAAATCGATACGATTATGGAACGTGGCTTGAAAAAATTTGATGTGACGACCAAGCAATGGTTTCTCTCCATTATTATTGATAATCTGTTTCATGAGCCTCCATCGATCAAAGAAGTGGCAAAAGAAATGGGCAGTTCACACCAAAATGTGAAGCAGATTGCGTTGAAGATGGCGCAGAAAGGGCTTCTTGAACTAGAAAAGGATACGCAAGACGCCCGCGTAACTCACCTGAAACTAACCAAACAAAGTGTGGAATTATGGAATAAAGTGCGCAAAGAAGGCCAGATTTTTACCGAGACTTTATTTCAAGACATCGATCATGAAGAATTGCGCGTGGCGCGTTCCGTTATGCGAAAAATGTTGGCAAATATTTCAGAAATGGACAGGGACGAATAATTGGCCGTTCAAAGAAATAACACCCAATCAAAAATAAATGTGAAAATCTTTTTTTGACCTCATGAATGCAAATGGATCAATAGAATATTATAATAGTTTGGATAAACACGAGATCGAGAAGAAGTCTGGATTGTCGCTCAGAGAAATCTCACTACTACATCGCAGGCGTCTCGCACATCGCATTTTTCCTTAAACATAGCCTTAAACACATTGGAAAGTGAGAACAAAAAATTGGAAAACAGAGAAAATATTTGGGAAAGAATAGATTACTCTTTAGTTTTTATCCTATTCCTTCTTTTTTGTATTAGTTGTTTCGTGCTGTCCTCTGCACAAAGTGCCCACCTGATAGCCAGCAATTTTCTAAAAGAGCAGATCATACTCTACGTCTTATCCATTCCATTTTTTCTCGTCGCTGTATTCATTGACTTAGATGTTATTGAACGCGTGTCGACTTACATTTATTTAATATGCATTGTCTTCATGCTAGGCATTCTGATTATGCCGGACAGTATCGCTCCTGTTATCAACGGCGCTAAGGGTTGGTATCGTTTGGGACCCATTTCGATACAGCCTGCAGAATTTATGAAAATAGGCTTAATACTTGCTGTGAGCAGCAAATTAGCAAGACTTCAAGAAGACGATCAAGAATTTATCACGACCAAAGATGAGTTTATTTTTATCGGCAAATTACTTCTTTATCTCGTCCCTTTAGTCTTTTTTGCCAAACAGTATCCCGATCTAGGCAGTCTACTTGTAGATAGCTCTATTTTTATAACTATTTTGTTTGTGTCAAAAATAAGAGTAAAGACAATTATGATTCTTGTTTTACCTGTTATTATCCTAATATCTGGACTTATTCTTCTCTATTTCTTGAATCCAAATGTATTTTTCAATGATATTTTGAGTCACCTTCCATCTTATCAGGCACAGCGCTTTTACGGATGGCTCGACCCTAATCGCTTCACGAATTCGGATGGCTATCAATTGCAGACTTCATTAAATGCAATTGGTTCAGGCGAGTTGAGCGGAGCAAGCATGGCCAATTTTTCAGTTCCCTACGCGTATTCGGACTTTGTCTTTTCAATAGTGGGTGGCAAATGGGGGATGTTAGGTGCTTCTTTTCTGATACTGACCTATTTCGTCCTTCTCTATAGAATATTGAAGATAAGTTTAGAGTCACACTCACCCTATGGCGCTTTAGTCTGCGCGGGTGTCATTGGCATGTTTGCTTACCAAATCTTTCAAAACATTGGCATGACGATCGGTATCTTGCCTATTACCGGTTTAGGCCTTCCATTCATCAGCTACGGTGGTAGCTCATTATTTATCAGCATGTTCGCGGTCGGCCTCGTCTTAAATGTGAAAATTAATACGTATAAATTCATGTTTAATTGATCTTACGGTGAAGGATGCCCAAACAAATTCGAATCTATCAGATTAAGATAAAACTTGGTGTCGCCAAGTCTTTCTTTGCAAAAATTGCGCTCCAGTCGCTCGCTTGCCGCGGGCGTCTCGCACCTTCGCTCCATTTTTTTGTGCAAAATCTTATACATTCTTATCTTTTAAGATAAACTGGCGTCGCCAAGTCCTTTTTCAACAATTGCGCCTCATCAAAATTCATCTTTGCACAAAAACAGCGAGGACAAATTGTCCTCGCTGTTTTTTCATCGCTCTATTTTTAATCTTCAGCAATCCGCTTGCATCGGCCATTCTTTTTTTGTACGGAGTGCGTACACAAAAGTTGCCAGAATCAATAGACCTGAAAGTGTAAAGACTGAGATCACCCCGATTTTATCCGTCAAATAACCAAAGACCAGTGTAGCCAATCCATAAGCGACAGCATACAGCGCGCCTTGCGCTGCGTACACTTTGGCCAATAATTGCGGTTTAGTGCAAGTCTGAATGAGTGTACTGAAGGCAATCGTTTGCAGTTGTTCAAAAAAACCGACGGCAAAGGACAGAACCAGAGCAATTGCGGGCAGCTTGTTCCAGCCAAAAAGCAGTGTCGCTATTCCGATTGCCAAAAGGCCGATTAGCGCTGCTTGTCTCAAATGGTGCTGGATAAGTGTGGCACAGCGGACACTGACCAGCCCGCCGAGAATCAGACCAACGAAATAACTGAAATTAATGAATCCCCACCATGCGTCTGAAACATGGAGCACATGGTGGACAAAAACGAAAACAATCGCGGCCATCCATACAACGGACGCGATGGTTCCGATCGCGTCCGTCCAACTAATCAACCGCAACAATGGCGTCTGCCCAATGGCTCGCCAGCCTTCTTTCATGACTTCCAGTCTTCCCGCTCTGTCCCTCATTTTCTGGCTGCTTACCGTGTCTGCTTCAATCAGCAGCATGAAAACTGTGGAAAGCAAAAACAGGAAAAAGGTACCCCAAACGATCTTTGTGCCGCCAAACAAAGTAACTAGAGTGCCACCGAGCGCCCAGCCGCTTAAATTAATTGACTGATCCAGCAGCGACAAAAAACTGTTTGTCTGAACTAATTTTTCCTTAGTAATCAGCAGTGGGACCATGGCGTTTCGTGCCGGCAAGGCCCAACCATCGAGAAAACTGATTCCGGCAGCCAACAGGAAAATCAGCAGAAAATCAGGGCCAAAAAGATGAAAAGAAAAAGCGATAGCCAGCAGCAATAATAAAAGTGATTTAGCCGTCTGAGAACGAGTTAGTGAACATTTCAGACCAAATTTATCGAGAATAAGCGGCGCAAAAATGCCACTGATAAAGCGCATCATCATCGTTAGAAAGGGGACAGCGGCCATATAAAATGCCGACTGGGTCGCCGCGTAAATGATGGTCATCATCCCGACAATATAAAAAACATCCCCGCAATTGGCCAGAGACTGACCCACCCACAGGCAAGTAAACGACTGTTTTTTTGTCATTGTTCGATTCCTTTCTGCTATTTCTTGCAGCTTGAAATAGATGTACCTGGAAAAATGCACATCACCGCAATATTTGAACAGCAAGTGGTTGAACAATGACCTTACATATTTAAATCGCTCCCTAAGTTACCGATAGAGCCATTATACAAGGACAATGATCATTTTTCATCTAACGCGCCTGTCATAAACAAGTGCTTATTGGGAAAAAATTGCCTTGGCCAAGTCTTTTTTGTATCGAATACGCTTTATTTTTCGTGCAAAAATTAGATAAAAACAAACAACACCCACGCTGCCACGGATCGCAGTACGGGTGTTGTTCACAAAGAAGAACAATTAACTTTTTGATACCCCGGCGTCAGTTGTGCACGACACCGCCGGCTACCACATTGCCACCAGCTTTATGGAACCACTTTCCATAATAACTGCGGATATATGGAATCACCCAATAGTCTCCGCCAATTTTACCAGCGTTGAACCCGCTGTACAGCAGAATTGAACCGAGTAGAACGTAAAGAGGATTGGATGAAACGGTTCCGGCGAATAAATACATGAAATTCAAGAACAGGGCAAAGAAGGCAGCTGCTGTCGTCAGAACACCGAGAAGCAAGCCAATGCCAATCAAAAATTCGCCCCATGCAACCATGAAACTGAAAAGCCCAGCGTGCGGCAAAGCGATACTCTTAATAAACGCATTGTATACAGGATATAAGACCTGTTTTTCAGGGCCGAGTACTGGATTTTTTGTCACTCCAATCATGAAGCCTTGCGCATTGAATGGGCTTTCGTTGCCCCATAATTTAGCAAATCCATCAAGAAGCCATTGATAGCCTAAATATAAGCGAATAAGCAGTAAGACAATCGATGCATATTTATTATTACGAAGCCAATGAACCATGATAATTCCTCCCCCAAAAGTGTGTAACGGGTACATTTTCCGTTTTTAAATCACTGTTTTGATAACGTTTTCCAAAATATGTGCAGGAACGACTGATTTACGAAAGAGGTTGCATGAAAAAACTTAAAAGCTTCTTAACTTTCTCTGTGCGAGACACATTACATTCCGCGGAATATATCTTGCACAATCATATTAATCCTTTTTCAATAGCCCTACAATATCCGATCCTGATTATTTACCGTTTTTTGGCATCATTTTAAAACGTTTTCATTGTTTCGTCACATTTGGCAGTTACCGTTTTCATAAAGCACTTTGCTCCAATTCGAGCATCTTTTTCACAAATGCAGCAATTGTATCGCGTTCAGCTGCATTGAATTGGGTCAGAATCGCTTCTATTTTTTTATCTTTCAATTGATGCATCGCCGCATGAATCTGAGCCAGTTCCTCTCCTAAAGCCGTTAAACTGTAATAGCGGTCTCTTCTGTCTTTTTCTCCCGTCTGAACCGTCACAAGTCCTACTCTTATGAGACGGCTGATCACTTTAGATACGGTACCCTGTAAGACGTCTGAATGTTCACAAATCGTTTTCCCATTGGTCCCTGGATGACGCCAGATCAGATCAATCATATGATAACAAAGTGTCGTCAGTCCGCTAATATTACCTGAGAAACGGCGTGCCATCCAAACTTTTTCTTTGTCATCCGAGCTGTCTAAATCCAAAATTCGGTAATAATTTTGAGTGATCTCCTTGATTATTTGTTCATCCATGCAACCAACGCACTCCCTGAGCGGGTTCTCCGCCAAAATACTTGAAATCAGCAACCTGATTATAGCATTTGACTGCGGACCGCCCAAGGGCGAAAATGTGAAAAAACCTGCGCGTCTCTAGGAGACGTGCAGGTTTTAATCCGTCATTTTTTTCAAGACTGAAGTTTTCCATTAAACGCAGATGTTAGCCACTGCTGCACAGCTACTAGTTCTTCCCCATTGACGCCGTGGCTGGTTGCATACTCGTGATAGAACGTTGCATAACCATTCTCCGTCAGAAATTGATGCAGTGCACGCCCAATTGGCAGAGGAAAAAGCGGATCGAATTGCCCCTGTCCGATAAAAAATGAAGGCTTTGCCGAAGTTTGATCCAGCTTTTCCGTCACAAATTGCGGCAAACGCCCGCTTAAAATCACAGCGCCGCTGACACGTTGCGGATAAAGGATACCAAGACACAAACTGAGAATGGCGCCTTGACTGAACCCGAGGAAATAAAGTGGCTGGTTTTCGGAAAGTTTCTCTTTTTGATAAGTTTCTTTGAGAAATTGCATTAACGCGTCTAATGTCTCAAGGATCACGTGCTCTTCGGGAACCGATGAGAAATTCGGAACATAATAGGTATAACCGGATTGCCAAGGACGATTGCCTTGAACATCAATTTGAATATAATCTGCCGATTGTTTTCCGGCAATGGCTGACAAATCGTGATAATTCGATCCCATGCCATGCAAGGTGACCAGGATCGGTGTCTCCTCAGTGACAGTTTCCGGGCGTTTTATATGGTAAAGATACGTCACACGAATGCCCCTCTCTCTTAAGAATACCTTTAGTCTATCGCCGAAACCAGAAGGGAAGCAAAGATTTATTCTCGGAAAACGATATTCTTATCGATGATTAAATTTGTGATGCCTAGCAAGTCGCGGTACAATTTAATGAGAATCTGTCCTATCACTTCATTTGATTGGGATTCTGCTCATTCATGCGCAAAATCTGATACATTCTTATTTTTTGAGAAAAAAAATAACGCCGCACTCAGGAGGGATGTTCATGAAGCGTATCGCACTGGTGACAGGTGCTTCCTCAGGCATCGGCCGGGAAATCGTTAAAGAAATCGATAGGATCTACGCCGATATTGATGAGGTCTGGATCATTTCAAGAAGAGCGGATCGGCTCAATGAATTGGCACAGCAACTGATTGTCCACACAAAAGTCTTTCCGATCGACCTAACTGACCCGGAGAGTATCGAGATGTTAAAAAATACGTTAGAGGCGGACAAGCCGTATATCCAATTATTGGTCAACGCAGCCGGCTATGGGAAATACGGCAAAATCGGTTCGCTGCCTCTGGATGAAGAAACGGGTATGATTCGCTTGAACTGCGAAGCACTGACTGCAATCACCAGCCTATCGCTGCCTTATATCCCTGTCGGCGGACGAATTGTTTTGGTGGCCTCCTCGGCGGCCTTCGCACCTCAGCCACTCTTCGGTATCTACGCAGCGACTAAAGCGTATGTCCTCTCTTACAGCCGCGCGCTCAATGAGGAATTACGTCCACGAAAAATCGCTGTGACGGCAGTTTGTCCAGGACCTGTTGCCACGGAATTTCTTGGTATAGCCGGTCCGTCAAACAAAGGCTGGTTTATGGACAAGCTGCCAAAAAGCAGTCCGGAAAAAGAGGCAGAACATGCGCTCAGAGATAGCCGTCAAGGAAAGCCCGTCTCAACGTATGGCCCATTTGCTTCCAGTTTCCGCATCATTAGTAAGGTACTTCCCGTTTTTATCTTACTTGCCGCTACCCGCTCCTTTCTAAAAGAGAAATAAAGCGTATGAAAATCAAGGATGTCTTAGATTAAGACATCCTTTTTATTATTTTTGCATGAGTGGCTCATTGCTGTCTCCGCGCGTAAGCAACAGGGTTTTCTCCCAATCAAGAACATGCGTTCGTTCTTCCTTCTGGATAAGGAACAAATGTTCGTGTATAATAGAAGGTAAAGGAGATGATGACGTGCTTTCCGACTTTGAAAGAAAACTGAAGCAAATCATTCTAAATGATCGGCTGATGCAGCGCATCACAGCTCTTGACGATCTCGAGCAGCGGACGGGGCACAGCAAGGAAGAAATTGAACAGGCTATCGACAAACTGAAACATCTTTCTAAAACAGAAGGTGGCCTGTGATGAACAAACTGACGCCAGGATCCAATATCCGTTGGGAATCTAGCCGGATGATGCTACCAGAGCATGTGGATGCCTTGCGCGCCCAACAAGCGCGCGCCTCTCAGATCGAGCGGCCACTTCTTGACGAGCAGACGCTTGACGCAATCGGTCGTCAGCTGAATGAGGCCGTCGTCAAACACTGTTTTGTTACGCTTTCTTATTATCATAGTGGATCGATTCGACAAAAAAAGTGTACAATTGACAAGATCGATCCGATAATAGGAGAGATAGTGATTAATGATGCGTTTGGGTTCAGTTGGGCAGTTCCCTTTCAGGACATCATTAGCATTGGGTAAGGAGTGCAGATGTATTGGATTTAATCAGTATGGAAGAAGCCGCGTCTCTCATCGGTGGCGAGAAACAAGAAGTTTTGCAGCTAATTATCAGTGGACACATTCGCTTATATGCTCAGCGCGGTAAGTCTTTTGCGTTGTCCCGCGCGGATGTTGAGCAATTCAGCATGCGTGACTGATTCCCCATGAGGGGATTTTTTTTTGCCCTCAGATCAACGCTTGACTAGATAATCAAGCTTAAGCGCTTTTCAATCGATTGATTTTTCATTTGGCAGAATGCAATTTCTGAGTCAACTGGATCTGCTTTAATTGGCCCAACATCCATGTTTTATAATCTTTACCTGATGGAAGTGTTTCGGTAACTTTCACAACTGGGACGTGATACTTTTCAGCTAAAGTCATCATCGTTTTGACTGTCGGACTGATTTCTTGGCTATTGCTGACAAAAAAAGCAATCCGATGTTTTTTGATATCTCGCTGCATGAGCAATATATCCTTCGGGGAAGGATCGGTTTCGTGTTCGACGGCGCGTTCAAAATGATTATTGGCTACAGTGTAACCCATTGCCTGAAGCATATAATCGAAAACAGGCTCGGAAACATCGACTTTCTGATCGCGTGATTTATTCTTCAAAGCAGCCACTTTTTCGCGAACCGGTTTTATCTCATCGATGTAAGCGGCAGCTTTTTGTTGGAAATAGGCTGCGTGTTTCGGAGCAATAGCCGCGAATTCAGCAGCTAGTTTTCGAGCAAGAATGGGCATCGTTTCCGGTTGATACCAAAGATGCTCGTTATCACCATCTTTTCGGTGCATCAAGTCCTCACCGACGCGTATGACCCGTTTCTTGCCGCTATTACTGGTCACGAGATTCTCCATCCATCCATCATAACCGATGCCATTGAAAACAATGACCTGTGCAGCACTGACGGCTCGTGCTGTCGCACTTGTCGGTTCATAGTCATGTGGATCCATGCTTGGGCGATTGATGATGGAGGTGACCTGAACATATTTCCCGCCGACTGCTTGAGCCGCTTCTCCATAGAAATCTTCAGCAGCCACGACCTGAATTTTTCCGTTTGTCCTTTTCCCTGTAACCGAGCTGCAGGCCGCAAGCGTGCTAAGTATCAGGCAAAGGCTGAGAATCAAAAGGGATAGGCGAATCACCTTGTTGTCATTTTTCATAGTTCTCCTCCAGGTGCTCTCTATGTAAATCGTAATCTTTACGTTTTATATAATAAAACGTTACTTTCCTTTTCGCAAGTTTCTAGACAAACTATTTGAGATAAAATTGGCTTTGCTGAGTCTTTATTATAATATTACGCTTCGGCTGCTCGCTTGCCGCGGGCGCCGCACGGATCGTCTGGCACGCTGCTCTCACAAGGGCCAGAGCGTTTCATTCGATTTTTTGCGTAAATCTCGTCCATTCGCGTATAAAAAGATGGCGTATTCACGTTTTATATGTTAACCTATATTTTGTTTAAGTTAACATATATGGAGGCCATCTTTCATGAATCATTCAAAAATCAAAAATCTCGTTCTCTGTGCGCTTTTTGCAGCGATTACAGCAATTCTCGCTCAAGTGACAATTCCGCTGCCTGTGGTTCCAATAACCGGTCAGACTTTTGCTGTCGCTTTGACGGCAACGATTTTAGGCAGCCGCTATGGCACATTATCAATGCTTGTCTACGCGCTGCTCGGCGCAGTCGGGCTTCCCGTCTTCTCCGGCATGAGCGGCGGTTTCGGCGTCATCATCGGACCCTCCGGTGGTTATATTATCGGCTTTATCGTGACTGCCTTTGTCACCGGATGGATTCTAGAACGGACAAAATTCAATCTGCCGATGGCGCTTGTGGCAAACATCATCGGGATGATTGTGACTCTTGTTATCGGTACTATTCAGTTGAAGCTGATAGCTGATCTATCCTGGACAAAAGCGCTTGCTCTCGGTGCTTACCCTTTCATACTTGTCGGCTTAATTAAAGCCGCGCTTGCCAGCTGGGTCGGTATTGTCGTGCGCCGCCGTTTGGAAAAGCTTGGCCTGCTCCATGCGTCCAAGGTAGAGACAGCTGCTTAAGCTCATTCAAGCATTAGAATTATTGAGCGTAGCCAAGTGTAATAAAAGGAGACAGACGTTTGAATCGTTTGTCTCCTTTTATTTTTTGTCTTTCATCGATGCATCATTAGAGAAAAAAGACAACTTTCCCACACGGTTTCGTTATTATTTACTTTGTGGAATTGGCTGCTTGCTAAGGATAGGAAGCAGATCACGGAGCTGATCAATCTCATAGCTCGGTGTGATAACCGCATTTTGCGCTTGGTGGTTTGGATTGAACCAGCACGTGTCCATCCCCGAATTGATGCCACCGCGGATATCAGAACTGAGGGAATCACCAATGATTAACCCGCGCTCCGGTTGAATAGGGTCAAGTTGATCAAAGACATAATTAAAAAATTCCGCACTTGGTTTCTGAGCCCCAGCATCTTCGGAGACAAAAATAGCTTCAAACAACGTGTCCAGCCGCGAGTCGCGCAGACGCCGATATTGCGTCTTTGAAACGCCGTTGGTGACGATATAGAGCGGATAACTTTTTTTCAAGGCAGTCAGCACGTTCCAAGCGCCATCAATCAGCTGATGACTTTCACTGAGCAGCTGCTGATAACGTCCTTCGAGCGCAGGTCCGTCCACGCTCAAGCCGAATGCATTAAAAAAGCCAGCAAAGCGGTTACTCAGCAGCGTCTGACGATCGGCGGCGCCAGTTTCAATCTTTTGCCAGATGGTACGATTATAGGACTGATACTGCGCGTGAATATCCGCTGTGAGCGGTATCCCCTGCTCATCAAAGAGCAGATGCAGCGCACCCTCTTCGGCGGCGTGAAAATCAAGCAATGTATCGTCAACGTCAAAAAATAAAGCCTTATACGCTTTCAATTAAACGCCCCCACTTTGCGAAACGATCATTCAGATAGATGAAACGGAACGGTCGTGATCACAACATTTTTGTGAAAAAAAAGCCATGTACGCAGAATCAATGCGCTTTGATTGTGCAGGAAGTTCTGCCATCTTTCCTTTGTAATGAATTGCGGCATCAGAATATGAATATAGCAATCTGGCCCTTCCTGTTGTTCGATTTGCTGAATAAAAGCGGCAATCGGATTGGTTAGCGATCGATACTGGCTCTTGAGCACGATCAATTTGCAGGGATTCCCCCACTCTTCCCACTGTTTCTGCATTTTTTCAATCGATGTATCGTCAAAACCGACGTAAACAGCCATCACATTGGTATCAATGCTCTTCGCAAAAGAAAGTGTGTTATTGACGACGCGATGAATACCGGATAGAAGTACAATTGAAACCACTTTATGTGCGACGGGCCGTTCTTTGTGCAGGTCAATCCGTAACTGAGCGGCGACCATCTGATAATGACGATGGACTTTTAGCGAGAACAAAGCAAACAATGGCAGAATGATAAGGACAAGCCAGGCACCGCTTGTAAATTTTGTGAAAGCAAAAATAATGGCAACAGTAGCTGATACCACGCCGCCGATCGAATTGATGACCAGATACGTTTTCCAATGCCCGCCTCTGATTCGATGCCAACGGCGGACAAGTCCGGTCTGGGCAATGGTAAACGAAACAAACACACCGATCGCATAAAGCGGTATCAAGGCATTGGTCTCTGCATGAAAAAAAACAATCAACAAACTAGCGAGCGTTGCCAGCGAAATCAACCCGTTCGAATACGACAGACGATCGCCGCGCTGCGCCAATTTTCTCGGCAGGAAACCGTCCGATGCAACAATTGCTGCCAATTGGGAAAAGCCGTTAAACGTTGAATTCGCCGCCAAAATCAATACAACGAAGGTTGCCCAGGTTATCACCTGATAAACCGGTCCGTTGCCAAACAAGATCTGTGTCAGCTGCGACAGCATCGTGCTCCCGGAGCGAACAGTGATCCCATGCACATAAAATAGCCAAGCGATACCGAGCAGCGTCACACTTTCCAGTAGTCCAAGCGCGAGATACGTTTTTATCGCATTCTTCTGCTTCGGCTTGCGAAACAGTGGCACTGAGTTGGAGATTGTTTCAATACCGGTCAACGCTGAACAAGACGAGCTGAATGCCTTGAGAACCAAAAGCGTACTTAAATCTTTAGGGACAGTTGCGAAGCTTGGCGTCGCTGCCTGAATAAATCCAAACTTGAGTTCATTGAAAAAGCCCGACACAATGACAGCAAGCATGCAAGCCATAAACAAAAATGTTGGCCAAGCCAAAATTTTTGCTGCCTCGGATGCCCCGCGCAGGTTGAGCAAAAGCAGAACAAGTACGCAGACAAGCGCAATTGTTGTCCGATAGGGATTGATCGTTGGAAAAGCCGATGCAATTGCCGCCACAGCAGCAGAAACGGAAACGGCGACTGTTAAAATATAATCAATGAGCAGCGCACTAGACGCTGTCACAGACAAAATTGGATTCTTAAAATTGTCCTTCGCAATCGCATAAGCACCGCCGCCATCCGGATAGGCAAGCACGCCCATGATATAAGATATGATCAGAGTGGCGAGCAGCGCCACAGAGGCAACGGTAATCGGTAAAAGCAGCCATCTCGCCGATGCGCCGAGCGGCGCCAGTTCAGCCATTCCAGCCTCAGGACCATAAGCGACCGAGGAATACAAGTCGGCGGACAGCACCGGCAAGGCGATCAGCCAGAAAAGAAGATTTTTATTGGAACCCAAAGCCTTTGTGGCCATCGGTTTGCCAATCAGAATCCGTTTTATTAAACCAAAATGAGAGAGACAAAGCCAGGCACCGGCGGCGATAATGATAACGGCCAGAACATGAATCATTGTTGACTCCACAAGACTCACCTTTTCTCGTACCCAGCGCTTAACGCCTATCCTCTGAGCGTGTGCGCAAACAAGAACGGACCCCCGATCAATCTCAAGAGGTCTGCAACTCTATCTTTGCCAGAGTGCCCCATCTTTTTCTCAAACGCTGACGAAGTTAGCTGACGGATTAGGACCTGAAAATAGCCCTGCCATGAATGGCTTCACCCCAAAAAATTGGTTCCCCCGCTTCAGAGAATTAAGCGATTTAAGATGCTGGATTATTTGTTAGTAGATTATAGATTATGACTAGTGTACGTCCTGTGGATTTAATTGTAAAGACGTTAGATCCAAGCAACAAATGCGTTTCGATTGTATCGATTTGCGTATCTGGGCGCTGGAGTTCTGCCTGAATGTTTATCAGTTTGAGAGAGCGATCCACCTTTCTTTTAAAAAGCTCCAGCCGATCATCAAATGAAAAGAGTAAAATTTGACATAATTTGTTATGTGTTTTTAATTAAATGGTAATATAAACGTAATAAATAGGAGATGATTGACCATGAAAAATATCTTACCCTTTCATTCGTCTACGCTGACCGAGACCGTAGATTTGCTGATCGAAGCTTGTGACGATCACAATTGTTCTTATGAAGAAGGATGGTATCGCTACTTATGTCCGCGTGAGCATCTTCATGTCTCATTTGAAGAGGTCATGCGCTTTCTGTCAGGCGATCTGAAAAAAGCCAATTAAGCGTCCCATTATTCTGCTAAACTGCCTGAATTAAAATTGACATCGATAAGTCCTCTAGACAATGGTGAAGCCATAGTTTTTCTGATACATCATTCCTCTGGCAAAAAAGCGATTGTGCCGGCGACAATCGCTTCATCATTTCTGTCCGATTAATAATTGGTAAACAAGCGTCTTTTCCGTGCCACCAAATTATGGAACCAATCTTCGTCATATGTGGCGAGCGCCAAGTCAATCAGGTGATCAAACTCTTCCGAAGAGAGTTCCCATTGCTCGTCAATCGCGTCGTCAAAAGCAATCTCCAACCACTTCATGTTTGGATAATGATCGCAGCGAGTGACCCGTAATTTACAGCGTTTGAAGTCCGGGTAAACAGCGGTAACAAAGCCGATGCATTCATGTTTCCCCATGTATTTAGTATGAACCCATTGTCCGATTTTCATGGTTCATCGCCTCACTATGAATCATGCTCTTAAGGTGCAGCGCCGCATTTTGCCAATGCGTTTGACATGTCTTTACCTTTACTATATGAGGCGACACCTTGGCCGGATACTGATTGATTCAAACGGGACAGCCTGTTTTTGCCGCTCCGTTTCTTTTAAACTGATACATCTGGAACATACTGAGAAAATCTTGGCCTGCTAAGTCCTTTTTTAACAATTGCGCTTTGGTTGCTCGCTTGCCGCAGGCGCCGCGCACTTCGCTCGATTTTTTGTGCAAAATCTTATTCTTTCTCTAAAAAAAAGAGCCTCATCGGCTCGTTATTATTAGTGAATCCAGCTTACAACGTCTTCCAATGGCTGCCTTGTTTTGGGACGTGGTTCTTTAGCACGATAGCCGAATGCAACCATACAGGCTATACCCCAATCCTCCGCGCCAATAATACCTTCGCTGCGCAACAATTGATCAACTTTTTCTCGATTAAAGCCCTCGATCGGACAAGAGTCAATGCCAATTTCCGCAGCCGCAGTCATCATATTAGCAACTGCGAGATAGTCCTGGCGACAGCCCCATTCAAAGAAAACACGATCATTTTGCGTCAATTGAAAGTCAGCTTTTTCAAAATTATCAATTGCGCCGGTCATCATCTGTTGCACATGCTCAGGCAGCTTTTGAATATCTTTCAGCATGTGCTGAACATGCGAAGAATTTGCCTCAAGGTTGTTAGATTTTCGCGAAAGGACAAGAACAAAATGGCTTGCCGTTTTCAGTTTATCTACAGCTCCCCATGAAACTTCCGCCAATTTGTCACGCAGCTGCTGATTTTGCAGTACAACGAATTTCCACGGCTCGAGTCCAAATGAGCTTGGCGAAAGATGCCCGGTTTCAAGAATAAATTGAAAATCCTCATCGCTAATCTTCTTTTGCACATCAAATAACTTGCAGGCATGACGGAATCGAAACGCCTTCAGAATATCTTCTTTAATTGTGTCTTTATTTCTTATTTCAACCATAAATAATCCCTCCATCAAATCTTGTAACTGCAATGGTTCCAGCAAAATTCATTATAAACAGATTGACTCCATTTTTAAAAAGTTCTGCTCACTTAACAAGCCTCAAAGAAGCAATAATTGGTGGCAGCGCTCGATTCTCGGTTTGAAAATAATTTTTCCATGGGTTCATACCCTGGGCCAATCGCTGCTGGACTGTGGCCATTGTGAACGATTCGATGCGCAGCGCTTCTGTCACTTCGTTCCAGGCAAGAGGCGTAGCAACCGTAGCATCCGGCTTTGCCCGAAGCGAATAAGGACAAATTATCGTTTTTCCCTCCGCATGCTGGATATAATCCACATAAAGGCGACTGCCGCGGTTTTTCTTCAGACGCTCAGTTGTGAAACGATCCGGATGCTGCTCGATCAACCATTCCGCAAGAAAAGTCGTAAAACGACGTGTGTCTTCAAAAGTTAGTTGCTGCCGAGACAATGGAATATGGATCTGCAAACCTCGGCTGCCGGAGAGCTTCGGAAAACTGGCAATCTGCAGCCGTTCCAAGACACCTTGCAGCAAAAGCGCGGCTTCAACAGCAAGTGAAAAATGTGCCCGATCCGGTGGATCTAGATCAATTACAATTTCGATAGGACACCTCTGGCCAACCACCCGGAACGGTATGTGAAATTCAATGGCCAATTGGTTGCCAAGCCAGAGCAATGTGTCAAGGCGATCGCAAATGATCGCGCGGATGTCTTCTTCGACAACTGTCCGCACAAAGGACGGCGCATAATCAGGACAATTTTTCTGAAAGAAATGAAGACCGCCGATGCCGTGTGGGTAGCGGATAACCGTTAAAGCACGGTTGGCAAGAAAAGGAAACATAAACGGAGCAACCGCGCGCAAATAAAGAAGATATTCAATTTTACGAATTCCTGATTTTGGAAAAATAATTTTATCTGGATGCGTCAGCAGCGCTTCTGCTTCAATTTGTTGCTTCATCGGTGAACTCCTTCAATCGGCAGCGGCTTGGGTCTTCAATGACAAATGCCTGAATAACTGGTTGGCGAAGCAAGCCGTCCATCGTCCGATTAAGATACTGTATTTTTACCGTCAGTCGTGGCAGAAGCCACTGCGTTTCAGATGCACGCGGCGGTGTATTCGAAAATGGACAGACGGACTGTTTCAGCACGCTGATCGTCTTGGTCAATTCCTGCCAATCTTTCGCGGTCAAACGACCGGATCCAGCGTGGCCGATATAAATCAATTGACGTTGCTCATTATATAAGCCAAGCAGCAGCGCGTTCACCGTTTGTTCTCGGTAGGTGATGCCGCCAACGACGGCGATCACATCCTTGTAATGCTTAATTTTTCGCCAGACAGGCGCTTTACCGCCAACTTGATACACAGAATGAAGATTCTTTGAGACGATGCCTTCCAAATTTTGACTACAGACAGCGTTAAATAAGCCTTCTCCATCCGTCTGCCATGGAACCCGGCGTACATTTTCCGTCTCATAAAGCAACTTATCAAGCTGTTCCGAACGATCCTGTAATGACTTGCCCGTGATCCAACGTCCGTTTGCATAGAGCAAATCAAAAACCATATAGACTACGGGCAAAGCATTGCGAAGCGACGGCAAACGTTCCAACCGGCGCAAAGAATCGCGACGCATCACTTGATGAAACGATGGTTTTCCCGTTTCATCAAGTGCAATCACTTCGCCGTCGAAAATTGCCGATCGAGCGCCGCAATACGCGGTGGCATCAGCCAATTCTGGGTATTGTGCCGTGCGAAGGCGTTTGCGCCGATTATAAAGAGCAGTCGTTTCCCCATCATAATAGGCGAGCAACCGCACCCCGTCCCATTTCACTTGATGCACCCACTCCTTGTCGTCTGGAATAGCAACAGCCGCAACGGGTTCAAAGGGGATAAGTGGATCCAATATCATGAGGTTTTCTTCTTACGCGGCGCGGTTTTCCGCTTTGGTTTGGCTTCCTTGACACTCGCTTCAAGCGCGGCCAGCAAATCAACCACGTTGGGCGCAGCAGCGGTGCCTTTTTTCTGCTCCGGTTTGATACCGGCGGCTTTGCTTTGAATCAATGCTTCTAGCTTCTGACGGTAATCATCTTTGTAATTATCCGGTTGAAAGCGTGCGGTCAATTGTTCAATTAACTGGGTCGCGATAGACAACTCTTTTTTCTCATTTTGGGCAAGAACGTCAGCGAGTCCTGGTACTTCGTTGATACTCCGCACCTCGTCAGGATAGTAGAGGGTTTCAAGCAGCATACCGTTTCCAAAGCTGCGGATAGCGGCAAGATGCTGCTTTGAACGAATGATGATATTGGCGAGCCCAATTTTATTCGAATCACTGATCGATTGGCGTAGAAGCGAGTAGGCGCGAAGACCTTGACCACTGTCCGGACCAATAAAATACGACTTTTCAAAATAAATCGGATCAATTTCGCTCAGATTAACGAAATTGATGATTTCGATGCTTTTTATTCCCTCGTCCTGAAGATTCGTCAATTCTTCTTCGCTGATTGGTACATAGCGGTCTGGTGCGTATTCATACGCTTTGATGATTTCATCGTTTCCGACCGGCTTGCCGCATTTCGAACACGTCCGAACGTAATTGATGGGTGCCATGCAGTCTTTGTGAAGCATGTGTAGTTTGATATCTTTATTCTCCGTTGCGGTATACAGCTTGATCGGGATATACACAAGACCGAATTGTATTGAACCCTTCCACATCGTCCGCATGATAATCACCTCGTCAGGTAGTATATGCCACACGGAAAAATGTATTAGGTAATTGTGTATTCTTTACTGTTCTTAAAAAGGACAGCAGGATGATGATGATGTCTTTTCTTGCACCTCAAACATCAGGTTGAAATCTGCGAAGCCCGTCTGAAATCTCTTCCACAAGGTCTTTTGGGATTAAAATAGATGAACAATCAAACCGATTACTAGAAACCAGAAGGGCAAGCAGAACGCCAGCGCCCATGCAACTCCTTTAAAAAAATTACCTTCCATTGAAGCAGCCTCCTAGGGAACAAGCCATTCTGCCTGCTTTTTGCTCGTTCTGACAGCCGCCAGTGTGCCCATTTTCCCTAGTATTTAGTCATTGGATTCTTTTAGCATTAGATTAACTTGGCTTTGCCAAGTCCTTTTTTGTAACAATTACGCTCCGGCTGCTCGCTTGCCGCGGGCAATCCGTGAGCCTCCTCAAACAAACTGGAATCTGCGGGGTCTCACTTGGCTTGCTATTCCCGCAGGTGTCTCGCGCCTCCGCTGCATTTTTGTGCAAAAATCCTTATACTTTCTTGTAACAATTACGCTCCGGTCGCTCGCTTGCCGCGGGCGATCCGTGAGCCTCCTCAAACAAGCTGGAATCTGCGGGGTCTCCCTTGGCTCGCTTTTCCCGCAGGCGTCTCGCACCTTCGCTGCATTTTTCATCAAAAGACTTTGACAAGTCAATTTAGGCAGTAATGCGCTTCGGCTACTCGCTTGCCGCGGGCAGGACGGAAGCCTCCTCGGACAGGCTAGAATCTGCGGGGTCTCCCTTGTCCTGCGCTTCCCGCAGGCGTCTCGCGCCTCCGCCGCATTTTTCATCAAAAGACTTTGACAAGTCAATTTATGCAGTAATGCGCTCCGGTCGCTCGCTTGCCGCGGGCGATCCGTGAGCCTCCTCAAACAAGCTGGAATCTGCGGGGTCTCACTTGGCTCGCTTTTCCCGCAGGCGTCTCGCACCTTCGCTGCATTTTTGTGCAAAAATCCTTATACTTTCTTGTAACAATTACACTCCGGCTGCTCGCTTGCCGCGGGCAATCCGTGAGCCTCCTCAAACAAACTGGAATCTGCGGGGTCTCACTTGGCTTGCTATTCCCGCAGGCGTCTCGCGCCTCCGCTGCATTTTTCGCGCAAAATCTTATACATTCTTATCTTCTTAGAAAAACTTGGCGATCCATCCTTTTTTGTAACAAATGTGCTTCGGCTGCTCGCTTGCCGCGGGCGCCGCGGGTTTCTTCGAACAGGCAAAAATCTGTGAGCTTTGTCTGGCACGCTGTTCCCGCAGATGTCAGAGTGCCTACGCCGCATTTCCCGCCAAAATTCTATATACATTCTTAACGTACAAAAAAAGTGAAGGGTTAAAAAAAGGCGTTTTTGCTCGTTCATATACCCTCTCTCCGAAATAGAGAGCAACATAAGATACAGTATCAAGTAGACAATCAGGGCTGCTTGATAAACCGCCAAAAAGAGTGCCCTCCTCATCACTCCTTGTGCCGCCTGACTCGGCGGTAAATGAACGGAAAAGAATCCGGCTGCCCAAATGGGTGGCCGGATTCGCTTTTCAATTATTTCTATGATACTTAAGCTTCCAAATTCTCTCTTTTTTAATAGGGTCAACCGATCGGAAAGTCGGCAGCGAAGCGATCAACTGCTTCGCCCTTTTGATTAAAATAACGGATTGAAACTGCGCCGTTCGTGGTTTCTAAAACAGCGTATGTACCTTCAAAATAATTCCGCGGCAAGCGCAGACTGCCTGGGTTAATGACAATTACGCCATCTTTTTTCAAGGCTCCAGCAAAATGCGTATGACCGTGGCAGACGATCTGCGCGCCAAGCTCTTTCGCGCGAAATATCAGGTTATCCGGCGAATAGCGCACACCAGCAAGATGGCCGTGCGCCACGAGAATGTGCAACGCGCCAATGGATACGAAGCGTTCGTCCGGGTAGGCGGCTGGGCGATCACAATTTCCTTCCACAGCCACAAATCCGGCCATTTCCGGGCTGTTCGCCGGAAGTTCGGAGTCACCGCAGTGAATGCAACCATCTACTGCGTCTGCATACCGATCGCGGAGATTAGCCACTTCTTTCTTCCATCCGTGTGTGTCACTGACAATCAGATGTTTCATTCATCCTCACCCGTCCATACTTTCCAATGCGCTGCCAATTGGCGAAGTGCCCGTGCGCGATGGCTGATTGCGTTCTTCGCTTCACTGCCCATTTCCGCAAATGTTTCCCCCCGATCCACAATCAGAAAAACTGGATCGTAGCCAAAGCCGGATTCGCCGTGACGCTCACGCGTTATTCGACCGTCACAACGACCCTCCGCAAAATGTGTTGGTTTTCCCGGATGGCTGAGGGCAAGGACACATGTAAAAAACGCGTTGCGCTTAGCATCGGGTAGCTCTGCCATTTTGCCGAGTAATTTATCGATATTGCGCGTATCGTCTTTTTCAGGTCCCGAATAACGGGCGGAATAAACCCCCGGTTCGCCGCCAAGCGCGTCCACGCACAAGCCCGAGTCGTCGGCGAGTGTCCATTGTCCAGTACGCGCCGCGATCGCCTCTGCTTTCAGTTGTGCGTTCTCTTGAAAAGTTGTGCCCGTTTCCGGTACATCAATAGCAAGTCCCAAGTCTTTTAACGAAACAACATCCACTTGAAACGGAGCCAGCAATGTCTTAATTTCTTTTATTTTGCCTGGATTATTTGAGGCGATAACGAGTTGTGTCATCGTTTGCTTCCTTCCTTTTCTCCCGTCAGCAGATCGCCGATTACTTGCCGCTCTGCTTCAATGAGTTGACCGATGCCTTTTTTCGCGAGCGCAATCAATTGGGCCAACTGATCATCGCTGAATGGCGCTTCTTCCCCAGTGCCCTGAATTTCAATGTACTCGCCTCTACTTGTCATGACGATATTCATATCGACATTCGTTGTCGAATCCTCAGCATAGCAAAGATCAAGAATCGGTCCATGCTGCGGATGAACGCCAACTGAGGTTGCTGCGAGATAGGCAGTCACTGGGATCTTGGCAATCTGTTTGCGTTCCACTGCTTTTTGGAACGCAAGAATCATCGCCACAAACGCCCCGGTAATCGAAGCTGTCCGTGTGCCGCCATCTGCCTGAATAACATCGCAGTCTATCCATATCGTTCGCTCACCCATTTTCGTCAAATCAACAACTGAACGCAGCGCACGACCGATTAATCTCTGGATTTCCATCGTCCGTCCGGTTAACTTGCCCCTAGCCGCTTCGCGAATCGTCCGTTCTGGCGTGGCGCGAGGCAACATCGAATATTCTGCCGTAATCCAGCCTTTTTTCTGACCACGCATAAATGGCGGTACTTTATCTTCGATTGTCGCATTGCAAATCACTTTCGTTTGTCCGATTGAAATTAAGACCGACCCTTCCGGATGGATAATATAATTTGGAACGATTTCTATTTTTCTAAGTGCGTCATTACTCCTGCCATCTACCCGCATGTTTCACGCTTCCTTTAAGCTAATTGCTTTTTTAGTCTTTGTTCATTAGCTGTTGTTTGAACAGAATCAATTTTTTCAAAAGACTGCTCGCTCTTCCCATAGGCTTGGGCACCTTCGCTCACTGCTTGTGAAAAATCTTATACAAAAACAAGGAGCGGTTGCCTCGCTCCTTTTACTATACCATATTTCTTTCGATTCATTACAAACCGGTCGCGGTGACCATTGTCCGGCTGACGGGGCCTGAAATCGTCGTCCCAGATTCAAGCGTCATTTTACTTGATTGACCAACTTTAATCGATACCTTATTGATTCCGTTCGTTCCCGTTAAAGTCAGGACGAGGCTGCGCAAAGCCTGATCGCTGATCGTCTTTGAAGCTTTATCTTCATAGATCGCCTGATTAAAATGCAGATAGACGATGCCATTTTTAATATAAGGACGGCTAATCAGTTGCGTGTCTGGATTGAGTGCCGAGATAAAATCAGAGCCCTCCGGTTCATGAATCAGCGCTTGAACCATCGCTGCCCATTCATTGCCCTGGCTGCTGACCCGTACAGTCACAGGAACGTTAAAAGATTTCCCCTTTTCAACATACAAATAATAAACATTTACCGGTTGACTGCCGGCGACATCCGTGACCTGATCAAAATTCTGATTAATCCCTGAAGTCCGTGTCAGACCCGTACCAATTTCTTCCCCAGTTTTTGGCCATTGGGTCAGCTTCTCTCCGGCAACACGGAGCGTGACACTTTTCACGTTTTCAAATTGCGTTGCAGTCCAGACAATCGATTGCACAATCTGGTCGCGGCTATCCGAAGACGCATCGAGCAGTTCTTTGGAAAAATCAGCGGTCAAATTGCCACTCGCATCCACATGGACACTACGTACTTCTGTACCCGGTGGCAGAACGGCCTGAAAACCATTTGGCAAAATATTGGATACCGGACCGTCATCGACCAAATAATTTAGAACTTGTTTCAACGGTTCTTTGGTTTCCGGAAGACCAATGGACTGGGGTACGAGCAAACCCCTTGCATCTGATAAGAATAGTTCCCTTTTAACATACTTCGTGCGATCAGCCGTTTTATTTAAAGCCGCTTTGTTTTTCACATAATCAATACTGGAGGGCTTGCGATCGGCAACACCGCAGGCACTCAGCAAGGTCAGAAACAGAATGAGCAACAGTACGGCTAGTTTATTGATTTTAGAATGAGACATTTTTGACGGCCTCCCTGATTCCTATAGGTTGTACTAATATATATACGAGCCCATCAGGGTTTAGACCAGCAGATGAAAAGTGTGGATTGCACGCGGGCAAGCGATCGTCTTAATGAAAGAAAGCCATGAAACGCAAAAAGGATATCTGCAGGTTGAAAGCAAGTAACACTTCAGATATCCTCTGCTTCTTCAGCTTTATCCGTGTTTGACGCTCGTTACGGAACGTAGATGGTCAACAGCATTGAAGCCGCGCGTCTCACGCACAATGTAAAGTGGGCGATCTTTTGTTTCATCATAAATCCTGCCGATGTACTCGCCGATCATGCCAAGTACAAAAAGCATGAAGCCCCCGAACAGAAGCTGAATGACGATGAGCGACGTCCATCCAGGAACCGTGCTTGTCGTAAATAGCTTTAAAAACAAGGCGATCAGCATATAAATGAATCCGGCACCGGACAGCAGCATCCCGCCATAGGTGGCCAATTTCAATGGTTTATAGGAAAACGAGGTCAGTCCGTCTATCGACAGTTTCAGCATTTTTTTGAGTGGATATTTTGTCTCACCGGCAAGCCGTTCATCGCGCACATAGTCAATCGCTGTTTGATTGAAGCCAACCCAACTGACCAGTCCACGTACAAAACGATTTTTCTCGGGAATTCGTTTCAGTTCACGGCAAACGCGGGCATCGATCAACCGGAAGTCACCGGTGTCAAGCGGAATATCGATGTCAGTCGACGCACGCAATGTCCGATAGAAAGCCGCGGCCGTCCATTTTTTGAACAGAGTTTCGCCTTTTCGCGCGATACGTCTCCCATAAACCACTTCGAAACCTTGTTGCCACTTTTCAATCATTTTTAAGATCAATTCCGGTGGATCCTGTAGATCGGCGTCGATGACGATCACCGCTTGCCCCGATGCATAATCGATACCGGCCGAGATCGCAATCTGATGGCCGAAATTCCGCGAGAAGTCGACAATTCGCACACTCGGATCACCTGAAGCTATCATTTCCAGCAGTTCAGCTGTCCTATCCGTACTGCCGTCGTTAACAAAGATCAGTTCGAAATTTGCGCAGGTTCTTTCCATCACTGCCTTCAACCGCTGATACGATGCGACAATCAACTTGTCTTCATTGAAGACTGGGACAACGACCGAGTAATTGATCATGCTTATTCCTCCTTATTTGTTATAAACATACAGTGTGGATTGTCCGTTCATACCACCTTGACCGTTTGCACCTGTCTTTGATGCACTTGCAGATGATGACCATTCACTTGACGGTACCTTCGTACAATGTTTTTTTATCCAGTTCGTTACACTCGAGTTAGACGATCCGTCCATGCCGCCTCCGGAAATCAGAAAATATTTGATTTCGCCGGCTTTCACCATTTTTTCCAATTTGCTGACGGTCATCGCTGGGTCGCTGCCGCCGAAGCCGCCCATCGCCATCACCGCGTAATTGGTTTTCAACATAATCGAATACGCCGATTGTGCGCGCTGCACAGCTAAAATGAATTTTTCCCCATGATAATGTTTTCTCAGATAAGTGAGTAGCTTGGTATTCACTTCTTCACCCATGCCACCTTGGCGACTGCCGCTCATCCGCCATGTCGCGAATTCGCTGGATTTCTCGCCAAACGTCCCTGATTTGCTGTTCGGTACTTGATTCTGGCTGCCTTCCTGAGCGGTCTTGCCAGTTTTACTTGGTGTTGATCCACTGCCTGGAGCACCGCCAGAGCCAGGTGCTCCACCTTGGGTATTATTACCACCCGGTGTTCCACCGCCATTTGCGTTAAAACCACCTTCGGACGATTGACCCGTTGCCGTACGTGTACCGTCCATTTGTCGCTGCGCGCCGCCCATTCCTGTCAATGTGCTGCTTGGTCCAGCAACAGGAATTGAACTATCAGTCTGATTCAGTACCGAAGGCACCGCCCAGTACAGTGGCGGCAGGAACATGATAGCAATTCCGACACCGGCAATGGCACCTTTCACCTTGCGCTGCTCACTCGCTTGCCACAGCAGTCCGAAACCAAGCACAAGAAGCGCAGCAAGAATCAGAAGAACCAGCCAAGTTGTGCCCATACTGTTTTCATAGAAGATCAACGCTTCAAAGAGCAGTGTCGCAGAGAGACCAATTGGTAGCAGAAAGCTCTGCCACGTGCGGCTGCTTTCTTTCATAAATTCGCGTATCAGCAGTGAGCCACCTAGTCCGACAAGTGCAGCAATCGGCGGTGCCATCAGACTTAAATAATATTGGTGGAAGAAACCAGCGACACTGAAAAAGCCCATTGCTGCGACCAGCCATGTAAACCAAAAGATTGCGAATGTGTGCTGTTCTGTTAGTTTTCTGCGCCGTAGCCAATCAGCGACAAGCGCAATCACGCCAAAGAGTGCGAAAGGCAGAAGCCAACTGGCTTGGCCGGAAAGCTCTTTCTGGAAGAGACGTAGCGGTCCGGCCGTTCCTGTATTAAACATGCCACCAGTCGTGCCGCGATTGCCGCTAAACCCGGAGCGATTGGCGATCTTCTGAGTCACGCTGCTGCCACTTTTCGTCAGGCTACTCGAAGATTTTTGCATCATTTTGCTGCTGTTTTGTTTGAATCTAGCCTGCCCACCACCTTGATGCTGCTGTCCGGTCAAACGTGAAATGCCATTGTAACCAAAGGCCAGCTCAAGTTCTGAATTTGTCTGGCTGCTGCCAACATATGGACGATCGCTTTCCGGGATACTATCGACTACAACGGACCAAGAAAGTGAAACCGCGGCAAGCACGACTGAAGCGATGGCAAGGTGGACGATTTTCTTTTTCCAGCTGATCTTCATCGCCAGCCAATAGAATAGATAGACCGCTGGTAGAATCATATAGGCTTCAAGCATTTTTGTGTTAAAGCCGATGCCGACAAACAGAACCGAAACGATTAGCCAGCGCAGCTTACCACTCGTCTCTGCTTTAAATAGATACCAAGCGGCAAGAATTAAGGTCAGGATCAGAATACTGTCGACGTTATTGGTTCGCGTGACTGCAACAAAAATCGGCGTTGTAGCCATGGCGAGTCCGCCAAGAAATGCTGCCAGCTTTCCCGCTCTCTTTTTTATCATGAGATAGACTAGAAGGGTTGAGGCAATCGCCGCAAGTGCTTCCGGAAGATTGACGCTCCAGTTACTGATACCGAATAATTTGGCGCTCAGCGCCTGTAGCCAAAGCGCAACCGGAGGCTTATCCACTGTAATGAACCCCGCTGGGTCGAACGACGCGAAGAAGAAATTGTGGAAATTTCGCGTCATACTCTTCACCGCGACAGTATAATAGTCATTACTCTCTGCTTTGTTCAGCAGGAACAATTCCATAAATGCTGAAACACACATCACGATAATCAGATAATAATCCAAAGACTTATCTTTTAAAGCTTTCATACGACATCCTCCTTAACTTTCAAAAGCGCATCCATAAGGGGGATGGCTTTTCCGATAAAATCATTATCCATTCCCTTCCTTAAAAATTTCTTAAGGTTTCTAAATATCACGAAAAAATTTTTAGAAGGTTCTATCGATAGGTTTCTGATCGACGGACGCAAGAGCTGGCACTTCCTTCCCACGTAGCGTCAGCCAAAGCAACCAGAAAAATAGTATGACATTGCAGAATGAGGTCAAAATCAGCGGCCAATGATAGCCAATCGTCATTTCGTTGTTCATGGAACCGTAATAGACAATAAAAATATTCAAGAAATTCGTGATACTGAAACCAATGGCCAGATAAAGATAGGCCTTGTTTTTTAAATACAAGAAGGCGAGTAGCGCCAAAGCAATCGCCGGAAACAAGTAGCGTTCATGCATTCCGGAAGCAAATGTGAACACGCCACTGATTTGTATCAAAGCGCCAGTAGCCGCAGCCTTGCTGCCGCCTCGCTTCCAGATGATCCATAGGGAAAGAATCGAGACAAGGATAATTGCGACAAATCCCCATACTTGATAGCTGAGTAGAAACGGGACAGCGGACTGTGCCTGATAATTGCCGCCAATTAAACTGAAAAAGTTGAACGCATTGACGGAAGCAAAAGGATATTCGCTGACTGTCGTACGCATCAAACGAATCAGCCAGAAGGCACCTCCTGACGCTTGAAAGGAAAACGGCAAAGTGACAAGGACAATCGTCGCCAGAAAAGCAACCATACTTTTCAACCAATGGATTATTTTTCCATCTTTCATCAAAACATAAGCAAGCACCGGAAGAAATATCAGTCCTTGCGGCTTCATCACGACAGATAGAGCAAAAACAATGGATGCGCCGAGAAATTTTCGTTCAGTGAGTAGGGTCACGGCCAGAACAATCAGCAGTGTAAAGACAGAATCGACCTGACCCCAAACGGTCGAATCAATAGCGACCGCCGGATTGAACAAGTAAATCACCAGTAACGCCCATCCAGCTTTTTCATGATGGAGCCGCTTCGCTGTCCGATAGAGTAGCCATGCGGTCAGGCAATCGCAGAGGATCGCCGGCAGCTTGAGAAGCCAGGTGTAGCCGTTGGTTAAACCGGGCAGCGTAGCAAGTTTACCAATCACAAAAAGCACATAGAGATAGAGTGGTGGATAGTCAATCGAACTCTTTTGATAGACATGGAACAAATGAGATGCAGCCATTTGCGCCCAGTTTTGAAAAAGGCTGAGGTCCATATGGCCAGAAATCCACGGCGCAATCGCCAGGCGCGCCAGAAAGCCGGTAGCCAATACAGCAAAAACAAACCATCCTGTAAGCGTCGAATCGGCATCATCAAGTATTTTTCTGTGTCGCTTTAGAAACAACCAAGAAGCGCAAACGACCAAAAAAAGCAGGCCATAGACGCCAACTACGATTTGTTGCGCCGTTGTCTGTGCAGAAGAGGTACCACGTCTGCCAAATTGTGCGAATCCATTGCCATTGGCGCGGCTTCCTTGCTGCATCGCTGTTCCCGAGCGTTTTCCGTAAAAAGATGACGTTTGGCCGTTCTTTCCATACCCTTTCGGAGCCCCGTTCTTCATACTGTGTTTCTGCGTACTCGGAGGCTGGCTCCCTTTGTTGCTAGCGGCATTCGTTCCGGGCAAACCGCTACCGGTTATCAAACCCGTCCGCCCACCATTGACATTTTGCTTTGTTGCTGTCCTCTGATAAGCAGCCACTGACACAATCGCCGCTGCGGCCAACAGAACAACGAGCAGAATCAGACTAGTGATCAACCGCTGTTTCTCACTTTTCATTCACATACACCTCTCAATCAACTGTAGCGATTGTACAAACTGAAACTTAAGAATCACTTAATATCAGCTGACGAAAAGATGCTCGTGTCCGAATGAATAAACGACTAGCCGAATCATGTTGTCCAGTGTCTCAAAAAAATCACCGCTTGCGCTAAGAATTTATTGGCTTAACCAAGTCGTTTTTTCCAAAAATTGCGCTCCGGCTGCTCGCTTGCCGCGGGCGATCCGTGAGCCTCCTCAAACAAGTTAGAATCTGCGGGGTCTCACTTGGCTCGCTTTTCCCGCAGGCGTCTCGCACCTTCGCTTCATTTTTTGTGCAAAATCTTATACATTCTTATCTCTTAAAAAAAGACAGCTGCCTTCAATTACTAAGCAGCTGTCTTTACCCCATAAAATTTTATACGATGCGTTCATCGTATTTCTACGTGTTAAATAATTAGAATTCCTCGTAACGTGCTGGATCCTGATCATAAGTACGGCCATCCGGACGGCTCAACTGGCCTATCTGTTGCATTTCTTCACTGCTGAGTTCGAAGTCAAAAACAGACAGATTCTCCAGCTGACGTTTTGGCGTGGAAGATTTTGGCAGTGGCAACGCACCAAGTTGAACATGCCAACGCAGAATAATCTGCGGAATCGATTTGCCATGAGCGTCGGCAATTTTTTGAATGGACGCATCCTTGAGTAGTTTGCTGGCTCGGCCAAGTGGGCTCCAAGACTCTGTCAGGATGCCGTGCTCACTGTCAAATGCCCGCTGTTTTTCCTGTGAAAAATAGGGATGCAATTCCACTTGGTTGACACTTGGCGTCACGCCGGTTGCGTCCATAATCCGTTCCAAATGTTCCGGCAAGAAGTTGCAGACGCCAATTGAGCGGATCAGGCCCCATTTTTGCGCATCAACCAATGCCTTCCATGCTTCAACATACAAATCTTTGCTCGGATTCGGCCAATGAATTAAATACAGATCGTAATAATCGAGTCCGGCACGGAATAGCGATTCCTGAATCGTGTACAACGCTTCGTCATATTGATGATGCCTGCCCGGCAATTTCGATGTAATGCGCAGCTCCTCACGTGGTACGGAGCTGCGACGAATCGCTTCGCCAAGTGCGCCTTCATTTTCGTAATTAAAAGCTGAATCAAGCAAACGATAACCATTGTCGATCGCACTCACAATTGTGTTGATTCCCGATGCGCCGTTCAGCAGATAAGTACCAAAACCAATGGCTGGCAGTGTCAATCCATCATTCAAAGTTCTCTCAGGTATTGCTTTCACCACAGTAATCTCTCCCTTCATTTCGTCACTTCCAGTTTAGCATGGTCAAAAATAAGCGTCTAACCAGACGCTCAAAATCGCTACATTAATGCTTAATCTGCACAATTATGCAATTATCTTTAGACTCTAATAAAATGATAATGGTCTGCGGTACAATCAATCATTCATGAGCAGTGACCCAATAATCACCGCAAAGCCTTCCACTGCCTTGTGTAAGTGATCGATTTCGATAAACTCGTTGTCAGTATGCGCCAGATTTTCACGTGATGGTCCAAAACCGATCGTTGGAATACCAGCTTCTCCGGCAAAATGACTGCCATTCGTGCAGAATGAATAATGAGACATTTTGGCAGGAATACCAATCGACTGCAATGCTCGAAGCGGTCCAGTGACAAAATTGTCACCTGGATCAAAAGCCCAGGCGGGGAAAAAGCGCTCTGCTTCAATGATTTCTCCTGTATAACAAACATCAGTGCCCTTGGCGTAGGAAACGGTAGCAGCAAAATTCATGTCTTCTCTTTTTAGTTGTTCAATCAGCCGTTGGATCGGCTCTAAGACAGAGGTCTTCGTTTCGCCGACCAGCGTCCGTCGATCAAATGTCGCACGGCAAGAACTTGGTAGAACCGATTTGCCGGGATAAGGCGCTGAGACAATATCGGTCAAAACCAAAATGCCTTTGCCCATAAAAGCGTCTTCTGTTACGGGCAGCTGCTCAATAGCCGTCAGCAATTTCATCATCTGAACAACCGCGTTGACACCCTTCTCAGGATTGGCTGAGTGTACCGATTTGCCATAGGTTTCGACGACAATTTCCGCACGGCCCCGTTGACCGCGATTTAAATTCAGGTTTGTCGCCTCGCCAATCACAACGACATCAGGATCAATCCGTGCGCTGATTTTGCGACAGGACACACCTTCAAAGGTTTCTTCATGCACGCTGCAAGCAATAACTATTTTCCCGGGAAATTTTTTACGGGTCTCTCGGGCATATTTTTCAGCAGCAACAATCATCGCACTAACAGATCCTTTCATGTCTGATGTCCCGCGTCCAAAAATTTTTCCATCCTTTTGAACGGCTGCAAACGGATCGGTTGCCCAATTTGCCGGATTCACCGGCACGGTGTCGATGTGTCCATCCAACAGTACGGTTTGCCCTGCCCTATTGCCATCTATCTCAAGCAAAACATTGCCGAACACATCAACATTGATGCGATCGAAAACCTGTGGATCAGCAAGGGTATGAATCACTTCTGCCGCTTGTTGTTCTTTTCCAGAATAGCTCTGCTTGTTCACCAACTTCATGCATAAGGAAACAACACGTGTTTTTTCCTGATCACTTAACATGTCAATCCCTCCTTTTCAATGGATGCTGACCTTCCCAAACGATTTCCCGGTAAGATGCCTGGTCTGTATCGCCTTCTGTACTGATAAGAAGCACGACAGATTCCTCGCCCAACCCAAACTGTTTCCGATAATCGTCGTTGCTACAAAGCAGATAAAGCGCGCCTGTTGTAACTGCACCGGATTCGCCAGAGATGATCCGGCTATCACCTTTTAATGGATTACCGAGGATTCTCATGCCGAGCGCAGTCACCGCATCGGAACAAGAAACAGCTCCAGACGCATAGCGACTTAACAAATGAAAAGCGTACGTATTCGGTTCGCCACAAGCCAGCCCAGCCATAAATGTCGCCATATCGCCACTGACCGTTTCCATGGCGCCGTCTTCACGGGCAAAAGAGCGAAAATAACAATCCGCTTGATTCGGTTCGACAATGATTATTTTGGGCGGGTTATCGATATAGCGGCGCAAAAAATACGCAGCGATCCCACCTGCGTACGATCCGACGCCCGCCTGAAGAAAAATATGGGTTGGTGGCGCATCAAGCACACCGGCAATCTCCTTAGCAATTCCCGCGTAACCTTGCATGATCCAGAGCGGAATCTTCTCGTAACTTGGCCACGCCGTATCCTGAATCATCACATAGTTATTTTCAATCGCCATCCGCGAGCAAATACGAACGGTATCATCATAATTCACGTTCGTGATTTCCGCGTCTGCTCCTTCCGCTCGAATCGCTTTAAGACGTTCGAGTGATGAACCTTTTGGCATGCGAATGATACAGTTCATTCCAAACTGTCGGGTGACCCAGGCCACGCCGCGGCCATGATTGCCGTCGGTTGCCGAAATAAAAGTCATGCCGGTCAGTTTTTTTTCTTCCACTTCCGCTTTTAGATCCTTAAATGTCAGCGCGTCGAGGGAACGACCGAGTTGTTCCGCCAGGCAACAGGCAACTGCGTAAATACCACCCATTACTTTAAAGGCGTTCAATCCAAAGCGATACGATTCATCCTTGACCAGAAGTTTGGAAAGTTTCAACTGCTTAGCCAATTCTTTGAGTAAAACAAGAGGTGTCTCCTGATAATTCGCATGGGACTTTTGAAAAGTAAGCACCCTTTGAATCACGCTTTCTTGAAAGTTCATCAAATCCCCTGCATCCACTTGTTCCCGAAACCTTTTGTTCTTTTCCATCCGTAAATTGTCCATCGTTCATCCCCTCTCCCATGCAAGTCTGCCAGATCAAACTCTGCGCATTATTAAAGGAAGCGCTTGTTCATCTATTTAGACCATAGCTTGGACGATTCGTTAAATCTAGTATCAATTTACCATTTCTATCAGATTTGATCGCGTTTCGTGTAAGATTATTTGACACAATGTGAAAGAGCTCGCTGCTCCTATCCAGGAGATCATCCGCACATACGATTGGCCTGGCAATATTCAGGAGTTATTCAACGCCCTGTCCTACGCCTTTAATGTTTCGGATGGATCGGTGATTCGTCCCGAGTATCTACCTGACTATATTCTGACAAACTGACTGTGCCTGAGCGTAGATTGACAATTGGCGTTTCTCTCCCAATATGTCTCGTTTTATAATTTCTGATCTAAAACAACAGCCGGCCCTTTTTAGGGGACCGGCTGGTGCTATAATTTCAGTTCTCCGAGCCTGAGCAGTTCGACAACCGCCTGGGAGCGTCCTTTCACACCAAGCTTTTGCATGGTATTTGAGATATGGTTGCGAACAGTCTTTTCACTAATGAAGAGTTCTTTTGCTATGTCTCGGGTTGTCTTGTCTTGCAGTAGCAATTCGAAAACTTCCCGTTCCCTCTTCGTCAGCAATGGTTTTGGACGATGGTAGTCTTCCTTCAACAATTCCCCCTCCTTGCTCAGCAGACGAGCGGGCGGGGAAGGCTTTTAGTCGCTATAGTTTATGAAAAAATGGTACGATGCGTGAACTGCTTTTCGCGCCCTTTTCAAGCTTTTATTAGATATAATCACTGCCGAAGAAGTCCCTGAATCCCTGGACAACCGTCTCACGGTTCAGAGCGGCAATCGATGTTGTCAGCGGAATGCCTTTCGGGCAGACTTCAACGCAGTTCTGCGAATTACCGCAGCTGGCGAGGCCGCCGGAACCCATGATCGCATGTAGACGTTCGGCCTTGTTCATTGCTCCAGTTGGGTGCGCATTAAACAGACGCACCTGTGATAGTGGCGCGGGTCCCATGAAATCTGATTTACTGTTGACGTTCGGGCAAGCTTCCAGACAGCAGCCGCAGGTCATGCATTTCGATAATTCATAAGCCCACTGGCGCTTGTTTTCAGCCATACGTGGTCCTGGTCCAAGATCGTAGGTCCCATCAATTGGAATCCAAGCCTTGACCTTTTTTAAAGCGTCAAACATCCGGCTCCGATCAACAACGAGATCACGAACAACTGGAAAGGTGCGCATCGGTTTCAAATGAATTGGCTGATCGAGCTTATCAATCAGCGCAGTGCATGCTTGGCGCGGCCGGCCGTTTATCACCATCGAGCAGGCCCCGCAGACTTCTTCGAGACAGTTCATTTCCCACTGAGGCGCCGATGTCTGTTCACCCTTGCTCGTGACCGGATGGCGCCGAATTGCCATTAATGCGGAGATGACATTCATATTCGGTCGATAGGGCACATCAAACGATTCCTCATAAGGCGCTGATTTGGGGCCCTCCTGACGCGTAATGATCAGCCGAATGGTTTTGCTTGTCGCTTCACTCATTTTTGCTGCCCCCCTTATTTATCGTGTGTGTAGTCGCGTTTGCGCGGCTTAATCAGTGAGAAATCCACAGGTTCATACTCAAAATCAGGTCCCAGATTTGCTGCGTTGAATTTCGCCTTGGTTGTCTTCAGGAAATTCTCATCATCACGTTCCGGAAATTCCGGTTTGTAATGCGCACCGCGGCTTTCGTTACGGTGATACGCGCCAAGTGTAATCACCCGAGCAAGCTGCATCATATTCCATAATTGACGCGTAAACGAGGCACCGGAATTGCTCCATTTTGACGTATCTTCAATGTTGATATGCTTATATCTCTCCATTAATTCTTGCAGATGTTCATCTGTTTGCAATAAAGTCTTGTTCTCACGGACAACGGTTACGTATTTTGTCATCCATTCGCCCAGTTCCTGATGCAGCATATAAGCATTTTCTGTCCCGTCCATCGACATCAGGCCTTGAAACTTCTTTTTCTCGCTTTTCAATGCGTTATCGAAGATTTTATCCGGGAGCGCTTCGCTGTCAATCGTCAATCCAGATACATAGTGCACTGCGTTTGGGCCAGCGACCATACCACCATACAATGCAGACAGCAACGAATTAGCACCAAGCCGGTTTGCCCCATGGTATTGATACTCGCATTCGCCGCAAGCAAACAGCCCTTTGATATTCGTCATTTGATTGTAATCGACCCAGAGACCGCCCATTGAATAGTGAACGGCCGGGAATACTTTCATCGGCACCTTATGTGGATCATCGCCGACAAATTTTTCATAGATATCAATGATTCCGCCGAGTTTAACATCTAGTTCATGCGGATCTTTATGTGAGAGATCAAGGTAAACCATATTTTCACCGTTAATACCGAGATGCTGGTTAATGCAAACGTCGAAGATCGCGCGCGTTGCGACATCGCGGGGCACGAGGTTGCCGTAAGCCGGATACATTTCTTCAAGAAAATACCATGGCTTGCCGTCCTTATACGTCCACATACGACCGCCTTCACCACGCGCCGATTCGCTCATGAGCCGGAGTTTGTCATCACCGGGAATCGCAGTCGGGTGAATCTGAATAAATTCACCATTTGCGAAGTAAGCGCCCTGTTGGTACAATGCGGAAGCTGCCGTCCCAGTATTAATCATTGAGTTTGTTGATTTTCCGAAAACCATGCCGAGTCCGCCGGTTGCCATGATCACTGCGTCAGCGCGATACACAGAAATTTCCATCGTTTTCATATCTTGAACAACGATACCATGACAAACCTGATCGTCATCAACGACAGCTGACAAAAACTCGACATATTCATGTTTGTGCACTAGGCCCTTAACTTCCATTCGCCGAACCTGCTCGTCCAATGCATAGAGCAGCTGCTGACCGGTTGTCGCGCCGGCATAGGCCGTGCGGTGGTATTTGGTTCCACCAAATCGTCTGAAATCGAGCAAACCTTCTGGCGTTCGATTGAACATGACGCCCATCCGATCAAGCAAATGGATAATTCCTGGAGCTGCTTCGCACATCGCCTTGACCGGCGGTTGATTGGCGAGAAAGTCGCCGCCGTAAACCGTATCATCAAAATGTTCCCATGGCGAATCGCCCTCTCCTTTGGTATTCACTGCGCCGTTGATTCCGCCTTGCGCGCAAACAGAATGGGAGCGTTTCACTGGAACGACTGAGAATAATTCAACTTCAACGGCGGCTTCGGTCGCTTTGACAGCAGACATCAATCCACCAAGCCCGCCGCCGACAATTATAATTTTACCTTTACTCATTTGGGCTCACTCCTTCGTAGATTAATAGACTCGTTCAGACGAACGCAAACAGCGCGCGGATGCCAACGAAGCCCAAAAGCAGGAAAAGAATCAAAACGGCATAAGTACCGATTTTCTGTGACTTAGGCGAGACGAGAATGCCCCAGTGCACACAGAATGCCCAGACACCATTGGAGAAATGGAAGACGGCCGATAATACGCCAATAACATAGAAGATAAAAAGAGCATGATTGCTTAAGATAGTTGCCATCAAATCATAGTTCAACGGTGTACCGAGCGCCATCGCGATGCGCGTTTCCCAAATATGCCAGGCCAGAAAGATGACGAGGAATAACCCAGTGAATCGCTGAATCGCGTAGTACCAGTTTCTCAGAAAGCCGTATTGATTAACGGTATACGTCGACGTAAAGGCCAAGTAGACCCCAAACACCGCGTGAAACAAGAGCGGCAGATAAATCAGAAAAACTTCCAAAAAAAGCAGGTATGGAAGATGTTCCATAAATGCTGCAGCCTGATTAAACGCACCCGCTCCCTTTGTCGCCTGAAAGTTGACGGTTAAATGAACAACCAGGAACAGGCCGACCGGAATAACTCCTATAAGAGAATGCAAGCGATGAGAGACATAGTCTCGAGCAGCCATGTTGCTTCTCCCCCTTCAAATATTTGTAAACGCTTTATATTTATTTTAAAAAAATAAATATACGAATTAAAAGTTTCGTAAATATCTTGTTGGCAGAAGCACACGGACCGCCTTAATACTTCTCTAAATATTTTGATAGATGTTAATTCTTCAACTAATAACAAATAAATTATAAGTTTCCAAAACAATGTGTGCAATGTTTTTACTCACCAATTTCCAAATTTAATGATGTCCACTAGAATTTTTTGAGTTTTGAGGCGCTGATCGGTCAAGTCTCCCATGGGAAAAACTTGGCGTAACCAGGTCTTTTTTACGACAATTGCGCTACGGCTGCTCGCTTGCCGCGGGCGATCCGTGAGCCTCCTCAATCAAGCGAGAATCTGCGGGGTCTCACTTGGCTCGCTGTTCCCGCAGGCGTCTCGCGCCTTTGCTCCATTTTTTGTGCTAAATCTACATTCTTATCTTTTGAGAAAAACTTGGCGTAATCGGGTCTTTTTTACGACAATTGCGCTACGGCTGCTCGCTTGCCGCGGGTGCGGCACTGTGCTACTCTGTTGTTTCCGGTCCTACTCTTTTTTCGCAAAAAAAATATCTATAAAAAGCCGACAGTCCCTTATTATAGGAACTATCCGGCTATAATTCTATTAAGATTGTCTGTGATGGCTCATAGCACTTCTATCAGAAAAACTTGGCATAGCCAAGTCCTTTTTCAACAATTGCGCTTCGGTTGCTCGCTGCATTTTTGTGCAAAAATCTTTATACGCCCTCTAATGCTTTCTTATCTCTTTAAACAAGCGCACGCGCCCGAAGCATCGGCAATGCGTCGACAATATGCCGCTTAATGCCCAACTCTTTCGGGGAAATCCCCAAGGCAAGGCCAATCAGCTGCGGCAGGTGAAGCACCGGGATCTGAATGTCCTTATCAAAGCCTTTCTGTGCACCGGGTTGATAAGCGTCCAATTGCATCTGACAGAGCGGACATGGTGTAACGAGACAGTCTGCACCTGCCTCTTTCGGCGACAAGCAGTTCATCTGTGTCAGGCGATTGACTTCTTTTTCGGCCGGGAAAACCGCGTGAAAACCACAACAGGCCAGACGCTGGGAGAACGGTACATTTTCCGCGCCGAGCACATCGACAATCATTTCCATCGATTGCGGATTCGCCGGATTTTCAAAGCCCATAATCTTCGGCGGCATGAGAATATGGCAGCCATAGAAATTGGCTACTTTAAGCCCGGTCAATGGTCGAACAACTTTCTTTTTCAGATTCTCCAAGCCGTAATCTTCAATCAGCGCCCAAAGCAGATGGGTCACCTCTGTTGTCCCTTTATATTTAAGATTAGCCCGACTCAATCCTTCGTTGACTTTATCTCTCAGTTCTTTCCGTTCATCGAGCTTCTTCTTTGATTGGCGGAGCATGAGCGTGCAGGTGTTGCAGACCGTAATAATCTTGTCGACATGCAGGGCCTCACCTAAAGCGATATTACGGGCATTGATCGACGTCCCGACCAATTCATCAATATCTTGAATGTGACTGGCACCACAACATGTCCAGCCTTTTAATTCAATTAATTCAATTTCGAGCGCCTCGGCAACCTTCAGCGTCGACATTTTTAATTCTTTTTCTGCGGATTCAAGCGTACAGCCCGGGAAGAAACCGTATCTGAATGTTGTCATTTGTTTTCAACCTCCTCGGCATAGTCATAGATCTTCTGTACGCCTTCAATGCCATCGACCTTTTTTGGGCGTTCCAAAGGATTGATCTTCCCGGTTTTGATCATGCGTAGGGCAAACGGCAGTTTAGTCGCTGCTGTTTTGATGACGCCGTCTGTTTTTATCGGTAGCATCATTTCATTCAGATGGCCATTATTCTTCACATCATTGAAAAAGGCAAACGCGTGTCTTGCGCCTTGATTTTTTGTTTCGCCCATACGTATCGACATCTTGCGGAGTGACGAAATTTCTTCGGTAAGATCAATATGTTTCGGACAATTGGTGACACAGGCCATGCAATGCAAACATTTCCACAATTCATTTTCATAGGCAGGGCCGACATGTGCTTCGGGCGATTTATCTCGCGAATCAACTGCATAGCGGTAAGCACGGTTCCAAATAAAGGGTTCGAGAAAATTACTTTCATTGACATGCAGCTGGTTACATTCGGAAGCGCAGATCCCGCAAAGAATACAATCCGTCGATGAAGCGATTTTGTGAAAATCTTCATTACTTTGAAGAAATCCTTTTTCCTCCGATCCTTCTTCAGTCGGGATCAGCCACGGCTTGATTTTCTTCATTTTTGCCATTTTCGGTTCCCAGGCGACAGCCAAATCACGGATCACCGTGAAATTGGCAAGCGGCTCATAAATGAGTTCGGTTGTCTGAAACGTCTCAATCACTTTATCCAAAGGCGTCTGGCAGGCGAGGAATGACTTGCCGTTTACTTTGATCGCACAGCTTCCACAGATCCCATGTTGGCAAGCCGAAGTGTAAACTAAAGTACTATCCAATGTTTCACGAATCGTTGTCAGTGACCAAAGGATTGTTCGGCCTTTTTCATAGGGAAGAATGTAGCTTTGATACCATGTTTTTTCTCCATCATAGCGCTTGATTTTAATTGTTAATGAATTCATCAATACTTTCGTTCCTCCGGTTGATAAGTTGTGATTTTCACCGGTGCGTACTCCAACCGATAGTTGCCCCCGTCATAGTAAACGAGTGTATGCGCAAGGAAATGTTGATCATCGCGCTTCGGATAATCCGCTCGGGCGTGCGAACCGCGGCTCTCTTTCCGATTTAAGGCGCCGAGAGCCACTGCCTTAGCCAATTTCAACAAATTGCCAACTTCAACATAATTAATAAAAGCCATATTATATTTTTCAGATGAATCACCGATATAAACATCTTTATATGCCTCAATCGCTGCATCGATCGTTTTCAAAGCCTGAGCCATTTCTGTTTCGGTGCGGAAAATTCCTACATTGTACCACATCGTTTCGGCCATTCTATCTCTAATTTCAAAAAATTTGATGCCAGATTTCTTCGCACGCATACGCCCAAACTCTTCCCGCCATCGTTTCAGTTCTTCCTCGAGCTTGCCGGTTGGCGCGAAGTCCCGGCGTTCAGCTGTTTGTCGAGCACCGATTCCGGCAAATTTACCAAAGAGAACCACATCAGCGACTGAATTGCCGCCAAGCCGATTGGCACCGTGAATCGAGACACTGCAACATTCCCCAACCGCATGAATACCGTCGACTGGCGTCGCCAAGGTCTGAAAATCAGTGACGTGGATGCCGCCCATCATATAGTGGCAGCTCGGTCGAATCGGAACGAGCTCATTAACCAGATCAACGCCTTCGAAATTCAGCGCTAGTTCACGAACATGAGGCAGACGCTCCATTATTTTTTCCGCGCCGAGATGACGAAGATCCATCAGAACATAAGATTTCATCCCTTCGCCGAAGCCACGCCCTTCCTTAATTTCCGTTTCGATCGAGCGGGCGACCAAGTCTCTTGGGGCAAGTTCCATCTTTCCAGGCGCATAGCGTTCCATAAAGCGTTCGCCCTCTTTATTGAGGAGATAACCCCCTTCGCCGCGGCAGGCCTCGGAAAGCAAAACACCAGTTGAGGCAAGACCCGTTGGATGAAATTGAACAAATTCAGGATCCTTGAGCGGAATTCCCGCATTAAAACAAGCCGCGGTGCCGTCACCTGTCATATTGATTGCATTTGTTGTCCGGCTCCAGAAAACGCGTCCAAATCCGCCAGTCGCAATCACAACCGCGCGTGCCTGGATTGCCTCAATTTTACCCTCGCGCATATTCATCGCGACGAGTCCTTCAAAAATGCCGTTATCAACTGACAGTGAAAGAAGGAACCAGTCATCAAGAAAAATCACATCGTTTTTCAAGCATTGTTCATAGAGCGCATGGAGAATGGCATGGCCCGTCTTATCCGCCGAATAGCAAGTACGCGGGCTGGATGCACCGCCAAATGGACGCTGCGCAACATGTCCATTCACATCGCGTGAGAACGGAACGCCGATATAGTCCAGTTCCGAGATAATCTTCGGCATGTTTTCACAGAAAAAATGAACCGCATCCTGGTCCGCAAGAAAGTCGCTGCCTTTGACCGTATCTTTGAAATGTTTTTCGATTGAATCCGTACGATCCCGGTAACCCAAAGCGGCGTTGATTCCACCTTGTGCCGCTCCAGTATGTGAACGTGTCGGAAATATTTTCGATAAGACAACAACACTGAGCTTGCTGCCTTTTGCCGCGTTCAAAGCCGCTTGCATACCGGCACCACCGGCACCCACAACAACGACGTCATATTTTTTCATTGTAATTAATTCTCCCTTACAAATAATAACCAGAGGGCAATCCTGATCGAGTTGCCCTTCAAGCATTTTGCCAGCTGTTTGACTGATTGCCTGTGCTTTTTCTCTATCTATCGTTTGAAGCCTTGATTAGCTAATGACGTGCTTTTTTCAGAATGGCGAAAGCATGCAGATGCTCGAGAGGCATTTTCTCCCAACTAACCTTGAAATTGTTTTTATTGAAAATATTTTTCTTCTTTATTGTGAAGGAATTATCCATTTGCACATGTGAGCTAAATCACATATTCTTGTGGAAAAGATTTGATGTTCAAAAACTCTGCTTATTTTGCCGTATGGACGGGCTTAGCCATCGGATATTTTGCTACAGAGATCGGCTGGTTGATGCTAATCTTTTCCTTTGGCTTATAGTATAATAAGGGGCGGAGGGATAGCCCATATGACAAAAAATGAAACCATCCTGAAATCGGAACATTTCGGCGAAGCCGAGGTGCCCGCTTTCGGTTATGAACTGATAAGAACGGTATTGCTGCCGGAGCTGCTCGGCAAGGAACAGGCATCAATTCTCTACTGGTCTGGCCGTAAAATAGCCCGTCTCTATCCGATGGAGAAAGAAGAAGATCTGGTTGTGTTTTTCCAGAAGGCGGGATGGGGTGAGTTAAAACTGACGGATCAAGGCAAAAATAAGATGGTTTTTGAACTCAACTCACCGCTTGTCGCATCGCGAATCAAAGACCATCCGGGAAGCGTCTTGTTCACATTGGAAGCTGGATTTCTAGCAGAGCAAATTCAGACGATTCGTGGCTACATGGCGGAAACCTATTCCGATATCCATACTGGACATAATAAAAAAGTCGTTTTCAACGTTAAATGGGACAACCGTGACGCGGTGGAAACTGTCGATACATTGTAAAAAGAAGCGCTCAGCATATTCGCTGTTCGCTTCTTTTTTTAGATTTGACTGTCCGAGAGATCGAGCGAGTGATTAAACAAACCCGTTATCTTTTAGAAAAAATTGGCTAAGCTATAGCTTGTCTAATCTCTCATCCCGAAAAAAACTTAATTTTTCTTAATGTAGGTGAACGGATTCTTCCTGAGCGAGTTCAAAGGTTTCATGGAGCGTGTCAAGCGCTTCAAGTAGATTGGTTTCATCAATGATCGTCGATACTTTGATTTCCGACGTACTAATCATTTTTACTTTAATCCCTTTTTCCGCCAGCGCATGGAACATCTGCGCGGCAACACCTGGGTTTGACGCCATTCCAGAGCCGACAATCGACACTTTGGAGAGCCCCGATTCATGCACAATCTCTTCAAAACCCAGCTCATTTTTCTTCGTGTTCAGAACGTCCAGTAACTCATTTAGAAAATCAGAATCAAGTGTGAACGACAGGCTGGTTTTTGCCTTGTTTAGCACATTTTGAACGATCACGTCAATATTGATATGCTGGGCCGCAATCGCATCAAAGACGCTAGAGACTGCTGGCACATTATTGGGTAGCCCGAGCAGCGTTACTTTTGTTACATTCTTTTCAAACGCTAGTCCTCTGACAGATTTTGATGTTTCCATTGTTGCTTCCTCCTTAATCACCGTGCCCTCTTCATCAGAAAATGAGGAACGCACAACCAGTTCGAGATGACTGTTTTTCGCATATTCGACCGCACGTGGATGAAGCACACCAGCGCCAAGGTAAGCCATCTCAAGCATCTCGTCATAGCTAATTTCTTTTAATTTCCGTGCCTTTTTTACATAACGGGGATCAGAGGTAAAAACACCCGCTACATCAGTATAAATCTCGCAGTGCTTCGCACCGAGCGCTGCGGCAAGCGCGACGGCAGATGTATCCGAACCGCCGCGACCGAGTGTGGTGATTGTGCCTGCTTCGGTCACCCCTTGAAAACCAGCGACTATCACAATCCTACCCACTTTCAGCTGCGACCGAATGGCCGTTGTGTCAATCGTCAGAATGCGCGCACTGCCGTGTACTGCTTCTGTTTTCACGCCCGCCTGCCAGCCTGTATAGGAGATCGCTGGACAGCCACGCTCAATCAGCACCATCGACAGGAGTGCAATCGTTACTTGCTCTCCTGTCGCCAGTAAAACGTCCATTTCTCGTTTGGATGGCTGCTCAGAAATTTCCCCAGCCATAGCGACGAGCTGATCGGTCGTTTTTCCCATTGCAGAAACAACGACAAGCACTTGATCGCCTTGCTCTTTCTGTCTAATAATCCGATCCGCCACCTTCTGCAGCCTTTCCACAGTTGCTACGGATGTTCCACCAAACTTCATCACTGTTAAAGCCACTTTTTACTCGCTCCTTTAGATTGCGCCCCGTTCTTTTTTCCGTCTTCCGGACGGATTTCTCTGTAAATGACTCAGTCCTCTTAGTGAAAAAAAAAGCAGCAGGTATCCCCGCTGCTGAACTTGCTTTTTCAACACGCTGAGATAGTCCTCCACACTGTAGCAGTGTGACAAACCTGCATTTATTCAATGCAGATCCAGCTCAAAATGAACGATGACGTCCATCCGCTTCGGCAGTTTCCCCTTTTTGCAACGGTCTTCGGAGATCATCCTCCTCGCGCCGCATACTTATGAACCCTGCGCCTCTATCACTTCAGATTCGTGAAAATTCAATTGACTTCCGCAACATCCGCACTGTTCGATAAGAAGCGGATATTTGTTACAGTATAGCAGATGCGATAACGTATGACAATACTGTTTACTGCGGCGTGTCCCAGTAATTTCTCAAACTTTCCGCCACCTTAATCGGTAAACCGGCCTGCCGCAAGGCCTCGATATCTGCCGCACGGATTTTTTTGATTGAACCGAAATGGCGTATAAGCGCTTGTTTGCGCTGTTTGCCAATACCCGGGATATCGTCGAGTTCGGAATGCAGCATCTCCTTGGCATGCACTTGCCGGTGAAACGTTATCGCAAAGCGGTGTACTTCATCCTGTATCCGCTGCAAAAGATAAAACGCCTGGCTGTTCCGAGCGAGTGGCACGACCATTGGCGGGTTACCGGCAACAAGCTGTGCCGTCCTATGTTTCTCATCTTTTGCCAGACCACAGACTGGGATATACAATCCGAATTCATTCTCTAGAACATCGATTGCCGCAGCCAACTGCCCCTTGCCACCGTCAATCAAAATCAAATCCGGCAGCACGTTGTTTTCTTTCAGTAATCTGCCATAGCGACGGCGCACGACTTCTTTCATCGTCGCATAATCATCCGGACCTTCGACAGTCTTTACCCGATATTTTCGGTAATCACTTTTTTTGGCTCGACCGTCTTCGAAAACAACCATCGCCGAAACCGGATCTGCGCCTTGTATATTCGAGTTGTCGAACGTTTCGATCCGATGCGGCGCTGGCATATCAAGTGCTTGACCTAATTGCTCGACCGCACCGACCGTGCGTTTCTCATCGCGTTCGATCAGTGCGAATTTTTCCTGAATCGCGATCGTCGCATTTTTATTCGCCATTTGCACGAGATCCTTTTTTCGGCCACGCTGTGGCTGAAGCACGTTGGATTCGAGCATCTGTTCAACCAAATCACGATCCACTTTATCTGGAATAAGCACTTGCTTAGGCTGAATATGATTCTGCTGCGCATAGAATTGACCGATAAAAGTCAGGAAATCTTCCTCCGGTTCCTGATAAAAAGGAAACATTGACGCGTCGCGTTCAATCAGTTTGCCTTGACGCATGAAAAAGACTTGCACGCACATCCATCCCTTGTCATACGCAAAGCCAAAAACATCGCTGTCTTCCAAATCAGTGAAAATGATTTTTTGCTTCTCCATCACTGTTTCAATACTGCGAATTTGATCACGGTATTCTTTCGCCTTTTCAAAATGAAGCTGCTGCGCCTCCATGACCATTTTCTCTGTCAGCTCTTTTTTGACGTCCTGATAGCCGCCGTTGAGAAATTTCGTGATGTCATCAGCCATTTTGGTGTAAGTATCCGAAGGAATGTCAAAAGCGCACGGCGCGAGACATTGGCCGATGTGATAATAGAGGCAAACACGATTCGGCAATGTCCGGCATTTACGTAATGGATACAAGTGATCGAGCAGCCGCTTTGTTTCATTGGCTGCCGTCACGTTCGGATACGGGCCAAAATATTTGCCGCTTTTTTTGTTAACCTTGCGCGTGATCAGCAGCCGAGGGTATTTCTCACTCGTCAGTTTAATATACGGATAACTCTTGTCATCCTTCAACATGATATTGTAGCGCGGATCGAATTTCTTAATCAGATTGATTTCGAGCAATAGTGATTCAATTTCCGATGAAACAACGATATATTCAAAATCAGCGATATCGGCAACGAGCCGCTGCGTTTTGGCGTCGTGCGATCCGCTGAAATAAGAATGGACGCGATTGAACAGGTTTTTCGCCTTGCCAACATAAATAATCTCACCCTGACTGTTTTTCATCTGATAACAGCCCGGTTGTTTCGGCAACAGCGCTAATTTCTCTTTAATTTTCTGATTGGGCATACTGATCTTCCTTTTACACTAAAACTCAAATGCCTTTTTCTTAAAAATTGCGCCCCGGCCACTCGCTTTTCCCGCAAGGCGCCAGAGCGCCTTCGTTGCATTTTATACTCTCTTATCTTTTAGGCTTTGTTAAAATCTTTTGTTGTATTTAATCGTTTAGTGCCCTGTGTTCGCTTGCCGCGGGCGCACCGCGAGCCTCCTCAGACAGGCAAAAGTCTGCGGGGTCTCGCCGGCACGCTGTTCCCGCAGGCGTCTCACACATTGCCCTTTGGTCAGAAAAACAACATTAAGTTTAAACATAGCTATCTTTTAAAAAAGACGATATCTTCTATTATCAACGAGATCGGCTCTATCTTCAACTATCACTAAATGGCCATTCAGTTATTCATGTCTCTTTTTTTATAGAAATAATAAGCACCTGCTGCTAGTAGTACGGCAAGCAGCAGCGACAGCAGCACAGCGGTAAAGCTCAATTCCTGTTTATCGACTAGCGCTCCCGTGCTAAAATATTTAAACGGCGAGAGCAGATTCAACACATTCAGATGATGCGTCAGATCCGTTATTTTCCCAAGTATATAAGCACCGAACAGAAGCGACGCCGTGACTGCGCCGGATGTTTTCGATCGCTGCATACGAGCGGCCAGAAACGCACCAAGCGACAGGAAGATCAGCTGAATGATTAGCATCGTTGCGAATAAGAGCACGATTTCTACCGAAATATCTTTTCCTTTGTTATACGCAGCGACAAAGAGAAAAGAAGCCGCCAGCGTCAGCGCATTTAAGACAACAAGCTGAAGCATCGCTGCCATCAGTTTCGCAGTGATCACCATCGTACGCGATACCGGTTTGACGAGCAGAAATTCTGTCGTTTTGTCGCGCTCTTCTTTGGCGATAATTCCGCTTCCCAATAAGCCGGCATGAATCGCTGCCGCCAATACGATATAAGAGAAAAGAAAAGCGAAAAAACCGCTCATCACCGAGACATTCAATGAACCCATTCCGAATAGCGCGCGCATCGTCCGTGGCAACTGCTGCAATACGTCGTTCGCTGCATGATCGGATGAATAGGTTGGATATTTGACCATGCCGCTGTAAACACCAAGTACCATACAAATACTCCAGATGATCAACGATTTGCGATAGGCCTTCAATTCCATGAAAACTAAATTCATTAGGGATCACCTCCTGTAGCGTTCGATTTCAGCTGACCGAATGAATATCTTTTTTCGAATAAACAAGGTAACTAATCGCAAGCGCGAGCACCACAAAGCAAAGAGTAAGCGTCAGATAATGACCCTGATAGCCAGCATGCTGAATAATCTCACTCGGCGGGAAAAAATTAAAGGGTGAAAAATACCGAACCGTATCCGATTCTTTCCCGCTTGCGAGCAACGCGCCAATCATATACCAGCCAATAACGGTTCCAAGCGAGAGCGGCAACACCGATTTCAGCTTATTGAAAAAGACAGAGATCAGCAAACCAAGTGCGAAAAAAATCATTTGCAGAAATAATAGCGTCAGGTTGATCAGCAAAAATATTTCTCCGTCATAGTTACTTTTCTTCACCCAATCGACAAGCAATAGCAGCACGCCGTAATACACGAGGTCAGTCACAAGCAATGCTGTCAGACCCGCCAGCCATTTGGCGCTGACGATCGATCGCCTGGCGACCGGTTTAACCAGTAAAAAATCCGCGGTTCGTTCACGCGACTCCCGCGACAAAACCGAAAGGCCAAGATTCATCGCCTGGATCGTGCCGCACAGGGTCACAAATGAAAAAATCATGCCATAGTAACCGTTGATCGAGAGGATCGTATTTAAATTAATTCCAAGAGCAGCACGTACGGCCGGTGGATAGGTCGCAAGCAGCTTTCTGTAGCCGTCTGCATCGTGGACAATGCTCGGATAAATTGATAGGTAGAGCGCCGCCAGGCCAATCAGAACAAGCGTCCAGATCAGCACTGATTTGCGAAGTGACCGGAGCTCATGCAGATAGATATTCATGGCGGGTCAACCCTCCTTTTCATAGTAGTGAAGAAAGATTTCCTCAAGGTCAGGCTCACCGATTGTCAGATTACGCAAATCCAGTTCAGCGATCATTGCTGTCACCTGATTGATATTTCCTTTGAAAATAAATTTGACCATCTTATTTTTGATTTGCAGATCGCTGATGCCCTCCAGCTGAAAGATTTCTGGACGCGTTTCCTGGTTTAATTCGATGCTAATCCTTTTATAGGTGTTTTCCTGCAAATCGCTCATTTTTTCCTGGCGAAGGATGCGCCCTTCCTTAATAAATGCCACGCGATCGCAAAGTTTCTGGACCTCGCTGAGAATATGCGAGGAAAAGAAAACAGTGGCTCCTTTGCGTTTTTCCTCGCGAATCAGCTCGAAGAATTTCTGCTGCATCAGCGGATCAAGTCCACCAGTCGGTTCGTCAAGAATAATCAGCTTCGGTTCATGCAGCAATCCCTGGACAATGCCAACTTTTTTCTTATTGCCATAGGACAAATCACTGATTTTCTTAGTCAAGTCTAGGTTCATGACCGCTGCCAGTTCTCGAATCCGCTTGCTGCAATCTTTTTTATAGAAGCTTGCCGAGTAGTTCAGCAGATCAAGCACACGCATATTCTCGTAATAAAAAACTTCTGAAGGCAGATAACCCAGCTGCTGACGGATTTCTGGATGCTCGAAGCAACTTTTTCCGAAAATAGCTGCTGTTCCGCTGGCGGGGTGAATTAATCCCAGTAGCGTCCGGATTGTTGTCGATTTCCCCGAACCATTGGGCCCGATAAATCCGAAAATCTCCCCTTCAGCAACGCTCAGACTGACGTCCGTAATCCCTCGCGACTTTCCGTAATTCTTTGTCAGATGATGGATTTCGATAACGTTCATGATCTCAGAGCCTCCCCTAAATCTTTATTTATAAAAAGCTTTTTTTAATAAATTGAGACAGTCGGTGAAATCTTTGTAATAAGTTTCCAAATCAAAATCAGTCGCACGTGTCAAATCCGTTAATGCGCCCTGCGACATCCAAACCAACATTTTTAGAATCAATTTTGGATCGACATCGTCTTTGAACTTTGATCCATCCATGCCTGCAAATGCCAGCCGATCGCGAAAATCGATAAACTGCTTATCCGTTAAAAATTGCTTAATCGCATCGCGTACCTCCGCTGCCGTTTCAAAATAGACACGAAGCAAAAAAGAAAGTATCGCCGGCTGTTGCTTGATCAATTCCATTTTGATATCGCCAGCTTGCTTGATCCGATCAAAGAAATCAGTGACGTTCCTATCCATTTTGTTATTCAGTGCATCAATAATCATATTGCCGCACATTTGCAGTAAATAGAGATAAAGTTTCTTTTTGGTTCCAAAATAATGAAAAACCATCGCTTTAGAAATACCTGACTCAGCGGCAATTTCTGCTGTTGATGTTTTTTTGTAACCCGTGGCGCCGAATGCCCGCAGCGCGCCATCGATAATTGCCTGCTTTTTTTCTTCAGGCAAACTGATAAAATTATCAAAATCGTCCACGGCCTCAACTCCCTTCGACCAATTCGGTTTACAGATTGATCATATATCTATCGACCGATTCGGTCAATACAATTCCGTTATGAATTCAGATGTTTTACAATTGATGACATGAGAAAAACAGATTGCAGCAAATGTGCTCCGGCTGTTCGCTGTATTTTTACGCAAAAGTCATATTTTTTCTTCTTAAAAAAAACTTCGAAAGCCAAATCCTCTTTTACACCACTTGTGCTTCGGATGGCGCGTTTCTGGCGATTGGACAAAAAAAGCCGCATTCAGGATGTTTTTACGTCCCGAACGCGACTTTTTGAATTGACTGCCGTTTAAGCAAGCTGCTGATTAATGCGGGCAACTAAGGCTTCTTTCGGTGTAAAGCCGACAACCTTGTCTGCAATTTCACCGTCTTTGAAAATGAACAGTGTCGGTATGCTCATCACACCGTATTTGCTAGCAGTTGCTTGATTTTCGTCAACATCCAATTTAACGATTTTTACTTTATCCGCTAATTCAGAATCAACATCTTCAAGAACCGGAGCCATCATCTTGCAAGGGCCGCACCATGTTGCCCAAAAGTCGGCAACAACGATTCCTTTTGATGTTTCTTCTGCGAAATTTGCGTCATTGACTTGACTGATTGCCATATTAAAAACAGCCTCCTTAATAATTCATACCTTTTATGTCTCAAAGTATAGCATCTCCCGATTTCAGATGCTATTATTCCGCTTCAAGCAAACAACAAAAATTTAGATCACTTGAACTCAACAACGGTAACCCCGCTGCCGCCTTCCCCTTCCGCGCCAAGCCGGAATGATTTGACGCGCGGATGCCGTTCAAACAGCTTTGTTACACCATGGCGCAGTGCACCGGTTCCCTTCCCATGAATAATCGAGACTCTTTGATAACCCGCGAGCATCGCCTCATCGAGATATTTTTCCACCTTAAGCATGGCGTCTTCATAGCGTTCGCCGCGCAAATCGAGTTCCGGACGAACCGTCTGCGTTGCGGTGCGGATATTGACCACTGGCTTGATCTTTTTTTCTTCTTTGATTCGCTTCAAGTCTGCGTCGCGGACATTCATTTTCAAAATGCCAGCCTGAACGAGATATTCCCGGTCATTGATTTTTTCAACAATATAACCGTTTTGTCCAAAACTGATGATTTTGACCGGATCACCGGCTTTAAACCCTGTTTCCGCAGGTTTCGCCGTCACAGACGGTTTCACCTTGCCGCTTGAGTCAAGCGCGTCAAGTGCATGTGACAGCTTCGTCTTGGCGTCAATCAGCTGATGCTCCTTCACTGAACCGTGATGCCGATAGCCGCGTAGCTCCGCGATGATTGTGTCCGCTTCTTGCCGTGCTGCTTTAACCGCCTGCTCCGCCTTCACGCGTGCTTCCTCCAGAATCCTATCTTGATTCCGCTCGAGATCAGTCAACTTTTTCGTGAGCACGGCTTCCTTTTCCTCAGCTTCGTGTTTCAGTAGCCTAGCTTGTTCGACTTCCTGCTCTGCCTGCTTACGATTCTGTTCCAGTGAAGCAATCATTTTGTCTATTTGATTCGTCTCACGACTGATTTGCAATCGAGCGCCGTCAATGATCTCAGATGGAAGACCCAGTTTCCGTGAAATTTCAAAGGCATTGCTGCGTCCTGGGATGCCGAGCAGCAGGCGATAGGTCGGGCTGAGCGTCTCTACATCGAATTCGACGCTCGCGTTCATCACACCGGTCCGCTCATAAGCGTAAGCTTTCAACTCACTATAATGCGTGGTACAGATAATTGTCGCCCCGCGGCCGTAGACCGCGTCAAGAATCGCAATCGATAGCGCAGCGCCTTCTTGCGGATCCGTTCCTGCCCCTAGTTCATCAAAAAGCACGAGGCTTTGAAAATCGACGTCTTTCAAAATTGAGACGATATTGGTCATATGCGAGGAGAACGTACTCAGGCTTTGTTCGATCGACTGTTCATCACCGATATCAGCAAATACTTTATTGAAAACGCTGATCTCTGAGCCTTCTTCAACTGGAATCTGTAGCCCGCTCTGCGCCATCAATGCAAGCAAACCCGTTGTTTTGAGCGAGACTGTCTTGCCACCGGTATTCGGTCCGGTAATGATCAGCGCATGGGTTTGCGCGTCAAAAACGACATCGATCGGTACCACTTTTTTCGGATCGATTAGCGGATGGCGCGCCTTTTTCAGCCGAATCAACCCTGTATCATTCAACTTTGGACGCGTCGCTTTCATTTGATGCGCATAAGAAGCTTTTGCGAAAATAAAATCGAGATCTGCAAGCCGTTCCACCGCATCAAGTAAACCATCTGCGTATTCGGACGTTTCCGCGGATAATTCGCGCAAGATGCGTTCAATTTCATGCCGCTCTTTCGCCCTTGCCTCGCTCAGTTGATTGTTCAGATCGACAATGGACTGCGGTTCGATAAAAAGTGTTGCGCCAGATGCCGATTGATCATGGACAATACCGCCGAATGAGCCACGATATTCCTGTTTAACCGGAATTACCTGACGATCGTTGCGGATCGTAATCAGCGCTTCGGAAAGCATTTTTCCACTTGAATGGACAATATTCTCCAGCTTCTGCTTCACACGGCTGTCAAACGTGCGAATCTGGCCACGGATATGACGCAAAGCCGTGCTAGCAGAATCCATGACACCGCCCTGATCATCGATCGCGCTGCGAATCTTACGCTCAAGCCCACCTGGTGCTTCCATCGGTGCGACAAGTTCTGAGAGAATCGGCAATTCCAGTTCCTTGTCCTCTTTTAGGTCAAAAATAAAATTTTTCATCAGTCGAATACCGCGAATTGTGTCGGCAAGATCGATCAATTCTCTGGCTAGCAGCATACCGCCGATTTTCGAACGTTTCAAACTCTGGCGGACATCTGAAATACCGCCGAACGGAACCGATCCGCGCAAACGCAGTACCGTCGCCCCTTCATCTGTCTCTTCCTGGAGGCGGCGAACAGTCTGTAAGTCGCCAGCCGGAGCAAGCGTCTCAATTCGGCTTTTTCCAAGCGATGAAGCCGTATAATTCATCAGCTGTTGCTTAATTTTATCGTATTCCAACGCGTTCAGCGCATGTTTATTCACTTGCATTCATCCCCTTCAAGGCCTGCTGTGCAGGCCTCTGCATCTTCCATTAAACTGGCTTTTTCTTTTTTAAAAAAGTTGTAAATTGCGCCAAGCCCATTGTATTCAGTACCGTTTCGGGTCGTATCCAGCCGCGCTGCGCGGTCCGCACGCCAAGTACCATCTCCGCGAGACCAGTGCGTGAATGACTGTCCGTATTAATCGCCAGTTTCACACCGGCTTTCTGTGCTTGCCGCGCCCAATCAGCTGAAAGATCCAGTCGATTCCGACTCGCATTGATTTCGAGTCCCGTTCCCGTTTCTCGAGCCAAAGCGAAGAGGCGTGGCAAATCGACCGCGTATCCGTTTCGCTTGCCGAGCAAGCGGCCGGTCGGATGAGCAATCAGGCGCACATACGGATTGCGACAGGCATTCTCAAGCCGCTTCATAATCTGTGACTGCGGCTGAGCAAACGATGAATGGATCGACGCAATCACAAAATCAAGCTGTTCCAGCACATCGTCTGGATAATCCAGCGAACCATCGGCAAGAATATCCATCTCAGTGCCGGTAAATAAGTGAAAGTCGCTCAGCCGTGCGTTTAGATCTGCCACTTCATGTAATTGGCGGCGCAATCGTTCGATACTGAGTCCGTTTGCGACACGAAGCGAACGCGAATGATCGGTCAAGCAGGCATATCGGTAGCCGCGTGCTTTTGCTCCCTCCACCATTTCTTCAATTGACGCTGAGCCGTCGCTCCAGTCTGAATGCATGTGCAAATCAGCCTGTACCCTATTTATGTCGACAAGATTGAGTGTGCCCTGTCGCGCCTGTTCGACTTCATCGCCGCCTTCACGTACCGGCGCCGGAATATAGTTTAAGCCCAGATGCTGGTAGAACGTTTTTTCATCTTGAAAAGTCAGTCGCTTGCCATCACTAGTTTCAATACCGTATTCGCTGATTTTTTCATGGCGTTCTTTCGCCAGATGGCGGAGCAATACATTGTGATCCTTGGATCCGGTAAAGTGATGCAATGTCGTGATATACGCATCAGGCATTGCAAACCGAAAATCAACAGAAACATGGTACGGATCGCTGAGCAGCACCGTCATCTTCGCGTCACCGCGACCGACAATTTCCTGATATGCCAATCGGTCCAGTATCGCCTGTGCTGCTTTCTCAGGATCAGAAGTTTCAACGACAAAGTCCAGATCCTTCATTTTTTCTTTTCCGCGCCGGATACTGCCAGCAGGCGAAAAGCGGCAAATCTCAGCGATTGGATCGAGCACAGCTTCAATCTGTTTTGCCAGTCCAAACATATATGCAATCGGTAATTCTTTCGGCCGTTCGTCCAGATTTGCTATAGCTTGTAGTATCTTCCATTCAGTTTTTTCCCCGAAGCCCGCCAACGTCCGCACTTTTCCCGTTTGGCAAGCTTCTCGTAAGCTCGCCAAATCGCGAACGTCGAGCTGCTGATACAATTTCCCGATTTTCTTGCCCCCGAGTCCTGGAACCCGCAGCAAATCGAGCAACGTTTCCGGCAACTGCTGCTGCAATTCATGGAGTACAGCAGATTCGCCAGTTGCCATATAGTCGGCAATCACTTGCGCGGTTGCTTTGCCAATGCCTTTCATTTTGCTGAAATCATCAATCGCTGTGAGCGGACGCGGATCGTCCTCAAGCACTTGACCCGCTCGCCGGTATGCCGCGATTTTGAACGAATTTTCTCCGCGGATTTCGAGATACAATGCAATACGGTTTAAATGGTCTGCGATTTCCTTTTTATCCATCCGAAACCTCTTCTTTTCCAAACTATCGAAACACATTTTGATTCAGTCTCTGTAAAATTAACTGTTACAACTAATCATTTGATTGGCGATGTAGTCGCTTGACGTGAGCACATGGTTTTCGCTCAGAAAAAACGACGTTAAGTTGAGACACCCACTTAGTTAATCGTAATAAGCGCAACCCACATTGATTTCAGCATATTTGAGAATACCGGTGTATGGCCAATGATTGACTGGGCGAGCGATGATCCATGAATCGCCGACTGTACCCCGACTACCGGCATCAGTGAGCCGGCATAGAGCAACAGAAAAATAATGAGATAGACTTCGACAAAACCAAGCGCCGCCCCTGACAAATGATTGATCGGCCGAAGAATCGGCAGCGCGGCAACAAAGCCGAGCATTGAGCCGATAAGTGTCAAAAGGATTTTTGCCGCAAGAAACAGCAGAATAAAAGCAATCGCCTGGTAATAAAAAGTCTGTACATTTATGGCGCCTAGAAGAGCAGAAAAATTACTTTGCGCTGCTGAGCCCGGAAATGGAATCAGCGGTTTCAGCACCGGCGCCAGTTGTTTAAAAAAGCTGATGGCAACCATATAGGAAACAATGAATCCGGCGAGACGGATGATCTGGCGAATCAAGCCTCTTCGATAACCTGTGAACAGTCCGGAAACAAGGATTAATAAGATAATCAAATTAAGTAGCATACGTCATCCCATCCTTAAATACTTTGCCACCCTTTGCATGGCCTGTTTCTACATCATTCGCGGCTCCCAGTCAAAACAGGGAGTCTAATTCTTTGTCCGATAAAAATTTCCACTTAATCATATCAAAACTCGCCTGTTTTGAAAAATCCCGCTCACGACAGCACTGTATTTGATGCTATAATGGAATCGGCTGTCGCCGAGCAGTACAATCTTCTTTTTGATAAACTTTGTATGGCCACTTAGCTCACTTTTCCCGCAAGCGTATCACGCCTGCACTCCATTTTTTTTTGCATAAAATCTTAAACATTCTTTATTTATGAGAAAGGGAGAAAGAGATGACAAGAACCCGAGCGAATCTCTTGCTTTTATTTACTTCAATACTTTGGGGCTCAGGTTTTGTTGTCCTTAAATTTGCGATTAATGCTCAGGCAACACCCGGTTTCATCAATTTTTTTCGTGGAACGCTTTTCACCATGCTCGCGTTCGCTTTCTTTTCTAAAAATATTCTCCGGATGTCACTCAAGGAATTCAAGATCGGTTTATTTGCGGGACTTTTGAATTCTGCCGGTTTCATTACGCAAACAATCGGTGTTGCCTACACGACACCGTCAAAAAATGCATTTATCTCTTCGGCTTATGTCGTCATTATTCCTTTCATCGCCTGGATCATATACCGGCAAAGGGTGCAATTTAAAAGCTTTGTTGCCATTGCGCTCTGCACCATCGGCATGGCGCTTCTCACAGGGATCAGCGCTCAATTTAGCATGAATCGCGGCGACTTTTTCTCATTGATTTGTGCATTTTTTTATGCCGGATCAATTGTTATCCTTTCCAATGGCGCCAAACATGCCAATGCACAGAGTATTACTTTTATGCTAGCAATCGTTCAAGCTGCCGGTGGCTTGATTTATTTTCTTTTTGAGGGACCCAGTCAACTATTGTCGATTGACTGGTCTAGTGCAATAATACCGCTGCTTTATGTATCTATTTTCTGTTCATTCATCGGTCAGGCGATTCAGGTTTCAGCGCAAAAATTTACATCGGCTGCTTCTGCCGGGTTGATTATGATGCTTGAAGGTGTGTTTGGCAGTTTGTTCTCAATCTTTTTCGGTTATGATCATTGGTCATTGCATCTGGTCGCAGGCGGCTTACTGATTACGATTTCTCTGCTATTGATGGAAATCGATGTAGTCCCGGTTTTACAGCGCTTCCGTTTTAACCACCAATCGGTACATCTGCCGCTTCATGAGAAGAGCACCAAAGGATGATTTTTTGTTCAGAATCTTATAATTCTTACCTTTTTGATATAAACCTCGTAGCCAAATCCTTTTTGCTTCAATTACGCTCCGGTCGCTCGCTTGCCGCGGGCGATCCGTGAGCCTCCTCAAACAAACCGGAATCTACGGGGTCTCACTTGGCTCGCTTTTCCCGCAGGCGTCTCGCACCTGCGCTGCATTATTGTGCAAAAATCCTTATACTTTCTTTTGTAACATTGCGCTTCGGCTGCTCGCTTGCCGCGGGCAGGGGGGGAGCAGCGGATTCAAAATCATAGACTTACATTTTTCACGAAAAAAGCAGCTGGATCACTATGATCCGGCTGCTTTCTTGTCTATACCTATTTATCGATTTAGTTCGTGCTTATCCGCGAAGTACAGCGCCGCATTTTTCCTTGCATGCGTCCAAAATGCGGGTGTGCACCACACTGACTTCGTCATCCGTCAATGTGCGTTCCGGATCAAAGTAGACGAGTGAGAATGCGAGCGATTTTTCATCGCTAGCAACATGGTTCCCCTGATAAACATCGAAGAGATGAACTTGTTGCAGCAATTCACCGCCATTTTCACGAATAACCTTTTCCAGTGAGGAAGCCAGCACCGTTTTCTTTACTACGAGCGCGATATCCCGCGACATCGACGGGAAGCGTGGCAAGGCATGATAGACAATCTCAGCTTGTTGGCCGCGTAGCAGCGATTCCACTTCCAGCTCGAATACGAAGGTTTCATTTAAATCATGCGCTTTGAGAACCTGCGGATGCAGCGCGCCGATATAACCGATGACGTGGTCATCAAACCACACATCTGCGGTTTGTCCGGGATGGAGTCCCTTGCGCGCGTTCGGTCGATAGCTGATCCGACCACTGACACCGAGCATCTCAAAAAATGATTCGACAAGCCCTTTCACGGTGTAAAAATCTACTGGTCTTGCTTCGCCTTCCCAACTGCGTTCGGTAAGATGACCGGTTACTACGCCCGCTAGATGTTCCTCTTCCGCCGGTCGGACGGTGCCATCCTGAGGAATGAAGACTTTACCCATTTCATAGAACGCGGCGTCTGGCATCTGCCGGTTATTATGATAGTGAATCACATCAATCAATTGCGGCACAATGCTTTCACGCAAACCTTCATGTTCTTCGCTCATTGGCCAGTCCACGCGCGACGGCGCGAGACTTTCATGCACCGTAAAAGCCGCCGCTTTATCTAGAGTTGTCAGCGAATAGGTATAAGCCTGAGAGAGGCCCATGCCTTCCATTAAATTTTCTGTCCGTCGCAGAAGTCGTTGGTAACTCGTCAAGCCGGCATATTTTGTCGTTCCTTCGGGCAATGTTGCCGAGATATGGGCGTACCCGTAAATTCGTCCGACTTCTTCTACAAGATCTTCTGGGATTGAGACATCGAAACGACGGCTCGGGACGGTGACCACGATTTGATCGCGATCTCTTTCGACAGAAAAATCAAGCCGTTCGAGGATCCCGACGATCTTTTCATACGGCAAGTCTGAGCCAAGCACTGCATTGATTTTCTGCCATGGCATCTGAATCACCGTCTCAGCTTCCGTACGTGAACCGACTTCAACCATCCCGCCAAGGATCTTTCCATCGGCGTAGCGACTCAGCAGGTCGGCGGCACGATTCGCTGCCGGCACCACGCGATTCCGATCAACCTTTTTTTCATAACGGCTACTGGCGTCGGTTCGGAGACCAAGGTGCGCCGATGTTTTTCTCACTGTAATTGGATCGAAAATTGCCGCTTCAAGCAGGACACGCGTTGTGGTTAACCGCACTTCCGAACTTTCGCCACCCATGACGCCGGCAATAGCCGCCGGCGTTTTTCCATTAGTAATCAGCAGATCGCTCGCGCGAAGCGTTCGTGCCTGGTCATCCAAAGTCACTGCCTGCTCATTTTCATTGGCTAAGCGGACATAGACCTGATCCGAACCGAACGCGTCATAGTCGAATGTATGTAGCGGCTGGCCATATTCGAGCATTACATAATTGGCAATATCGACGACATTATTGATTGGCCGGACGCCTGAAGCAATCAGACGCAGCTGCAACCAGCGCGGAGCGGGGGCGATTTTAATGTCTTCAATCATTCGGGCGCCGTAATAAGGAACCTTATCGGCAGCAGCCGGATCCACAGCCACGCGCACGCGAGACGCGGTCGTTTCAGTTACTTCGGCGACTTGCGGCTGAGGTAGATGAACCGGTCGATCAAGAATCGCGCCGACTTCATAGGCGATGCCAATCATATTCATGCAATGTGCACTGCTGACGAGAATGTCCAAGTCTAGAATGGCGTCGTCAAGATTGAGGTACGGAAGCGCATCGGCGCCGACCGGAACATCCGAGTCAAAATAGTAAATACCGTCAGCATACTCTTTCGGCACAAAATTATTATCAACACCTAATTCACTTAAGGCACAGATCATTCCGTTTGATTCCTTGCCGTGAAGCATTGTCCGTTCGATTTTCTTCCCGCCGCCAATTGTCGCGCCTGGCAAAGCAACAGGTACTTTCTGACCAGCAGCTACATTCGGTGCCCCGCAAACAATCTGCAAGGTCTCAGTTCCAACAGCTACCTGACAAAGATGTAGTTTCGGTGCCTCAGGTACTACGTCGCAAGTACGCACCTGACCGATGACGATTTTTTCGAGACCTTTGCCCGGATAATCCAGGTGTTCCACTTCGATTCCGGCATTGGTAATTCGATCTGCCAGTTCTTCAGGGGTTACGCCGTTTAAATCGACATAATCCTGCAACCATTTATACGATACAAGCATGATTTCAATCTCCTTTTTATTAATCTTAGGCAGCGGTAGCCACTATTTTTTCGATCAGCGGACAGCAAACCGTGATCAGCTGTTTTGGACAGCGCGTCAGCTTTTCTTAAGATCGTTTGAACTGACTGAGAAAGCGACTATCATCCGTATAGAAATGGCGAATATCCTCGATGCCGTATTTCAGCATGGCGATGCGTTCCGGTCCCATGCCAAAGGCAAATCCGCTATAAACAGCCGGATCGAAACCAGACATCCGCAACACATTGGGATGAACCATACCGGCACCAAGGATTTCAATCCAGCCGGTTCCTTTGCAGACATTGCAACCGTGGCCGCCGCAGCGGAAGCAGGAGATATCCATTTCAACCGAGGGTTCGGTAAATGGGAAGAAACTCGGCCTGAGACGAATTTCACGATCTGCGCCGAATACGTGTTTCGCAAAAACTGTCAGCACGCCCTTCAAATCACTCAAGCGGACATTGCGATCCACATAGAGACCTTCAATCTGCATGAATTGATGTGAGTGTGTGGCATCGTCATTATCGCGGCGGTAAACCTTGCCCGGACAGATGATCTTAACCGGTCCCCTGCCATGGTGTGCTTCAAGCGTCCGCGCCTGCATCGGTGACGTATGGGTGCGCAGCAGGATATCTTCCGACAAATAGAACGAATCTTGCATATCGCGTGCCGGATGGTTTTTCGGTAGATTTAGTTTTTCGAAATTGTAGGTATCTGTTTCGACTTCAGGACCTTCGGCAATTGAGAAGCCCATGCCGATAAACAAATCCTGAACATCGCGAATTACAGAACCAAGCAGGTGGTGGCTGCCAACGGGGGCTTTCCGGCCGGGTAAAGTGACGTCAATCTTTTCCTTGCTGAGCTTTTGTTCGAGGATTGCTGCTTCTAGCTCCTTCTTTTTTTCCTCAATTAATCCGGTAATTCCTTGGCGAACCTCGTTTGCCAATTGGCCGATGACTGGGCGTTCTTCTTTTGAGAGCTTGCCCATTCCTTTCATTATTTCAGTCATAGGTCCTTTCTTCCCGAGAAAGTGAACTTGAATTTCTTGTAGCTGTTTTAGATCGGCGACTAGCCTAATGCTCTCTTCGGCCTTTTGCCTTAATTCATGCAACTTCTCTTGCAGCATCATACACACTCCTTTATTTTTATGGCGCAGTAAAACTCAATTGTTCGCCTTAGATACCTGTTTTGTCTGTACTGGACGCTTCTGGCACTCGCTTTCCGCGGGCAGTCCGGGAGCCTCCTCAGACAGTCGTATTGCCTGCGGGGTCTCCCTTGGCCTGCTCTTCCCGCAGGAGTCTCGCGCCT
>NZ_JAFBEV010000010.1 GCF_016908935.1 Sporolactobacillus spathodeae | reverse complement strand
CGTATGCGTGTAAATTATGGAACCGCCGTGTACGGAACCGTACGCACGGTGGTGTGAGAGGTCGGAAGCCGAAGGCTTCCTCCTACTCGATTGCAGAAAAAGGTAAATGCCTTCGCTTTTTCATAAGTGGAAAACTGCTGAACGAGAAGACAAGAAGTCCAGCCCAGATTAGGGCGAAAGAGAAAAACTGAATCATTGTAAAGGGTTCATGAAAGACAAGAAGGCCAATTATCAAGGTTAATGTAGGCGAGACATACTGGAAAAACCCAACCATGGTCAAGGTGATACGCTGCGCGCCTTCAGCAAAAAGCAAGAGTGGCACTGCCGTAACGATGCCCGTCCCGATCAGCAATACGGTTTGCAGCAAGGGACCAGAAGCAAAAGCCAACGTCCCCGCTATTTGAAGATGGGCGAGGTAAATAAAAGCTAGCGGCAGCATGCACAGCGTCTCAAAAGTCAATTCAATCATGGCATCGATGAGAATCATTTTCTTTGTCAATCCGTAGAAACCAAATGTGAGTGCGAGTGAAAGGGCAATCCATGGGAATCCACCGAAACCGATCGTCTGAACAAGCACCCCTGCTGCTGCGAGAAGCAGAGCGATTGTCTGCCAGCGGTTCAGCCTTTCTTTAAGAAAAATAATGCCGAGCAAGACGCTAACGAGTGGATTAATATAATACCCCATACTCGATTCAACAACATGACCGTTATTAACGGCCCAAATATAGATCAGCCAGTTGGCGCTAATTAGAACAGATGCAAGCAGAACAAAACCAAGCTGTCGCGGATTTGCGGCAAGCTGGCACCAAACCCTATGAATGCGCGCCGTTTTGCGTTCAATGATAATGAGAAATACGATGAAAATAAAAGACCAAAAAATTCGGTGTGAGAGAATTTCCAAAGCTGAAACATTTTGAATCAGTTTCCAGTAAATTGGAAACAGCCCCCATAATGTAAAAGCGCTGAACGTGTATAACGCACCTTTTTTTCGATCTGAAGTTCCGGATGAAAATTTCATAAATTGCCTTCTTTCAAAAAAGAGATTAAAGCGATAAAATTGCTTATATATGTCAACAGATAGTTGTATTTTATCTGTATCAAGAGTTCTTGAAAAGAAAAAGATGATTGTTTGAAAAGAAGGTTAGCGATGCACACACCATTTAAGATTGGAATAGATGCCGGCGGTACACTTATCAAACTCGCCATTCAGACAGCAAGCCAACCGGTTTTCCGTATATTCTCCTCCAATGACCCTATTTCTTGCGCGAGGTGGCTAGAGACTCACTATGACGGCGCTGAATTCTGTCTGACAGGGGGTGGCGCCCAGAAATTGGCGGAATCTCTAGAAAGTGTTGATTGGACACACATCCCTGAATTTGATGCTTCCCTCCAAGGCGCAGAGTGGCTGCTAAGTAAAGGGGATAACCCGGTACCGACGAATTATATTCTTGCTAATGTCGGTACGGGTACATCACTCCATGTCGTTCGAAATAAAGATGCTGCGCGAATTGGCGGGTCGGGCGTCGGCGGAGGGACGCTGATGGGCTTATCCGGAATAATGTTGGGAATCAATGATTTTGAACAATTTATCCAACTCAGCGCGACTGGAAGACGTGACAACATTGACGTAACAGTCGCCCAACTTTATGCGGGTGCTGAACCGCCGATACCGGGCGATTTGACTGCGAGTAATTTTGGGCGTGTGCAGGAATCACTGAAGTATTCGCCAGCTGATCAAGCAGCTGCTGTCGTCGGCCTTGTTGCTGAAACAGTGAGTACGCTAGCGATTCTCGCTGCTCAAAAAGAAAGTCTGCAGGATATCGTCTATATTGGCAGCACATTTGTAGCTAATCCGCTGATGGTAAAAATTGTTGATTCTTATAGTCAATTTTGCGGGATGCATCCCTATATCTTGCCACATGGCTCCTATTGCGGTGCGATCGGTGCCATGCTCAGTCTTTGATAAGCGCTATTTGAAACGGAAAAACGCAAGGTCCTCTGAACGATGGCAAGGCTTTAGTTTTTCTACCCTTACTTTCTTTTCTTATAGGCTTTGTTAAAATCTTTTGTTATTTTTAATCGTTTATTGCTATGTGTTCGCTTGCCGCGGGCGTCAAAACGTCTTCGCCATATTTTGCCACAAAATCAAATACCTTTTATTCTTTTAAGATTAACTTGGCGTAGCCAAGTCTTTTTTTGCAAAATTGCGCTCCGGCTGCTCGCTTGCCGCGGGCGCCGCGCGTCTCCTCAGACAAGCTAGAATCTGCGGGGTCTCACTTGGCTCGCTCTTCCCGCAGGCGTCTCGCGCCTTCGCTCCATTTTTTTTAGAAAATCTTATACATTCTTATCTTATAAAAAGGAAGCCGTTTCGGCTTCTTTGGTTTATTTATCAGTCGAATTAGCTAGAGATTTATCAATGGTGAATCCTTCTCCGAAAACTTCGTGGACATCATTAACGGTTACAAAAGCCTCCGGATCAATTTCTTGGATCAAATTTTTCAAACGAAAGACTTCATTTCGGCTGACCACACAATAGAGGACGTTCATTTCTCGGCGCGTGTAACCGCCTTTTCCATCGATTAAGGTCAGACTTCTATCGAGTGAGTCAATGATTTTATTGGCAATTTCATCGCTTTTCCGTGAGAAAATCATCACCGCTTTGCCAGCGTACGCCCCTTTCTGAATCGTATCAATCATCCGGGCACCGACAAAAACGCCGACGAGGGTATACATCATCTGACGATAATCGAGGTAAACCAGCGAGACAACGATGACCGTGGCGTCGATTACAAGCATCGTTTTGCTCATTGACCAACCATAGCGTTTATGTGTAATTCGGGCAACAATATCAGAACCTCCTGTTGTTCCGCCGTAGCGGAAAATGATTCCGAGACCGCCGCCGATGAACACGCCAGAAAAGAGTGCGGCTAAGAATAAATCATGGCGAAGGGTGAAATTAAAGGCAAATAAATGCTGAAATATAAAAAGGAACCCTGATAAAGAAAATGTCCCGAGTAGCGTATATATAAATTCATTTCTGCGAAAGAATTTCCACCCAGCGAAAAAAAGCGGGATATTTAGGGCAATATTACTGAACGCTGGATCGATGTGCAGTAAATTATAAAGAATCAATGCAATGCCGGTCACGCCGCCTTCCGCCAGTTGGTTTTTCATATTAAAGTTGACGAGTCCAAATGCATAGAGAGCGGCACCGAGTAATATAAAGAGTACTTCTTTCGTTTTTAAATCAAGCTTCAATAGACACACATCCTTCTGGAAACTGGAAACAACTTAGCAATCCTATCATAAGCGTAATACACCCCCGCTTCAACACGTTCCGTTAATGTAAAATTGTTTTGAAAAATGGAAATGTGGCGCTGTTTCAAAATCCACGAATACGCGATCTGACTTTAGTGTTTTCATGTACCTTTAAATTTAAAAATTTAAAGGTGATGAAATTACTTTAGCTCCTACTCCCGGCAAGCGAATACATGGCAATAAACGATTAAAAACAAAAGCAGATTTTAACAAAGGAGAAATAATTGTAAGCGCCCTTTGCGTGTACCAGCTATCTAATATAAAATGAGTGGGGGAGAAATGGCTTATTCAGGGGGAATTTTTATGGGAAAATCATTGGCAGAGCGCCAACAGGATGTTGATCGCTATATCAGCCAATTCAAAGAAGGCTATTTTTCGCCACTGGCATTGATGGCACGGCTCACCGAAGAGCTCGGCGAACTCGCACGGGAAATCAATCATTATTATGGTGAAAAGCCGAAAAAGGCGAGCGAGACGGAGAAAACAGTTGAGGAAGAATTGGCTGATTTGCTCTTTGTCGTCATTTGTGTTGCCAATCGTTTACATATTGATCTCGATTCCGCGCTTGGCAGTGTTTTGGACAAGTTCAATACGCGAGATAAAGATCGTTGGACCAGAATAAAGGATACGGAGTGAGAAAACATGACAGAAAAAATCAAAATTGCCGTTGCTGGTGCGCGCGGCAGAATGGGGTCGGAAACGGTTCGAATGATCCTGAATCATCCAGAGTTCGAATTGGTCGGTGCAGCCGATACGAAATACGATGGAGAAAAAATTGCAGATAAAATCGGGATCTTAGGTACGGACGCACGCATCTACACAGATATCGAGCAATTGTTCACGGCAACTGCACCAGATGTACTGATTGATTTCACCAATCCGGAATCCGGTAAGCACAATTTGCAACAGGCAATTGATTATGGCGTTCGTCCTGTAATTGGCACTTCAGGCTTTACAAACGAAGACGTTGCGGTTTTTAAAGAACAGATGGATGCAAAAAAACTTGGTGGTATTATTGCGCCTAATTTTGCGATCGGGGCTGTTCTCGTCATGAAGTTCAGCCAGCTGGCCGCAAAATATTTTCCTGATGTCGAAATTATCGAGCTGCACCATGACAAAAAGAAAGACGCGCCATCCGGCACTGCTGTCAAGACGGCTGAATTAATTAGTAAAACACGACAAGCGAAGATACAAGGTGCGCCAGATGAAAAAGAAACACTTCAAGGCGCGCGCGGTGCTGATTACGAAGGCATGAGAATTCATAGCATTCGTCTTCCAGGTCTGATCGCGCATCAAGAAGTGCTTTTTGGCGGAAAAGGTGAATTGTTGACATTGCGACACGATTCGATGGATCGTGCATCATTCATGACCGGCGTAGCCTACGCAGTCAAAACATCGATGGCTTTAGACACGCTAGTCTATGGACTCGAGAATGTTCTTGATTAATTAACGCGAAATGCACCAGGAATTTGTTTGCGTGAGGTTCTCGCTAGACGAGCGATACAAATCGTACAATCCATCTTAATTAAGGGAGAGAGGCTTTATGAAAATTGCATTAATCGCACATGATAAGAAAAAACCAGAGATGGTAAATTTCGCCATCGCTTATCAGGATATTCTGAAGGCGCACGAACTCTATGCAACCGGAACAACTGGAAAAAAAGTCAATGCGGCAACCGGACTCACAATCCATTGTTTTCAGTCGGGTCCTTTAGGCGGCGATCAGCAGATTGGTGCGATGATTGCCTCAAATGAGATGGATTTGGTTATCTTCCTCCGTGATCCGCTTACAGCGCAGCCTCACGAACCAGATGTTAACGCCTTGCTACGTCTAAGCGATGTGTACCGCATTCCTCTCGCGACGAACCTTGCATCTGCGGAAATTTTAATGTTTGCGCTCAAGCATGGCGAATTTCATTGGCGCGATCTAGTCTCAAAAGAAAGCTAATGGCCGCACAGCTTGAAGAAATGAGGGATTTTCATGGCTTTTCCATTTGGTGAGGCCGCTGAAGTGATTCAGCGATTAGAAAGAGCAGGCTACTTAGCTTATGCTGTCGGCGGCGCGGTTCGTGACTTTCTTCTCGGCCGGCCTGTTCATGATGTCGACATTGCCACTTCAGCGCGGCCAGATGAGGTGTGCCAATTCTTCAATAAAACGATTCCAATTGGCATGCAGCACGGAACAGTAGCCGTCCTTCATAAGGGGAAAATTTTTGAGGTGACGACTTTTCGTTCCGAACAAGGGTACGATGATTTTCGTCATCCAAATCAGGTTCATTTTGAGCGAACGCTTGATAGAGATCTAATGCGTCGTGATTTTACGATGAACGCTCTAGCGATGGATCTTTCGGGACAAATCATTGATCAATTTGGCGGGCAGAGCGATATGCGGACTAAAATCGTTCGAATGGTCGGCAACCCCGAAGAACGAATCAATGAGGATCCATTGCGGATGCTGCGCGGTATGCGGTTTGTCGCGGAACTTGGTTTCACACTCGGTAGTGATGAAAGGGAGGCATTTACGCGACATGCCTCTCTGCTCGAGAAACTGTCGATGGAGCGGGTGGATCAGGAAATGACCCGTCTGCTTGCCGGTCCCAATGCGGTGCAGGCAATTGGTTTGTTATATGAAACGCATTGTATCGAACATTTGCCGCTGCAAAAAAAGGGTCAAAGAGAGGCGTTCAACGCTATCCATTTTGACATGCTGCAGAGTGAAGCAGAACGATGGTCGGTTTTTCTCGCAGTGCTCGGTTACGATCAACTAGACGCTTTCGCGGGAAGGTGGAAGTGGTCAGGTGCCCGCAAAAAAGCAGTAAAAAAATTGCTACGTGTGCTGGACGAGCGGCGTCGACAATCCTGGAGCCGTTGGATGGTTTATAAAGTGCTTCCGGAAACGGCCTATGCTGTAGAGCGTGTGCGCACGGCCATTGGCGAAGAAACCTTGGCGCAAGCGGATGAAACCTGCCAATTGATCACGGGTCTTTGGAATGCGTGTTCGATTCATTCGACAAAGGAACTAGCAGTAGACGGTCGCGATTTTCTTTACTGGTCTGGCAGAAAGGGCGGGCCTTGGCTCGCCTCTGTGCTTGAAGATGCAGAACGGGCTGTCGTTTGCGGCCATTTGGCAAATGAAAGGAGTTCGATTGAGCAATGGTTCAGCGCGTGGCAAAAGGAACAAAAAATGCCATTCTGAGACTACTGTACGAAAACCGCTCACACTATTTATCTGGTGAAAAAATCTCGCAGCTGCTCGATTGCTCGCGAACAGCGGTCTGGAAACATATCCGTGAATTGACAGCGGAGGGTTACATAATCGAGGCGTTGCAGAAAAGCGGCTATCGATTGATTTCTGCCCCTGATGGTGTCAATGAGGCGGCAATTCTGACAGGACTAGAAACAAAACAGCTAGGCCATACGATTATTTTCTCCGAACGTATGGACTCTACGCAGAAAAAAGCGTTGGAGCTTGCAGATGATGGTGCAGAGGAAGGGACGCTTGTCGTGACCAACGAACAGGTTGCCGGCAGAGGGCGGCTCGGTCATCACTGGCAATCTACACGCGGCACCAATATCTCGATGAGTCTGATCCTTAGACCGCGACTGCCAATCGAGAAAACACCGCAGCTGACACTGCTCACAGCTGTCGCTGTCGCCGACGCCATTGAAGAGGTTTCCGGTCTCTACTGCCGGATTAAGTGGCCGAACGATATTCTCTATGAGAATGCGAAACTCGTCGGTATTCTGACTGAGCTTCAAGCGGAATCAAGCTTCGTCAAAGCCGTTATCATTGGCATCGGCATTAACGGCAACACAAGTCCTGAATCGTTTTCCGGAGAGCTGGCCGGAAAAGCCTCTTCGCTGCGAGCGATTACCGGTGATCATTATGATCTTTCGCATCTGATACAAGTTTTTCTAAAGCGATTCGAGACGCTTTATGACCGCTACCTGGACAAAGGTTTTCTCGCAATTAAGCCGTTATGGGTTCGACGAGCCGCCAGTCTTGGAAAGAAAATCAAGGTCCGTCAGCCTGGCGGACACGTTCTATCCGGCAAAGCGATTGGGATAAATGATGACGGCGTCCTGCTTCTTGAAAAAGAGCAGGGAGAAATAACCCGTGTATATTCTGCGGATATTGAATGGAATTAAATGCTTTCATCTATCGCGCCAAATAAGTATTATCTTTACGGGGAAAAAATAAAAGGTTTTTGTTATAATATTAGTGGCTCATTCAACAGCTGATTGACAATGGCATCGGCATTGTCGGAAACGACCCATCTGTGCTAATCGTAAGGCCTGTAATTATTACACTGGGTTAAGCAATAGCTCTTAGATTACACAGCTTTTCTTGTTGTCCATAGACGGATGCCCAATTTAACAACAATTGTTTTACGAATACCTTTTATTTTGAATTCAGGTGATTTTTTGAAAAAGTGGATTATCAGCATTCTGTGCGTGCTAGTCGTTGCAGTTGGTTGGGTAATGTGGGATCTTTATCACACGAATCAAACGGTCCAACAGCAAGCAGCAAGCCGCGCCATTGCTAAAGCGCAAAATCATTATCACATTGATAAAGTGCTTTCCGTTTCTTATTATCACGGGACCAATGCTTATCAAGTGGTTAAAGGTGAACGAAATGGGGTGCCGATGTATATTTGGGTACCCGATCAAAAAAAGAAAGCGCCGTATATTGTTCGTGCGGTTCGACGCGGCATCTCTCGAAATAAAGCGCAGCAAATTTTTCAGGGCATGCGCTTTCATGTAAAAAAAATTGTTTCAATTCGTCTTGGCGCGATTAATAGCCAACCGATTTGGCAGGTCACTTTCCTCGCCCCAAATAATACGTATAATTACATCTCAATCGATTTTGACACAGGCAAAGAAATTCAGCGGATACTGAATATCTAAGCAGTGTTGCAAGATACAACAGACAACCGGAGAAGGAGAGAAAATCATGCAATTAGCTGACCGCGTCTCTACCATCACCCCTTCAAGTACATTGGCAATTACTGCCAAAGCCGGTGAATTGGCGGCACAAGGCTTTGACGTCATTGGTCTCGGAGCTGGACAGCCTGATTTCAACACACCTGAATTTATTATTGATGCCGCGTGTGAAGCGGTTAAAGCTGGCCATACCAAATATACGCCGACAGCCGGCTTGCCTGCACTCAAACAGGCAATCATAAAAAAATTAAAAAGGGATCAAGGTTTTGATTTTGCACCGAATGAAATTATTGTCGGAAGCGGTGCGAAACACGTGCTCTATTTGCTTTTTCAAGCCTTATTGAATCCTGGCGATGAAGTAATCATTCCATCGCCATTCTGGGTCAGCTATCCGGAACAAGTGAAACTAGCTGATGGTGTACCAGTAACACTTGTTACTTCTCAAGATCATCACTTCAAAATCACTGTTTCTGATCTGGAGCAAAAGGTAACAGAAAAGACGCGGGCCTTAATCCTAAACTCACCAAGCAATCCGACAGGAATGATTTATTCTAAAGAAGAATTGGCATCAATTGCAGCGTTTTGTCTGGCACATGATATTTTGATTATTTCAGACGAAATTTATGAGAAGTTGGTTTATAATGGCAATAAATTTTTTTCGATCGCGCAACTTTCTGAAGCGGTTAAAGCGAATACGATCATTATTAATGGTGTCTCTAAATCACATGCGATGACCGGCTGGCGGATTGGTTACGCAGCAGGTGAGGCTGCCCTAATAAAAGCGATGACGAATGTTGCGAGCCACAGTACGTCTAACCCGGCTTCAGTCTCTCAATACGCGGCAATTGCCGCCTATAATGGCCCTCAGGAAAGTGTCGAATTGATGCGAGAGGCATTTGAAAAAAGACTCAATACCGTCTATCCACGTCTCATTAGTCTTCCTGGCGTCAGCTGCTTGAAACCACAAGGTGCCTTTTATCTGTTTCCAAATATCGCAGAAACAAGTGCAGCATGTGGGTTCCAATCCGTCAGCGATTGGGCCGGTGCACTGCTGGAAGAGGAAAAGGTCGCCGTGGTCCCTGGTGCAGGGTTCGGAGCACCGGAGCATATTCGATTGTCTTATGCCACTTCACTGGAGAAATTTGAAGCGGCTCTCGATCGAATAGAAAATTTTATTCATCAGCATAAAAAATAATTATAGCAATACATGTCTATTGGGGGTCCTGGCAAGATGAATGCAACAATATCAGAAGTAAAAAATTATGTTGGCGGCGAAGTAACAATCGGCGCCTGGTTAGCCAATAAACGATCAAGCGGTAAAATTCAATTCCTTGAACTACGTGATGGTACCGGTTTTATTCAAGGCGTTGTCTTGAAAAATGAAGTCAGTGAGCAAGTCTGGGAAGATGCAAAATCGCTGACACAGGAAAGCTCGCTTTATATTTCAGGAACTGTTCGTGAAGATAAGCGCGCACCGTCAGGTTTTGAACTGACAGTGACTGGCTTATCTGTGATTCAGATTGCGCATGATTATCCAATAACACCTAAGGAACATGGTGTCGAATTTCTGATGGATCACCGACATCTTTGGTTGCGTTCGAGTCGTCAGCACGCGATTCTGCGTATTCGCAACCAAATTATTAAGGCTACTTATGACTTTTTCAATGACAATGGTTTTATTAAAGTGGATCCGCCGATTTTGACAGGAAGCTCCGCAGAAGGTACGACCGACCTGTTTCATACCAAGTATTTCGATCGCGACGCCTATCTGTCGCAAAGCGGTCAGCTCTATATGGAAGCAGCAGCGATGGCATTCGGCAAAGTTTTTTCATTCGGACCTGCTTTCCGTGCTGAAAAGTCGAAAACACGCCGGCATTTAATAGAATTCTGGATGATAGAACCGGAGATGGCGTTCTGCGATCACGAGATGAATCTCCGCGTACAGGAGAATTACGTCAGCTATATTGTTGCACAGGTGTTGAAAAATTGCGCCAACGATTTGAAAGCAATCGGCCGTGACACAACCAAGTTGGAAAAAATCAAAGCGCCGTTCCCGCGTATCACCTATGATCAGGCGATTGAATTTTTAAAAGAGCAAGGTTTCGATGATATTGAATGGGGTGATGATTTCGGATCGCCACATGAAACAGCAATCGCTGAACACTTTGATGTGCCTGTTTTCGTTACCGAATATCCGACAAAAGTCAAGGCTTTTTACATGAAACCAGTGCCTGGACGAGAAGATGTCGTGCTTTGTGCGGATTTGTTAGCTCCTGAAGGCTATGGTGAAATTATCGGCGGTAGCCAGCGTATTGATGATCTTGATCTGATGAAAAAACGTTATGAGCAGTTTAATTTGAATGATCCTTCTTATAAGTGGTATTTGGAATTGCGACAATACGGTACAGTGCCGCATTCTGGATTTGGACTCGGATTGGAGCGGGCTGTTGCCTGGATTTGTGGCCTTGAACATATTCGCGAGGCGAGCCCATTCCCTCGGTTACTGAATCGTATTTATCCGTGATCGTCTTTTAAAAAATATTTTCTCTAACAAGATGCAAAAAGGAATTCGGTGCGTGATTAAATCATGCACCGTTTTTCTTTTGTACAATAGAATGCATAAGATTTCAAAGGAATTAAGTATAAGAAAAACTAAGGATTGGTCATGGTTCATAGGACTTGGCTAAGCCAAGTTTTTCTAATATACAATTCTTACAAGCTTCCAATACGCATCATATTTATTGGGTTCATGCTATAATAAAACAAGAGGTGTCATGAATGGATACGAAATTAATACTTGATTTAATGTTAAAAGGGACAATCAATGTGCCTTCGCTCCTTATTGAAAATTATCATGCCATCGGATTGAATGAACAGGAGTGTATGCTCCTTATCGAAGTTCATTCTTTTCTTATAAATGGGAACAATTTTCCAACATTTGATGATTTATGCCGAAGGATGACTCTTGATGAAACAACATGTGCTGATAAATTGCAGAATTTGATTCAGCGCGGCTTTTTATCAATTGTACAGAAGAAGGACAACCAGATTTATTCAGAATCCTACTCGCTTCAGCCTTTATGGGAAAAGCTTATCCAATTTGTCTATCGAACGGGTTCTGAACACGTCGCGGGAAACGAGCAGGCTTTGTACACGCTATTTGAAACCGAATTTGGCCGCCCACTTTCGCCGATTGAATGCGAGACGCTGGCGATGTGGATGGATGACGATCATTTCTCGCCGCAATTAATTAAAGCAGCGCTACGGGAATCCGTTGTTTCTGGGAAACTCAATTTTAGATATATTGATCGGATTCTCTTTGATTGGCGTAAGAATGGTGTCCGAACATTGGAACAAGCAAAAGCGCATGGATCGCAGGTTCGTCGCCATCAGCAAACCGCGCGTACGCCTCAAAGCGAGAAGTCCGAAAACCATATTCCAAAAATGCCTGCGTATGACTGGCTGGATAAAGCCTGAAAGGAGATTTAAAAATTTTAAATCAGAAACAGATTGATTCTATATTTACAATTATCGAACAGATGTTTCCTGATGCACATTGTGAACTGAACCACGCCAATCCATTTGAACTTGCAATCGCAGTGATGCTGTCCGCACAATGCACGGATGCACTCGTTAACCGTGTCACACCAGGTCTCTTTCAAAAATATCATGTGCCGGAAGATTATCTTGCCGTTCCTCTTGAGGAATTGCAAAACGATATCCGTTCAATTGGTTTATACAGAAATAAAGCGAAACATATACGCCAGATGTGCGAACGTCTGATCACGGATTATAATGGACAATTACCAAGAACAATGGAAGCGCTAATTCAGCTCCCAGGGATCGGGCGAAAAACAGCAAATGTTATTCTCTCTGTTGCTTTTGGCGTTCCGGCGTTGGCAGTTGATACCCATGTCGAGCGGGTGACAAAAAGATTAGGCATCTGTCGTTGGAAAGATAGTGTTTTAGAAGTGGAAAAAACGTTGATGCGACGCATCCCGAGAGAGAGATGGTCAGCATCGCATCATCAACTGATTTTTTTCGGTCGCTATCATTGCCGTGCACAGAATCCAGCATGTCCTGTCTGCCCGCTTTTGGCTGTTTGTCGTGAAGGTCGAAAGCGGATGCGGCAGGAAGGAGTGACAGCCTATGAAACGGATCCGCAAATTTGAGATCCCTCAGGCATTTCAATATCATCCGTTTTATGAGGAATCGTCGCTTACAATTGATGAATCAGTTGACTTTCCTTTGTTTGCCGCACCATTTATCATGGATATTCGTTATCATGATGAGCCAAAACTAAGCGAGGAATGGCCGTGGCAGCAGAAAAATAATTTTTATCATTTATTTTGGCAGGAAAAAAAAGAGGCTATCCGTTTATTTTTCCACCAACGTAAAACAGCAGAAGCGAAAACACATATGATTCAGTCGCTCGCCGGATTTGTCGATCAAATGTTTTGGGCGAGCGAGCAGCCTGTTACCTCACTGCAACCGGAAAAACTGTTACCCGTATTGTCTGATTTCGCATACGCGCCGCTCAATATTGAAGAGCGAATTGGCTATTTATTGCAGCGACCCGATCGCTACCAATCATTTATTCAATTGGAAGCAATGGAAGAAGAATTGTACAAAAAGTTGTCCTTAATGAAGTCGGCCCGTTCATGATCGATTGAGCAAAAACTGATACACATTCTTATCTACATAAAAAGCCTTGGCATTTTCCTGCCAAGGCTTTTTTATACGTTAAGTTTTTTTAATAGGGTTACGGCGCTGCTGATGACGACGCAGATGCCGGAGCCGCAGCGGCGCTCGATGAGACAGGCGGCGCTGAAGATGTTACCTGTGGCGATGAACTGATGCTCGATGACGATGAACTGGCTGGCGGTATTGAGCTCGAACTTGAACTTGAACTGCTTGACGACGATGCCGAGCTACTCGATGACGAGGATGCACTGGAAGAGCTACTGTTCGATTGAAAGTGGTTTTGAACAGTTGAATTACGCACCCCGAGCTCGCCCCCAGATAAGCTGATAACCGAGTTCGGGCGAATAAAGTCGGGTGCGCCAGGCATAATCGTTCCCATCACATTCTTAAAAATCAACTTCGCATAGTTTTGCTGTCCTGGAGCAAGATAAGTGCCGAAGTTGCTCTGCAAATAACGCTTATTCTTCACATCATTATTGGTTACATCGTAACCGGTCCAAACTGCAGTGGTGAGGCGCGTTGTATAGCCGACAAACCACTCATCCAATGCGCCATGACTGACCGCGTAAGGGGAGATTTGCATTTGAGCGGCGTAATCACTAGGGATGTTCTGCGTACCGGTTTTGCCAGCAAGCGGTGTGCCAGGCAGATTTGCCATCACACCAGTTCCTTTAGACATAACATCCTTGAGCATGTCTGTAACCATATAAGCTGTATAGTCATGCATTGCGATACGCTTCGTGTGATCCAAAGTGATCACTTCGCCATCGGGCTTGACGATTTTACGGACCGCGTAAGGTTGATTATAAACACCGCTGTTTCCGAAAGCCGCGTACGCTCCTGCCATAGAAAGAGGTGAAGAGTGGAAGGAACCAATTGCATAGCTCTCGTCAAATTGAGACTGCGTAAAATTCATGCCCAGCTTATTGGCAAAATTAATGACCGGACGGGTGCTACCCATTGCCTGATCGATTTGCTGCAGCGTATTGACAGCAGGAACATTTCGCGACAAATAGAGTGCTTTGCGCATCGATATTTTGCCCATAAATTTTCCGTCCCAATCGCTAACCATTTTTGTGCTGCCCGTGTATTTCAGACCTTTTTTGTCATCCAACTGGTAATCGGTCGGCCACTTCAGGTAGTCGATAGCCGGTCCATAATCCACAATCGGCTTAGCGGTTGATCCGACGCTACCGACGCTATTATATGAATGATTGGTATTCATCAGGTACTGATAATTGCGTCCGCCGCCAAGCGCACGGATAGCACCTGTCTGTGTGTCAATGACAGAAAGGCCCGCTTGAAAATTCCGTTTCATGCCAGGGTAATTATTGCTATTATTCAAAACCGATTGCGTCTTCTTCTGAATCGAAGGATCTAAGGTTGTGTAAATTTTCAAACCACCAGAATCAAACTCTTTTTCGGTGATTACTTTTTCTTGATTGACAAGGACATGACGAACATAATCGACAAAAGCGCCGTATTTTCGATTGCTATAGGTCACCTTGCCATGACCTTTTGTCATTTGCTTCATCGATTCGCTCTTTGCAGCAGTTGCCTGTGCCTTCGAGATGGCGTGGTATTTTGCCATTAAATCAAGCACCAGATCGCGCCGCGCCTTAGCCTGGGCCGGATGATCAATCGGATCATAGTAGCCCGGGTTCCGCGTCATCGCGGCAAGCATCGCTGCTTGAGCTAAATCGACATTTTTAATATTTTTGCCAAAATACAGTTCAGAAGCGGCCGCAACGCCGTACGTTGGACCACCGCCTAAATAGATCTGATTTAGATACATTTCTAGAATCTGTTTTTTTGTATATTTCTTATCCAATTGGACCGCTAAATACATTTCCTGAATTTTACGTTTAAATGTTTTATTTTGTGTCAGCATTGCATTGCGCACAACTTGCTGATCAATTGTACTGCCGCCTTCAGATTTGTATCCATGCGTAAACTGAGCAAGGATTGACCCGCCAATGCGTACGGGGTCAATCCCAAAATGTTGATAAAAGCGCACATCCTCTGTAGAAATAAACGCGTCTTGCACAGAAAGCGGGATCGAGTTTAGATCCGCGTAGAGCCGATGCGTCCCAGCGTCGACCACGGTCGCCTTTTTATTGTACTCATCATAAATCACAGAAGAAACCTCATTATGGAGGGCATTTGAATTCAACGCAGGCGCGCTGCGGACAATTGCGAAAACCATGGATATGCCCGCAAGAATAAGAAAGAGAAAGATCAATAAAATGATGATTAGCGTGCGCTTGAACCAGCCTCGCTTTTTTCTTCCACCACCTCCACCCGAAGACTTGCGGGTGTGTTTTGCTTTTGTTGCCTGACGTGCTTCTTTTGCTTCTTCTTTCGCACGTCTCCTCTCCATCCTCGACTGATAGTCAACCATGCTATTTTTTCCTACCTTTCCGGAATGCCTGTCTCATGGTTAAAATCTTTATAATAGTATTCGATTTAACCGAAAGAATATGACAGCTAAAAGTATACATCCTTTATCACGCGAAGGTAATCAATTCGCGGCAAATAGTTCTGAGGAACCAAATAGCCTTTTTCCTGAAAAAGCGTTTTGGGAAGCGACTTTCGACCTGATTTTTGAATGGCTTCGTTCCAACGATTTTCCAAATAGGATGCATCAAGTAAATAGATTTCGTCTGTTGGCGTGAATCGGACAATGATAAATCCAATGCCTCCGTGCCGCTTAATCCTTGCCATATGAAGGACTTGATGCTCGTGGAAGTTTTTCAATGGTATATAATTAGGGTGGGTCGTTTCCTTGGCCTCAAAATCAATATATTTTCCCAGAAAAACGCCGTTATAATCGGTTGTTGATGCCTTGCGGAAATAGGCTTCCGTGATTCTGGCCGCGCTACGCTTTGGATAATCAACATGGACAATCTGAATGGGTGTCGGTTTCTTATAAATGACGGCTTGATCCGACTCAATGTAATATTGATTGGTCACATTAAGGGCCTCTTCCAACGTCATTCCGCGTTTGCCATAATTGACTGTCACTTGTTGATTATTGCTTGTTTTCACCTCGGCAGACCTTTGAAAAGGCTGTCCATTTGGATAAAAGAGCGTCAAAATAGCGCTGCTCCTTTCAAATTTTTACGTTTATCTTAACACAGTATACCAAAAGGTGGACAGAAGCGGTGCGTTTTTAGGGAAAAAGGGCGGCCGATCAGGGTTCTGACAACAATTTTTGTCGAAAATATGATTATTATAACTGGAACGCACTAGTTTTGCTGTATTTGTTCTAGTTTTGTCGGACAGGCAGGGGACTGCTTTAGCTTTCTCGTACTCTTACAGTAGGAAAAGAACGATTAGCGATAAAGGGGCGAGGACAGGATGTTAAAGAGCAGGAGAACATGTGATGTCACGCATCAATTGGATTTATTACTGATGAAAACCGATCAAATGGCTCAGAAAATCATCCGGCAAAACTGCAACTTAGTTGATGAAACGGTTAACAACTATCGAAGGACACTGTCGATGCATTTGACTCCTTTTCTTGCCATTGACCAATTAGCCGCGTGTTGTGGACGACCGATCGCTATGGCAGAAGAGAAAGTGGCAGATAAGAAAATTTACCCATTCACTACGGAAAGAAAGAACAGAAGACATGTCCCGCTTCTCACAATGACTGACAAAAAAATTGCAGAAGAATAATCAATTCGAGGTGTGCTAAATGAAAGAAATTTCAACCGATCGTCTTGCTGAATTAACTGACCAATTGAAAGAAATCAGCCAAAAGGCGTATGCTCAATTCTATATCCAATACAAGAAGGCAGACTACAAGCCGGATTTTCAGAATGAGGTCAAACCTTTTGCTAACCGGACCGATCAAATACTCGCTGAATGGAGTCCACTCGCCAATAAATGGGTGGCGTTAAATCAACCACGTTATCTGCATCTGCAGCAAATCAAAGACACGTGTGATAATTTAACATTGATCAGTGTGACAGCCTTTCAAAAGACCACACGTCAGCGTCGTTTTATTGAGACCATTCAAGCCATCGACTATGTGCTTGATACACTTCTTTCCGAACTCGCTGATTCTTTTGACACAGTCAATCAGGGGAATTTAATAGCCCATCCGAATAAATGAAACAAGGATAAAAAGAAAATATGGAATACCGAATAGGAGAATGAGCCGATACATGATTGTTGTCAATCGTTCAAGACACTCTTCTGTTGATACCCGCTGCGCACGCTGACCAATTCTTTTTAAGCAGTCGAACAGAATACCTTGTTTTTTTAGATGAAGATGAGCGATGACTTTTTCCATGACGTTTTTCCTCCCGCTGAAATGAATTGATGTCCTATGTATATGGCTTGTCTCGCTTTCTAGAACAGCAGCAAGTAAATTTCAGTGAACCATTTCCTTAATTTCATCAAGGGACTTGCCGCCTAATTCTGAAAAACCATTCTCCAGGCTGATCGTTCGTCCTTGATAAAGCGGATAGACAGCACTGAATCCACCATTTAGAATCGAGTCGCTGCCATTCCCATATTTTTTCAGGAAAAGCAGATAATCACCGTCAGCCAGAGGACCCGTATAGAGTTGATTGAGTGGATCAGTAGGGCGAGGAAGCGGACGAACACCAGTCGTCAGCAAAAACGTGGGAGCCGTCCCTTTTAAGACGCGGTGAGTGATGAGGTGTTGGCGGCTGTTGACAAGTGTAGCGGCAGCAGATACCCGTTTGCCCGTTTTCCAACTTGTATAACTGCCATCGAGATGCGCCGCAACGATGGCGTCTGAATGGAGGAGCAGTGAATGATAGTCAGGAAGCGTTTTAGTGGAGAAAATTTCCACAGGCTGTGCAGGTGAGGCAGCAGCTGTTTTTACGATGCATAACAGAAACGCGAGGGTAATGAGCAGAAGACGAATATTAATTTTCATTGGCAAAGAATCACCCCTGTCATAGTCTTTTCTATTTATAGAATGACCGTGTTGGACCAATTTATCCTGCTCATCAAGTACCTATGACTTGATAAGTGATATGCAAAAAGTGTATCGTTATTATGTAATAAAATATACGTTTGTCCACTAGGGGTGCGTCTTGCTGAGAGGGACTGTTGTTCCGACCCTTGGACCTGATCTGGTTAATACCAGCGTAGGAAAGTGGTGAATCAACGAGCATTAAGCCGCTTTCACTATTGAAGGCGGCTTTTTTGACGCATACCGGTCGACACACGGCATTTAAAAACATGGGGGGATTAGAAATGAATCAATCAGTAAAAGTCAGTCGCACACTTAATCTCACAGATATTCTTGTTACGATCGTCGTTTCACTTGTATTTGGCCTGATTTTCCGGCTAATGGGACCTGTCTATGACCTATTCAAATCGTTCGGTCTCCAGATGGACGCATTGATATACGGCATCTGGTTTATCGCGGGACCATTCGCGGCAGTATTGATTCGTAAACCAGGCGCTGCGTTCCTCGCTGAAACTGTTGCAGCATTAGCGGAAGTTCTCTTTGGCGGGAGTGGTGGTATCGTGAACCTTTATTACGGTCTGATTCAAGGCCTGTTCTCGGAAGCGATCTTTGCCGCGGTTTTTTATCGCCGCTTTTCACTCATCCCGGCTATTTTATCAGGGTTAGCCGCCTCTGCAGGTTCGTTAATTCTTGATGTTTACTATGGCTACCTGACTGATCTTGCTGGATGGAATTTAACATTAAACATCGTTTTCCGTTTCATTGGTTCAGCACTGCTTGCCGGACTCTTTCCTTATGTGCTCGTCAAAGGTCTTGAAAAAACGGGTGTCACCCAACTTATCCGTCCGGTCAGCAAGGAAGACTATGATGTGCTCAATAAATGAGCGTACACGTTGGGGCGTAACTGAACTGCGGCTCGCCTTTCCCAAACAAAAAGAAATGCATTTTAAAGATTTAACATTTCGGTACACAGAGGGGGAAAAAATCCTCTTGCTCGGTCCATCCGGTTGCGGCAAATCAACGCTGCTTCAAGTACTGTCCGGTCTAATTCCAAGTAGCGTGCCGATGGCGATCAAGGCGAAAAAAAAGGAAATACCGTCGAATTGGGGGTTCATTTTTCAAGATCCCGAAACACAGTTCTGTATGCCTTATGTAGATGAAGACATTGCTTTTGTCCTGGAAAACCGCAAGATCGCTCGAGAGAAGATGCCAGATTTAATCAATCATTATTTGAATCTTGTCGGTCTTGATTTTCCCGACCCGCATCAGCTCATCCATAGCTTATCAGGCGGGATGAAACAGCGGCTTGCAATTGCCGGCGTCTTGGCACTCGAACCGGATATCCTTTTTCTTGACGAACCGACTGCATTGCTTGATCCTCAAGGGACGGAAGACTTCTGGCAATCACTCCAAAAGGTCAGCAACAACCGGACATTAGTCATTGTTGAGCATAAAATCGACCGAGTGATTGAGTTTGTGGACCGGGTTGTACTCTTTGGAAACGATGGAACAATTATTGATGACGGTCCAAAAGAAAGGGTACTGAAACAGCAGAAAAGGCGCCTTGTTGAAGACGGAATCTGGTATCCTGGCGCATGGCGCGACCATCTCAGTCAAAGAATACAAACAAAAAAGCTGCCCGATTATCAAGCAACTGTTTTGACGTTGGATCGTTTCTCTGTCAAACGGAATGGGCATATAAAATGTTCCATTGACAGTTTAATGATTAATAGGGGGGAATGGGTTGCCGTCATCGGAAAAAACGGCGCAGGTAAGAGTACGCTACTTGAAGGCTTGAAGCGCCTGCTGCCAACAAAAGGAAAATGCATCTGGAATCTAACGCATCCTGAGGAAGCGGTTGCCTTCGTCTTCCAAAATCCAGAATTCCAGTTCGTGACCGATCGAGTCGATGATGAGCTAGCCTTTTCTCTCCGGATCAAACAGTGCCCACCGGATTTGATCCGCCGGCGTGTATGTGAGATGCTGCAGAAATTTGCTCTCGCATCTGTACGCGGCAATCATCCCTTTCAATTATCAATCGGTCAGAAGCGTCGGCTGAGTGTTGCGACAGCGCTGATGGAGCAACCACAAGTGTTGCTCCTTGATGAGCCGACTTTTGGTCAGGATGCAAAGAACACCTTCCAGTTGCTTGATCAATTGTCTGAGTTGCAGCAGCAAGGCACAACAATCATTATGGTGACTCACGAACTGGAAATTGTCCGTCATTATGCGACGCGCGTCCTTGAGATTGACGCCGGTCGCTTGGTTTCTAACGCGCATAGGGACAGGGGGTCAGGAAGTGAGGTGATCGGGAATGGACATCAAATGGACGAGGGGGAAAAACTGGTTAGCAGAAATTAATCCTTCCTACAAATTGTTGATAATTGCTGCGCTCTTTATTGTTTTTCTCTGTGTGGACAATTTAAACGTCATGATTTGGTCTTCACTGTTTTTTTTAATCGTATACTTAATGCACCGCAGCATTCCAGTGAAACTATCAATCATACTCCTCTTTATGGCATTGCTGACATCATTGTTCAGTATGACCGCCATGACATTGTTTGGTAAAGGGACTCATCTGCTTTTCCAATTCGGGCTGATCCGTATTTCAACGGAAAGTTTGGCCAGAGGTTTGATGCTCGGCTTACGATCATTTACATTTGGTATGCTCAGTCTGATTTTCGCGACGACAACAGAACCCGTTCCTTTTTTTTACAGCCTGATGCAGCAATGCAGAATGCCCGTCCGTTTTGCATACGGCTTTCTCGCTGCCTTTCGGATGTTGCCAATGATGGCTGAGGAATTTCAAATTCTTCGGCAAGCCTTGAAGGTCAGAGGGCTTTCGCGTGCCAAGGGAGTTGCAGCTACATATAACCGATTCAAGCGCTATTGCCTGACGATGCTTGTACAGTCAATTCGTCGGGCGCAGCGGACCGCTGTTGCGATGGAAGCAAAACGCTTCTCGATGACAGAGGCACGCACGTTCTACTATTCAATCGGATGGAGTCGTTATGACTTTTTCTTTAGTTTGCTGATCGGGTTTACTGTTGCTGCCTCATTCATTCTGGCTGTTTGGATTCCATTGACACCATTCGTGCACGTATTGGACCAATACTAAATATGTTTGGGTTGAATTGACGGCCCGATATTTTTCGAAGTATGCTTGATAGGGAGGAGGCGGGTAAGAATAATGACACAAACAGCGCTGATTACAGGTGCTTCAAGCGGGATCGGTTATGAAATGGTTCAGCTTCTGGCCGCGGAAGGATACAATCTGATTCTTGTCGCACGGAATCACGTCAAATTGCAGGAAATTAAGGCATCGCTTCCCAATCAGCAAGTGGTTGTGATCGCTCAGGATCTGAGTTTACCAGGTGCGTCCAAGTTGGTTTATGACAAGGTAGCCGAATTAGGGTTGACTGTCGATGTGTTGATCAATAATGCCGGCTTCGGTCGGGTAGGTGCCTTTCATGCATTGACGCTTCAAGAGCAAATGCAAATGATTCAGCTGAATATTGCCGCTTTGACCGAATTGACCTACCTTTTTCTCCCGGATATAAAAAAGCGACAAGGCATGCTGCTCAATGTCGCGAGTACGGCAGCGTTTCAACCAGGGCCGTTTATGGCGGTTTATTTTGCAAGCAAAGCCTTTGTGCTTTCTTTGACCGAAGCGCTTGCGGAGGAGCTGGCGGGAACGGGTGTTCATGTCACTGCGTTATGTCCAGGACCGACCCATACCAATTTTGGGAAAGTAGCCCACGCAGAAAATATTAAAATGTTTGCCCGAACGATGGATGCGGCTGTCGTTGCGAAAAAAGGATGGACTGCGTTAAAAAGTGGCAAACAAGTTATGATCACGGGCGCATGGAATCGTGTTGGCGCCTTTGCAGCCAAACTGCTGCCCTCAATCGTCGCGGTGAAAGCCGTTCGCACAGTCACGCGCGTGAAAAAAGAGCAGTGAATCCTTCAATCTAAGACAGAGCTTTTCTCAATGCAATGTTATAAACACTCAATCGTTGCAGAGAGTACGAATTTAATCTTTTTAACTTTATAGCAAAATAAAAGCACCGGAATGAATCGTTCCGGTGCTTTTTATTACTTGGCTATGTTTAAATTTATTGTTGTTTTGTGACCAAAAGGCAATGTGTGAGACGCTGGCGGGAACAGCGTGCCATACGGGCCCCAGATTCTAGCTTGTCCGAGGTGGCTCGCGGTGCGCCCGCGGCAAGCGAACACATGGCAATAATCACTAAAAACAACAGAAGATTAACAAAGTCTATTAATTAGAGCTGATCATTGTATTAATTCGTCTTCAGGTTGTGTTCACTTGCCCGGCGCAATTCAAGTGCACGCAAATCTGCGCGTTTGATTTTTCCGGAGACAGTTTTGGGCAAGTCACCAACAAATTCAATTGAGCGAGGGTATTTATACGGTGCGGTCTCTTTCTTAACAAAGGTCTGAATCGCTCGAGTTAGCTCCGCGCTGCCTGTGTAGCCATCCTTTAGCACAACAAAGGCCTTAACAATAAATCCGCGAACAGCATCCGGACTGCCAACAACCGCACAATCCTTGACCGCATTATGCTTTAGCACCGCATCCTCAACTTCGACCGGCCCGATCGTATAGCCCGAACTGATAATCACATCATCGCGCCTGCCATGGAACCAGAAATAACCGTCCTCATCTTTGGATGCCCGATCACCGGTCAAGAAATAATTACCGATAACCGCAGCCTGGTAGCGATCCGGTTGTTTGTAATAGGTTTTGAACAGAGCGGGAAAATCGCGACGGACTGCGATATTGCCGATTTCTCCGACAGGGACTGGATCACCATTTTCATCAACAATCGTAATAAATGTATCCAGAATCGGTTTACCCATTGAGCCCGTTCGGACATCCATACCGACCATCGTTCCAATCAAAAGTGTACTTTCAGTCTGTCCATAACCATCTTTGACAACAATGTCGAATGTTTGTTTAAAGGTATCAACGACTCCTCGGTTCAGTGCCTCTCCAGCCGAGCAGGCGTTGCGTAGGTGGGACAGATCAAAGCGCTCAAGATTATCAACTTTAGCCATTAAACGGTATTCAGTCGGCGTGCAGCACAGGACATTCACCTTATAATCCTGAAGAAGCTTTAACTGTTTTTCTGGATGAAATCTTCCAAAGTAGACGAGTCCTGTGACTCCTTTGCCAAGCACGGAAAGGAACGGACTCCAAATCCATTTCTGCCAGCCTGGGCCGGCTGTCGCCCAGAAGATATCGCCATCGCGGATATCAAGCCAGCGCGTGGGGGCAATTCTCAGGTGTGCGTATGCCCAGCCGTGCGAATGAACAACAGCTTTCGGCGTTCCAGCCGTCCCCGAGGTATAGGTCAGAAAAGCCATATCATCACGGCGTGTATCGACTGTGTCATATGCTGCAGGCGCTGTTGCCATCAAAGCATCCATAGACAGCCATCCCTCTGTCTCACCAGCAACTGAAATTCGGTGCTGAAGCGCAGGTAATTCTTCGTCAATATTATCGACTTCATTTGTAAATGCGGCGTAAGCGATGATCGCTTTGGCATTGCCTTGCTGTAACCGGAAGGCGATATCATGCGCCCGCAGCAGCTCTGACCCGGGGATGACGACTACTCCGGCACGCAAAGCGCCGAGATAAATGACATAGGCATCGATAAGCCGTGGCACAATGGTCATTACGCGGTCGCCTTTCTTTATCCCTAATCGATCCAGAACATTGGCAAATTGTCTGCCCTTCTGGATGAGCTGATGATAGGTGACACTTTGTCGATTGCCGCTCTCATCCTCCCAGAGAAGCGCTGTCTTCTCTGAATCAAATCTGTCAATCTCACTCGTGAGATTATAATGTTCGGGTGCAATTAAATCCTGTAACTCCATCCTTAGTTCTCTCCCTTGGTTAATATTGGGTTTTCTTTATTTTCGAGTACGGTTAGAAATTGAGTTCTAGTAAATATGATTGTTATTTAATATTAATACCTGGTACTATTAATTGCAACTAATTACACATAAATTTCAAATAACATAACTTTTATTGAAGAATATTTTCAATTTAATTATGCCCCATTATTTTGTTTTTGTTTGCTGCTTGATATAAGTAGCAAGTGCATCGCCGAAGGTAACGGAACTTCGTTGCACCTCATCAAGTGTATTGGCGACCCCACCGATTTCCACTAAAATTGCATTTTTTGAAAGATCTTGATTATAGACCCCGTTTCCGTCATTTTTGGTTTTACCGACAATCCCGCGAACCAGACCCGGATACTTCTGATCCAACAGATTTTTAACTTGCTTGGCCATGTACAAATTAGCTGAATAATTGGGATTGGCTTCACCGATAATGATGCTAATCCTGGCATAAACGGTCCCGTTTATCGTCATGGTCGTTAGTTTCCGACCTGACGAATCCCGGTGTATATCAATAAAATAGGCAAGTGACGGATTTTTTTTGATCGCCTTTTGCACAACGATTCGCGAAAACTGGTAGGATTCGTTGTAGTTCCAGCCCATCTTGTGCAATTCTTCATTTTTATTTGTCGTATCATGAAGAAAACCAATCCCTTGCGAGACCAGAGTATTACCGACAATCTGCCCGTCAAAGATCACATCTTTACTTGGATCAGCGCTGACTGCGCTTGTTTCGTTTGGTCCAAGCGCTGGATTATACGATTCCCAGCTATGCGTATGATAGATGAAGACAAGCTTATTCAGCTTGCTATTTGCCTTGTTTTTTTCCTGTTGCGCTTTATCTGGCTTTTGTGCTTTCGGCGTTTCCAATTTGATCTCAGGTGGTGGATTATCCTGGGGCAATGTATTGTAGTTCAAACCCTTGCCCGCATAGAAAATTTTCGTATGGTACAAAGTGAAACCAGGTAGCTCCGATCCAAATAAACTGCGAATATCATCAAAGCGCAAATCCGTTAATCCTTCCAATAAAAAATGTGAGAGACTTTTCGGTCGATCATTTTTCGCAACAGCATGTCTGAAGACAATATTTTCGTTGCCGAATGTTTCTGTCAAAAGTGTGGCTGACGACAGATTCGATTTTTGCATGACGTTGTCTATATAACTCAACCGTATTTGAAAACTGACAATCAGAACAATGACCCCATAGAACAGAAAAAAAAGGATAATTACGCTTGCTAGTATTTGGCGGAAACGAGGCAGGAATGAGTTGGGTTGAATAGGCTGGAATTTTTTCAAAAATGTCCCTCCCCAAGCATTTGGCATGTCCAGGCTGTTCGATAAATTCTATGTAAGAAGAGCGGTCGAATAGACTTCTTTTCTAGTACATTTAGAAAGATTAACGCCATAGAAATTGAGATTGTAAATGCTGTTTTACAAAAATTAACAAAATATGACTTGTTTCGATCGATCTCAAATTGAATACTGAATGATGGATAGATGAGGAAAGGATCAGGGGAGGGTGGCAATGAAAGGAAAAGTTATCACGTGGGAGCAACTAAAATGGTCCCAGATGAGCATTAACCGGCGTTATTTAATTAACATTCTCATTATTTTCTTAATGATGGTTCTCTCTGTTGCATTTTCTACGATTTCTCTATTGCAAACAGGAAAAGCAGTCCGACAGGTTGGGGCCGCTGGTCAGCAAGTGGCAAGAATTACCGAAATTGGTTCACTTTTTCGTCAGAAGGATACGCGTGTCGTTGATTATCTGCTTCGCCCAGGTGACGGATCGATCAAAAAATATACGGAGGATCAGCGTGTTCTGACTCTTGCAGAAAAGAAGATGCAACCCGACATGCGAACGGCGCGGCAAAAGCAATTATTGATGCAGATCATGCGCAATGACTCAATCGCTTACAACCTTTTTCAGAATGAATTTGCGCCAGCTGTATTGATGAACGATCAAAAACAAGCGCTCGCTCTGAGACGGCAACAGAACAGATTGCAGCAAGACACAATGAACAAGCTGAGTCAATTAAGACAAACTGTGCTGACGAAACAATACGAGGCAATTAGCAAAGCGAATGCACAAATACGCATTGCTCTCGGATCGGTTGCTTTAAGCCTCCTCTTAGCCATTGTCATCAGCAGTTTCGTCACACGTCGCATTCAGAAAAGCATCAAAAGATCGATGCAAGACGTTTTGGAGATGACAGGGAAGATGGCTTCTGGTGATTTGCGCCTCTCCATTCATAAAATGAGCGCGCATGACGAAATCGGTCAGATCGGTGATTCAGTTATCCGATTGAATCACCATTTGAAAGAGATGACTCAGGCGATCGGATTGTTAACGGGAGCAGCCCGTAAAAACAGTCAGTCACTGGCACAATCTGTGGAAATTGTCACGGGCAACAGCGCTCAGGTGGAACAGACGCTGAAGGAGTTGTCGTCTGGCATTTCCATTCAGGCAAGTCAGACTGCTGAAATTGCCGATAAAACAGTCTCTTTCATGAAGAAGATTGAATCGGAAGCAAGTAAAGCGAAAATAACGAGCGAATGGGCACAACAAGCCATTTCGACTGCTGAAAAAGGACAACAAACGATGAATGATTCGGTCGTATCGATGGCGGACATTCGCAAGCGTATGCAACACTGTGCTGAGAAAATGAAAAAACTAAAGCAACATGTCACAAAAGTATCGGAGATTACCGAATCAATTAATCGTTTAGCGGGTCAAACGAATCTGCTCGCCTTGAATGCGGCAATTGAGGCGGCACGCTCAGGGGATGGAAAAAATGGTTTTTCCGTAATCGCAGCGTCGATTCGGCAATTGTCGACTGAAACATCAGAGATGGTCGGGCAGATCGGACAAATTGTAACGGGGATCCACTCAGAAACACGAGCTGTGGAGCTAGCGCTTATGACGAGTAAAGAAGCTGCTGATCGCGGTGAAGATAAAATTCTTGTCACTGGATCGCAATTTGACACCATTCAGAAACAAATGCTGCAAACCGGTAATAATATGGCTGCATTGAACAATGAACTGCACCAAACCAGTTTATTCGGAACCGATATCAGACAATCGATTGGTGGTTTTGCCGCCGTCTTTGAACAGGCAGCATCCAGTATAGGTGAAATCTCTCAAGCCATCGAAGAAATCAATCGTACCATTACTGATTTTTCAAGTGAAGCATCCAGTATGCAAGATAAATCAGGGCGGCTAGAACGGCTTGTCAGTCAGTTTAAGTTCTCGTGAATGATTATCTTTATATATTTTATCAGCTTGTTAAGAATTCGCTACATTCTTTGATAAGCTTTTTCTCTTTAAAACGAATATTCCCACCAACAAAGGATTATGAAGGGACTGTCCTTTATCATGTATCGTTCTTTCTTCGCCGAGAACAATTATTGGTATTCATAAACTTATTAATATATAGTCGATAATATATTATAAGTTATTGAGACGGAGGGAAAGCGTATGTCTTTTCATAAAAAACCAAATACATTTGTGACCCATGTCCATCTATTGGTCAGAAATCTGAATCGCTCCGATGATTTCTATCAAAATATGCTCGGGTTCCGCGTGCTTCAAAGCACAGCAGATAGTCGAACCTATACCGCAGATGGAAAAACACCACTGATCACCGTTCAAGAAAAAGCAGGGCTTGACCCGCATGATGAACGGCGTGCCGGGCTGTATCATTTTGCCATCTTACTACCGAGCCGAAAGGATTTGGCTATGGTCGTCTACCATCTGTTGAAAGAGAGTTACCCATTGCAAGGAGGGGCCGATCATGCCGTCAGTGAAGCGGTCTATCTCGCCGACCCAGATGGTAATGGTATCGAACTCTACCGCGACCGACCGGAAAGTGAATGGCAGTGGACAGACGGTCAAGTGACAATGCCAACCGTTGCGCTGGATACTCATCTGCTTGATGAACGTGAAGACAAAAATTGGGAAGGTATCCCAGAGGGGACGATACTCGGTCACCTTCATCTGCAAGTCGCGGATTTACACGCTGCTGAACGCTTTTATTGTGAGGGACTCGGTTTCCAACGTGTCGCCGCCTATAGCAATCAAGCTTATTTTATCTCGACAGGCGGTTACCATCATCACATTGGTTTAAATACTTGGATGAGTTTGGGACGTCCGGCATCCACTGCGACTTCCTATGGGATGTCCGATTTCACAATTACTTTTCCTGATTATGAAGGACGAGAAAAAGCAATCGAACGACTGAAACAACTGGGTTATCGCACAGAAGCGAAGGATGGACGCATTCAAGCCTTTGATCCTTCAAATCTTGTTGTATACCTTGATATTCAATAACAATACGTCGTCAGACACATCAAAAAACCCTCTGGATGATTTATCCATAAGGGTTTTTATAACAAAAATATGATTTTACGCGGAGGGCCTTTACCCGATTCCTTCCCGAGCAGCAAAAATATTCAAGACAAAGCTGTCGGTGTATTCGGGTCTTCCGGTTCCAACGCCAAGCCTTGATCATTGGCGATATCGTTATAAAACACACTGTTTGAAGCATTTATATAGGGAACGACCCAAAGAAGGGCGATACCTATTGTGATGATTCCGAGTATGAGCCAGCCAATGAAACTTAAGTTCAGAAGGAAATATTTCCATTTCTTTTTCCACATTAATTCTCTACTTGCCGTAATCGCTTCATTTATTGAATACTCCGGGTGGTCTTTTAAAATATAAAAAGTCTGCGCGTAAGCAAAACCTTTGTATATTCCAGGGATAATCAATAGTAATGACCAAAGTAGCACATAAATACCAACAAGAAGGGATGTCCCAACCAATTTCAATGTTAAACGAAAACTTTGATAACTATGGAAAGTATCGCTGATTTTCGGCTCTTGACCGCGAACAAGATCGATATAAAGCCAAGTGATGCCAACTGTGAATGGTACAAGCAAAAGGGAATAGACGAATTCTACTGGTTGGGTATACCATGGCGTCGCTTGGCTTAGCCAACTCCCGCTGACTGTTCGTTCAAATTGAAACGGAACAAGCTGCTGAAGAATGAATGAGAAAAGGGTCAAAAGAGCGGTGTTTGCCCAATGACCGCTCAGCGATTTTCGTGCAGAGTGTTTGATTTCGTGAATAAGCATGACTGATGCCTCCCTTTAGAATGATTCCTTGTTTGCTTCAGCAGCACACGAACCATGAACACCGCCAAAGTCGAATCTATTGTTCCTGTTGAAAAGTAATGCTTTATTCGTTCACTTTATTGTTTATTATACCGGATGAGCGGGTATGGGAGAACAATCGGTGGGTTTTTCTTTTTGTGAATGAGCGATATTCTCTGATGAATTGATGTAATGGGTTTTTTAAAATAATGTAAATAACGGATCGCATACACTAATAAAATGTGACTATTATTCGACTATTTTATGTAATGATTTAAAGTTTGAATGATTGAAAAGAGGTAATTTTGATGAGCATCGTGATACTGGTTGTCCTTATTGCAGGAGGAATTGGTGTCGCCAAACTGATTCAAAGCAATCGCCGACTGCGGGAAGAAAACGACTGGCGTAGGCAACAGATGGAGCATACGAATAATGGTACGAATGCTACCGATCGTACAGGATCGCCTATTGACGATCAGCGGACCCCGCAAATGGCACAAGATGGCAGCGGATTCTCCGGCGGTTCGTCGCCACTGATGACTGGCTTAGCCGCTGGTGCGGGAGCAATCGGCGGTGCCATTATCGGTGGCGAAATTTCAAATGCGCTTCAAGAACATCAGAATGCAGAAAATAGCAACAACAATACGAATAACGTGGGAGCAAACAGCAACACAGACAATAATTATAGCAATGAATCCAGTACAAATGATTCTCAATCAAATAATGATGGCGGTTTCTTCGATTCAGGTTTTGATGGCTTTGATGGCTTTGATGGCTTTGATTCAAACGATCTTTAATCGCGTTCAGAAAAACTTGGCATAACCAAGTCCTTTTTTAACCATTGCGCTTCGGCTGCTCGCTTCCTGCAAGGCGCCAGCGCACCTCGCTGCATTTTTGTGCGAAAAACTTTCTTCCTTATCTCTTAAAAAAGCAGTCTGCTTCCAACTTTCGGAAACAGACTGCCTTTTTTATATACAGAATATTAAAGAAGAACTAAGGATTCGATTGGCCATCGTTTTAGAAGACTTAGCAAGTCCAAGTTCCTCTAGCAAAGTATTTATTTAAAAGGAACGTCAATGCGACTTGTGGCTAATTTAATCGAATAATGCAGTTCCTGATTACCTCGCACCGTCATACCGAAGTCCGTAGCGTAGACAACCAAACCTAGTTGATGACCGGCCGCTAATCGGTAAAAAGTCGGTTGCAAATCAAAAGTGATCGGATAAAACTGTCCTGGTTGTAACTCCTCTGTACACCACGCATTTTCACGATTCTGCAGATTGATGTGACCTTTGGTTATCATTTTGTAGGCTGTTGCATCAGAAGCCTGTGTAAACTCACGGAGGCTATCCTCACGCCAATGGTAGCCGAGATCCATTGATTGGATAGTCGTCGGCGTAACAGTCAATCGTTTGGCTTCGCCGTAGTCAACAAGCTGAAAGCTAAGCATGCCAAATGAGTGGTCGGATGCCGCTGTGATATGAACCGTTACGCGACCATCAATGATTTTGTCTTCAACAAAAGGTGTTGTTTGGAACAGCAGTCGATTTTCCGATAAATCATGCTCTTTCTTGTCCAATAGCGCAGTTTCCCAGTGCTGATGATGCGCTGCATAGTCTTGAAATACTGCATCAGGCAGGCAGTCTTTAAAGGAGAGGACACCATCTGCCAGCGCATCTTCTCGCAATTCTTTTTTGGAGAGATAATAAACCTTCTTTGCTTGATTAGGAGCTGCCCAATCGGAATAAGCTGTCCATGTCTCTGGCGTCAAATTATCTTGAACAATGACATCCGGCAAAAGCGCTTTCGCGCCATTTGCTACTCCGTAAAGTTCATGGCTAATCCAGAGGTTAATCATATCGGTATAATCGATGGAACGAAAGGCATTGATATAAATATGTTTGCCTTGATGAAGAATGATTTTCTTTGTCACAGGCACATCTCTTAATCCCTGCCATAATTTTTCGACCTGTCCAGGTTTCACGTTCCAATCATTCAAACCATGAACCATTAAAACATCACATTTGATATTTTTAATCATTTTGCGATAATTGCGTGCATCCCAAAAAGCGTTATAATTTCCAGATTCCCGATCCATCTCGCGAGCCATTTTTTCCATCTGTTCCCTAAAGAATGGTTTGATTCGCTGATAATCCGCAGGCGCCTTCATACGGCTAAATGTTTCGATTGCTAGCACATCGGCGTCTTCACCCGGAAATCCGTCTGGGGCTATCATCAGACCGTTTTCCCGATAATAGTCGTACCACGAAGAAATCGCTGCCTCAGATATAATAGTCTTCAATCCGTCAACACCAGTCGTCGCCGCTGCGGTTGCTAGCGTACCCAGATATGAGCGTCCGGTCATCGCGACTTTGCCATTGCACCACCAGGCACGGATCGCAAGATTATCGGTACGATTAGTGAAGGCGCGTCGGGAACCATTGAGCCATTCGATCACAGCAATCGTCGCCGCTGTTTGTTGCGGATCGCCGCAAGTCTGAATACCGTCTGAATCCAGCGTACCGATTCCAGCAGAATAGACAACAGCAAAACCGCGAGCGAGAAAATAATCGTTTAACGTATAGGAGCGCTCACGGCTAAATGATTCGCAGGCTTTCTGCGTTTCTCCTGCGACGGGGCGCGGAGCGAGTCGATCAGTAGATGGCTGTTCAGTTGTGATTGCTGCAAGCGTACTATGATTGGGGCGTTTCTCTGTCAGCGGGACATTGACAGGATGCATCGCTTTTTGACCGGCCTGATCATTAGTCCCTTGATTATAAGGACTGGCTGTAAATAGGGCAGGAACCTTTAAGCCATCATTCGTGTCTCTTGGCCGAATGATTTCAACTTTCAATAAATCTAATTGTCCATCTTGATCGGAATCCACTGAGGACTCAACATAAACAACTTCACGGATCAGTTTATCCGTATCAAAAACCGCTTGCGCTTTACCATTAAAGAAAAGCGGTTTCTGAGCGACAGGAAGAGAATAATAGGGGACAAAATAGCCGAAATTCGTCAGTTTATCGAGATATGTCTGACCGTTTTTCGTGTGGGTCGCAAGCAGCAAATACCAAGCGTCTAGCAATTGCTCCCTATCCCAGGCACCGGTGTCAGACGCGATCATTGGTAATTGTATCCGCGTCATTGCATCAAGCGGTTTGCTGCAGTCATAATCGACTTCCGGAAGAAAGTCAAGAAGCTGCAAAGCGGCTAAATAGAACACATCCGCAGTGATTGGCAAATCGGATGAAAGAAAGTCTTGCAAATCCATTACTGGAGTCGCAAGATAGTTTTTTAGTTTCCATGCAAAAGTATTTTCGCTTGCGACGTGCGGAAAAGCCTTTCGAAGTAGCAGACGATACGCAGTGGATACAGTGGGTGCATGGCTTGTCGCATCATCGAGAAAATGAATTCGTGTTAATTCTTTAATAACTGTTTGATGATCGGCAGTTTGCCGGGCAAATTGATTATTTTTCATAGAATGAGGCTCCTCATTAGTGACTGGAGTCATTATAACATGAAAAACAAGGCCATCAAGCGGATTCCCAAACGGCTTCGGTCAATGGGCTAAAAAAACAAGTTGACGCACAGACAATCAAAGTGCGCCAACATCTATCAATAAGCTGCATTGGTTTCAATTATTGCGCAGTATAACCACCATCCAGCACGACAGCCTGCCCGGTCACGCCGCGTGCTTCGTTACTGGCGAGAAAATAGGCATATCCGGCGATCTCTGAAACATCAAGCAATCGTTTCTGAGGAACGAGCGGAAAGATGACTTCATCAAGCACTTTTTCGAGTGGTACATTCCGCGTTTTGGCCAAATCATTCATCTGACCGCGGACAAGCGCGGTATCAACATATCCTGGACAGATAGCATTGACTGTGATACCGTACGGCGCACTTTCCAGAGCGGCAACTTTGGTCAAACCGATTAATCCGTGTTTCGCGCTATTATAGGCGGCTTTATTGGCGAAACCGATCAGCCCATTGATCGAAGCCATATTAATAATCCGACCAAACTTTTGTTCCTTCATGACAGGCAGAACATGCTTTATCGCTACAAAGGGGGCGACAAGCATGATCCGAACCATTTGTTCAAATTTATCAGTTGGAAATGCCTCAATCGGTGCGACATGCTGCAGTCCGGCATTATTTATGAGGATATCAAGCGTCCCGAACTCGCCAACTGTCTTTTCAATTAAGTGGCTCAAATCTTGTTCACTTGTTACATCCGCCGGAATGGCACTGACCGGTAGGCCCTGCGACTGTAACGCTTTTGCACTTTGATTGACCGCTTCTTCATTGATGTCTGACAATATCACCCGAATCCCTTTTTCAGCAAATGTTTTGCCAATGGAATAGCCAATGCCACGTGCTGACCCAGTTATCACAGCTGTTCTTTGTCCCATAAGAAGAACCTCCACCCATTTAAAAGTTTTGACAAGCCAATGTAATCGGTTACATTTATGTGTTCTAGACCTCCAACAGAATTAAGTATATGCCCAATTCAATAGAACAGACAAACAAAATACACATATTTGTCATATAACCGCCATAAATTATGTTGACACAACATCAATCATTGTTTGCCTACCATTTTTGAGTGAAAGGGGTGAAGTAGCATGCAAGAAGCAGTTATCGTGAGTGCGGCCCGAACACCGATCGGCTCGTTTGGCGGTGCTTTATCGAAGCTTTCAGCTGTGACGCTTGGAACATGCGCGGCAAAGGAAGCGATTAAGCGTGCCGGAATCAAAAGTGAGCAGATTGAGGAAACGATTATCGGCAACATTCTTTCCGCAGGCCTAGGTCAAAATATCGCCAGACAAGTATCGCTACAATCAGGCGTCTCCACAACCGCACCCGCGCTTAGTATTAATATGCTCTGCGGATCCGGTCTGCGCGCTGTCATTCTCGCTGCACAGGCTGTGGAAACAGGAGAAGCGGAACTTGTGCTCGCTGGCGGCACGGAGAGTATGAGCCGCGCGCCGTATCTTCTTGACAAGTACCGTTGGGGGGGACGGATGGGCGATGGAGCGATCGAGGATTCAATGGTTAAGGATGCATTGACCGATGCTTTTCATCAGTACCATATGGGAATAACTGCGGAAAACATGGCGGAACGGTGGACAATCAGTCGGGAAAGACAGGATGCTTTCGCGTTGAACAGTCAGCAAAAAACGGAAGCCGCGCAAAGAAACGGCTGGTTTGACGCAGAAATTGTTCCGGTGGAAGTGCCTGAGAAAAAGCAAAAAAAGTGGGTGCGCATCGATGAACATCCACGGGCCGGGCTGTCGTTGGCGACGCTTGGCAAGCTGCGTCCCGCATTTAAAGACAATGGCACAGTCACTGTTGGTAATGCATCAGGTATCAACGATGGCGCGGCGATGCTGGTCGTTGCTTCCCGCCGCAAAGCAGAGGAACTTGGCCTGCCGATTCTTGCTGCGATACGCTCATACGCCAATGTTGGTGTTGACCCAGCAATTATGGGCTATGGACCCGTCCCAGCCATGCGCAAAGCTTTGACCAAGCAAGGACTTAGCCCCCGCGACATTGATCTATTTGAAATCAATGAAGCTTTTGCCGCTCAGTCACTCGTTGTTTTGGATCAGTTGGAACTTGACCCGGATAAGGTTAATTGCCAAGGTGGCGCGATTGCGCTTGGCCATCCTGTCGGCGCTTCCGGTGCACGGATTTTAGTGACACTTCTCTACAGCATGAGAAGGACCGGGGCCAGCCGTGGAGCGGCCGCGTTATGTGTTGGCGGCGGTCAAGGAACAGCAATGATTGTTGAGCAAAGTTAAACAACACGATTAAATGTAAGCGCTCTTATTTTATAAGATTGGGGAGATGATAGATGTTTTTTCAAATTCTAGCGATTTTAATTGCACTCGGCTTACTGATGTTTCTGGCTTACCGCGGTTATCCGGTGATCATTCTCGCGCCAATTATGGCTCTCTTAGCTGTTTTGCTTTCTGGTGGTCATTTATTGCCCACGTATACGGAAATCTTCATGACCAATGCCGGTAATTATGTAAAAAACTTTTTTCCAATATTCCTGCTTGGCGCTATTTTCGGCAAAATCATGGAAATGAACGGCGCTGCAGCATCAATCGCGCATTCAATCGTTGGAAAAATGGGATCAAAACATGCAATTTTGTCCGTTGTGCTCGCCTGTGCCTTGCTCACTTACGGTGGGGTATCGTTGTTTGTTGTCGCATTTGCCGTCTATCCGTTTGCAGCAGCTATTTTTAAAGAAGCCGATATTCCAAAGCGACTAATTCCGGGAACGATTGCACTCGGCGCGTTTACTTTCACGATGGACGCACTACCTGGTACACCGCAGATTCAGAACATCATTCCGACAAATTATTTTGGCACCGATGCATATGCGGCACCACTCGTCGGCATCATCGGATCAGTCATCGTTTTCAGCATGGGGATGCTCTGGTTGGAACGTGCCCGACGAAAAGCGGCCCGAGCAAGCGAGGGGTACGGCACGGGACATAAAAATGAACCTGAAATCAATCCAGAAGCCAAACTTCCGAAATTCTGGCTTGCCGTTCTGCCACTCATCCTCGTGATTATCAGTAATTTCCTATTCAGCCGCAGCGGTATAGCTGCAAGCCATTGGTATAATCCAGAGATGCTGAAAAAAGTGTTTCTGATTGCCGATCCAGCAACTGTTGTCTCTTCATGGTCACTGATTGCAGCTTTGAGCCTTGGCATACTGACCGCCTTACTGCTAAATTTTCGGCAGGTAAGCGTCAAATTAACGACGACATTGACAATTGCCGCATCTGGCGCACTACTGGCTATTTTCAATACAGCCTCTGAAGTCGGCTTCGGCAATGTCATTAAAACATTACCTGGGTTCACCGCCATTCAGCATCACGTATTGAATGCCAGCAGCAATCCACTGCTTTCCGAAGCTGTATCTGTCAATGTGCTTTCCGGTATTACTGGATCGGCTTCAGGGGGACTTTCAATCGCGCTTGAAATCATGAGCAAGTCTTATCTTCACGCGGCGCACACACTTGGTATCAGCCCAGAATTACTGCACCGAATCGCATCAATGGCATCCGGCGGTATGGACACATTACCACATAATGGTGCTGTTATCACATTGCTTGCGATTACTGGACTGACCCATCGTCAATCTTATAAGGATATTTTCGCGATTACCGTGATCAAGACTGCGACAGTTTTTCTCATCGCCGGGGTTAGTTCATTCTTCTTCTAATCCTTTACTATTGGCTTTGCTTTGGAGATATAGGAAGCAAAGGGGAACCCAGCGTTTCACAGAACTTTTCAAATAGAAAGGGGAAGCATTCGTTGAATAAAGTCACGCCAACAATTGATTCAATGATCGAGCAAATTCATGATGGTGCCAGTCTGATTGTCGGCGGATTCGGTCTTTGCGGCATTCCTGAAAAATTGATACTTGGTCTACGCGAGAGCGGCGTCCGTGATTTAACAGTGATTAGCAATAATTGCGGTGTCGATGATTGGGGACTCGGTCTCCTACTCGAAAATAAACAAATCACGAAAATGGTTGCATCTTATGTCGGGGAGAATAAACGATTTGAGCAACAATTTCTAAGCGGTGAATTGGAAGTCGAACTCGTTCCGCAGGGAACGCTTGCGGAACGTCTCAGGGCTGGGGGCGCAGGAATTCCCGCTTTTTATACCGCAACCGGCGTCGGCACACCAATTGCTGAAGGTAAAGAGGAGCGCGTGTTCAACGGTCGCACCTATATAATGGAAAAAAGTATTACTGCTGACTATGCATTGGTCAAAGCGTGGGCGGCTGATCCGATCGGCAATCTCGTTTATCGGAAAACAGCACGCAACTTCAATCCACTCGCCGCGGCAGCTGGACGAAAGACATTTGCGGAAGTGGAAAGTCTGGTTCATACAGGCGCGCTTGATCCAGACCAAATCCATACGCCATCTGTTTTCGTTCAAAGTATTTTCGTAGGCGCTGGCTATGAGAAGCGGATAGAGCGACGGACCGTGGCCCGATAGTTCTATCATAAGAAGAGAGGGGGAAGAGGCTATGGAAGGACGTGAACGGATTCTTAGTCGTGCTTTAAGTGAGATTCAAGCGGGCATGTATGTCAATCTTGGCATCGGCATGCCGACATTGATAGCCGATCGCATTCCATCCGATTTCGGCGTGATGCTGCAATCTGAAAACGGACTGCTCGGCATTGGACCGTATCCGAATGAAAATGCCATTGATCCGGATTTAATTAATGCAGGCAAAGAAACAGTCAGTGAAATTCCAGGTGCTGCATATTTCGATAGTGCTGAATCCTTCGCGATGATCCGCGGCGGGCATATCGATCTAGCCATCCTAGGCGGCATGGAAGTTTCTGAGACAGGCGATCTCGCCAATTGGATGATTCCAGGCAAAATGGTTAAGGGGATGGGGGGTGCGATGGATCTCGTCCAAGGCGCAAAACGGACCGTTGTGATCATGGATCACGTCACAAAAAGAGGGGATCCAAAAATCAGGAAAGCATGCACGCTCCCTTTAACTGGAAAAGCGGTTGTTGATTGTCTAATTACCGATTTGGCTGTCTTTCAATTGAAAGACGGACAGCTCCAATTGACCGAGCTGCAACCTGGAAGCACATTACAGGATGTCAGAAAAAAAACAGAGGCGGATTTTACCATTGCGCCGGCACTTCAGGAAGCTTAAGCGCGAGAATTCTCCCCACACGGCAGCAAAGCTGCCGTGTTTTGCTCCAAGATAAGAAAGTATCTAAAATTTGCACAAAAAAAAGAGCGAAGGTGCGAGACGCCTTCGCTCTTTTTTACTGTATTTTTCTTCGTTAGCAAAGGAAGGTAGGTGTCGAACGAGAAAGGATAATAATCTTTAAAGCTTTTCAAACAATAATCCAAAATGATAGGGTGGTAGCTCAATGTATTTGACAAAATGCAAGCCCACTCTTTCTGCCCACGCACATATTGTCTCAGGTGTCGGTCTAATCGCCATTGAAGGTCCTCTTGGTGTTTTCTCCTGTTTCCAATGAATAACGCCTACTTTACCTTTATTATTTAAAAGTTTATAAGCGTTTTTCAGTAAAGGGATTGGTTGCTCACAATGCAAAATATTGAAGAGCGTAATATAATTAATCGTTCCCTTATAATCATCCAATATTTTTGTACTTGATGTTGAAATATCCACGCACAGCAGAGTGATATTTTTCAAATGCTGTGCTTGTGCCTTTTGTTTACATCGCTCAATCATTAGTGGTTCAATATCGATGCCAATAGCCATTCCACGAATTAAACGGGCTGCAGGGAGTAAAAAAGTGCCATAGCCACAACCCAAATCGACTAATGAATGGACATTTTGATTTACGTCTAACTGCGCGAGAATCTGTTCTGGGCTATAAAAGGTGGTCCATAACTGTTCATCAGGCATTCCAGACTCTCTATATTTCATTTTTTATCTGCTCTTTTCATGAAATTTTGCCTTATCTATCACAAATTCATTTGGCTTATTCAGGCACATTTGATTTTGGTTCGAAGTGAACATTAACTTCATAAATCCTATGTTTTGTGATAAGTGCTTGCTCAACTTGAGTCGAGATATCATGTGCATCTTTCAGTGCAGAATAAGGATCCACAATTATAACGAGATCAACAACGACGTTGTTTCCATAATTTCTTGCCTTTAGTTTCTGAACACTTTCAACGCCATTAATAGACAAGACCGTTTCTTGAAAATCCTTTATTTTATTTTCATCAAATCCATCGGACAAGTTATACGAGGATTCGCGGAAAATATCCCATGCTGTTTTGCAGATAAGAAAGCCCACGAATATGGCGGCTAATGTGTCAAGCCAGGGAAGATTTAACTGGGAGCCAAATATACCGACTGAAGTACCGATACCGACCCAAGCATCTGAAAGATTATCTTTTGCTGCGGCCATGACAGACAAACTTTTGGTTCTTTCTGCCAGGTTTTTGTTGTAGCTGTAGATCAAGAACATGATAGCGGCACAAACCAGTCCAGTCCATGCAGCAATCAAATCAGGTGTTTCTTCATTACCTTTAAAAATAGATGTAACACCATCGAACATAACTTGTAAGCCAACAGCCATCATGATAAAGGAAGCGACCAGAGAAGCTATAGTTTCGCTCTTCCAGTGACCATAAAGATGATCACTGTCAGGCGGACGTTGGGATACTCTCAAGCCGATGAGCACAGCAAGTGAGGCGATTATATCAGTAGTGTTGTTTAAACCATCTGCTTTAAGTGCTTGTGAACCAGTCAAGAAACCAATATAGAGTTTTAGGCTAGATAAACAGAGATAGGCAATAATGCTGACGATTGCCCCTCGTTCGCCACGTTTTAGATTCATATATTTTTCTTGGATCATGAGCAAGCACCTTCTTTCATTCATAACATCATAGCAACCCAAATGTGTGTGTGTCTACAGCAATCTTTGTTTGCGTTTACATAAAATCAGTTAAAATGAAAAAGTGTTTCACAAAGAGAACTTTTACGGGTTTATCCGTATTTTCATCAGCAGTGAATGCAAGGAGGGTGGTAAAGTATTTTCTTCTTGAATCAGCGCGCAACATTTTTCGACCTTCACTTAACGTTGTTTTAATGGAACGCAGGAGTCGCGTTATTGGAAAAAAATGGCCGACTTTTTTAAGTCGGCTTATTTATTCACTATATTAAGGTTTAACGGCTTGAATCGTTGACGATACAATATAGTTTTCGATAGTTGCTCCTGGAATCCATTCTTTGATGAATGCCTTGGATTCGTCTTTGGGTCTAATCTCAATTTGTGAAAATCCATTTTGTTCCAACATGTTTTGAAGATCAGGGATTGAGGAAGCTCCTGAAATACAGCCTGAGTAGGAAACATCTAGGTCATTTTTTATATCGGCAGGTAATTCAGCAGTAAGCACAACATCTGAAATCGCCAGTCGCCCGCCTTTCTTAAGTACACGAAAAGCCTCTTTAAATACTTGAGGTTTATCCGGTGAAAGATTGATCACGCAATTTGACAGAATGACATCGATAGACTGGTCGGCCACAGGCAAATGTTCAATTTCTCCCAAACGAAAATCAACATTGGTGATGTGCCCATTAACAGCGTTTTGCCGTGACCGGCTGACCATTTCGGGCGTCATATCAACACCAATAGCCTGACCTGTTTCGCCCACCTGACGAGCGGCAAGGAAGCAATCAAATCCGCCACCACTTCCAAGATCCAGCACATGCTCACCAGGCTTTAAAGAGGCGATGGCCTGTGGATTGCCGCACCCTAACCCTAAATTTGCTCCTTCAGGTACCGCATTTAATTCTTCAGCAGAGTAGCCCAGTTGTTCGGAAACACTGTTACGATCAGCTTGCGTATCGCAGCATCCCACTTCAGAGGAACAGCCACAGGATGGGGTAGAGACATCCTGAAGAGCAATCTTCTTGTACCGGTTCCGAACGTTTTGCCGAATTTTGTCATTCGAAATTGACATATTGACCAACTCCTTTTTTATTTAATCAATTGTTCTTCTGTTGCAAACTGTTTTATTCGCTTTTCAATACCATCACGGACACGCTGGAACACCGCCCATTTTTCAGCTTCGGTACCTTGAGCCTTTGCAGGATCATCGAAGCCCCAATGTTCCCGTCTAACCTGTTGGGGAGTCATCGGGCATCGTTCTTCAGCATCCCCACAAAGGGTGACGACGAGGTAAGCCTGCTTCAATAAATCCATATCAATAAGTTTAGATTTATGTTGTGAAATATCGACCCCTACTTCTTTCATGGCTTTAACTGCGTTTGGGTTTAATCCATGAGCTTCAATGCCTGCTGAACGGAAATCATATGTGTCTCCTAAATACTTTTTTCCAAAGCCTTCAGCCATTTGACTCCGACAAGAATTTCCTGTGCAGAGAAAATAAATGATTTTTTTATCCATATTAAATTCCATCCTTCACGTTTGTGGTAGGGGCTTTAAAGCTGAATTTTTTTCTGAAAAATAGTGCGACATTTACCAAGCCAATCATGACTGGAACTTCCACGAGTGGACCAATGACAGCAGCGAAAGCTTCTCCAGATTGAATACCGAATAGCCCTACAGCTGTTGCGATCGCAAGTTCAAAATTATTGCTGGCTGCCGTAAAGCTCAGAGCCGATGTTTTACCATAATCTGCGCCAATTCTCCTTGAGAGAAAAAAGGAGGCGAAAAACATGATGACGAAATAAATCATGAGCGGTATGGCTACTCGGACTACATCAAGAGGTAACTGGATAATCATTTCGCCTTTGATTGAAAACATCACAATAATTGTGAAAAGAAGCGCGACTAAGGCAAGGGGACTAATCAGCGGACAAAAGGCATTTTCATACCATTCTTTTCCCTTTACAGAAACCAAGATTAAACGCGTCAGGATGCCTGCCAAAAAAGGTATTCCTAAGTAAATGAAAACGCTTTGTGCAATTTCAATCATCGTGACATGGATCTGAAGTCCTTCTAAACCGAGCCATCCCGGAAGCACAGTCACGAAGAAATATGCAAAAACAGAATAAAACAGAATTTGAAAAATCGAGTTAAAAGCGACCAGTCCAGCCGTGTATTCGCGGTTTCCTTGTGCCAAATCATTCCAGATAATCACCATCGCGATGCAACGTGCCAAGCCAATCATTATCAAACCTGTCATATAAGCTGGATAGCCATGCAGGAAAATAACAGCAAGGGCAAACATGAATACCGGACCGATCAACCAATTTTGGACGAGCGATAAGCTGAGAACTTTCACATCCTTGAATACTTTCCCGAGTTCTTCATAACGGACCTTCGCTAATGGGGGATACAGCATAATGATTAAGCCAATTGCGATCGGAATGGATGTTGTGCCAACCTGGAGCGTATTCATCGCTTGAACGAAAGAAGGGATCAATCGACCCATTAGAATGCCAATAGTCATTGCCATAAATATCCACAGCGTTAAATAACGATCAAGAAAAGACAACTTTTTCATTTTAATGACTCCAATTGTATAAGATCTTCACGGGTTTGACAGTCACAGGACTTTGCTTTCAGGGAGGGAAGGTTCTCAAGAATCTGTGAGATATAGTTTGGCAAATCTGGGCTTAAGCGATAATAAACCCAAGTTCCTTGTTTCCGTTCCTGAACCACACCTGCTGTACGTAATTTCTTCAAATGCTGACTAATTGCAGGCTGGGTCAAAGTGAATAAGTCCACGAATTCACAAACGCACATTTCACCATTCTTGAGATAGGCCAGCATGCGAAGCCTTGTCTTATCACTAATCAGTTTCAGAAGAAAAGACATAGCATCCAAATTTTTATTATTCATATAAGCTCCTTCTTATATATCTTTACAATTATATTATCATTGGCTTATATTTAAATCAAATAAATTGCCAGCAAAAGAAGGGAGGCATAAAGTTATTTTTAAAAAAATAAGCTTTGTTGTTTTATTTTAATGTTACTTTCTGACCCAAAATATGTTTGCTGACACCTTGAAACAGAAAAAAGCAAGTTTAGCATTGCATGTAAAGTGTGGATTTAGGAAAATCGGGTACAGAGAAAAGATTGCTCAAATGCCTGATGGTACGTGGCATGACGTTATTTTAATGGAGCGCAGGAGTCGTGTTATTGGAAAGTAAAAAATAGATCAAGAGCCGACTTAAAAAAGTCGGCTCTTGATCTATATAATTACGTTTTAAAAAGGTTTAATAACTGAGAATAAAACATTAAATGTATCCAATTAAGAACACGAAGTTAAAGCTGCGATTCAAAATCTTGATGAAGGAATATTATCGAAAGCACCTAATTTTATGATGCAAAATGTGTCTTGCGACACAAACTTGGGGACTAAAAAAATGCCTATTTAACAGCACAGTCCCCACATTTGTGTCGTTTTTTATATTCAAATTTTGCGACACAAATGTGGGGACTCGACCAGCACGCGACACAAACCTGGGGACTCGACCTGCAGTGGTGACTATAGAGATGATCACTGTCAGCAGGACGCTGAGATAATCTCAAACCAATGAGTACGGCAAGGGAAGCAACAATATCAGTTGTATTATTTAACCCATCTGCTTTAAGTGCTTGTGATCCAGCTGAAAAACCTATAAATAATTTAAAACTTGATAAGCAGACGTACGCAATAATGCTGATGATGGCTCCTCTCCCCACGTCTTAAGTTCATATATTTGTCTTGTATCATGTTTGGCACCTTCATTCCCATCCATTCAGTTCTTCTTAGCAACTCGAACCCGTGTGTGTCTACAGCAAACATTTTTGATGATTGTATAAAATTAATGGTTACGAAAAAATGTTGCACAAAGATAACAGGATATCGATGTTCTGACTTAATCTTAGACTTTTAATAAACTGGAAAAATGAGCATTTTCTTAATCTGACAAGAAATGATCAATAGAAATTGACATCTCAAACAAATGAGATATAATTTAATTGAACATATGAACAATCATTCATATGTATCATTCATTAAAGATTAAAACAAGTCTTAACAAAGTTGAATACACTAGGAGGGCTTGAACATGTCAGATTTTTTTGAGCGTTTGTTTGGAGATCGTGACGATCATCATCACGAAAAAAACCACGATCGTCGTAGGTATGGTCACCATGGTGAAAAGCATCATAATGAAGAACATGACCATCGTCGTAACGATTATTATAATGATTATCCACCATATCAAAATGACAGATACAATGATTTCCAAAATAATTCGCGTGGAATCGTCTGTCAAAAGTGTGGGATTTCTAACAGTGCTACTGCCAAATTCTGTAATGAGTGTGGGAATAACCTGCAATCAATAGCAATTTGTCCGAATTGTAAGGCACCTATTAAAAACGGTGCAAAATTTTGTCAGGAATGTGGGACAAAAATCGGTTAACAATTTATATATACAGAGAATAAGATAATGTTGTGCCGTTCATTTGAACATATGCTCATATATTTAATTAAGGTGGTGCTTTTGTGGTTCAAACGAAGAAAATTTCAGATGTTGATGTAGAAACTTGTGAACAAACCGTTATTCATACAGACGTCGTTCAAACAGTAAGTGAAGCCATGTCAAACGATGAAGACATGGATAATGTTGCTGATCTGTTTAAACTATTTGGTGATCGTACAAGAATTCGCTTGTTACGTGCCTTGTATCAATCCGAAATGTGTGTCTGTGATCTGGCTTATTTGCTGGATATGACACAGTCAGCCGTTTCTCATCAACTACGTGTTCTTAAACAGGCAAAATTGGTGAAGAACCGGAGAGAAGGAAAAGTGGTTTATTATTCATTGTCTGATCAGCATGTCATGCAGATTTTGGTTCAAGCTTATGATCACATCAAAGAATGAAAAATGGGAGGAGGAATCCAATTGAGTACACCAGAAGCTAATATTAACAAAAAGAGAATAAAGACTGAGAAAAAGACAGTGATGGATCCAATATATTTAGAGGGCATCGATTGTGCAAGTTGTGCTAAAAAAATTGAAAGAGCAGTCGGGAAAATTAATGGGATAAAGGCTTCAACGGTTGACTTTGCGACACAAAAATTGTTTGTCGAGCTGACAGGTGATGTAAAAACAGATAAATTGATCGATGACATCAAAAAAACAGTGGCACACGTTGAACCAGAGGTCAGTGTTTCCTTAAAATCTGAGAACAAAGGAAATGAACACGATCACGGTCACGACCACAAGGGCAGCAAGACACAACAATTGATCATTCGTTTAGCAGTGAGTGGGGCATTGACAGCTATCGCAGCCTTTTCACCCCTTCCTTTCATTTTGGACGTATCGCTATTTGTGATTGCTTATGCCATCATCGGTGGCGACATCGTTTATCGGGCATTTAGAAATATCCTTAAAGGACAAGTATTTGATGAAAATTTCTTAATGACAATCGCAACTCTTGGAGCTTTTGCGGTCAGACAGTTTCCTGAGGGCGTAGCTGTTATGCTGTTTTATCAAATCGGAGAATTGTTTCAGGAGATTGCGGTCAATCGTTCCCGTAAATCAATTAGTGCACTGATGGACATTCGTCCGGATTATGCCAATCTAAAAGTGGGCAATGACATTAAAAAAGTTGCACCAGAAGATATTAGCATTGGTGATGTCATTATCATAAAACCAGGAGAAAAAGTACCTCTTGATGGAAAAGTTATCGAGGGTCAATCAATGGTCGATACATCAGCCTTGACGGGAGAATCGGTTCCAAGGGAAATTGAAGCGGGCAGTGATGTACTCGGTGGATTCATTAATAAAAATGGTCTCTTAACGGTCGAGGTAACCAAAGTCTACGGTGAATCCACCGTCGCCAAAATCTTGGACTTAGTTCAAAATGCCAGCAGCAAAAAAGCACCTACAGAAAATTTTATTACGAAATTTGCTCGTTATTACACACCTGTTGTCGTCATTGCAGCTGCGGCTTTAGCTTTTATTCCACCTTTGGTGATCCAAGGGGCAACCTTTTCTGAGTGGATTTACCGTGCACTTGTGTTCTTAGTGATCTCTTGTCCCTGTGCCTTGGTTGTTTCCATACCTTTGGGCTTCTTTGGAGGTATTGGGGGAGCATCTAAAAGCGGCATTCTCGTTAAAGGGAGCAATTATCTTGAAGCTTTGAATGCTGTCAAGTACGTCGTTTTCGATAAGACTGGAACATTGACCAAAGGTGTTTTTGATGTGACAAGTATCCAGCCGAAGAATAATCTTACGTCAGAGGAACTATTAGAGTATGCCGCTTTTGCAGAAGTCCATTCTAATCACCCGATTGCTCTGTCAATCCGAAAGGCTTATGGTCAAGAAATCGATGAAAGCCGCATTCAGAACTACAACGAAATATCAGGGCATGGCATTCAAGTAACCGTCAATGGAAAAGAGATTCTAGCCGGTAATGCCAAACTCATGAATAAAGAACACATTGCATTTGAACAGAAAGACGTGGTCGGTACCCTAGTACATGTTGCGATCGATAAGCAATATGGAGGATACATCGTTATCTCCGATGAAGTTAAAGAAGATTCAGCTCGTGCGATTCAAAAGCTAAAAGAATTAGGAATTAAGAAAACAGTAATGTTGACGGGTGACGCAAAATCTGTAGGTGAAGCAGTTGGTCGCAAGCTAGGACTGGATGAAATACATGCAGAACTATTGCCTGACCAGAAAGTAGATGAAATAGAAAAAATCGATCAGCAAAAAACAGCAAAGGAAAAGCTTATTTTTGTCGGAGATGGCATTAACGATACGCCTGTACTAGCTAGAGCGGATGTAGGTATAGCCATGGGAGGGTTAGGATCCGATGCAGCGATTGAAGCAGCGGATGTTGTGATCATGACAGACGAACCTTCAAAAATTGCAACAGCAATCAATATCGCGAAACGTACGCGTCGTATTGTATGGCAAAATATTATCTTTGCCATGGGAGTAAAAGGAATTTTCCTTATTCTTGGTGCAGTTGGGTTTGCAACGATGTGGGAAGCCGTATTTTCAGATGTCGGTGTAACCCTGTTAGCAGTGCTCAACGCAATGCGTGTTTTGAGAATAAAGAACGAGTAGTGCTAAAATGTGCTACTATATCCTGTAAGTTGCACTTTGATGAAAAGATATACAAAGCTGGTTTAGTTATTACTTAATTATGGAATAACTTAACTAGCTTTTTCTTTATTGAGTCTAATAAGTCAAATTAAATCAGTAATATATAAAGTACCTAATACGAAGTGTTGCTGTATAAAGGACTCTTAAACTGCGTTGAAGAATACTTACAAAATAAAATTTCTCTGCCTAGGTGACTCCTGTGTATAATAATCCGATTCATATGAAAAGAAGTTCGAAATACGGCAATAATTATTGGACAGGATATAGTCATAAAATGAAACGAACAATTGAATTGTTCAGTGATCTAGAATATGACCATTGGCTTTCAGTTGAATGCGACCCAAAGATTATACGGTTCTGCGAACAACCATTAATCATTGAAGAGACAATTCATGGTGAACAATTCCATTCAATTCCTGATATGTGGGTTCTATATGAAAATAAAGAGGAAGCAATTATTGAAATTAAATATTTGAATTTCTTATTAGAAGAACATCCTAAATATTTACAAACAATGAGACAAATAGAGATTCAGAAAAAGTGGGCGAAACGAAATAACATGAGTCATTTTGTTATTTCAGAGGATAAAATCAGAGAAAGTCGTATTCTGCTGAATAATTACCGTAAAATAATTTCTTTTGTCAGGCAATTTAATCCTGCTGATCTGAACGCACTGACACTAGACATTATCCAAGCAATTAAAGGCGAAAGAAGAACATTAGAACAGATTTTTCATTTGAAAAATGAATCTCAAGATGACATTATGGTTGCTCTCATGTATTTGATTTATTCGGGAAAGGTACAGTCAAATATTGCTATCCAGACAATTAACAGAAAAATGGAGGTATGGATAGATGGTGCATAGACATAAGATCAGTCAATATACTCATCTGACGGATGAGCAACTATACACGGCAAACTGGTCAGTAATCGAAATTACTAACTTAAATGAGAGTGATCGTCCTATCTTTCTACAAAGAAAAAAAGGTATCGATTTATACTTTAATACGCTCCTATCCATACCAGAAATTGAAAGACAAACAGGAATGAAAAAGAAAGACCTATACAATTTCATTGATCGCTGCCTCACGCTTGATGAATATGGCAATGTCTTTGGTTATCGAGCATTAATTCCTTATAAGAATATAAAAACATATACACGTGAAGAGCTTCCCTCGGACCATATGAAAAAGGCTACAGGAGCATTTACACTTTTGCTCGAAGAATACCCCAAAATAAAAGATACGATTGATAATTTATACTTAAAACAAGGGAATAAAGCACTCCATGAGCCAATAATACGCAAAAAGAATATTCATCGAAAATTTATTGAAGCGTGTAAAGCGGAAAAAATTAATTTTAATGAATATCCATTTACTACAAAAGATCGTGCCAAAAGATCGCTTGAGCGATATTTAAAAAGGGTCGATCTTAATCATTTTGCTAAAGCAGCAAAACGACAGAGCAAAGCGGCATTTAAGACAGCAATTCATACTGGGATAGGTGAGAAAAACACGCCTGCAATAACTGAGCCCTTCCAACGTGTACAATTTGATGGACATCGAATTGATTTGCTTCTTGCTATCAAGTTTAAAACACCTGACGGTCATGAAGTAACTGATATCATGAATCGAATCTGGCTATTGACTATTATTGACGAAGCTACTCGGCTTGTCCTCGGATATCATATCTGCTTAAATACCGAATATTCATCTGCGGACGTATTAAAGTGTATCAGGAATGCAGTTGTGCCTAAGGAGCTTTTTAATTTCACTATTCCTGGTTTTAGGTATCCTGACAATGGGGGATTTCATTCCCAAGCGATAGAGGACACTCAATGGGCTTTATGGGATGAATTTTTGTTTGATAATGGTAAATCAAATTTAGCAGCCATTGTTCAGGATAGACTAGAGCACATTGTTAAATGCTCAATTAATGCTGGACCTGTAGATACACCAGAACGAAGAGCTATTATTGAACGCTTTTTTGGTACACTGGAAGAAAACTTTTATCATAGGTTACCAAATACAACAGGAAGTAATCCGCAAGATCCAAAAAGAATTGATGCAGAAAAAAATGCAATCAAGTATGAAATAACAGAGCAAGAGATTGAAGAACTAACAGAGTTAATAATTGCAACTTACAATGGAACACCGCATTCGGGGTTAAATAATCTGTCTCCGCTTGAAGCCTTAAAAGTAAATTTGAGCAACGGATCAATATTGAGAAAACTGACTGAAAACGAAAGAAATAATGTAATATTTTTCTCGAAGAAAGATGTTAGAAAAATATCTGGAAATGTTTCATCTGGTAGACGACCTCACATTCAGTATGAAAACGTTATCTACCGTAATGAAATTATTGAACGAAGTCCTCAACTAATCGGAACTAAATTGACACTATTAATAAATATAGACGATTTACGTGTCATTCAAGCATTCTTACCAGATGGTAGTTCCTTGGGTTACTTATATGCTACAGGTAAGTGGTCTATTCAGAAACATTCGCTCAAAGTTCGTAAAGCAATTAATCAACTAAAGAACAAAAAATTAATTCATTTTACCAACAACGAAGATCCAATTGATGTGTTCTATAAATATTTAGCTGATAAATCAAGAAAAAGTAAAAAGACTAGAAACAGCTTGTCAATGCTTAATAAAGAAAGAAATCAAGAGAGTTCCAAAAAAGGTAATAAAACTAAAACACAGTATGTTGATGAAGAATTAACGAATAAAAAAGCTGAAAGTAAGGGTAAAGAGAATATGAATGATTCTAGAAAGTCACAAAATCCGATCAAAAGAATATTTAAAAAGACGATAACTTATTGATATGGAGGAGGTGGCAGTATGTTAAGGCAAGGAAATCATCAAACACCTGCTAACAGACCTTTTATACCACCTAAGTCACACCCGGTTTATACGGGAAGATATCTTCTAGCAACAAATGAAATTAGTAACTTGTACAATACGATATCAAGATGGATTGATTGTCGAACGCCCGGAGGCATCATTTATGGGCGTCCAAGGATAGGAAAAACAAGGGCTTTAAAATTTTTATTGAGTCAACTACCCGAAGAATATGGCGAAGATTTACCAATTTTTATAATAAATTGTCGCCACTACAAAACCCCAAATGAATCAGTCTTCTTTGAAGATATGTTGAGAGATGTAGGACACGAATTTTTTGCAAATGGGAAAGCAAATGTCAAACGGGGACGTTTATCCATGTTTCTTATCGAGCGTGGACTTTCCTCAAAAGAAAATAGAGTAATTGTGATAATGGATGACGCTCAAGAACTCCACGAAATGCATTATAAATGGTTAATGGATATTCATAATGAACTTGATCGAGCCAATGTCCAATTAACCGTCATCCTTGTAGGACAAAAAGAGTTAATAAATCAAAAAAGTGCTTTCATTGCTATGAAACGAGCACAAATTATCGGACGGTTTATGGTGCATGAATACCCTTTTAAAGGAGTTTGCACAGTAGACGATATCACAACTTGTCTCGTTGGCTATGATGATGAATCATCGTATCCGGAAGGGAGCGATTGCTCATTTACACAATTTTTCTTTCCAAAATTATATGCTGAAGGATTCCGTCTAGCCACTTATGCTGATTTAGTTTATGAGACCTTTCAAGAGATGCGTCGTAAAGCAAATATTCCCGGTAAATTTGAAATACCTATGCAATATCTAACTACAACAGTAGAGTTCATTCTTACCCAGTATGGTTTTGATGGAGTTAATGTTGATGCACTCACGAAAGAAGAAATAAAGAACGCTATTGAATTCTCTGGGTATATAAATTCAGAGACTTATTCAGAAATGAATTGAAGGAAGGACATTTAGCTATGGAAAAAGAAAATGTATCAAGTGTTACATGGAAAAATGAATGGATACAGCCTTATGAATCAATTTGGGGAATACTTGAAAAATTTCGGTATGCAAATAAGCTTGAAACTATCGAAGTTATTCGTTTTTTTGCAAACAAGGATCTACGAAAAAAAAGAAACATTAATCCCACTGTAAAGTCTTACCGAAACCTAATTTCTTTTTCGTGTTTTGATGGTGAGAAAACCAAAAAAGTTTTAGGTCTAGATTTATGTGAATACTACGATAAAATGATTAATCAACTACTGCAACCAATCTTAAACCCAATAGCTCACAGAGAGAAGTACTTTAGAGAAAATCTAACTTTCTGTCCTATCTGTATCGAAACAGGATACCACAGTTTTTTTCATCAAATAAAACTCTTTGACAAATGTGTCTTTCACGGCGTGAGCTTAGAAAACACATGTAGACAATGTCATGCCAAGACACGCTATGAACTATCCCAAAGTAATGATCCATTCTGTTGCAAATGTAAACATCCGTTAACCCAAAACAACACATTTACATTTATTATGACCTGGAGTAATAATTATTCAAGTAAAAATTTATATACTGATTGGATCAATTTTGATAGAGAAACTATTAACGATAATTATCTCTATTATCCCTTTTTGAGTGATCATGATAAAAATGAAAATCACTCGGAATTAAGAAAGGCTCTTATATTATTTCAGCATACTCACAATAACGATGATAAAGAATCAAACAATCAAATGAAAAGTAAAGGGTTTATCTTTACCACATCGAATGTTACTAATTTAGATAAAAAGATCAGAAAGCACAATGCAAAGTATTTAAAATTACAAAAAAGTTATGATCATCAGAAGTATGTATATGATCTTTCCAAAGCCATCTACAAGTCGGTAGCACGATTTATCAGAAAGAAATTACTTAAGGATCATAAGAAATGTATAAAAATTTTTCAAAATGCAGCACATGGAGGGGACGTGTGCCCGGACGCATTCGCCTATTTACTCTGGAGAAAAGAGGCAGAACAAATTAATGAATTGTGGGAAGTAGAATCAGGGTGGGGTAATGGTTCGACTCTGAAAATCAGATATAACGATCATGATAACTTTTCTTTTTATTTTGGTGGTGTCATTTCAATTTATATTGATGATACATTTAATAATTTCAGGTTGAAGGATTTTTCAGAAATTGAAGATAAGGAAATTTTGAACTGGTTATTATTTCATATGTCAAGCGATTTATTAATCGGACGATTTTTATACTGGAAGAATAAAGTCTCAACAGAATTATTCCATAAACCGCTAATTAACAGAGGTACACCTTTTTATTTAGCATTGGTCCCAAAAGAGGGAAAAAAGAAAATGGTTTTTATAAGACGGCTATATCATGTCAGTGATATTAGTTCGAAAACATGTCCAATTCACAATCATAAAAGAGAATACGAACGATATATAAACCCATTAGAAAGGGGGATCCAAAAACTTTATGCCGAAGAATAACAGAGAGTCCCCAGGTTTGTGTCGACAATTTACCAGATATTGTAATTCAGTCCCCAGGTTTGTGTCGCATTAGAAGAAAATAACTTGAATATTTTACCAAACAGTCACCAGATTTGTGTCGCAAATCATTAAATTTTTATATAGTCCCCAGGTTTGTGTCAAAACAGTCCCCAAGTTTGTGTCGCCAGACAAAATGAAAGGTTGCAACGATGGGGTGAAGAATTTCTTGCCGAATATTTACTACGTAAAATATAATTTTGACGAAGTAAACTCAAGATATTTTTGTTAGGTGCTTCTAACTGGCTGTTTTTTACTTGATTGATCCAATCCCACTAAAAATCTGTTTTTCAACACCAATTCATTTTCCCCAGCGTTTGACGGAACGAAAATAGAAATTTACGATGATTTATTTATCGTTCAACAAATACAGATTCTCCACTTTATAAAAAGGTTCAAATTGACCAGCTCTATGTCATGTATCGTTTTGCAATTTTCATTAGAAGATTCTCTGGTCAACGTGATCAAGGACTCTGAACACTGCGTAAAACTTTATTGCACTTTTCAATCCCGTTTTTTCTCTGCTTTCTTTGAAGTTAATTTTCAAAATAATTTTTAATATTGATCAGCATTGCCGTCTCTTGCTGCATCTGTTTGTTAATCATCGGATCCATGAGTTTAGCAAACCCTGTTGGTGTGTAGGATAAAGTAAATGTGACTTTTGTTTCTTCACCGTTCTCTTCAAGAACGTAATTTCCTGTAGGTCTTGCTGGCCCGGAAATGACCTTGAAGGCGATTGCTTTATCTAGATCACTGCTTATTATCTCGTAATCACCACTGATGCTTTTTCCAAAAGGCCCTTTCATCATTTGCGAAAATTGGGTGCCGACTCTTATCTCCCCCGCTGTCACTTTGCTTACCGCAGTGACGGATGGTCGCCAAAGTTTATTATTCTCACCATTTAATATAAATTCATAAACATCATGAACGGGTTTCCGGATTAATACGGAATATTCTGCGAATGCCATAGCAAATCACTCCACAATTTAATAGAATCATGTTTTTATTATCTAGCTTTTTAATATTGAGTCAATATGTTTTGCAAAACTATCGGGGCTTTAATAAAATAAAAAACAAAGAAATATCCCTTTTGGATTTGGAGGTTTGTCAAACATGACATCATTGATAGACGATATCGAAGCATACAAAGCTACATTTAAGAAAAAAGCATCTCCGGAAAAGCAGCGCCTATACGCGCAATCCATTTATGAACTTGAGGAATCCCATGTTGCGCAAGGCCTTAAAGTTGGCGATTTAGCTCCTGATTTTTCTCTCCTTGACGCTACCGGGAAGCGCGTCACTCTTTCACAGGAACTTGCCAAGGGACCGATCATCATCGATTTCTATCGTGGCGGATGGTGTCCCTATTGCAATTTAGAACTCAGAGCCTATCAACGCGCCCTTCCCAAGATCCAGGAACTTGGTGCCCAATTGATTGCGATCAGTCCTCAAACACCTGATGCATCTTTATCCACACAGGAAAAGAATAATCTTGAATTTGCCGTACTCAGTGACAAAGATGGTAAAGTGGCCAATCAATATCAATTGGTATTCAAACTTCAGGACTACCTGATCGAATTGTATAAACAGTCAGGATTTGATCTCGAACTAAGTAATGGCAATGAAAAATGGGAGTTGCCTAAGCCAGCGACTTATGTACTTGATCAAAATGGAATCATTGCTTTCGCTCATGTCAGCTCGGATTATAAAGAACGTACTGATCCGGCAGAGATACTAACGGTTATTAAAAATCTGCACAAATAATGTCTCCATTAAATTGGAGGCTTTTATTATTTATTGACATTACTGCGTAAAATATTGACTGCTCTTTTCCTGCATGCTACGATTGACTTGTCATTTACATATTTTCTTTAGAAAAACTTGACGAAGCCAAGTCTTTTGAATGACGGCTGAAACTTAGTTTATCTTATACTTAATTCTTCTGAAATTTTATACTTGCTTAACGGACAATTAAGGACTGGAGACTTTATTATGGCTGATGAACGTACCCCTCACCTTTATGATCGTATTGATGAAAAAACAGCACTACTCCCATGGTATGTCACCGAGTACGTCAATAAGAAAATGCGTGTGATGTCACCAAGATCGCTGCTGAATTATTGCCATGACTATCTCATTTTCTTTAATTGGTTGCTCAGTGAAGGCTTCTATCAAGGAAAACGAACGGACATACCACTCGATTGCTTAGAAAAGCTTACCCCTCAGACGGTTGAAAATTTTCTCTCCTATCTACAATTCCGTCTGCAAAACGACAAGTTTACAATCAATCGCAAATTGTCTTCTTTGAAATCTTTGTTCAATTATTTGCAAAATGTGGCTGAAACGGACGATCTGAAGCCATATATCGTTCGCAATGTGATGGCTAAGATTGCCTTTAATAAAATTAAAGAGGATCAAGAAACCGTTGCTCAGAAAATGGCCGGGAAAATCCTCTGGAATGATGAATATGAACAATTCCGGCAGTTTGTAGCCAATGATTATCGTGAAACTGTAAAAAATAACAAAAAGCTCTTAAATTTTCATGAGCAAAATGCAATCCGAGATACTGCGATTGTTTCGTTAATTCTTGGATCCGGGCTGCGACTTTCTGAAGTAGTCGGTCTTGATTTGTCAGATATCGATTTGAGCAAGCGAATGGCGCGCGTTCTTCGCAAAGGGAACAAAGAGCAGTATGTCTTCTTCAGCGAGCAAGCCAGCCTCGATCTTGAAGATTATTTATCCGTTCGCGCCAAAAAATATCAAATTCCTGCGACGAACAAGGCACTTTTTGTTTCTGACGCGATGGGACCGAGAGACACGACGCGGCGTCTCAGCCCACGCGCAATTGAAAATCTTGTCAAAAAATACGCGACGGCGTTCGGTAAACCATCTTTATCTGTCCATAAACTGCGCCATTCATTTGCCACACGCTACCAAGCGGAAAATAATGATATTCCAAAATTACGACGTCAACTTGGCCATTCATCCATTCAAACAACGATGATCTATACGCATTTAACAAATGACGAGCTGAAAAAAGCAGTTGATCAAATGGATGATCATTTTGATGAAGAGAAACATGGCGGCGACCTTCTCTAAAAAACTAAGAAGACACGGCTGAACTGTCTAGCCGTGCCCTATCTTTCAATAAGTTTACATAATAATATTTATGTACTCTTTAAAATAATTTGTTATGTCGTTCAATCAAGAAAGCGCACTTCTCCCCCTTCAAGTGAAGCGATTCTAGCCAGTGCATGAACGCGATAACCGGCATGATCGAGCCGATGTCGCCCATTCTGAAATGATTTTTCAACTACAATGCCCACACCTGCGACCAAAGCGCCTGACATCTCTACTAATTTAGCGAGACCAAGTGAAGCCTCCCCATTTGCCAGAAAGTCGTCGATAATCAGGACGCGATCTTGATTCGTCAATAACTCTTTCTCAATATAGATGGCATTTGTTTCTTTCTTCGTATAGGAGTAAACTTCCGCAACGAAAACCTCACCCTTTGATGTAGTTGGTTTCTTCTTTCGTATAAAAATAACTGGAACTTCGAGTGCCAGACCCGTCATAACCGCTGGAGCAATCCCTGACGATTCAATTGTAATGACCTTGGTTATTTTTTGATCAGCAAATTGTGCAGCAAATTGCCTCCCAATTGCTTGCATAAAAACCGGATCAATTTGGTGATTGAGAAATCGATCAACTTTGATAATGTTATTGCCAATCACTTCGCCTTCCCTGAGTATCCGTTCCTTCAATTCTTCCATTTCAGCTCTCCCTTACTTGCGATCTGTTCTTTTTAACAATTAGTGTAACATAACCTGATTTGATGCGTAGATGTAAAAATGGGTTTTACAAGATATCTTGTTGATTTGCATGCGAGAAATGCAATAACTCAAATGTCTCGGGAAAAAAGAAAATCAGCTGTAATGGTTCGTGGATAACGGCCAACAGCTGATCTGGATTAATCTCTAAACCAACCTTTTCTTCTGAACCAAAAGTACATGCTGATAGCTATGCCCATCATTAGGATTAAAACGATGTAATATCCGTAATGCCACTTCAGTTCAGGCATATACTTAAAATTCATACCATATACGCCAGCGATAAAAGTGAGCGGCATAAAAATGACTGTGATCACGGTCAGTGTCTGCATAATACTATTCATTCGGTAAGAAGTCAGTGAAAGATAGCTGTCGCGAATATCCGATGTAATCTCCAAATTCGCTTCAATAATATGAACAATACGCGCCAGATTTTCACTAAACTCACGTAAATATAAGGTTTCTTGCTCCGCCGTCTCAATAAGCGGTGATGCAATCATTCGTTGAATGATATCCTGAAGCGGCGAGATACTGCGTCGAAAGCCAAGTAATTGATGACGAATCCGGAAGACGCGATTGTCCAGCTTGCGGATAGATTCACCTTTCAAATTGTCATCGAGCAGATCAATCTGATCTTCAAGTTGGTTGGCCACCATAAAATACTGTTCGAGGAGTCGATCAAACAGACGGTGAAGAATATTATGAATATTTTCAGGATCAGGAGTCTTCCCAATGGGTCGGCATTCATGCCAGACATCATTTATTGCTTTTAAATTATCATGGTGTCGGCTAATTAATGTATTGCCGCTGATATAAAGATGCAGCTCATGAGCTTTCAGCGTGTTCGGACTGATCACAATCAGTGTCAATCGATAGCTGTCACCAAAAAATTTTAACTGTGGCCGCCGGTTCACTTGCGGTTCTTTTTTTGATGGATTGTGCGAGGCTGGTAAGAATTGGGCAATCTCCGCTTCTTCTTTCTCACTTGGTGCACTGATATCCACCCAATACCAGTCCTTCGGTTCTTGCTTGAATAGTTCGTACAAACTCAGCTTGTCCTGCAGATTACCGTCTGAGACTGCAAGTATGCGAATCATTCCATAATCTCCTTTTATCCTTCGACAGCATTGGAATAAAATCAGATGTCAAGAAATTCTCCATCTCTGATTTCATGAAGCGCTCGATATAAATCACTCGGAATATGACCGGAGAGCGCATCGATCGATTGATAGATTTCAAGTCGACGGACTTCTGGCGGCTGACTCTCCTCTTTCGACAGTTCGAAGATATTTTTATCTGTTCTAGCTAAACGTTCCATAATCCGTTTCTCCAACTCTCTCTCTATTGACTGCTCAAACGGCATCTTCATCTCGATAGTAATAAAAACAGCGTACCGACCATGAGCCGTTTCATAGACAACATATGTTGTCATCCGTTCACCGTTCCGATCGCTGACATTTGCTGAAGCGAGTTCTCTGCCAATAAACCGTTTCCGTGTGTAAAAACCCTTCTCGCCCTCAGAGATTTCGATATGCTCGAATCCTTTACCTTCGCCAATTTTGATATAAAAGCGAAGTGCCTGAACGATCGTTGCGGATAAATTCTTTCCCGAAACATTTTGAGCGTCATCAAAAACTTGCAGGTCAGCATCCGGCACATAAATCGTTTTATTAGGCATCACGTACATCCTCCCTAAGATTTGAACGAGTCTATTCGTTTTATACATATAAATATACACGTGTTATACGTATAAATAAAGGATAAGCACCGTACAAAAGGCGACTAAATATGCTTATATTATGCATATAAAACAAGAAGTTCGGGATCCATCCTCGGTTAATCGGCGAGGATCTCTATACGACGAAGCACGTAGCGTAGCTGGTTTATCTCAAAAGATAAGACTGTATCAAATTCTCTTAGCACAAAAAGTGAAGCGAGCCAATTGAGAACCAGCAGGATATCGACCCTACTGAGAAAACACGCTTCGCCTGCGTCAAGCGAGCAGCCGAAGCGTAATGCTGCAAAAATGACTTGGCTACACCAATTTTTTCTAACTAAAATTCATTCAAAGAAAAGAGGCGTCGAATGGAACACATGTCTTAATTAAACGTTTGATTAATAGATATGTTCGCATTTATGCCCATAAAAAATGGTCTTCCGTCATTAGGAAAACCATTAGAGCTATGTTTATTTTTTGATTGGCAAAGTATCTAGTCAACTAATGGTTGCAATAAGCGGATCATCATTTTTTGCTCTTTCCTCGTCAAGTCCTGATAGAGTTGAAGCAAAAACTGTTTTTGCTCAGGTTCTATTTGATTCATCAATACTGTGCCGCTTGAAGTCAATGTCAGGTATTTTGTTTTCCATTCTTGTTCGCGTGCAATCCATCCAGCGCGCTCTAATTTTCCGATCAACTGTGTAATATTGCCTTTTGAAACAAGAAGATGTTCCGCAAGCTCCTTTTGTGAGAGGCGCTGATGTCTCTGAATCTGTTTCAAAATCGAGTATTGCGGTAAGGACAATCCCCACCTTTTTAGGAAAAGATTATACGCTTTCGTCTGAGAATGATAAGCCTTTGATAGAGTATCCGATAATTCGAGACTCGTTTTCAGTTTCTTGTCTAAGCGACTCCCTTGTTTGTTTTCTTTCAACCCGATTCACCTTCTTCAAACCAGCTTATTATCAGTTTAGTATGAAACTGAATAACTTAATGACTTGAACGAGAAATTTATGATCCATTAGTGTTGAAAGTGCCATAGGTATTCCTCAAGATAAGATAAACTTGGTTATGCCCATCCTTTTTTGATAATTTTTTCTCCTGCTGTTCGCTTGCCGCGGACGCCGCGCGCCTTCGCTGCATTTTTTTATACAAAATCTTATGCATTCGTATCTTTTAAAAAATGCCGTTTGACTTGCTAATCAATCCTTGGTACAGACAAGGGTAAATAACTTTGGTAAACCGATATCGGCAATCTTCATATTTGGTGCCTCATCCAGCCGTTCCACACGCAGTCCAGCTGCGGCAAAAGCAGTGACGATTTCGCCTAACGTCCATTCTCTTAAATATACGTGATGCTTCAGTTGCTGATGACGATCTTGATCCAAATGCTTTTCGTATGCAACCGAACGTGTGATTAATTTTTTATCAAAGTAATTACCGAAAACAACTTGCTTTTTCCCTTTTGTGGTCACAAGCTTTGTTGATACAGGATGAAAATCTTGAAGAATCATCGTCCCGCCAGTCCGCAACATCCCCATAATAAGTGCTGCAAGAGGCTCTAAATCAATAAAATAATGTAGAATGCCAAGTTCCATAAACACGCAATCGTAGCTCTTTGCTTTCTCTTCCTCAGGGAGATTGAGTACATCCGAGACCACATAATGAAGGGGAACTTCGATTGCCGCTGCAGTCTGTCTGGCATAGGCGGCGTTTTCGGATGAAATATCGACAACAGTCACTTCTGCGCCCATCGAAGCGAGTGCGATAGCCTTGCCACCATGAGACCCAAGCATATTAAGAATCCGGCGACCAATGACTTCATTCTCCGAAAAATAAGGTGCTAGTGTACCGAGCTTTGCTTTTGGATTTTTCCTGATTTTCTCTGCAGCCTGCTGCGGTGTACCAAAACGATGAATCCAAGCTTGGAAGGCATCTTCATTCCAAGCTTCACCATTTGCTGATGCATCCGTTTGCTGCAATTGGGCTAAATATTCTTTGACAGCGCGACGCATCGGAGAATTAATATTTAATTCCCGCAAATAAGAATCAAAACATTTGACAGGAATCTCATTACCCTGGCAAGGAGTCAATACACGATCCGGATCGGTTCGAATGACTGTCCCATATGTACAATGAAGATAATAAGACCAACGATCGTAAGCTAGCGTAATCGCCTTTCCGTCCGTCTCATCGATAATACAAAAATCTGGATAGTCTGCGAAGAGTTGAGATATCTTTTCAAAAGCGTCCCATTGAAAAAGTATCCGGCAAGCCTCTTCTTCATTTTCCACAGATGGAACACCTTGCAGTGCTAGAGCCATTGCCCCTTCAATTGTATAACTGATCTGATGGGCGTTTAGAAGTGCAAGGATTTGAAACAGGGACGTTAATCGTTGATCGTCTTGCATGAAGTCACCGCCATTTATTAGAAATCTTATTTTTGTAAGTCAGCAAAAATGCCGCTCAATTTTAGAGCGGCACTGGCCATTTATTTTGAAAATAATTCGCCCGCGCTTGAACTATGCATTGGCTGTGTCCGCGCATCCGGATCAATCAAATGTTTGGCATTATTGACTGCGGTAGGCGCTTCGCCGAAACCTGTTGCAATCAGTTTCACCTTACCCGGATAAACAGCTATATCACCGGCTGCGTATACACCTGGCAGATTAGTTTCCATTTTTGAATTCACGAGGATTGAATTTTTATCGAGCGCTAAACCCCAATCTTTGATCGGCCCGAGCGCTGAGACAAAGCCGTAATTGACGATCAAATCATCGAGTGGGAGTACTTCTTCTTTCGTTCCCTTAACTTCTTCAACAATCAGTTTCTCAATTGTTGTCCCATCGCCAACAATCGCCTTAGCTGTGTACGGTGTAAGAATTGATATAGAAGATTGCTTCATTTGCATAACACTACTCTCATGCGCTCGAAACTCATTGCGCCGATGAACGATTGTTACATGAGCTGCAATCGGTGCCAGCGTGTTCGCCCAGTCAACAGCAGAGTCACCACCGCCGAGAAGCACAACGCGTCGCCCAGCAAATTTCTGTAAGTCATTGACATAATAATGCAGGTTTCCTGCCTCGTAGCTTTCTGCGCCATCGACCTTTAATGGACGCGGAGAAAAAGCACCGACTCCCGCTGTAATAATCACCGTTCGCGTCAAATGCTGCGTCCCATCCTCCGCGGATAAGACAAGTGTGCCGTCCTCTTGTCGGTTTAACTGATTAATCTTCTGATCAAGAAGAATATCTGGATTGAATTGAAGGGCTTGCTTGGTTAAATTGGCAACCAAATGCTTCGCTTTAATCGCTGGAAAACCAGCCACATCGAATATTTCTTTTTCCGGATAAAGCGCACCGAGTTGGCCACCAAGCTGCGGCATACTCTCAATCAATTTGACTTTCATTTGGCGCATGCCCGCATAAAAAGCGGTATAGAGTCCAGTCGGACCACCGCCGATAATTGTTACATCATATATAGTGTCTTGACTTGTCACCATTATCCCTCCAAAACATGTCAACTCTCTATTTTGGCTGCAATGAATCATTCAGCTATTCTTTATCTTAATGGAATTCTTCGAAAGAAGCGAACAGATTGCTTTCTCACAGGTAAAAGCAACACCTGTTTTGCACCTTTCCCGAAAAAATAGTTTTTTAAACGAATGAATCTTGTGCAGCAACACATTCTAATAAGAGTTCATCAACAGAATGGAAGATCCCTTTATGATACTTGCAGCGAATATTTGTCTACTTTGGGCCGAAATTGGCTGGTTCTTGTGTATCCGAAAATCACTCAGTAGCAAGCAGATGCTTTTTGTTTTCATGTCTAGTTCAATCGTTTTGATGCTCCTATTTAATGCGACAGGGCTCCTGATGAATTCAGATCATAAACCTTATTCTGTTCCTGAATTTCTCGCGTTGCTTATTAATCGAAACGGTATTTTACCGTTGCTGACTGTCCTTTATCTGCTGGCCGTTCAGAACAGGAAGATTTGGCGTAGACGCTTTACCAATGTTTTATTTCTCTTCATTTTCGACGCTTATTTATTTATCGAAAAACACTTTGTACAAATGGATACGCTTAGCTGGCCAATATGGCTCACCGGTTCTATTCTTTACTTGTTTTTTATTCGTTTTCTATCCTACGTTTTCGCACAAATGTCCGATTGCAACGGAGAAGTTTAGTCCAGAGGAGGGTTGTCCCATGCGCATGCACAATGATCTGCTCAATTACAATGAACTATTCATTCTCATAATTATTTTCGTTGGTTATACCCTGCTCTTCCTCTTGCCGAAACGCTTTTCGCGAGCGCAGACTTTACTTGCAGTCATTATCGGTATCTATTTCGATCTTTTCTTCGATAATGTACTTTGCGTGCAACCGTTTAATTTTTACACCATTAATGATACCCCGCATTTTGATCAATGGGACTACCTCTCGCAGCTGATGTTTGGCCCATTTGCCTATTTCTTCTTTTATGGATGTAGCATGTTGCGTCAGACACGGTGGAACTATTTCACTTACACTGCTGTCTGGTCGCTTTTTGCCATTTTCTCAGAAGCGGTTTCTTGGCATGCAGGCGTTTATCATTATCTCAACAACTACCAAATGTTTTATTCATTGCCAATCTATTTGTTTGTTCTTACGCTTTCACTGATCATTTACCTGTTCCTTTACCGAGATCCACCGCTCAAAATCGGTCAATTAGAGAAGAACAAGTCGAAACAGTCTGAAACGTCTTAAACAGTTGGGTTTTTATTTTCATCAGAGGCATTTTTCCAGACGGCAACAACCGTCCCGTCTGCCTCCTGGTCCACGACGAAAGAACCGTTCGTATAGCGGTCAGACAATCGCACATCTGCCGAATGAATGATCGTCTCTTTTCCCTGACTGGTCAGGAGTACAAAAGCGTCCTCAGGTGCGGCAAGAGCTATGCCAGCAATCTGGTGCGGTTTTGTTTTTAATTCACGAATGATGGTGAGACCTCGCCGAGCACGCGTGCCTCGTTCAATCTGAGCGTCTAGAGACATTTTCTTTACAGCACCACGATCGGTTGCCACAAATAATTCCGGTGTTTCCTCAGATAGAAAAGCTACACCACCGATCACTCGATCGTTCGCTTTTAATAATATCGACTTGACGCCAGCAGCACGCTGACCCACGAGACCCGCTTCCTCTTCAGAGAAACGCAGGGCATAACCGCCGCGCGTTACAATCAACAATTCGGATTTTCCATCCGTCAAATATGCATCCATGCAACGATCGCCTTTTTTCAATTTTAAAGCGGTTAATGGTTTCGATCGGCGCTGCGCTTGGTAGTCAGCAAGATCCGTCCGTTTTACCATGCCTTGCTCGGTGATAAAAATGAGATACTTGTTTTTTTCGGCAAAATCGGTAACAGGGATAGCAGTAATCAATTCCTCATCCGAGTCGATAGGGACAAGACTGGCGACGTGCTGACCCATTTCCTTCCACCTTTTGTCTTGAATTTCATGGATCGGCAGAAAGAGATAGCGCCCCTGATCGGTAAAAACAAGTAGCGTATCCGTTGTATTCATTTGTTTCTGAAAGAGGATATGATCCGTTTCTTTCATTGCCGCGTCGTCCGAGCTGCTTGCGGCAAAAGATCGGAGACTCGAACGTTTGATATAGCCATGTTTCGTTAGCGAAACCATGACTTCTTCGGAAGCCACCATGACTTCGAGATCGATCTTTATCTCTTCGATTTCATGCTCAATGGTTGTCCGTCTCGTATCAGCATATTTTTTGCGAACATCAATCAGTTCTTCGCGTATGACCGCGATCAATTTCTGTTCGGAGGAAAGAATGCCTTCAAGCCTCGCAATCGTTTTTTTCAATTCTTCTTCCTCATGCTGCAGCGTCAAAATATCTGTATTCGTCAGTCGATAAAGTTGAAGGCTAACGATCGCTTCCGCCTGCGGTTCGCTGAATCCGAACGCACGTGAGAGGTTTAATTTAGCGTCTTTTTTATCTTTAGATGCGCGAATGGTGCGAATCACGTCATCGAGAATCGATACAGCTTTAATTAAACCTTGGACAATATGCATCCGATCCTTACTCTTCTGCCATTCAAACTGAGAGCGACGCGTGATCACTTCTTTTTGATGCTGAATATAGGCTTCAAGTATTTCTTTCAAGCCCAGCTGTTTCGGTGTCTTGTGATCGATTGCAACCATATTGAAATTATAGGCAATTTGCAAATCGGTATTTTTAAAATAATAATTGAGAATTCCTTGCGCATCGGCATCTCTTTTAAGTTCAACAACCATTCGCATACCGCTGCGATCCGTTTCGTCGCGAACTTCGGCAACGCCTTCGACTTTATGATCCAGACGTAACTCATCCATTTTCTTGACGAGTAATGCTTTATTGACCTCATAGGGTAGTTCAGTAATAATGATCTGCTGTTTCCCTGTACGGAGTGTTTCAACCGAAGTTCTTGCGCGGATCACAATTTTGCCTTTACCGGTGCGATAGGCTTTACGAATGCCGTCAATCCCCTGAACTATGCCTCCCGATGGAAAATCAGGACCTTTAACAAGCGTCATAAGATCATCGATGGTTGTTTCTGGATGCTCCATTAAACGAATGGTTGCATCAATAATTTCTGAAAGCGAATGTGGCGGAATTTCTGTTGCATAACCCGCAGAAATTCCTGTCGATCCATTGACGAGTAGATTGGGAAACTTCGAAGGGAAAACAATCGGTTCTTCCAGCGTATCGTCGAAATTCGATACAAAATCAACAGTTTTTGAATCGATATCGCGGATCAGTTCAGCAGAAATTTTGGAGAGACGGGCTTCAGTATAGCGCATTGCCGCCGGCGGATCACCGTCTAAGCTACCGTTATTGCCATGCATTTCGATCAGCGGCATCCGTACTTTCCAATCCTGACTCATCCGTACCATCGCTTCATAGACGGAAGAATCACCATGCGGATGATAATTGCCAATTACGTTACCAACAGTTTTTGCTGATTTTCGAAAAGGTTTGTCGCTCGTGTTACCATCACGGAACATTGCGTAAAGAATACGGCGTTGAACCGGTTTCAATCCGTCGCGGACATCCGGCAGGGCACGTTCCTGAATAATATATTTGCTGTAAATGCCGAAGCGATCGCCAATCACTTCTTCAAGCGGCAAATCCAGCAATTTCTCTCTCTTGCTCATACAGTCTCAGCACCTTTCACAACGGTCAGATTCTCATTTTCGAGAATATTCGTTTCTTCGTCAAGACCGAACGCGACATGCGATTCAATCCATTTTCGTCTCGGCTCAACCTTATCCCCCATCAACGTCGTCACCCGACGCTCCGCATAAGACTGATCATCGATTTTAACCCGGATAAGTGTCCGCGTTTCCGGATTCATTGTCGTTTCCCAAAGCTGGTCGGCATTCATTTCACCGAGCCCTTTATACCGCTGAATCACGTAACCCTTGCCGATTTTTTGAATCGCTTCTTTCAATCCGTTCTCATCCCAAGCATACTCGATAACTTCTTTTTTGCCCGTACCTTTGCTGACTTTATAGAGCGGTGGGAGTGCGATATAGACTTTGCCCGCTTCAATGAGTGGACGCATATAGCGGAAAAAGAATGTAAGCAAAAGAACTTGGATGTGAGCGCCGTCATTATCGGCATCGGTCATAATCACGATTTTATCGTAATTACTGTCTTTTATCGTGAAATCAGTGCCAACGCCAGCACCGATCGCATAGATAATCGTATTGATTTCCTCATTCTTTAAAATATCATCGAGACGCGCTTTTTGTGTATTAATCACTTTTCCACGCAGCGGTAAAACAGCTTGGAATTTGCGATCGCGTCCCTGTTTCGCTGAACCGCCAGCTGAATCGCCTTCGACCAAATACAGTTCATTACGGTCCGGGTTTTTCGAGGAAGCTGGTGTCAATTTTCCGCTCAAAATCGATTCTTTGCGGCGATTCTTTTTGCCATTTCGCGCATCTTCTCGTGCTTTTCGAGCGGCAATGCGTACTTGACGCGCCTTAATTGACTTACGAATCAGCATTTCGCTCGTCTGCGGATTTTCTTCAAGAAAATAGGATAATTGCTCAGAGACAACAGAATCGACAGCCGAACGCGCTTCATTCGTTCCCAGTTTCTCCTTGGTCTGGCCTTCGAATTGCAGCAAATGTTCCGGAATGCGCACAGAAACAATGCCCATAAACCCTTCTCGGACATCGCTACCTTCAAGGTTCTTATCTTTTTCCTTAAGCAAGCCGCTTTTTCGCGCATAGTCATTGAAAACGCGCGTCAACGCGGTACGGAAACCCGATTCGTGTGTCCCGCCGTCTTTTGTACGAACATTGTTGACGAAAGAAATCAAGCTTTCCGAATAACCATCGTTATACTGGAAGGCCACGTCCACTTCCATATCGTTGGTTTTGCCTTCAAAAGCAACAACAGGATGCAAGACGTCTTTATCTTCATTGAGATACGCGACAAACGCTTTAATGCCTTCATCATATTGATAAATTTCTTCTTTCCCGCTTCGCTCATCAGATAAGACGATTTTCATGCCCTTTTGGAGGAAGGCTGATTCACGGAGCCGTTCACTGAGCACATCAAATTGAAAAATCGTCGTGCTGAAAATGCTGCTATCGGGTTTGAAATGAATGAGTGATCCGGTTTCTCGGGATGCTCCGATTTTCTCTAACGTTGTGACAGGGTGACCGCCATTTTCGAACCGCTGCCGATAGATTGAGCCATCACGCCAAATAGTGACTTCCAGCCATTCGGAAAGGGCATTGACAACCGAAGAACCCACACCGTGCAATCCACCGCTCGTTTTATAGCCGCCTGTTTGCCCAAATTTGCCACCAGCGTGCAGTACCGTAAAGATAACTTCAACTGTCGGTTTACCTGTTTTATGAATTCCTGTCGGCATGCCGCGCCCAAAATCACGGACACTCAGACTGCCGTCCGTGTGGATTGTGACAAGAATCTGATTGCCGAAACCTGCAAGTGCTTCATCAACCGCATTATCAACAATCTCATAAACCAGGTGATGAAGTCCACGCGTATCCGTAGAACCGATATACATACCTGGCCGTTTTCGTACGGCTTCCAATCCTTCGAGAATTTGAATTGTATCATCATCGTAAGCCGATACCTGTCTTGACAAATAGAAAACCCCTTTCACGGCTGCGAAAAAACATCCTTTTGCTTGACTGATGCGAATTCTTTCTCGTCAGCCTGCTTCTGTCGCATCATTTCAAGCGATAGATTTCACCGTATTTCTCTTTCATGTATTGGATGAGATAATTTGGATTTGGTTCTTCGCCGGTCGCATCGCGCAAAATTTCCAGCGGCTTTTTTAGGCTGCCAAATTGATGGATATTCTTGCTCAGCCATTCTGTAATTTGAACGATTTCGCCATTTGCAATTAAATCATTGAAATTTGGAAGATCGCTAAGCATCTTATGTCGGAATTGAGCAGCGTAGACATAGCCCAATGCATATGACGGAAAATAGCCAAAGTCACCACTCGGCCAGTGGATATCCTGAAGCACACCTTCACGGTCTGTCGGCGGGACGATGCCTAAGTATTCCCGCATCTTTTCATTCCAGACAGCAGGTAAATCGTGAACAGCGAGATCGCCATCAAATAATGCCTTTTCAATATCATAACGTACCATGATATGAAGCGGGTACGTCAGTTCATCGGCAAAGATGCGAATCAGAGAAGGATGCGACGCGTTGATGGCGCGATAAAAATCATCAACTGTTTGTCCACGGAACGCGTTTTCGGCATATTTATTTAAATCTGAGTAATGATGCTGCCAAAACGCTTTGCTTCGTCCGATAAAATTCTCAAAGAAAAGAGACTGTGATTCATGGATGCCCATTGATGTGCCTTCGCAAAGTGGTGTGCCAACCAAATCTCTAGAAATATGCTGTTCATACAGCGCATGACCGCCTTCATGGATCGTTCCAAGCACAGTCGAGATGAAATCATTTTCGAGATAATTTGTTGTTACACGAACATCGCCAGGGTTCAGCGTTGTCTCAAATGGGTGCTCCGTCTGATCAAGACGCCCAGCGTCAAAATCATAGCCGATTTCTCTTAGCAGATAGAGACAAAACTTCTGAAGCTGTTCCTTCGGGAAAGGAGTCGTTAAGAAATCTTTTTCCGGTTGATTGGAAGAATCTTTTACAGCTTGAACAAGCGGCACAATGCCTGCACGTAGTTGACTGAATATCCGGTCAATCGTCTCAGTCGTTACGCCAGGTTCGTACAAATCAAGCAATGCATTATATCGATGCGTGGTTACGCCCCAATAATTTATAAATTTCCTTTTTAGTGCAACCATTTTTTCCAGATAAGGTTCCAGCAGCGAGAAATCGTCTGCCTTTTTGGCATCTTCCCAGACGCTCTGCGCCTCCGATTGCAAGATAGTAAAAGCCTTGCTTTCTTCTTGAGGAATTTTAATGTTTTGATCGTACGTTTTTTTCGATTTTTCAACCATTCGCCGCGTCACTGCACTCAGCTGATTTTGTATCGACGGATCGGCTAAAACATCCAGATACGCTTTCATTTCTGCCGATGTCGAACGACTAAATACTTCATCAGCGAGCGTTCCGACCACTTCTGAGCGCTGCGAAATGCCTTTTTTCGGTGCGCCGGTGCGCATATCCCATTCCGCAAGAGCGATTGTTTCATTGAAATCCATTATTTTTTTTACATATTGGTAATAAGCCGCTTCCGTCTCCTGTAAATCCATGTCTTTCTCACTCTTTTCGGTTCACAGCCTTTTTCGGCTATTTTGTCATTGTTTATTTCTTTCTCTCCAATTTTGTCAATTCCTGCTTGCATTTTAAAAAAGTATGCCGCATTTAACTGCCACCGTGCTGATCTCTCGGCTGCTTACGTCCAAAATACTGAAAGAAATCTGTGCGAATCCGGCCATTATAAAGTTTCCTTTTCTTGGAAGCTGAACGGCCAAATGCTGTTTCAAACGTTTCAAACGATGAGATCAGATAAAAAGACCAAGTCTCATAGGTGCGAAACAATCGGCCCAAATCGTGACAGATCGCCTGCACCTCGGTTTCATCACCGATACGCTGGCCATATGGTGGATTCCCTACGAGACAGCCGTATTGCTCTTGTGTTGTAAAATCAGCGACTTGCATCTGTTTAAAGCGAATTAATCCGCCAAACCCAGCTTCCATTGCGTTATGTTCGGACAGTTCAACCATTTTATGATCAATATCGCTACCAAGAATATTCAGCTCCTGATCATAGTTTGCTTTTTCCTCAACCTCAATACGTGCCCGATCCCACTCATCCGCAAACAATGGCCATGTCTCCGATACAAACGATCGATTAAAACCCGGAGCGATATTCTGACCAATCATCGCCGCTTCAATCGGCAATGTTCCAGATCCACAAAATGGATCGACAAATGGTTGTTCAGGTCTCCAGCGACTAAGCAGAATCATCGCACTGGCCAATGTCTCTTTCAGTGGCGCAATGCTATGCAGTTGACGATAGCCACGCTTATGTAGACCATCACCGCTTGTATCAATCGACAACGTCGCGATATCTTTTTCAACGGCGACCTGTACTTTGTAAACCGGTCCATCCTCATTAAACCATTCCTTGCCATAGCGGGCTTTCATATGTTCAACAATCGCTTTTTTAACAATCGCCTGACAGTCGGGAACGCTGTGCAAGCCCGATTTATGCGATTTTCCTTTCACAGGGAAGCAGGCATTCTCAGGTAAGAAATCCGACCAAGGTAGCGCCTTGGTCTGTTCAAAAAGGCTGTCAAACGTGATGGCACGGAACGATCCCATTTTCAACCGCACACGATCGGCGGTTCGCAGCCAGAGATTCGTCCGGCAAATCGCCAATGAATCACCTGAGAATGTTATTTTACCATTATCAACTTTTAAGTCCGCGTACCCTAATTTTCGCAGTTCGTCTGCTGCTACAGCTTCCAATCCCATTGCAGTTGTTGCAATAAGCGTCATTTCTTTGGCCAACAGCTTGACCTCCTGTCTGAAATTCATACTCTTTTATGTATCGGCATTTTGCCCATTTAAAGCAATAAAAAAAGCCCATAAAGGGCTTTTTTTATATGCATTATCCATGTTCTGTAAGCCATGTTTTGTACTTTCGCACTTCATCCGGAGCAAATGCTCCTCGTACAAAAGCGGCAATCATCTATCTACAGAAATATCTGTCCCTTTTTCCGTTCGATTCCTTCCAAAGGGTTCCTCTACCAAGTTTGAGTTTCCCGCTCGAGGGGTTTACCGCGTTCCACTTCTTTCGTTTCCGAAAGACATCGTCACTATGGCACTTTCAAGAATAGTCAGCCATATCCGCCGAAACGGACACAGGCCTTTCTTCTGCCGTTAATCCAGATTGCTCCGGACTACCCTGGCTTATGACTTCGCCAGGCACGAACACTACGGTCGTCACAGACCGTGCGAGCATGGACTTTCCTCTATATTCTCAAAGGAATACAGCGATCACCCGAACACAAACAATGTCACGGATACATATTATAAACCACTTTATTTAAAGAAGCAACCTATTTTTTCTTTTTTATCCATTCAATTGCCGATTCGGTTGCCGAATACATGTTTTTCAAGATTCGAAAGCCTTTTCAAAATGTCATAATTTGTCTGACCCTGTTCTTCATCATAGGCAGATTTGTTTCGCGTAGTATCTTCACTCATCAATTCATTTTTCAGCTTTTTATTTTCTTCGCGTAATCTTAAAACCTCTGCGTTAAAAACCTCATAATCCTTAATGACGATGTCAAGAAATTGATCCACTTCATCAGGCTGGTACCCATGAAACGAAGACTTGAATTCCTTATTCAATATTTCTTCTTTTGTTAGTCTGATTGTCTTCTGATCCGTCATACCACTCATCACCTCAACTAAAATCTAATTTTATTTTTTCAAATTTTATGCCGCTTGTCAATCACATCTGCGCCCAATACTCTGGGTTTTGCTGGCGTAAATCCTCTGCAGCGTCCTCAAGATCGAACCGATTTATCAATTGGATCGGATAAGGCGTCCGCGCTGCTTTTTTCTTCGCCGCAGATAAATAATAATTCGGCGAACCTGGCGCTTCTTCATCATAGAGCAACAGTAATCCGTCTGTTTTATTCACAAGAAAATCATTTTTTTGCTTTAGCTGCAATGGCTGTTCATAGGGGCGATTGCTGATCGGCTGCGTAAAATCCGATTGCTCCAAAACAGAATAATAGATTTCTTTCATCCAATCTTTGTAACGGTTCTCTTGATCGAGAAAAGGCGGGAGTACTGCGAGATGCACAGGCAGTTTTTCTTCGTTTTTTAAAGTAAGAACGGTTTGACCCGCCCACAATTCAACACCTGCCTGACCGCTGATCACGAACCAGTCCGTGCCGTTCTCAACCAATTCGCGCAACTTTTTCTTGAGGCAATGAAGAATGGACGGGATGCCCGGATGATTTGCAGCAAAAACGCCCAACTCATTCGCTGTGTAACCTGATACAAGAAAAGAATGTCCCGCCATCCGCATCACTCCCTAGTTCTGTTAGAAATCTAAGACTAGATTATGTTTCATCTTCAGAACTCATGTCCTGAAAATATTATTATCCGAAAAAATTGTCGAATCAAGCAAGAGTCATGTTTTTTTTGCCGATTTCAGGCGGTTTTTGCGCTTACCCGGGTAATAAATACCCATTTCCTCTTTTTCCCGTTCAATTGCGATTATTCAGCAATTTTGTGTCCAGACGATTTAATCGTTCGCGGTAAGCGTTCAATTTTGCCGTCGAAAAGCGCTCCGATTTTCCCTGCCAATGATTCATCAGCGCAATGGCCTGCTGTGTATAGAGCAATGCCTGTCGATTATTCTTAAATTGATGCTCCAACAATTTCGCCGCCTGGATATAGTGACTGTCGTTAGCAGAACCACTCCGTATGACTTCCCTGAGAAGGCTTAACGCCTGATCGAAGTTGCCCTTTTGTTTCGCATAGCGGGCAAGATAGGCTTTGGCTTCAACCGAATAATCGGAACCTGCAGCCGCTAAGCGTTCAAATAGTGGCTGCGCATAATTTTTTGCCTTGATTTGGTCAAACCAGCGAGCAATTTCAAACGATTCTTCCGTATCAGGTGTAGCCAGTCCGAGAATTTTAAATGACAGATGACAATAGAGTATAATGAGCGTCAGTACATCCTCACGATTATGCTCGAGAATGCCCTTCACCAAGGAAGCCTGTGGATTTTTCAGAAACTGAAAATAAAGAAATGGCGCCATTTTGCCTGGCACATCCTCTGACCGACCCATCTTCAGTATCGTTTGCTCAATTTTTTGCAGGCCGACCGAATCGAGCCGCCTTTTCCATAGCCGCCGTGCCGCATGAAGCAGGTCAAAATGACCGAATTGAGGCAGGCGCGGCACATGTTCGCGCACAAATTGATGGCGCGTCTTAACCCTTGGCCAATCATACGCTTTGCCGTTAAATGTAACCAAATTCTTTAGCGACTGCGTATCGCGCAGAAACGCGTCATAGAAAGCTGTCTCATGGCCAGGTCCTGGCAGGAAATACTGGCGCAATTCGACGCCGCCCGAAGTCACGCGAGCAAGACCAATTAGAAAAATCATTTGTCCGGCACCCGAAGAAAGACCAGTTGTTTCCGTATCGAAAAAAAGCAGATCAGTTGCCTTTAATCCATGCGCCGACAATGGGTGAGCATCTGGACCTTGCTGCCAAGCGGCCACTGCTTCAAATAACTCACTAAATGGATACAAACCCGTTTGGCTAGTCAACGGCAGCGTTTCCGAATGAACAAGCACATATTGATCCTTCCACTGACGCAGCGTTGCATCGAGTTCACGAGCTGCATGGCAAACCGCTAAGCGTTCTTCTGCTGCAACAACAGATTCCGAGCCATCGTTTTTCTCCGGGGTGCTTCGCTCGGCCTGTTGCGCCTCGTGCAATTGTTTTTTATATAACTGAAGCTTTTGTTTCAACGACATGTTTCCGATTCTCCCCGCTTTAAAGCAACAAGACACAGAGAAGTTCCCATAAAGTGCTATTATTCTTAATCTCGTAATGACAGGCGCCAAAAATGGTTCAGACCACATTTTTAGACATTATAGCATAACGAATAAACGTTCGCTAATCCCGTCCTCTTCATTTGCCCATGACAGCTATTCGCCTGAAGAAATAATTATGTGCTGATCGCGCCTGTTGGAACATAAATTTTTTAGGAAGACAAATAAAAGGGGAGCGTGAATGATGACTTGCGTTGACGGAAAAACTTACCTGAACCGAATCAATCGGCTCGGAAATAACGTTTGGATCGACGGCAAACCGGTTTCCGGCAACATTTCCGATCATCCTGCATTCAGCGGCGTGATGTCTAGCCAAGCTAAGCTCTATGACTTACAGCGACAGCCTGATTTGCTCGATTCGCTTACTTTCATCTCGTCAAAAACTGGGCAAAGAGTCCCCATGTCCTACCTTGAACCGAAATCAAAAGCCGATTTGTCGCGCAGAAGTCTCGCTTTTCAGATCCGCGCCCGCTACCATGGCGGCATGATGGGCCGTTCGCCAGACTATATGAACACCGTTGTGATGGCTTTTGCCGCTTGTGCCGAATTTTTCGGTAATCCAAAAGGAATTGAAAATATGCGGCGTTATTATGACTTTTGTCAGGGGAATGATATTTCATTAACCCATACATTTATCAATCCGCAAACCAATCGGTCCGCTATTCACTTTGATAATGCGGACGATCCGATTGCCGCACGAATGATTGCGCAGAACGATCAAGGAATCGTCATTCACGGCGCACGTCTTCTCGCGACACAAGGTGGGATTACCGATGAAATCATGGTCTTCCCAACCGGCGCTTTTCACTTTGATCAAGGCTATGCCTACGCCTTCTGCATCCCCTCAAATACGCCCGGATTGAAGTTTCTATCTCGTGAATCCTTTGATTATGGAAAAAGTATTTTTGATCATCCGCTCGGCGCGCGTTTCGAGGAAACAGACAGTATTGTTGTATTCGATCACGTCATTGTTCCATGGGATCGGGTTTTTTTGCATGGAGATACTGAAACGGCGAGCAAACTATACAGTGAGAGCGGCTTTATACCCCATCAGGTCCACCACGTCACTTCGAAGAATATCGTAAAAATTGAATTTATACTTGGCATCATCCAATCGATGATTGATTCAATAAATATTGGCGAATACCAGCATATTCAAGAAAAAACGGCGAAAGTAATTATCAGTTTAGAGACCCTTAAAGCCTTACTGACAGCAGCGGAGACACACGCGTCACTTGACAGATGGGGCACGATGACTCCAGATCGCAAACCGTTGCTTGCAGCAATGAATATATTCCCAAGGATCTATCCACGGCTGATTGAGATTATCCAGTTAATTGGTGCAAGCGGTCTTGTCTCTATCCCTGGAGCCAAAGATTTTAGTTCTGCACAGGGCGCGGATTTACGCAAGTATTTGCAGGGCACAGACCGGGACGGCTATGAAAAAGTTAAGCTCTTTCGTCTCGCCTGGGATTTATCGCTGAGTGCGTTCGCCGGCAGGCAAACCTTATACGAGCGTTTCTTCTTCGGCGATCCCGTCCGGCTCGCTGGAACACTCTATAGGGAATACGATCGCGCAGAGTATGTCACGCGAATTAAGGAATTTCTTGCAGAAAAAAACGAATAAGGTTCAAGCTGTTTGACCCTTCGTCGTTTCTCAAAGCTGAAGAAACATTTCTGTTAATGCTTTTTTTGCTTTTCTTCCCTCTTGCACAAAACCGATACAGGAGGGGCAGCCGGCGTCACATGAGCATGAAGCAATAATATCTTCTGCACGGCGCAAGAGCTCTGGCATTGTTTCAAAAAGTTTCTGACTAAGCCCAATCCCCCCGGGATATTTATCGTAGATAAATATCGTTGGCAATTGATTATGCGGTGCTTTAATCTTTGCCACAACCGACAGATCGGCGGGATCAGTAAGAACGAAAAGCGGCGCAGCGTGGCGCAGCACATGACTGAAGCCGATCAATGCGTTTTGAAAAACGTCTTTGCCAAAGTGGTCGATGAGTGTTTTCGGAAAGCTGATCCAAGCCGCATTGGTATGCATTTCGATTTCAGGCAAATGGATACGGCCCCAGCCGATATTCTCATAGGTCTCGAAACGAATTTTCTTAAAAACAGTTGGTAGCGCGCGCACCATGACATCACCGTAACCCGTATCTGCTTGAGCCGAACCAGGAAGGGGTTTGGTTTGATCTTCCTCAAGCACATCGAGCTGGACAGCTAGGTCTGAATCAGTATAATAGTTGACATTGACTTTACGGATATAAGCCTTTCGCTCTTTTAAATCAAGTTCATCCACATGAAATTGCAACCCCTGATGGATATAAATCGCATCCTCATAGAGCATCGTCATAGCACCGAAACGATCCATTTCTCCGATAACCCGCGCGTGCCCGCGATCCGTGATGTCGATGATCGCAAAAGAATCCTGGACCGCTGAACGTAGACTGATTTCATTAGCTGGAAATGCGTCATTCATCCAATACCATTGGCCGCGCTGTTCATGCAAAACATCTTCATCCTGTAAGAATGTGCAAAAGTCGTCAACCGGCTCCTGACCAAATAAATCCCCCTTTTTAAAAGGCAATTCGTATGCGGAACACTTGATATGATCCATCATAATCATCAGGTTATTCGGATTGATCCGAATGTCTTCCGGGTTGCCGCTGAAAAAATAATCAGGATGCGCGGCCATATACTGGTCGAGCGGATTAGCAGAAGCGACAAGTATGATTAACGCATCTTGCGCGCGTCGTCCCGCACGCCCCGCCTGCTGCCAAACGCTAGCCATATTCCCAGGATAGCCCGCCATGATACAAACTTGAAGTTGACCGATGTCGACACCGAGTTCCAGCGCGTTCGTACTGACGACGCCGATCACTTCGCCGCTGCGCAAACCTTTTTCAATCCTACGACGTTCCGTTGGCAGATAGCCGCCACGATAAGCACAGATTTTTGCCCGTTCATTCAACCCGCTGTTTATTTTTTGTAAATGACTGACCAGTAGTTCGACCTTCAGACGGCTTCGTGCAAATACGATGGTTTGAATGCCGTTTCGAATAAACCGCCCGGCAAGATCAGTTACAACCGGCAGTTCATCCGCACGAAGATTGAGCTGTTTGTTGACGACAGGCGGATTGTAGAAAGCAAAATGCTTGCACACAGCCGGAGCGCCGTTTTGATCGAGTAATATCATTTTCCTGCCGGTTAGTTGCTCGGCATGCGACTGGGGATTGGCAATTGTCGCAGATGTACAGATAAATTGTGGCGAACTGCCGTAATACGCGCAAATGCGTTTCAAGCGACGAATCACGTTCGCCACATGGCTGCCGAAGACGCCCTTATACACATGAAGTTCATCAATGACGACAAATTTCAGGTTTTCAAAAAGCGATACCCATTTTGTATGATGCGGCAATATCGAGCTATGCAGCATATCCGGATTGGTCATAATGATTTGACCTGCCGCGCGGATTTTCTGCCGAATATTGCCTGCCGTATCGCCATCATAAGTATCACTTTTGATCGCGACACCAATATCACCGATCAGTTCTGTCATCTCGCTTTTTTGGTCCTGAGCAAGAGCTTTCGTTGGGAAAAAATAAAGAGCACGGCTTGATGGATCGTCTAAAATACTTTGCAGCACCGGCAAATTATAACAGAGGGTCTTACCAGAGGCAGTCGGTGTGACTAAGACCAAGTCATTGCCGCTCATTGCTGTTTGAAACGCCTTTGCCTGATGTGAGTAAAGGCTCGTAATCCCGCGTTTGCGGAGCGCCGCTTGCAAACGTTGATCCATTTGCTCAGGATATGGTACTAGCTGTGCCTCTTTCCCCGGTAGTGTCTGCCAATTTGCCAAGTTCGGATCTTGCTTTAATTTGTTAATCAGATCATCCATCGATTGCCTGGCTTCCACCTAATAACACCTCGCTCTTTGTTAAAGTATTCATCGTTCGCTTTTTAAGTTTAAAGAGCACACCTCTATTGTGTCTCAACATGAAAGATAGGGACATCAACGAGGCGTTTATTCGAGAAGTCGAATCATTTCATCGACGTCGTGCCATAAATAATCGGGATTGGCTGGATATTCGCTAGATTGCGCCATTTCCAGCCACTGAACAGCTGCCGTATGAATGCCGGCTGCTTGGCCTGCCATAACGTCCCAATTACTATCTCCAATATAAATCGTTGTTTCCGGATTGGCATGGAATTTTTCAATCGTTTTTATAATGCCCTCTGGATTTGGCTTGGGTTCAGCGACGTCATCACCCGTGACCACACTATCAAACAAATTTTCGAAACCTAGTGCTTTTTCAGACAAGGCATAGGCACGGCGGCTTTTCCCAGTAATTACGCCCGTCACAATGTCTCGTTTTCTTAATTCGCTCAATAAATTGTTAATCTGCGGATTTTGACCCACGTACTCTTGATGATCACGTGCATAGATAGTGTAGTAGAACTGGATGGCTTCATTAATTGCATGCTGATGTTGAAAATTATCGGCGATCATTCCGTCTTCTGTCGGACCAAACATTGCAATAATACCTGGACCGTCAAGAATTCGTTGGTCATATTTTTCGAAAACAGCCTGCATGCCGTGAATGGTCAGCGGCAATGTGTTCGCAAGTGTCCCATCAAAATCAAAAAGAACGGTTTCAAATTTCATCGCAGTTCCTCCAATTGTGAAAATGCTTTTTCAAAGATTTTATTACATCTCTAAGCAATAACCATCATTCGAAACATTAGTTTACATAAATTATTATATGTATATCTAGCAAACAAAATAAGCATTCACGCAAGTAAACACGCTCAATGTCTGAATAACCATTTTTGTTTTGTCAGTTTATCGAGCTGTTTTTGATTCACAGCAAATCCAATTCCGATTTTTTCTGGCAGATCAATCGAACCATTAACCACTTGAATTTCCGGTTCGATGATGTCCTCCTCCCAGTAGCGTGAGGAAGCGAATAAGTCACCAGGAAGTACGAACTCCGCTCGGGAAGCAAGTGCCAAATTATGTGCTTTAGCGATGCCAAATTCAATCATGCCTCCACACCAGAGAGGCAGCGACGCTGCGGCGCAAAGTTGTACCGCGCGGAGGGTTTCGTTCCAACCGCCAAGCCGTGCCATTTTGATCGCAGCGACCCGGCAACTGCCCAGCCGCAATGCAGCTTTCATATCGGCAGCACTGCATATGCTTTCGTCTAAACAAATCGGCGTTTGCATTTGTTTCTGAAGACAAGCGTGGTCGGCCAGATCATTCCATGCCAGCGGCTGTTCAATCATTAGCAATCCGTAATCATCGAGTGTCTTCAGATGCGGAATGTCGGCGAGTGAATAGGCAGAATTGGCATCTGCCATCAACGGCAATTCCGGATATTTTTGTCGGATAGCTGTGAGTAGCTGATGATCGTTTTCTTTTGATATTTTTATTTTATAGCGTTTGTAGCCGGCTTCAGAGTAAGCGGCGATTTGTTCGATCGCCTGTTCCGGATCAGTTGCAGCGATAACCGCACCGGCTAAAATGCTTTTTTTGTCGCCACCCACTAAATTTTGGATCGATTTCTTTTGCTGCTTGGCAATTAAATCCCAAACTGCTTGAATTAGCCCGGATTTTGCCATGTGATTCCCGCGCACTGGATCAAAAGCCCTATCGAGTTCTTCTAATTGAGCGATTGTGTGTTGGGACAGCAATGGAATTAAATCATTCGTCAAGATATTGAGACATGAATCGATGGTTTCTGGCGAGTACCAGGGACTCGAAAATGGATCGGCTTCACCATAGCCACATCGACCGTCTGAGTCGCGCACCTCGAGAATAATCGCTTCACGTTCCGTTACGGTCTGTAAATGCGTGGCAAACGATGCTTTTAGCGGTGCCGCAATCAGACGTACCGTGATCGAATCAATCCTCATGCGCTACCCGTCCTTTCAAAAATTGAAGGACAATCTCTGCAAAGCGCGAGTGGTTTTCAAGGTGGACATTATGTCCGCTTCCCTTAACAACGGACCATTCGGCATTTTTGAGAATCTGACGCATTCGCCGCGCAAGGCTGCAGAACTTTTCGTCTTTGCTGCCGGTGATTAATAAAACAGGTAGATCTAATTCAGGGAGGGCTTTCCACCAAGAGGGTTGAGCACCTGTCCCCATACCTCGCAGACTGCCAGCAAGACCCTCGGCATGATTCATCAGCCGTTCGTGCCGAAGTCGTTCGCAAACGAATTCCGGTAAATTCTTTTGCGAAGCAAAAAGAGGTATCGTCTCCCAAAAACGAGCAAAGGCTTCCACCCCTTTATCACTGATGAACTGAGCCAGCTTCTGATCATGCGCGCGACGGGCTTCTCGCTCCTCTTCACTTTCTAGCCCTGGTGAAGCACTTTCAAGAACAAGCGTCCGAATCCGTTCCGGATGCAGGCAAGCAAGGCTGAGCGCGGTCCGTCCACCCATTGAATAACCGAGCAAATCGGTTTTTTTGACATGGAGCGCATCAAGAATGGCGACTAAATCCGCTACTTGATGCTCCATTGAATAGCGTTTTGCCGTTTCCGGACAATCCGTCTGACCATGACCGAGCAAATCTATCCGAATCACTTGGTGAGTAGGCACGAAATCCGCAAGCAGAGGTGTCCAGCTGCAAACACTGCCAGTAAAACCGTGCAAGAGAACGATCGGACTGCCCGCGCCATCGCTGCAAACATGGTAAGCTACGCCATTAACTGTCACTATCAACGCGATTCACCCGCCAAAACCGTGCCAATCAATTGTTCGAGACGATCTGCAATCACGCGCCGTGCTACCACGTTTTCCGAACGCTGCGTTGGAATTTCAATTAGGGACAATCCGTGATGATCCGTAGCCTCTTCCATCGCCTCTTCGAGTTCATTGCGCGTCGCAGCCTTCCGGTAAAAAGCGCCGTAAAGCGCTGCACTGTGGGCAAATTGTAGACCATGGGGTGTGCCAAACAGAGTCTCAAAGTGTTTCGCTTCAGCTGCCTGAGGCAGGAAGGAAAAAATACCGCCGCCATCATTATTAATCAAAATGATGGTCAGATCAGCCTTCAGCTGCCGTGCGGCGAGCAGTCCGTTCATATCATGGAAAAAGCTGAGATCGCCAATCATTAAATAAGTTCCTGGATTGACTAGGCTAACGCCTACCGCGGTCGAAACGACACCATCAATACCATTTGCTCCGCGATTTGCTTGAATCGTTAATTGTTTTTGACCGCCGGCTAAAAAAGTATCCAGCATCCGTATCGGCATACTGTTACCTGCGAAGACAACTGATCGTTCGGGGAACAAATGCAGACAATCTATATATGCTGTTTCTTCAGTTAACGCTTCTGATTCCGTGACATCCTGCAAAACGCTTTGTGTCAAACGATTCAGTTTCTGCCAGAGTATTTGCCAAAAACCCGATTGTTTTTGATCCAATTTTTCACACAACTGCTCACAAAAAATCCGCTCATCACAATAAAACATTTGCGTCGCTCGCCCCGTTGGATCGCGCCATCCGCCGCCACTGTCTACAACCCAATATTCTGCCTTCTGTCTGTTCAGCCACTGCATCAACGATTTAGAGACAGGCATTGCGCCAAAACGAAGAATAAAATCTGCTTCCAGCAGTGAAACAGCCGTCTCATTTCGAAGAAACGTATCATAGCTTTCAATAATCAGATTGTGCGACCAATCGCCGCAACGCAATTGCGATAGTGGATCTGCCAGTATCGGGAAGCCCGTGGTCGCCGATAAAGAGACGACGGCTTTCAAATAATCTATGGAATCGGAGGGTCCGCAAACGATCACCCCGCGTTTTGCATGATTAAGTGAAGCAGCAGAGACGGTCATTTCCTTTTCCGAAAGTGTCCGAACGCCGCTGTGAATCAATGGCACAAGTGATTGCGTTCCCTGGGGTTCAGCCGTGAGGTCAGGCAAAAGCGGCTCCCGAAATGGAAAATTGAGGTGCACCGGTCCCTGCGGTTTATCGCAGGCTAGCTCAATCGCTCGTGCGGCGATCATCTGATTATATTGAATCAAATCGAGACTGCTTTCAGGAATTTGTAGCTGATAAAAACCTTTGACATGGATTCCATACAAATTTTCCTGGCCAATCGTCTGTGCGGCGCCGACATTTTGTAATTCGTACGGTCGATCTGCTGTGAGTACAACGAGCGGCACGCGGGACAGCTTGGCCTCAACAATAGCTGGATAATAATTAGCTGCCGCTGTTCCCGAAGTGCAGAGCAGCGCAACGGGTTTCCGCTGGGCTTTAGCGAGTCCAAGTGCAAGAAAACCAGCAGAACGTTCATCAACATCAATATATGTTGTGATTTCTTCGCGTTCCTGAAAGAGGAGCGCAAGAGGTGTCGAACGTGAGCCCGGACTAATCACCACTTCATGAACGTCGCAAAGTACCATTGCGTCGATCCAGGCATTTAAATAGCGCGTGATTTGCTGCTGATGATTCATCATTCATTCTCTCCCGGCAAAACGTCCAAAATCGGACGAAACTTTAAAGCTGTTTCCGTAAATTCACTATCCGGATTCGATCCTTCAATAACCCCACAGCCAGCATATAAAACGGCGCGACAACCAGCAAAAAGAGCCGATCGGATGCCGACGACAAATTCACCGTTTCCATCACAATCGCACCAGCCAATGGGCGCACCATAAAAGCCTCTGTCGATCGCTTCATTTGTACGAAGCCAATTCAACGCATCCGCTTGCGGCAAACCGCCAAGTGCAGGTGTTGGATGAAGCGTCTGTAGCAAATCAAAAATCGATACGGAAGGATCGGCGACAGCATGAACCGGTGTATATAGGTGCTGTATATTTTTATTTTTTAAAATTTGTGGTTGATCCGGCCAGTCAACCGTTTGTGCGAATTTCCGCAATTCACTGGTAATCATCGTGACCACATAATGATGCTCCTTGCAGTTTTTCGGATCCGCAAGAAGCGCAGCCGCCAATCTCATGTCTGCCTCCTTCGTGTCGCCGCGCGGCGCTGATCCAGCTACACAAGCCGTTTCAATTGTGGCCCCTTGTTTTTTTATCAATCGCTCAGGAGTCGCACCAAGGAATGCCCCTTCAGGAGTTTCCAAACAAAATAGATAGCTACCTTTTTGACGGTCGGCTAATCGTTTAAGCAGTAATGCCAGATCGGGCTTTTCGACCAAGTCTGCCTGCAGCGTCCGTGCCAGAACAATTTTTCTTAAATCAGAATGATGCATCTGCACGATCGCCTTGGTCACAAGTTCCCGCCAGGACTCACGGTCTTGCAACGGAAAAATTGATGACCGCTTCTCGGTTTCAAATGAGGAAATAGGTTTTGCCAACCGAAAACGTTCCTCTTCCCGAGAAAATTGAGCAACCAATTGTTCCAACGGCACCCCCGGTCGACAAATCATCGAATGGGTTAGAATGACCTGCTGATTCTGCACGCGCAAAAACCATGCCGGTAAATAAAAAAGTGCGTCAGCGAAAGGGGCCCAAAGCGACGAATGTGCGGCTTCTGGATCAAAAGAAAAACCACCAACGAGCATCGGTTTTCCCGTCTCAGCACCTGGTTGCGCACGCAAAACGAGCCGTTCCGCTGCCTGCTGCCAATCCCGTTTCACGCGATCAAACCGCTGGTTGCCGGTTGCCGAAAAAGTGCAGGCCGCGCCCAAACCGGCAATCATCATCTCTTCGTTGCCGAAAATAAACCTTTTTCCACTAGAAAGCGAACTGCCCTTCGCAAAAAAAGAAAATGGGTCTTCTGTTTCCATTATTTCTGCAAAACTAAATAAAACAGGCGCATGAACAGCTTTAGCTTGTTTTGCTGCCTCTGTTAATCCATCTAATTTAACTGTTTTACAAACATTTATCACATTCATCACCAAATTGATTCTACTAAATATTATCGTTCGTTTGCGTCTTTTTTAAGATAAAGCTTTATTCTGTATTCTGTCAATTTATGTTGCTTTTTAAAGTATTCCGTAAGAAATTGTAACCAACATGTCGAAGCGTATGTTTGATGCGATATTCATAAAGTTCTTTTAAAAGTTCGCTGACAAACTCAGACGAGAGAAGCTCATGCCTTCGCTTTTTTCGGCAGCTACAGCATTTGAAAAAAGTTAGACGGAAACAACAAACTAACTTATACTAGTGAGCAGAATATCAAACCATTTGGCGTTGTCAAGATAATCCGTTTGTTCAAGTCGCCACGCGTATCTACCCAAAGAACGCGTCTCAAAACCTGATCACTCTTTTTTCTCACAGCAAGCGGATGGCAAAAGATTGGGGAGCTAAGTCACGGTGTTTAAACAATCCAATGAATTCCAACAAATTTTCTTTTTTTCATGCGGTGTCTATTTCGTGTTTAGTTTTGGGGTATACGCACTTACACAACAGTTCGTCCACGTAATGATGATTTGGAACCTTTTTCTGGCTGTGCTGCCGCTTCTTTTTGCCTACTTGTATTGCAGAAGCAGCGAGAAGAAACAAGTAATGATGGCAAGAATCTTCGGGCTTCTCTGGCTCTGCTTTTTTCCTAATTCTCCCTATTTAATAACTGATTTTATTCATCTTCAAGGGATTACTTTTATCTATGCTATACCGAGCGTTTACTCACCTGTCTCCTATTCAACCGCGCTGCTTGCTTGGATGAGTCTTATCCAGATTGGTATTGCTGTGATCGCCGGAATCGGTACTGGAATGCTTTCTTTTGCCTTAATCGAACAACAGATTTTGCAGACATGGGGTCGGACAACGGCACTGATGACAAATGTCATGTTCTGTCTGATCAGCGGTTACTCGGTATATGTTGGACGTTTCCTGCGTCTTAACTCGTGGGACATCCTCAAACCGCTTAGCCTACTTCATAAACTATCGATGAGTATTAATCGCTTCACAGTTGAATTTTCGCTGCTTTTTGCCTTTTTTATTTTTATGGTATACGGCCTGTTTGCTTTGCTCCTTAGTAATCAATCGTTCAATAAGCGAACGGGTCTTCATTTCCATAAATAATTTTTTCAGAAAAACGCTATGAAGCCAAGTCCTTTTGTTACACATGCACGCCGCTCGCTCGCTTGTCACAGGCGATCCGCGAGCTTCCTCAGACATGCTAAAATCTGCACGACCCGTCTTGCAAGCTATTTCCACAGGCTTCTCGCACAACGCATTTTCCGACCCAACCATATTTTAAAAATCGTTCTTGATTTTCTCTCTTTCTCAAATAAAGCATAGGTACAATGGACACAAATTCCTGGAGTTGCGCGATGATAATGGCCATGTTCCGACGCACGAATAAAAACGCCCCTGAACTTGATTCGAAAAACCACATTAAATAAAATATAGCTTTCTTTGTAAAAGCCTTAGTGAAACCGGGGTCTTTTTACATGAGAATTTGCATGCGGCTTAAGCATCAAGTTTCTCTTAAAACACGTTTCAGCACCAACCGTTTAATCTTTAAATTGATTCCGATACATCGCTGAATAAAGACCATTCCGACGCATCAATTCTTCATGTGTCCCCCGTTCAGCAATTTGGCCGTTTTCCAAAACAAGGATACAGTCTGCCGATCGAATCGTTGCTAATCGATGAGCGATAATAACGCTGGTTCGCCCTTTCAATAAACGATGTAAGGCATTCTGGACAGCAATTTCTGTCAGTGAATCGACATGGCTGGTCGCCTCATCCATTATCAGAATACGCGGATCTTTCAAGAGCGCCCGAGCAATCGTCAGTAATTGCTTTTGCCCCTCGCTCAGTTCCTGCCCATTTTCAATGAGTGTTGTGTCATAACCCGCAGGCAGCTTTTCAATAAATGCATCACATCCTGCAGCTTTCGCCGCACGAATAGCATCGGATCGTGATGCTTCCGAATTTCCGTAACAAATATTTTCCAAAAACGTCCCTCTGAATAGATAGGGCTCCTGCAATACCATACCGAATAGGTTGCGATACTCAGTCCGCTTAAAGTTGGAAATAGGTGAACCATCAAGCAGAATCTGTCCCTCATTCACTTCATAGAATCGTGTCAAAAGATTAATAATTGTCGTTTTTCCTGCACCTGTCGGACCGACCAATGCAATCTGCTGCCCCGGTAAAATATTAAAACTAACCTTTTTAAGGATCATCCGATCAGCTTGATAACCGAAGCTGACTGAATTAAAGCTCAGATGGCCCCTGTAATTTTGAATTGGAATCGCACGATTCGCGTCAGGCACTTCTTCCTGCTGATCGAGAATTTCAAAAACCCGCTCAGCTCCAGCAATGGCCGACAATAATGTGTTAAAGATGCTGGCGACATCGTTAAGTGGCCGCGTGAATTGGCGCGAATAGGTTAAAAAACTTGCAATCATGCCAACCGTTATCTGATGGCGCAGCGCGAGATAGCCGCCAACCGTCGCAACAGCGGCAAATCCAAGATTATTAATCACATTCATTAGCGGCATTAAGTAACCCGACCAAACTTGAGCTTTGGCGCCGACATCAGTCAGCCGGGCATTTGTCTCTACGAATCGTTGTATTTCTTCATCTTCATGGTTGAATGCTTTTACGAGATCAATCCCTGCAATCGACTCCTCTATCCGGCTGTTTAACTCGCCAAGCTGCTTTTGCTGTTGGCTAAAGAAACGAGAGGTGCGTGGAGCAATCAGACGTGTCAGAAGAAAAACCATTGGCGCCGTAATCAGACTTGCAGCCGTCAGAATGGGATTAAATTCCAACATTAAAACGAGTGTTCCACCAATCATCAAACAATCGTTCATTAACTGAACGGTTGACTGTGCCAGTGTCACATCTATATTTTCGATATCATTGGTCAACCGGCTCATGGTATCGCCGTGTGGCTGACTGTCAAAAAAACGCAGTGGCAACTTCTGTAATTTGTTGAAAAGATCCTTTCTTAGGCGTATCACTATTTTCTGTCCAGCAGCAGCCATCACCCACCCTTGCATGAAAGTAAGCAAAGCATCCAATAGATAAAAGGCAGCAAGAACAAGCAAAATTTCGATCAACAACCTAAAGCGGACGTGATGAACTTCTGTACTGATTTGATTAATACCAAGACCAATCAAATAGGGAATTAATAGTGTAACCGCACAATCTACGATTATTAGAAAAAACACGAAAAGCAGGGAACCCTTTATTGGCCGGAAAAGCGTCAAAAGACGTTTTAAAGTAACGCGCAGTTTCTTTGGTTTCTCTGTAGGGGCAAAGCGGGCTGCGCCACGCGGTCCGCCGCGTCTGACGGGCTGCTGGCGGCGTGCCAACGCTGTAAGCGGATTCTTGCGCTCAGCCATGGCATTCACCTCCTACTGGCGACTGTGCCTCGCAAATGGTTTTATAGTAGGGAGAGCTGCAAATTAATTGATGATGTGTTCCAACTGCTTCAATTTTCCCCTCATCTAAGATAATTATTTGATCCGCCTCACGCAATGCAGCCACGCGTTGCGTAATCATCAAAATTGTAACTTTTTTCCCCATGGATTTGAGATTCCGTCGAATTTTTTTGTCCGTCAATGCGTCAACTGCACTGGTTGCTTCGTCCAGAATCAGTAGCTCTGGATTTCTAATCAAAGCTCTAGCTAGCGAAAGACGCTGTTTTTGACCCCCGGATAAATTAATGCCGCCTTGACCAATCTGAGATTGATAGCCTAACGGCGTTCTTCTAATAAATGGATCCGCTTCGGCGAGTTCTGCTGCGCGCTTAACTTCCGCATCGCTCGCGCCGGGCTTCCCCCAACAAATGTTTTCCCTTATCGTGCCGGAAAAAAGCCGAGGTGCTTGAGGCACAATTGCGATTCGCTGACGCAAAATGTCCACTGAGAAAGAATCAATCCGGCGTCCATCAAACAGAATAGAACCTGAGTCAACGTCATAGAAACGTAGAATTAGCCGGGTTAACGTCGTTTTACCCGAAGCAACTGAACCACTGATACCGATCATTTGACCGGATTCAACACGAAATGAAATGTCCTGTAATTGCCAATTATTAACCGTTTCAGGATAATGGAAAAACACATCTTGGAACTCAAGCGTTCCCTCATCTTCCATCGCAGCGAACGGTTTGTGAATCAACTTTTTTGGCTGACTGCAGCGCATAATCGCATTAATCCGTTCAGTAGAGGCTTTGGCGCGAACAAACAAATTAAAGGCGTTATTGACGATCATGATCGCAAACAGAATCTGCATCAGATAGTTTGTAAAAGCGATAACTGTACCCACTTGCATTGTACCATCATCTACACCGATTGCTCCGAACCAGAGAATCGCGAGAATCCCTGCATTCACAGACAGTGTGACAAGTGGCCCAAAGAAATTCCCAACCCTAGCCGCTGAAACAGACAGTTGGCCTAAATTTTGGCTATCGACCGCGAAACGTTTCACCTCTTCCCGGGAACGATTAAATATTTTAACAACGCGGACGCCTCGCAAATAGTCTTGAAGCCTTAAATTTAATTGATCAAGCGCTTGCTGAACCTTCATGTAAAAGGGGGCGCTAAGTTTCACGTTTAAGAGAATCCAGCAAGCAATCACAGGGATGATCGCAAGCAGAATAAGCGAAAGCCTGGGATTCAGACGCACAGCCATTATTAGGCTACCAATGCCGATTAACGGTGCTTTCATCATCACCCGCATCGTCCCATTCGCAAAGGTCTGTACACGGGTCACATCGTTGGTCAGACGGGTCATCAACGTTGCCCTGCCGAAATGATCAATTGTCGCAATTGGAAAATGATGAATGCTGCGATAAAGATCCTCACGTAAGTCTTTCGCAAAGTTTTGCGAGACGTGGACCGACAAAATATTTCGCATACAGGCAGACAGCGCACCACCGAGTGTAATTAGTAGCATCCACAGTCCATAGTGTATCAGGAGCGATACGCTTCTCTCTTTGACCCCGCGATCAATAATTTGCGCCATCAACGCCGGTTGGGCTAAATCCGCCATCGCTTCTAATGCCAGGAAAAGAAGCGCGAGAAAAAATAAGCGACGGTATTTCCGCCAATAGGGTTGTAAAAAATGCATCAAATCCCTCTTTTCCGCGTTGTATTCCAATACGATTAAACATTTCCTACTTCTTTGCGGATTGACGCAATTGATGGCTAAGCAAAGCCATCTCAAGACAATAGCGGCGCTGTGGCGACGTAAAATCATCTCCGAGAATGAGGCTGATTTTATCTAGACGATTATAGAGGGTCTGCCGATGAATATAGAGCTGTTTGGCTGTATCGCCTTTTGAGCCGCGACAGCGAAAAAAAACAGCAAGCGTATGTGCTAAATCCAGATGATGCTTTTCATCGTAATCAATCAGACCGCCCAAATGATCGGCGATAAAATGATCCAAAAAATCCTGCGGGACAGCTTTCAATAATTGATAAATGCCGATATCATCGTAAAAATATAGTTTTTTTGTATCAGGCATAGCCTGCGCGACTTCAATCACTTGATAAGCCTCTTTAAAGCTTAACCATGATTCGACCAGACTGTTCCTTATTTTCCCGAACCCAACATGATAAACCAGCCCGTCAAAGCTTTGATCAACGAACCGTTGCAGACCGTCAATCAACGCATGCATATGCTTGCGAAGCGCTTCTTCCGCGGACTCCGCGCGTTTTTCTTTAGCGCAGAGCAGATAAAATTGATTATTTTTCATCATCAATAAATGATGCATTTGAAATTTCTTCAGCAAGGAACGAAGCAGCACAGAAATATCTTGATTGACTGTTTCCATCCGTTCCGGCCCAGTAGCCAGAACATTATGCTCAAATTCGATAATACCACTGAGAAAATTATAGTTGTGCTGACCAGGAGAGGGCAATCCCATCCGCATTTGCGCCTGATCTTCGCTATCGATTTGCTGACTGAGGATGTCTTGAATCAGCTGATTCTGACTGCGCATTATTTTCTCCTCAAGGAACTGTGTACGCAGCAATATGGTTGCTACAGCTTTGGCTGTGTAATCGAGGAGCAACGTCATATATTCGGTTGGATGCGGCTGCTGCGTGATAACGCCTATATAGGAAAAGATTTGTCCAAAACAAATCACGGGTTCAACAAATAGAAATTCCCGCTCACCAATTGACGCAAGCCTCGTCTCTTGGGCCTGCTCGCCTGCCATGAGCAGATCTTGTAATTTTTTAGTCAGTTTCTCTGATAAATCCTGACCAACCTCCGGATAATAAAGCGTGCCACTAACTGTCGAATGATAGACGACGTGCATCTCCGTGTATGTATGTAATAGACGTAGAACTGGCAGAATATCCGAAGTCTGCAGAATCAATTGCTGCTGCTTCTGCGAATAAGCTTCGAGTCGCTTGAGCAAATCAAAATGACGGTTAATAATAAATGAGTGAATATCCTGCGTGATTTCTTCAAATCGTACCGGCTGGCGGAATAAAATCAGGGGAAAATCATAAGCATCACACATTGCGATCATTTCTTCAGGTATCTCATCAATGGTCGTTCCAAATTCAATGCAGAGTCCTGACGTCTTATGTTCGATGATTTGACGCATAAATTCCATTTCAGACTGTAGTGATTGCTTCAACCATAACCCGGTTGTCAGTATCAGATCGTTTTCACTGACGTAAGGCGCCGCATGCGTAATTTCAAGAATATGAACCCAGCGTACCTCTCGAAAACAGCCGTTTTGACCGGCGATCAATTGAGCTCGCGCAAAAAGCGGCCGCTTCAGCACATCTTTCACGCAAAAAGACATTTCGTCAGCCAATCATCTTCCCTCCATTCGCCCGTTATGTGATATTACATATCACGTTACATTTTATAACATAGATAGAAAATGTCACTTTTTCTGTTAAATAATTAGACAAAATGTAAGATGCAAATCTTGTATTAAATTCGTATGATTTAACTATAGAATAACACAATGTTTCAAAGATTTGAGCAAAGCTGCGCTTTGTATCTCTTACACTTTTCATTAATAGGAGGAATTAAATTGATTATTGGCATCCCGAAAGAATTGAAGAACAACGAACGCCGCGTCGCTATTACCCCAGCTGGAACCTATCATTTGGCGAAAGACGGCAACAAAGTGCTTGTCGAAACCAATGCCGGCACAGGCGCCGGTTTCTCCGATCAGGAATATGCAGATGCAGGTGCTCAAATCGTTACTGCTGCTGAAGCTTGGGCCGCAGATATGGTTATCAAAGTTAAAGAACCAGAGCCGGAAGAATATCACTTTTTCCATGAGGGATTGATTCTCTTCACTTACCTACATTTAGCTCCGGCTGTCGGCGCTGAATTGACCAAAGCTTTGGTTGACAATAAAGTCGTCTCAATTGCCTATGAAACGGTCCAACGCGCTGATCGTGTACTTCCACTACTGCAGCCTATGAGCGAGGTAGCGGGCCGCATGGCTGTGCAAATTGGCGCACAATACCTTGAAAAATTCAGTGATGGCGAGGGTAAAGGCATCCTGCTCGGCGGTGTACCTGGTGTTTCCCGTGGTAAAGTTGTCATTGTCGGCGGCGGCATTGTCGGCACAAATGCGGCTAAGATTGCTGTTGGTCTCGGCGCCGATGTCACAATTCTTGACATTAGTGCAGATCGTTTGCGTGATCTCGATGATATTTTCGGCACATCGGTCAACACGGTTATGTCCAATCCATATAACCTTGCCGAAACAGTTAAAGATGCTGATTTAGTTGTCGGCTGCGTACTCATTCCGGGTGCTAAAGCACCAAAACTTGTCACTGAAGACATGGTTGCCACAATGCCGAAGAACTCGGTCATCGTCGATGTCGCGATTGACCAAGGCGGTGTCGTTGAAACTTCTGACCACAGCACAACACACGATGATCCGATCTACATCAAACACGGGGTCATCCATTACGCTGTAGCTAATATGCCTGGCGCTGTTCCGAGAACATCCACACTCGCACTTACCAACGTCACAATTCCTTACGCTGCAAAAATCGCAGCCAAAGGTTATATCAATGCTTGTCTCGAAGACGAAGCGCTTCTCAAAGGTCTGAATACCTTGGATGGTTATGTGACATTTAAAGCCGTTGCCGACGCTCATGGCTATGCTTTCAAAGATGCGCATGAACTTCTTGCCGAAACGGCTCACGCCTAACTGTCTCTCCTTCGCCTATAAATTAAGATAAACTTAGCTTTGCCAAGTCCTTTTTGTAACAATGCGCTTCGGTTGCTCGCTTGCCGCGGGCGCACCGCGAGCCTCCTCGAACAGACTAGAATCTGCGGGGTCTCGCCGGCAACCTGTTCCCGCAGGCGTCTCGCACCTACGCTGCATTTTTTGCACAAAATTTATACTATGTTATCTTAAAACAAATCCCCTATCCAATCGACAGGGGATTTGTTTGTTCCAAGTCAAACAAATTATTTAGTTAACATAATTTTAATTATGTTTTATTGAAGCAAATCGATTTTTACATCTTATTCGAAACCCAAAACTCTTTTTATCCGAAATGGTGAACGCAAAAATATGGTACCGGCTTGTTTGTTAGTCATCGATACCGCTCAGCCACAATTGAAAGCTAGCGTCCGATGGCATCCGCCAGTCACCACGCGGCGAAAGGCTGACCGTTCCCACTTTCGGCCCATCAGGAATCGCTGAACGCTTAAATTGCTGCGTAAAGAAACGGCGGAGAAATAATTGAAGCCATTTTTTAATCGTTGTTTCGTCATATTCTTCTTTAAATGCCTGCTTGGCTAGAAAAAGAATCCGATCCGGCGTAAAAGAGCTGCGGACAAAATAATAGAGAAAAAAGTCATGTAGGGCATAAGGACCGACAATATCCTCTGTTTTCTGCACGATCTCACCAGTTGCGCTTTTCGGTAAAAGTTCAGGCGAAACAGGCGTATCAAGAATATCAAGCAGGATCGTTGCTGTTTCTTTTTCCATTTCGCCTTCAGCAACATAGCGGACAAGATAGCGGACAAGCGTCTTCGGAACAGAACAATTGACCGCGTACATCGACATATGATCGCCGTTATACGTGCTCCAGCCAAGTGCGAGTTCGGATAAATCACCGGTTCCGATTACAAGACCGCCCTCTTTATTGGCGACATCCATAAGAATCTGCGTTCGCTCACGCGCCTGAACATTTTCATAAGTGACATCATGGTTCGCCGGATCATGGCCAATATCTTTGAAATGCTGCAGACAAGCGGCAACAATGTTCACTTCGCGGAAATCGGTGCCAAGGCGTTTGCACAATTCAACTGCGTTACGATACGTTCGATCGGTCGTCCCAAAACCAGGCAGAGTAATTGTGATAATATCCTGACGCGGCCAATTCAGCAAATCATAGGTTTTTGCAACGACTAGAAGCGCCAGCGTGGAATCCAATCCTCCGGAGATCCCAACAACAGCTCGTTTTAAACCCGTATGTTCCAGACGCTTGGCTAACGCGGCCGTCTGGATATTGAAGATTTCCGCGCAACGTTTGGCCCGGTCTGCAAGATTAGAAGGAACAAACGGGTACTTGTCCACCAGTCGATCAAATAATCCGAATTTCTCATCCTGCAGCGCAAATGCGATGATTCGCGGTTGAAACGGCAATGCATAGCGTCCGTCACGGAAACTAATATTTTTGGTCCGCTGATAATCCAGACGGTCTTTGTCAATCAAGGCGGTCATGACTTCATTTTGACGCTGGAAGCGTTTGTTATCCGCTAACATTGTGCCATTTTCGGCAATCAGCAGTTCGCCGCCGAATACAACATCTGTTGTTGATTCTCCCGTTCCCGCACCAGCATAAACATATGCACCCATACATTTCGCACTTTGCATTTTGACCAATGACCGACGGTAGTCTGATTTGCTGACAACTTCGTTCGACGCGCTCAGGTTACCGATAATCGTCGCTCCGCCAAGACTGAGATAGCTGCTCGGCGGCACAACACTCCATAGATCTTCGCAGATTTCAATGCCCAGAACAAAACTGGAAGTCTCAAACAACAGATCAATACCAAAGGGGACGGACGATTGAAACGGCAAATCAAGGGTTTCCCCGATAATCGATCGTCCAGAAGTAAACCAGCGGTGTTCGTAAAATTCCTCATAATTGGGGATATAGATTTTCGGCACAATGCCGAGAATGCGCCCGTCAAATACAATACAGGCACAATTATAAACTTCGGCCCGAATCCGAAGGGGCAGACCTGCCGCAATGACAATATCTTTGCCTTTTGAATAGTGGCATAATGCTTCCATACCCCGTTCTGCTTCATCAAGCAACTTCTTTTGAAGAAAGAGATCAGCACATGTGTATCCGGTCAAACAAAGTTCCGGAAAGATGATGAGTTTGGCCTCCTTCTTTATGGATTGATCGATACAATCCTTGATTTGTTGCAAATTATACGTGATGTCAGCCACACGGACCTTGGGACAAGCCGTAGCGACGCGGACAAAATTTTGCTGAGCCATTGTTTTCAACCTCCGAATTAGAAGAACTTGGAAAACCATTAATTACTCTTATAATTATTTTTATCCTTCATTCCTTTGAAATCTTATCCATTCTTAAGCCATATAAAAAAATAAAAATCCACCGATGCGTGTTGGTGAAACTTCGTAATTATTATGTATCGTTCGCAAAAAAGGCCTCCCCGATTCCAGAGAGACTGCTTCAGTCATCGGTACCTGACTTTGGCGAACCGAGACTTCCTGTCAAATTACTTTCATACTAAATCGGTGTTCAGACTTTGTCAATATTTGCTAAAGTGCGGTTTCATCGTCAATCAGCTTTTCCAATATCGCCTGACGCCGCATAATTCTCGCTCATAAATGGTTCCCGGCAAGGCATTGATGCGGATCCTACTGCCAGGTGTTGGTGAATGGATCATCTGCTGATGACCCACATAAATGCCGACATGATGCACCTTTCCCTTACCATTTTCATAGGCAAAAAAAAGCAAGTCGCCAGGTAGCATTTCCTCACGGCTTACGACGCTACCGCTAGTAAATTGATCGCAGGCATCTCTTGGGATCAAATAACCGCTCGCGCGATAAATCGTATAGCAAAAGCCGGAACAATCGAATCCATAAGCACTCATGCCGCCCCACAAATAGGGTAGGCCAAGAAAACGATTGGCCTGTTGGACAATAGATAAACCATCAGACGGTTGAGTTTTCCTTTGGAGAAAGAGACAATCATTATGGAGAAGGGTTCCCCTGCCAAGAGGCGTTGACACGGTAAGGTGATCCGAATATTCTGCAACCAGTTCCAGCAGCGTTGCATAGCTCAATTCAATCACTGCATTGTTTGACAAGGTCAAGGTGGCAAAGGGCTGGAAAATCACCACAGATTCGCTTTCCTTCGAGCCGTCAAGGTCGATTTCTAGCTGGACTGTCGGAATCCATCCGCTGTAGCCGGTACGGGACTTGCTTGTGCTTTGTGAGGGAATCGAAACTTTTGCCCATTCTCGATCAAATGCTTCGATGTTTAAAGGATCACCGAACAAAACCTGTGTCTGAATTCTTTTCTCCGCGCAGAGCGCAATGGTCTCTTCTCGTGTCATCTTGGCTAACCATTCACGATAATTTGGCAACGCCGTAATAGCCGGGGCATCAACTTTTCGAGGACTTTCCGGTAAAGACCAGACAGTAGCGACAGGTACACGAACCCTAGCTGCCCGATTTGGCGGCATCACACGACTCCCTTTCCTGATTAATCAAAGATCACTTTTTGGATACCAAGGCCCGGGTCCGAAGAGAGCAAGATCTGATCTTTTTCGTAGCGTATGCCGCTGATCACCGGATCAGAACGAAACATCAAGGCCGCATCCAAATCGCAGCGGGTTACATTGGGGAGCGCTGCTGCGAAATGAATCGCCGCACTCAGCGACACACTTGATTCGATCATACAGCCGATCATACAGTTCACACCGAAGCTTTCAGCAAGCGCATTAATCTTCAGTGCTTCGTCGATCCCTCCCGTTTTCATCAATTTAATATTGATGATATCGCAGCCATGGATAGCAAGAAGTTTTGCTGCATCTTGGACACTAAAAACACTCTCGTCAGCCATGATTGGAGTCAAAACGCTTTGTGTGACCCGCTTCATACCTTCAAAATCCCATGCAGGAAGCGGCTGTTCAACCAGTTCGATGGCCAAGCCATCAGCCTCCATTTGGCGGATGGCAGCGATAGCTTCTTTTTCCGACCATGATTGATTGGCGTCCAGTCGCAGCTTCACCGATTCACCCACCGCTTGCCGAATAATAGAAACCCGCTCAATATCCTCAGCAATACTGCCGCCGCCCACTTTGATTTTCAACGTGTCAAAACCTTCGCGAATATATTGTTTGGCATCGGCGATCATTTCCTCCGGTGCGTTGACGCTTACGGTGAGATCCGTTTTCAATTGGTTTGAATAACCGCCAAGAAGCTGATAAAGCGGTAGATTCGCTTTTTTCGCCAAGCAATCATAAATAGCCATATTGACGGCGGCGCAGGCACTCGTATTATGTCGAACCACCCCATCAATTTTACGCGCGATACGTGCCTTTTGACGGATATCTTCGCCGATAAGTTGTGGGCCAATAATATTCAGAACAGCTTCCTCAATACTCGAAAGCGATTCTCCTGTGATTACCGGTGTCGCTGCTGCTCCCCCGAACCCTGTCGTTCCATCGTCACAATGAATAAGGACAATCACACTTTCTGCGGCGGTTACGGTACGTATAGCTGTCTTAAATGTTTTTTTCAGCGGTGTCATTAATCTTTTTGTTTCTATTGCCACTATCTTCATTTGACTCATCCTCTCCCGTATCTATCAACAGACACCGGGCTGAATCCATAATTGTTTTCTGTCTGCGTCGAGTAGTGCCTCAGTTCCAAGGGGCACTGCAAAATGCGGTTGGCAATGTCCAATCATCAGCCCTTTGAGTACCGGCTTATGAAGATTACCTAGATAATGTTCAAAAATCGGATCAAAATTGCCTGCCTCATCATCTAGCGCTTTATCATATTTAAAGTTGCCGATCACAAAACCAGCGGCTTGTGCCAATTTTCCAGCCAGTCGTAATTGATTAAGCATACTGTCCACGCGGTACGGCGCTTCATCGACATCCTCAATCAGAAGTAGCTTTCGCCGTGTATCAATCTCAAAAGAAGTGCCCAGACTGCTAACAAGTAATGAAAGATTACCGCCGACCAGATATCCGCTTGCCGAACCTGGGGAGAGAATCGTCAAAGGTCCGATCGATTCATCATAGCGCAATGAAATTGGCTGAAAGAGCTGCGAAAACAATTGTTTAGAGAGCATCGGTACATCGTCTTCAGCCATATCCGAGGCAAGCATCGGTCCGTGAAAGGTAACCAGTCCGGTTTCTTGGCGGATGGCTGTATGCAAATAGGTGATGTCACTGTATCCCCAGAAGATTTTCGGATGCGCGCCAATTAGTGAAAAATCGATCTTATCAACAAATCTGGCACTGCCGTATCCACCGCGCGCGCAAACAATAGCTTTGACTTCGTTATCGGCAAACATCGTATGGACATCTTCAAGACGTGCCTCATCCGTACCTGCAAGATAGGCCGCCCGATCAAAAATGTGACGGCCTAATCGTATTTGAAAGCCAAGACTCTTCAACCAATCTGCGGCGCGCGTCGTTTTTTCCGGATCTGCGGGTCCCGCTGGACTAATCACGCCGATTGTATCCCCTTCATTCAAATGTTCCGGAAAGATCATCTGTTCTTCCCTCCTTTTAGGATAAAGATCGTTTTTCTCTAACCTTCAAAAACAGAAAAAGCGCAAAAGCTGGATTCATCACTTTATGCATGAATGACGTCTTTTTATCTAAAAATAAGGACGAAACGCCAACAAAATGAGTAACACCTTTATATGACCCAATTTTCCGCAAATGTGATTGGAGTGAGCACCAATGCCTCGACGAATAAAAGCTTATCACTCTTGTTTGGGAATAGCACAGCTGTACGATCGAAATCCTTTTGTTGTCGCATGGTGGTCGGCAGCTTTTCCCGGCTTCGGACATATGCTTCTGAATATGCATCTTCGGGGAAATCTTTTCTTTCTTTTTGAAATATTAATCAACGTCAATGCCAAACTGAATCTTGCCATGGTCTATACCTTTTGTGGAAAATTCGAATCTGCCAAAAACGTAATAGATACACGTTGGATATTGCTCTATATCCCTTTTTATTTTTTTTGCATCTGGGACAGTTATCGTTCGGCGATTGACATGAATAAATTAAATGATTTGGCTAAAGATGAGAAATTGACTGTGCAAGCAATGGTGATCAAAAACTGCGATATCTGTTTCTTGGATAAACGGAATCCACTCATCGCCGCAATTTATTCTCTTTTTATGCCTGGCTTAGGCCAAATTTACACGAAACGAACCATTCCCGCAATTGCGCTGCTAATCTGGACCCTGGTCATCAGTTATTTTTCGAAAGATCTTGAAGCCGTAGAACGACTTGTCAGCGGGGATATCATCGGAGCAACGCGCATTGTTGATGGGGAATGGCTCCTCTTTTTCCCATCACTGATTTTCGGGGCTTCTTACGATGCTCTTGCTTCGACAGTTGAACAGAATCATATTTTTACATTGGAGCAGAAACAATATCTATGGAATGAATGGCAGCCTGCTCATTTTTACATCAACCTGCCAATAAGAAAAGAGGAATAACCATGATGCAAATACTCGCTTTATTCGAACATTCGCTCTCTATTGAAATTGTTTTATCCGCTTTGATGCAAAAAGATATCAATAAAAACTACATTGGCGTTTTTCCGCTTGATCAACCGCCCCATTCAACGAAACGCTCCATTGATGACGTTCAACGCCGTATGGATTTAGGGTTTATCCTAGCGACGGCTGCAGGCGCCATCGGTGCAAGTATCGGCTTTAATCTCAATCTTGGTCCAATCATCTGGGGAATAGCCACATCAGTCGGCGGCTTTCTATCGGGTTACCTTATTAATGTAATACTGGGAAAGAGAAAAAAGAAGACTGAGCCGCAAATTATTCTTGTTGTGCATTGTCCAAAATCAAAGACTGAGGAAATCTGCCACCTATTATGGGACTACCAATCCATAGGGTTAACCCTCACAGAATGTGAAGTGCATCCGCTTCATTAATCGACTCATCTGCTTCGCGCAGTGCTTTCTGGCACGACTTACAGTAACCATAAATTTCAAATTTATGACCAGTCACAAGAAATTCCGGATCAAGCCGCGAAAGATCCTGCATCGGGCAGACTTCAATAGTTTTGGTTCGTCCACAGCGCAGACAGATTAAATGATGATGATGGTGCTCGGAACAATGAAACTGGAAAATTTTTTCACCGTCTAATTCTGTTTCCTCCAAAATTGATAAATCTCTAAACAATGATAAATTACGATAGATTGTATCGAAACTAATCCCAGGATAGGCTTCGCGGAGTGCGAACTGGATATCTTTTGCCGAGAGATAGCCGCCTTTTTTATCGAACAGATCAAGAATGTCTTCGCGCTTATCCGTATGCTTATACCCTTTTGCTTTAAGAACAATCAGTGCTTCGTCTTTATTCACCTTGAACGCCTCTTTATTCGCTATTCCTGTTTTTCCGTTCCGTTGATCTTACATACAGAATAACAATTTTTCAAGTAAATGAACAGTTAACAGGATCAAAGCGAGTCGTGATAACTAAAAATCTATAAAAAAAGAATGCCTCAAGCTCGAAAGGATTGGCTTGAGGACATTCTCAAAAAAGTGGGTTGGATCGACTTACCAAAGTAGACCAATGGCTAGTATGGCCACAATTGCAGCAAATGCAATGGGAAAACCCCATCCGCTCCAACCCCAGGCAAATAATCCCGGGCTGTTGTACGGTGTCGTGTTGCTCTGAAGATAGGCGTGGTGTTCATCAATGTGTGTCAATAGACCTCTGTGTACAGATCCATCGGCACAGCGTATCTCGACGTATTGATTGATCAAACGACCACATTGTTCCGGAATCGACTGTTGATACACGGTATCCCCTCCCGCTTGAATGGATTCATTCTATTTTATGATCCATTGCCAAGCCGTTCAGCGGCGTGTGTACACGTTAAAATGCTGATTTTATTCGGAACGACCGTGACGCGCGTGGTCAATCGCCTGTCCCAAAAGATTCATGACATGCTCATCTGCTTCCGCGTAGTAAACCGTTTTCCCCTCACGTCGTCCTTTGACCAAATTGATGTTTTTTAAAAAGCTGAGTTGGTGTGACACAGCGGATTGTTGCATTTCAAGCCGCTCAGCAATTTCTGAAACCGATCGGTCGCCTTGCGATAATAGATAAAGAATGCGTATTCGCGTCGGATGGGACAATGCTTTGAAGATCTGCGCGACAGCAGCCAGAATCTCCTCATTTAAATCTGCCATTCTCTTCCTCCTGATCTACGTCAACTTTCCTCAAGTACTTTTTCAGACCACGCCTCAATGTCCCAGACTTTATCAACCCAGTCTTGATAAAAATCCGCTTCGTGACTGACTACGATCACCGTGCCCGAATAATCATGCAACGCCTTGCTGAGCGCTTCTTTCGCCTCGACATCAAGATGATTGGTCGGTTCATCAAAGATCAGCACATTGCTGGGTAGCAGCATCAAGCGACCAATCCGAACTTTCGTTTCTTCACCGCCACTCAGCGTCCGCATTGGCTGGCGCATGTGTTCCGCAAAAACGCCGCATTGTGCCAAATGCTGGCGTAACACCCGTTCCGGAATGGTCGGAAATTGAGCCATCATCCATTCGAGCGCTGATAAATCAGGAGGTGCCGACAATTGGGCAAAATAGCCAGGCTCAACGCGGTCACCTCGAACAATGTCTCCCGAGAACGGCGCCAGTTCACCCAGCAGGGTACGCAGAAAAGTTGTTTTGCCAATTCCATTATGACCGACAAGCGCCAGTTTTTCACCACGAATGATTTGTCGTTCAATTGGCGGTAAAAGTGGTTGATCATAACCGACGACCAAGTTTTCCGCTGAAAAAAGGATACGGACCGGCTGCCTGCTGACCTGAAAATGAAAATGCGGTTTTTGCGCAGAAGCCGGTGGATCAATGCGTTCAATTCTGTTTAGCATCTTTTCACGGCTTTTTGCCTGCTTGGCCGTAGCCGTTCGCACTTTATTCTTCTGAATATAAGTTTCAAGTTTTTTAATTTCACGCTGCTGCTGACGAAATGCTACAGCCTGCTGTTCTTGCCTTGTTTCATGCTGTTTCAAAAAAGACTGATAATTACCAACGTAGCGCACCAGCTGATGATTCTCCAGATGATAAACAATTTGCGAAATTTGGTTTAAAAATTCTATATCATGGGATACGACAAGATAAGCATGTTGATAATGCTGCAAATAACCGACGAGCCAGTCAATGTGCGCCGTATCCAGATAGTTGGTTGGTTCGTCCAGTAGCAGCATCTCCGGCTGCGCAAGTAATAACTTTCCTAGGCTAAGTTTTGTCAACTGACCGCCGCTCATCTGCCCCGTTTTTGTATCCATGCCGAGCGCTGACAAGCCCAGCCCGTCAGCCAACTCGCTGATTCGCGCATCGATTGTATAGAAATCATGTGTCATTAATAAATCCTGCAGTTTGCCGTATTCATCAATGAGCGACGGATCGGCATCGGCACGCTGCATCGCTTCTGCAAGCCGGATCATTTTCTCTTCAGCGTCAAATAATTTTTGAAACGCACCTTTCAGTACGTCATAAATTGTTTTATCCGTGCCAAAATGAAGATGTTGTTCGATCACACCGGCTTTAAGACCCTGGCGCTTTTCGAGCGTTCCTTCATCGGGCAACAACTTGCCAGTGATCAGTTTTAAAAAAGTTGATTTTCCTGCGCCATTTGGTCCCACAAGCGCGATATGTTCCCCTTCAACAAGGCGAAAATTCATCTGACGGAAAATCAGCTTATCACCATAAGAAAAATTCAAATCTTTTGCTTCAATAAGTAACACGTCTATTCCCCTTTTTATTGCCAACAATCACCGCGCTGTCAAACACAAAGAATTGTTAGAAATATGAGTCTCCGCCAAGTATTTTTTGTGACTATGCACTTCGGCTGATCGTTTTTCCCGCTGGCGTTTCACACATTGCCTTTAGCCAAAAAACAACATTAATTTTAAACATAGCTTTCTTTAAAAAAATAGCGAAGCCAAGTCTTGTAGAAGATGGCTGAGTCTTAGTCTGTCTTATCCTTCATTCCTCTGGAATCGATGCCTTCTAACGTGCAAAAAAAAACCGAGCCCGAAGCTCTGTCTCTTTTCCGCACATTCTCCTGACATAAAGCGCAATAACCGTTGAAGCAGAAGCGCTCAAATAATTGCATGCAGCTATTGATTCGGATCGATGGACCGGTTAATCCAAGCTGATCATACCTGTTCAGAACCTTTCAAACTGCAAACAACTACTGAATTGTTTCATGCGCCACTTCTCTTCTTATATTTGATACCTAGTGTAGCCTACAAATAAGCAAAAATCAAATTAGATCTTTTTCACCGTATGTGTCAAGGTTTTCTCGGAAGCCTTTACTAGGGAAGGACTTCTTAGTTCTTAATTTGTACACCTTAGGTATTAAATCATTTTCAAGCAAGC
>NZ_JAFBEV010000009.1 GCF_016908935.1 Sporolactobacillus spathodeae | reverse complement strand
ATGAGGTTGATAGGTCTGGAGTGGAAGCGCGGTGACGCGTGAAGCGGACAGATACTAATCGGTCGAGGGCTTAACCCAAGATTGACGCGGCGTAGTTGTTTGTGTTTCGTTACCAGTTTTGAAGGCTCATCCGAGCCGGGTTTTTCAGTCTGGCGGTCATAGCGAAGAGGTCACACCCGTTCCCATCCCGAACACGGCCGTTAAGCTCTTCTGTGCCAATGGTAGTTGGGGGCTGTCCCCCTGCGAGAGTAGGTCACTGCCAGGCAAATGATAAAGAACAGGCGCTTCTCAGAAATGAGCGGCGCCTGTTCTTTTTTTTTAGAAATAAGAATGGCTATAAGATATTGCACAGGCGTGGCGCCCGCGGCAAGCGGGCAGCCGAAGCACCATAGTTGAAAAAGAATTTGGCTATGCCAAGTTTTTCTTAATTCATCCGCGGCATGTAGCATCTGTGAAAGGCAAAAAAAGAGACGGACATCGAGAACGGAAGTGATCTTTCTTTGCTTCTTTATTGACAAGGAATTTACAATATGAAATTGTGTCTAAAGTTTGACAATTGTAAGCGATTACAGTTACTATTTGAATATGCTTGACAAGTTCATATATTTAGAGGGGGAGAGTAAATGCATTGGGTTCAAATCTATAATCCGTTTGGTAATATGCTTGTATCTTTTTTGGTCGCTTGCATTCCAATCGTTTATTTTTTCTGGGCGCTAGCGATTAAAAAGATGAAGGGCTATCTGGCAGGATTGTCAACAGTTTTGATCGCATTGATTGAATCTGTATTAGTGTATAAAATGCCAGTGCTTCTCGCGGTAAGAGCAACGCTTTTCGGTGCTGTTCAAGGCTTATGGCCGATAGGTTGGATCATCATTACGGCATTATTCTTGTATCAGTTGACTGTCGCCTCTGGACATTTTACCATCATTCAAGACTCGATTGCTTCGATAACGCAGGACAGACGGCTACAAGCTCTTTTAATTGCGTTCTCGTTTGGCGCTTTTCTGGAAGGGACTGCGGGTTACGGGGCTCCCGTAGCAATTGCCGCTGGTCTACTAATCGGACTTGGGTTTAATCCATTTTACGCTGCAGGTCTATGCCTAATTGCCAATACAGCGCCTGTTGCATTTGGCGCTGTTGGCATACCAATTTTAACCGCTGCACAGGTATCTGGGCTCGATGCACATGCGCTCAGTCAGATGGTTGGGCGTCAGGTACCGATCGTTTCAATGTTTGTTCCTTTCTGGCTAATTTTTATTATGGCTGGATGGAAAAAAACAATTGAAGTGCTCCCTGCAATCCTGGTTTGCGGTCTTTCGTTTGCCGGTGTGCAGTTTTTCACATCGAATTTCATGGGCCCGGAACTGCCGGATATTGCTTCATCAATTCTGAGCATTGTTGCCATGGTCGCGTTTCTAAAAGTTTGGAAGCCGAAGAGTACTTTTCGTTTTAAAGATGAACGCTCCGTCGTTTCTCCAGGTTTAGGTATCAATGAACAAGCGGCAACGATTGAAGCGGTGAAACATCATTCTTTTAAAGAATTGTTTATCGCTTGGTCGCCATTTGTTACATTGATTGTCATTATCAGTCTATGGGGCGGTGTCACTGCTTTTAAAACACTGCTTGCAAAAGCGACATTTCTATTACCCGTTCCAGGTCTTAATCTCGTTATCGAAAAAGCACAGCCGATCGTTTCTCAATTAACGCCGTATGAGGCTATTTTTAAATTTGACATTTTGGGTGCCACAGGAACGGCAATCCTGGTTGTCTGCATTCTCAGTAAATTTCTTCTTGGCATGAGCTGGAAGATCTGGTTCGCCACCTTGGGCAAAACATTAAAAGAATTGATTATTCCGCTGACAATGATTGTTTCTGTTATTGGTTTCGCTTATATCGAAAACTATTCAGGGATGAGTGCGACACTTGGCCTCGGACTTGCATCAACTGGAGCTGCGTTCCCATTTGTTTCACCGTTAATTGGTTGGCTTGGCGTTTTCCTAACAGGATCAGACACGTCATCCAATGCGCTATTCTCCAACCTACAGAAAATTACCGGACATCAAATTGGTGTTGATCCGACACTCCTAGTAGCGTCAAACTCTTCCGGTGGGGTAACAGCGAAAATGATATCTCCGCAATCGATCGCTGTAGCGACAGCAGCTACCGGGCAAGTGGGTAAGGAAGGTAGTTTGTTTATGTTCACATTTAAACACAGTCTGCTTTTGGTTGCGATCATTGGCATTATCAGCCTGCTTCAGGCTTATGTTCTTCAATGGATGATTCCTTAACACGGAATAAAATATCTTGGTACCTGCTCCGGATTAAATGTAAAATAAAAGAAGAACATGAAAGACGGAGTGAGTCATTTGCCAATTGAACCGATAAATAATAAAAAGATGTATGAGAAAATTGCTGATGCACTGATGGCGATGATTCGTTCAGGTGAATTAAAACCAGGGGATCGTGTAGCTCCAGTCGGTGATTTGGCCGCACAATTCGGCGTTGGACGCTCAGCTGTAAGGGAAGCACTCAGTGCTTTGCGGGCGATGGGACTGATTGACATGCGGCAGGGTGAAGGTACGTATATTCGCTCCTTTTCACCGGAAACTTTTTCAAAATATCTTTCTACCGGAATTCTGATGGAAGAACGCGATATCGATGATTTGCTCGACGTTCGCGAATTATTGGAAAGTGAAGCGGCAAGACGGGCCGCAACGAGCAAAGATTCTGTTTTAATTCAAGAAATCTTTAAGGCTCTTGATTCGATGAAAGAGGTTAAAGAAGACGCGTCAATAGGCGAGGAGGCAGATTTGGCATTTCATCTGGCTGTCGCTCGTGCCTCAGGCAATCGTCTACTTGCTCAGCTTATGGCTAGTGTCTCCGAAGCGATTGCAGAATTAATGCGAGAGACAAGAAGAATCTGGATCTATTCGCAAGATTCAGCGATCAAGAAAATGTATCAAGAGCATAGAATGATCGTTGATGCAATTGCTGAAGGCGTCCCTGATCGGGCAAGGCAAGCGATGTTGGATCATCTAGCTTCTGTCCGGCAAATTATTAAACAATCTGATTGACGTTTAAAAGGCATGATCTGCTGGTATTCAAGGTAGATTTGCCTTTTTTACAAGTTGAGAAAAATGAAATTGATTTTGCAAAATGCAGCGAAGTGCTCTGGAGCACTTACGCGAAAAGCGAGCAAAGTGTGCCCCCGCAGCTTCTAGCCTGTTCGAGGAGATGCACGGCATCCATGGCAACGAGAAGTCAAAGCGCGAGTGCTGTTAAAAAGAATGAGTAGACCAATGTCGCATGAAGAGAGAGGCCATGAGCATAAAAAATAAAAAATGACAAAAATATGGCATTAAAGTGTACAAAGTGTGATTGATGTGTGATAGAATTGTGTCTGCAAAGGAAATAGATCAGATCACCTGATGTATTAGCCAATGCTTTTTTGATAATCTCTGTGACTCGTTAATTTTGGGAAAGAAGATGACTTTTATGAAGGTATCATTATTCACGACCTGTTTAGGTGAACTTTTCTATGTTGATGTCTTGAAAGATACCACAGAAGTTCTTGAACGACTCGGTTGTGAGGTGGACGTTCCAGAAGGACAAATTTGTTGCGGACAGCCATCTTATAACAGCGGTTATAAAAAAGAGTCCATAGGTCCTGCAAAGCATATGATAGAAACATTCGAAAATGCGGATTATATTGTTTCTCCATCAGGTTCCTGCACATCCATGTTTCGCGAATATCCGAAAATATTTGCAGATGAACCGGAATGGGCGGAGCGCGCAAAACGAATTGCTGAAAAAACATACGAATTCACGTCGTTTATCGTCAATGTGCTTGGTGTAGAAGATGTCGGCGCTGAATTCCACGCACGTGTGACGTTGCATACTTCCTGTCACATGACACGATTGCTTGGCGAGCGCGATTCACATTATCGTTTGCTCAGTCACGTTAAAGGACTTGAATTGGTTAAATTGCCAAATAACTATGACTGCTGCGGCTTCGGTGGCACGTTCTCAGTGAAAATGACGCCGATTTCCGAACAAATGGTTGATGAAAAAATCCGTCATATTGAGGAAACGAAAGCAGAAGTCTTGGTTGGCGCTGATGCAAGTTGTCTGATGAATATCGGCGGCCGGATGCGCAGACTTGGCAAACCGGTTAAAGTCATGCATATTGCACAAATATTAAACAGCCATCAGGAAGAGGAGGCGGCGCATCATGCCAATGAAAGTCGGAAATCTACCGTTCTTTGAAGGCGTCGATAAAGCCATCAGTAATACGTATATGGTGAACGCCGTCTCTTCGGCGCAGGATGGATTGCGTGAGAAAAAGCTTAAGGCCACGGTCGGCGATGAAACATTGGGCGACTGGGAGGAATGGCGCAGGGCTGGTGAAGAAATCCGCCAGTTTACCTTGAATCATCTTGACTATTACTTAAAACAATTAAGCGATAATTTTGCTGCTCGAGGTGGCCATGTCTATTTCGCCCAGACGGTTGAAGAAGCCCAGAATTACGTGCGAAAAATTGTCCGCAGTAAAAATGCGAAAAATATTGTGAAATCAAAATCGATGGTTACCGAAGAAATAAGCCTGAATGAAGCACTTGAGGCGGAAGGTTGCGATGTTTTGGAAACGGACCTTGCCGAATTTATTCTTCAGGTTGATAAGGACAGACCGTCGCATATTGTCGTTCCTTCCGTGCATAAGGATCGGCGGAAAGTTCGTGAAGCTTTTCAAAAGTTAGGTTACAGTGGATCGGATGAGCCGAAAGAACTTGCAGCATTTGCTCGGAAAACATTACGTGAGAAATTTCTGCATGCGGATGTCGGGATTACTGGCTGTAATTTTGCGGTCGCAGATACAGGCAGCATTTGCCTTGTCACGAATGAGGGAAACGCGAACATGGTGACGAGCTATCCGGAAACACAGATTACGGTTATGGGCATGGAGCGTCTGGTACCTTCATGGAAAGAACTTGATGTACTTGTGACTCTGCTCTGCCGAAGTTCAGTCGGACAGCGTCTGACAACTTATGTCACAGACATCACGCCTGCTGACCAAACGGATACGGTTGACGGTCCGAAAGATTTTCATCTTGTTATTGTCGATGCGGGTCGGAGCAGGGCGCTCGGCACAGAGTTTCAGCCGGCTCTGCAGTGCATCCGCTGCGCGGCTTGTCTCAATGTCTGCCCTGTTTACCGTCACATCGGCGGTCACGCATACGGTTCCATTTATCCAGGACCAATTGGGGCGGTTCTGTCACCAATTCTTGGTGGTTATAAAGAATATGGCAAGTTGCCTTATGCGTCCAGTCTATGCGCTGCCTGTACAGAAGCCTGCCCCGTGCGGATACCGCTTCATGAACTTTTAATCAAGCATCGCCAGAAGTATGTGGCTGGTGCCGGTCATCCGCAGACAGGAGAAAAAATCGCGATGAAGGCGTTTGGAATTGGTGCGAAGTCGCCATTCCTTTTTAAAGCAGGTATGAAAATGGCACCGATCTTTTTAAAACCGCTTGTACACGATGGTTCGATTTCCAAAGGACCCGGTCCCATGAAACCCTGGACACATGGACGTGATCTTCCAGCCCCAAGCAAAGAAAATTTCAGAGAATGGTTCAAAAAGCATCAAGCAGAAGCCGGTAATCCACCGACAACCGTGAATGCAGATGGTTCGAGGAGTGAAGCAAAATGAGCAACGGAACGATTGAGAATCGCGATCAATTTCTTGAGACGATTGCCCAGAAATTAGGGCATGCTGCAGGTGAAGCGGTCACTACACCCGAATGGAAACATCAACCGCAGTGGGCAGTTTATGAAAATAAAACGCCGGAACAGTTGGTTGAAATTATCAAAAAAGCCAGTGAATCGATCCACACTCAAGTAGTAGAAACGAATAGTGCTGATTTGGCGGAAAGTTTGAACCACCTGATCGATAGTTATGGCGGGGGAGCGATTCTTGCAACGTCTGATAAGCGCTTTAGTGAATGGGGACTATCGGATGTGTTAGAAGCGCGCCATGTAGCTATTTGGGATACTTTGAAAGGTCATGAAAATATCGATTTGGCGGCTCATGCAAATATTGGCCTTTCGATTTGCGACGTGATGCTGGCTGAATCGGCGACAGCTGGTCTGTTCAATGATAAGGATAAAGCGCGAAGCGTCAGCTTGCTCCCGGTGACGTCAATCGTTCTCGTGCCTAAAAGCACGATTGTGCCGCGACTGACTCAAGCGATGGCGCTTGTTCAGAAGCAGGTAGATGCAGATGAAAGCCCGGCTCCATACATCAACTTTATCTCTGGGCCAAGCAATAGCGCCGATATTGAAATGCGGCTCGTTGTTGGTGTTCACGGGCCGGTAAAAGTAGCTTATTTGATTATTAATGATCGCTAAACTATCTCGAGTGATCGGGATGGAAGGCTATATTTGATGAAGCGGCAGGGGAATCTCAAAGATAAGAGATTCTTCTGCCGCTTTCATTCTCTGCTAAAAAAGCGCCCCAAGTTTTAATAACTGAGACGCCTTACATATTATCGCTTATCAGAGAAACAACATGAAATGGAAGTATGGCTTTTTTGGGCTTTATTAATATATTTTGTTGTCTTTAATCGTTTATTACCATGTATTCGCTAGCCGCGGGCGCTACCTGCGAGCCTCCGCGTACAGGCAAAAATCTGCGGGGTCTCGCCGGCACGCTGTTCCAGCAGGCGTCTCACACATTGCTTTTGGGTCAGAAAAACAACATTAAATTTAAACAGAGCTTTTTTTTAATACGCCAATGATTAGTTGCGGATTTGGCCGTTGCCTTCAACTAAATATTTAATCGTTGTTAACGCGTTCAGCCCCATAGGTCCGCGGGCATGGAGCTTTTGCGTGCTAATGCCAATTTCAGCACCAAATCCGAACATTTCGCCGTCGGTAAAACGGGTGGAGGCGTTATGGTAAAGCGTTGAGGCATCCACGCTTTGGAAAAACAGGCGGACATTTTGCTGATTTTCCGTGATAATCGCCTCCGAATGACGCGTACTGTATCGATTGATGTGGCGAATCGCTTCGTTGACATCTGTAACAATTTTGATGGCAATAATTTTATCAAGGTATTCCGTTGCCCAGTCATTAGCATCTGCCACCGGGAGATCTGGAAAGAGTGGGGCAGCGCTTGGATCAATGCGACATTCGACACCGGCATCGGTCAATGACTGGATCAGCACGTCGCCGTGTTCCGCAAGCCATTTTTCATGAATGATGATGGTTTCAATCGTATTGCAAACGGATGGACGCTGTGTTTTGGCGTTCAATGCGATTGATAGGGCCATGTCTGGCTGAGCTGAGGCATCGATAAACAGGTGACAGTTTCCCGCACCGGTTTCCAGAACGGGAACACTTGCTTTTTGAACGACTGTTTGAATCAGTCGCTTGCTTCCTCGCGGGATCAGAACATCTAGATAGCCGTTCAGATGAAAAAAACGATCGGCAGTGTCGTGGCGCGTATCTTCAAGCAACATGACGCTTGCAACCGGCAGATCCGACGCTTGCAAGGCGTGATGAATCACGGCAACTAGCGCTTTATTGGATTCAAGAGCCGAGGAACTGCCGCGCAGATAAACCGCATTGCCTGTTTTCAGGCAGAGTCCCGCTGCATCGACTGTAACATTCGGTCGTGCTTCATACACCATGCCAACGACACCTAGCGGTACACGTGTTTTTTGGATAATGAGCCCGTTCGGACGTGTCCATTGCTCTAATGTATCACCGATTGGGTCATGAAGCGCGGTTAATTGTTTCAATCCGTTACTCATACCTTGGATCCGTTCAGGCGTCAGCAGCAGACGATCAATCAGAGACTGATTCATTCCCTGTTGACGCGCGATTGCGATGTCTTTCTGGTTGGCTGCAAGGATTTGTTCCGATTCGCTTAGCAGATGATTCGCAATAATCGTCAATGCACGGTTTTTCTGTGCTGTGCTTTTTAGTTGTATTTGAGCTGAAGCTTGCCTGACCTTTTCTGCTTTAGCAATCAGTTCATCCTCAATAATTATTTTTTTCATTTTCACCTTATCTCCTTCCGCGCGGCACGCGAACGATTGCTGTCCACGGTACCCAATTATCGCGATGGACAACCTCCGGATGACCGCCTTTTATTTGGTTCATGGCAAGTTCACTTGGCATCCGTTTGATTTGATTGAGCTGCAGCGATGAATAATTGACCTGGCCTTTACCGAGCACTTTATGATTCTGATCGACGATCTGAATCACTTCTCCGGCGGAAAACTGACCACTGATGCTGCGAATTCCGGCGGGAAGCAAGCTTTTGCCATCATGCATCAATGCTTTGGCGGCACCATCGTCGACTTCAATTTTTCCTGAGACCTGCGAATGCAGTGCGATCCATTGTTTGGCGACTTTCAAGGATGGGTGCCGCACGCCCGATCCAATATACGTTCCGTCTCCTTGGCCATTAATGATTTGCATTAGTTTCTCAGTCCCCATTCCCTTGCCAATAAAAATACGGACCCCTAACGACAGCGCGGTCTCAGCGGCCATTAGTTTGGATTTCATGCCGCCGGTTCCGACTTTTGAACCCGATGCGCTGCTTGTCGATTCAAGAAGCGTTTCCGGTAGCTGCTCGAGAAAGTTATAACGCTTGGCTTCAGGAAAAAGATTTGGATTTTTATCATAGAGTCCGTTGACATCCGTAAGAATGGCAAGAAAATCAGCATGTATCAAACCACTGACCAGCGCTGACAGCATATCATTGTCACCAAATGTCAATTCTTCCAGAGAAACCGAATCATTTTCGTTAATTATCGGGATTACTGAGCGGCGAAGGAGTTCGGTTAGCGTCGAATAGGCATGGCTCATCTGTTCGCGGCGTTCAAAATCCTGGCGAGCGAGCAGTAACTGAGCAATGGTCAGCCCGTATTGGCGGAAGGACTTCGCATAGAAATTGAGTAATTCAACTTGACCGACAGCAGCGGCTGCCTGCTTGCCTGCAAGTGTCACGGGTCGTGACGGATAGCCGAGGCCACTATAACCGGCGGCGACGGCACCGGAAGAGACGAGGGCAACTTCGTAGCCGCAAGCCTTCAATCGAGCAATGGCTGCAACATGTTCGTTTAATTTTATTTCATCTAGTTGTCCGCGTGCGTCAGTCAGGGAACTGCTACCGATTTTTACAACAATCCGCTTCATTTTCATCCATTGAAGAATCCCTTCATCGAGCGTGTTGATCTGATTTTTGTGTACAAAAAAGCCCCGTCCTTTATAAAGGACGGGGCTTTGACGGACCCGCGGTACCACCTTTGTTAGCGCGAAGAAGTTAGCGCTCGCTCAAACCCTCATAACGTAAGGGCAACGGTCCGTTTTTCTCCGGACGGCTCAAGGACAGGTTCACCAAGATGGGGACGACGGCATCTTTCAGCCAATGGATGCCGTTCTCTGACGCTCATTCTTAGTTACTGATTCCTCTCAACACACTCATTATAGTAATAGTATTATATGACATGATCTGAATTGAAGTCAATTGATTGATTTATTTTAAAGGTAAGAGAAGCGGATTTTTTCTTTTTCAATTGTTGCAGTGGTATCATTAAATAAAATTAGTTCAGGAGGTTATTCTATAATGGCGTTTACATTACAAATTGGCGAAAAGGCGCCAGATTTTGACTTGCCAGCAACTGACGGAAACAGCTATCAACTAAATGATTTTGATTCAGCGAAGATACTTGTTGTGTTTTTTACATGCAATCATTGTCCCTTTGTTGTTGGATCAAACCCGGTGACGCGTCAGATCGCGGAAAAATACAGCGGTAAAGGCGTTCAGTTTATTGCGATTAATTCGAACAGCGAGACAACGCATCCAGCAGACTCATTCGATAAGATGGTGCAGCAGATGGATGAGCAGCATTTTCCATGGCCATATCTGCGCGATCAAGGCCAAAAGGTGGCATTAGCATACGGCGCGTTTCGGACACCACATTTCTTTGTCTTTGATGAAACGCGCAAACTGGTTTATACCGGGCGTGAACTAGACAACCCACGTCAGCCGCAGCTAGCGACTATCAACAATTTGGAGCGTGCGCTTGAAGAACTCACGAATGGGAAGGCAATCAGTACCCCATTAACGAATCCCGTCGGATGCAGCATTAAATGGGACGGTCATGATAAACATTGGATGCCGGCGGAAGCTTGCGATTTGGTTTAATTGGTCAATAGCCATTATTTAGACCAAGGGCGCTTCCGTCCATTATGCGGCCAGTGAACGCCTAAAGCACATTCGATAAAAAAAGATCGGGCGTTTTTTGCCCGATTTTAACTACTTTTAATAATGAGGGATGAGCGGATGGAAGATGGGGCTGTATTCAAACAAAATATTAACCGTCGCCATACGGCATCGGAAAAGTGGGATCAAGCGGACAAATTGTTCGGCGGCAATGATTTGCTGCCGCTCTGGGTCGCGGATATGGACTTCGCTGTTCCAAAAGCTGTGACCCAGGCACTGACGGAACGGGTCAGGCATGGCGTCTATGGTTATACGTTCCGGACAGAGACCTATCTAAACGCTGTCCGTAAATGGATGAGCGAGCGTCATGATTGGACGGTTGACACAAAATGGATATGTCACAGTCCAGGCGTTGTTACGGCTTTGAATTTGATTATTGATGCATTAACAAAACCAGGTGATAAACTTTTAATTCAGCCACCGGTTTATCCGCCTTTTTCTAAGACGGCAAAGAATCAGCAGAGGGATCTCGTCCTGAACCCGCTCGTCTATCAAAACGGTAGGTATCATATCGATTTCGATGATCTTAAAAATAAACTTTCAGATCCAGCTGTGAAATTGATGCTGCTGTGTTCACCACATAACCCGGTTGGCCGTGTTTGGGAGAAACAGGAGTTGCTTCGTATTGCAACGCTTGCACGGGAGAATCATGTTCTGGTAGTCGCTGATGAAATTCACAGCGATTTGGTTCTGCCTGGTCATCGCCACCTACCTTTCGCCAGCATCGCGCCAGATGATTACTGGATTGTTTGCATGGCGCCGAGTAAAACATTCAATTTGGCTGGCCTTCAAATGTCGACTATCTTTATCGCCAATCCCGAATTACGGGAAAAATACCAGAAACAATTGCAGCGCTTTAGTTTAGCAGAACCAAATACACTCGGTTTAACGGCTGCTGAAGCTGCTTTTCTGCATGGCAGTGAGTGGCTTGATCAATGTCTTGTCACCATTCAGCGCAACGCCGAATATGTTTCAAATTACTTGAAAAGCGAATGCCCATCGCTTGTCATGACTCCACTTGAGGGAACGTATCTTGCCTGGATAGATTGTCGGCGTCTCGGACTTTCTGACAGTGGCTTGAAACGCATGCTCGTAGAAGACGCCCATCTGGCACTGAATCCCGGTGTGACATTCGGTTCAGAAGGTTCAGGATTTGTACGAATGAACCTAGCGTGTCCACTGTCAACGATACGTCAGGCAATGAATCAACTGCACAAAGCTGTTGATCAGTTGCACCAAAGAAAAGCGATCAGAAAATGAAACGAATCCAGCGTTCATTCGTATGTATAAGTATGTTGGCTGATTCATTTAACCATATGGAGGAGAACAAATGAAAAAATTGATGGCTGCCTTTCTTGCATTAACACTGATTCTGACACCTGCGGGAAATTTCTTGTCTGCGCCACAGCAACAAAAGGCCGATGCAAAGGGGTACCGAACAGGCGTCCGATCGTTTCATTCAACAACGCGAACTGGGACGAATTCTTTCTTTAAGAATAAAACGATCCAACGTACCGAACGTCAAGCAACGACACGTTCTTTCGGCAATTCCTTCGGCGGAAGTTTTATGCGTGGGATGATTTTCGGTGGACTTTCAGGGCTTCTCTTTGGCAGCATGTTTTCTCACTTTGGCGGATTCGGCATGATGGCCGGTTTCTTAATCAATTTTCTGGCGATCTTGGCGATTATCGCACTTGTTCGTTATCTGTTCGTCAGCTTTACTGGAAGGCGACGAGCGGAGGATAATGATAAATGGAAGAGATAATCCTTTCTGAACAAGAAATAATCAATGCAGTTTGTCTGCATATAGCGACAAAAAAGGAATTGAGACCTGAGGATATTCAGGTTGAATTACTTTATGACGATGAATATGGCTATTCAGCGGAAGTTTATGCAAGGGGAAGAAAACAAGTACTGGTCGAAGCCAATTTGATTGAAGCCATCCGTTTTTGGCTTGATCAAGAGATGCAGGTGGACCCTTTTGCGGTTGCTCTCCGCTTGGCGCTTGATCCGGAGCAAGGGATTATTGTTCACTGTCAAATCTAGATAGATAAGAAAAGTAAGGAGCCGATCAAAAAAACGGATCGGCTCCTTTTTCAATCCATGCGGATGGAAAGTTGAGCGTAAACACGGTACCTTGATTCGGACTTGACTGGACGGTCATCCGCCCATGATGAGCCTGGATAATCTGATAACTAATGGCAAGGCCCAATCCTGTTCCTCTACTCTTCGTTGTAAAAAATGGGCGTCCGAGATTTGCCAAGACGTTCTCTGGAATACCTGTTCCGCTGTCTTTAATTCGGACTTGTTGCATGTTGCCAAGTGATCGCAGGGTCAACGTGATGCGTCCTTTTTCTGGTGTAGCTTCGATCGCATTTTTTATAAGATTATTAAAAACTTGTTTCAACTGCACGGAACTTCCTTTGACTTCGTGAGTGGCCTTATCACTGCTCAACTCTAATTTAATTCGTTTACCATCCGCCAAATTCGAAAACAGGAAAAGCGATTCTTGAGCGATTTTCTGTAAATCGAGCGTACTGAAAGAACTGTTATCCAGTCTGGCAAATGATAGAATGTCATTTGTCAGTCCTTCCATATAGTTGATCTCGTCACTAACGAGTTTCAAATAATCTTGATTAGGCACAGTTTGATGCTCCATTAATTGGATAAATCCTTTGATTGAGGCAAGCGGATTGCGAACTTCATGAAGAATTTGCGCAGCAAGCTGTCCCAACATCGCAAGATGATTGTTTCCTTTTTTTCCTTTTGGAAATTGCATCTCTTTTTCCTGACGGCGCAAGGTCAAGAGAAAATAAACCTGTCCGGATAAGTTCAACAGATCGACGCGTAGGCAGATAGGCAGACAAAATTGATGATCTACAGCTATTTGAAGATGCAGGGGTAATTGTTTTCCGGGTTTTCGCAATTGACAGGCCATTTCTTCAAGTAGTACCGATAAATCTCCAGGTTGTAAAAAAAGTGACAGAAACATGCCGCTTATGGAACGTGATTCATCACCAGTTAGCAGACGGCACGCTGCCGAGTTGCCGTAGATGATTTTATCCCCGTGGACCACGAGCATCGCCTCTTGGTCAATCCCAGAAGGGGCCGATCCTTGAATTTCTTCAATGAGCTCTTTTTCCAAACGTTCACTGCTGATCATCCTCTATTCCCCCCAAAAAACAAATTGAGTCAGGTAATACCCAAAATGTTGCTGCTAATGGATTTATATGTGAGAATCGGAACAAATATCTCATTTGCCTGCGCCGGTACGCGATTTTGTTTGCTGTGCTTATGGAGAGTAAAGCATCGCTTGTTTCATAGACTTGGCAGTGTAGCAGATAAATGCTACGCTTTATGTAAACCTATATAAAAATATGGTTAACACTGTGAGGAGCCTGACTAATGGATTTTTTTCGAATGCATGCGGTTGATTTGTTAGCCGCTTATCGGCACGGCGACTTTTTACCGGAACAAGTGCTGGACTGTCTTTGGCAAAAGATTGATCGCCTGAATCCAATACTCAACGCGATTGTAACGGAGAATCGTGAAGAATCTTATCGCGCGGCACGCGAATCAGCCGAACGTATTCAGACTGGCAGAATGCGCCGACTGGAAGGCATTCCGGTCGCCATAAAGGACTTAACCAATACAAAAGGTTTGCGAACCACTTATGGTAGTCTTGTCTACAAGAATCATATACCTGATCACGACGCCACAATTGTCAGTCGATTGAAAAAGGCGGGAGCGATCATCATCGGGAAGACAAATACCCCGGAATTCGGCCATAAGGGAACAACGAATAACCGAGTGTTTGGCGCAACAAAAAATCCATGGAAGCTGACGAACGGTGTCGGCGGCTCAAGCGGAGGGTCTGCCGCTGCGGTCGCAGCTGGTTTTTGCCCGCTAGCCGAAGGTAGTGATGGCGGCGGATCGATTCGTATACCTTCGGCTCTTTGCGGTGTCTTTGGCTTCAAGCCCAGTTTCGGACGTGTGCCATCTGACAATCATCCGGAAGATGTCTTTGCTTCAGTTGTACCCTTTATCAGCTATGGCACGATTGCTCGATCGGTGCGCGATGCTGCGTTAATGTTTGATGCAATACAGGGGCCATCGAGCGATGATCCATTTTCTTTAGACGCTCTTGTTCCATCGGTCAGCGAGACGTTATCACAAAAACCGGTTCAATGGCGGATCGGCTATACATATGATTTCGGTATTTATCCATTAGAGGCGGAACTCAGAAAAAAATTTGATGCGGCTCTAGATACCTTACGTGAAAAAGGCGCATCTGTTTTACCAGCGCCGATTCAAATCGCCAAGGATTTACGGACGTATGTGCCATTTTTTAATCGGCTTTGGATGATCGGGCTTGCCGAAAGTTCGGTCGATTTGATACAGGAACATAAAGACAAGCTCAGCTATTCGCTTCTATCGATGATTGAACGTGGACAAAATGCAACAGCTGGCGAGTATTTAGCGATGCACCGTAAGCGAACGGAAATTTGGCGGATCTTTCAGCAACAATTCGAGACTTTTGATGTGCTTGTGTCGCCGACCCTTGGCGCGGTCGATTATGCATGGCAAATGGAAGGACCAGAACGGATCAATGGTCAGTCAATTGATAGTGAATCAGACTGGATGATGACAAGTTCGGTAAATCTAACTGGTGAACCGGCGTGCACGCTACCAATTGGGCAAACAGCGAGCGGGCTGCCGGTCGGTATGCAATGCATCGCTGCAAAATTGGCTGATCGGCAACTTCTCCAATTTGCGCAATGGGCAGAGCAGCTATTTGGATGCGCGAGAGTGGCAGATTTGTAACTAGCGTTTTTAAATTTTTGGCGATGTTTCGATCTAATATTATTTTCTTAAAAAATGCGATTTGCGAGATGCCTGCGGCAACAGCGTGCCAGCAAGCAGATAGCGTATATCTCTTTTTAGAAGAACCTAATTTTTAAATTCTTAAATAAGCAGGAATGATAACCTTTACATTCTGAAAGAAAGGGTTTACAATAGCTTTGTTATTGGTTGTTAGTATGCTCATCATAATACTTTGCACCTAGTAATGTTACCCAACTTTTGGATAGAAACGTGTAGCAAGAGAAGCGGTACTGCCCATACAGCTTTTCTCTTGCTTTTCCAGACGTTAATGGAAACTCATCCGTACTGGACACGTTTCTGCCGCTTGTCTCCTGATCTCAGGAGATTTTTTTATACGAAAGAATGTATCTGATTTTTGACGGAAAATGGAGCGAAGGGGCGAGATGCCTGCGGGAAGAGCAGGATAGGGGAGACCCCGCAGGTCACTTGTTTGTCGGAGGAGGCTCCCGTCCTCCCGCGGCAAGCGAGTAACCGGAACGCAATTGTTAAAAAGAAACTTGGGTACGCTGATTTTTCGCAATCAGAAACATTTGAATTTAAAGATGAATGACTCAAAGACATTGGAACGGTCAAGGAACTAAAGGATGAATTAAATAAATAGAAAAAGGATGCCTCAAGGCCAAAATGGCTTTTGAGACATCCTCTTTGGAAACAAAAATTATTACTTTTCGACTGAAGGAAGAACAGGTTCTTCAATCGGGCCGTTTGCGCCGAGGTAATAACGATTCAGCGGTTTCAAATCTTCGTCAAGTTCATAAACAAGTGGTGTACCCGTTGGAATATTCAGGCCGACGATAACATCTGCCGGAACATTGTCAAGGTGTTTAACAAGTGCCCGTAGTGAATTACCATGAGCAGCAATAATTACTTTTTTGCCTGCTTTCAATTGCGGAACGATTTCTTCATTCCAATAAACAAGAACGCGATCAACTGTATCCAGAAGGTCTTCAGTCAATGGCTGTTCTGCTTCAGTCAGATTGGCATAACGCGGGTCATTCAGCTGAGCAACGTAGCGCTCGTCCGATTTTTCCAATGCCGGCGGCTTTACATCAGCAGAACGTCTCCAGATATGCACTTGTTCATCACCGTATTTTTCAGCGGTTTTTGCTTTGTTCAAGCCTTGAAGCGCACCGTAATGACGTTCGTTCAGACGCCAGCTGTGTTCAACAGGGATCCAAGTCAGATTGAGTGCATGAAGAACATTCCACAGCGTGTGGTTGGCACGTGTCAGAACGGATGTATAGGCTTGATCAAAAGTATAGCCGTTTTTCTTCAGAATTTCGCCGGCTTCGGTAGCTTCTTGTTCGCCTTTTTCCGTAAGATCAACATCTGTCCATCCGGTAAACCGGTTCTCTAAGTTCCATGCACTTTGCCCGTGACGAATTAATACGAGTTTAACCATCGGGTTAGAACACTCCTCTCAAATTTGAAAAGCGACGAAAACTTTAACAGCGACTGAGAAATGTTACCTGTCAATAGACTGATTCTCTTGAAGAGACGCAGTCTCAGTCAGTTAAAGTATCGGCTGCGTTACATAATTTTACTCAAAATCACGGTGTCAAGCGGCATATACTGACGAACCATGATTTTACATCAATTCATTATATCATGGTTTTAAAATGCCCGCATTTTGATCTTTTAAAAGAATGTGAAAGTATTGTTATTCAATGGGGGTCATATTATAATGTTCTTACCTAAAAAAGACAACAGAAGAGAGTAGAAATATAAGAATGAATGGTTTCCATAAAACGGACGAAAAAAGTAGGACGCAAAGCCCTTTTGTTCATGAAGTGGCTGCGCTTTGTGTGCTTGCGGGAAAAATTCTGTTGCAGAACGGCGCTGAAACGTTTCGTGTGGAAGATACAATGAACCGAATTGCACGGAATTTCTCGATTGAGAATGCCCAAAGTTTTGTAACACCAACGGGCATCATCTTTTCGATTGAGAATACGGATATCACGAAACTCGTCCGAATCAGTTCTCGCGGGACTGATTTTCGCAAAGTCACGCAAGTCAATAGTCTTTCACGCCAGGTCGCCGAAGGGGCACTGGGCATCAATGAAGCTTATCGTCAATTAAAAATGATTGATTCTTCAACGAAAACGTACGCGCCCTGGCTGCAGGTTCTTGCGGCTGCCAGCGCGAGTAGTTGCTTTTTGCTGATGTTTCTCGGAAAATGGCAGGACCTCTTTCCGGCTTTTATTGCTGGTGGCGCTGGTCAGGCAGCCGCCATGTATTTTCACCGCTTGACGAAAGTTAAATTTTTTTCGGAATTTATATCATCCATTTTTGTCGGCCTGATCGCGTTGTATTCTGTTAAAATCGGCTGGGGTATAGATTTGAATAAAATCATTATTGGCGCGGTTATGCCTCTTGTACCTGGGGTTCCAATCACAAATGCTGTGCGCGACTTGATGGCAGGCGATCTCGTATCTGGATTGTCGAAATTTGCCGAGTCTGTTTTGACGGCATTTGCAATAGGGATCGGGATTACATTTGCATTGGCGCTAAGGTGAGGGTGACTCAATGACATTGATCGGGATGCTTCTTGTTCAGGCGTTGACCAGTTTTATCGCAACCTGTGCATTCGGCATTATCTACAATATTCCGAAAAAGCCGCTGATTCATGGCGGTTTTATCGGGTTGGTCTCTTGGATCATTTATTTCCTAATTTATCAATGGAACGGCAATGACTTTGCAGCGACTTTCTTTGCAGCATTTGTAATCGCAGTCATGAGCCATATTTTTGCGCGTCTGTGCAAAAACCCAGTCATCATCTACAGTGTGTCTGGGATTATCCCGCTTGTTCCAGGGGGCTTGACTTACACGGTCATGAATCGCGCGGTCGGTGATCAATATAGTTTAGCCCTACATCTCGGCGAGAAGGCCTTTGTTCTTTCGGGGGCTATTGCGATGGGTTTGATCTTTGCTGAGGTGTTGTATCCATTAACAAAAGGCGTTATGCAAACCCTGCTCCCTTCAGAGGACAGAAAAAGCAACGTGAAACAGGTATTTTTTCACAAATAATTGCCAAAGTACTGTATTCCATCTGATGACTTTGCTAATATAAAGCTAACGAAACGTCAGAACATTTGGAACAAGAAACAGGAGCTGGTCGCAATGAGAATCATCTGTTTTGGAGACAGCGTCACTCGAGGGATTACTTTCTTAAATGGTAGATTCAAGATAATTCGAAACAATTACCCCGCGCTTTTGCAAAAAGGATTAGGCGAGAAGGATGTTGTGATTAATAAAGGGGTATTCAATGACAATTCCGATTGCTTGTTAAAACGCCTCGATGAAGATGTGTTGGATCTGCATCCGGATTTGGTGTTGATTAATATTGGCGGAAATGATTGTAATTTCCGTTGGGATCAAGTCGCACGTCTTCCTGAAGAAGAGCATATTCCCGTCGTTCCACTAAATCGCTATCTCAATAATATCAAACTAATTACCGAAAAAATATCAAGTTCCGGATCTATGCCGGTCTTGCTTAGCCTCCTGCCGCTTGATCCAGTCCGCTATTACCAAGCACTGATGACACATTACAGTCAGAATATCGGCCATTGGATCAGCTGTTGTGGCGGCATTGAGCACTGGCATGGTATGTACAACCGTTCCTTGAAAGAACTTGCCGACAAACTTCATGTAACGCTCTTCGATTTGCGCACAGCTTTCAAGAAAAAAGGCGATTTATCTGAACTAATCAACGAAGATGGTTTGCATCCGACTGCTACCGGCTATCAGGCGATGGCGGAAATTCTACTCTCTGTATTGCCGAGTTTGTGCCCGACCACAGAGCATCTTCGTGCCTGAGAGACAGCTGTACTAAAGCGCCGTTGACTCTGATTCTCAATGAATGAGCGTGACGGCGCTTTACTGTCACGACAAACTATGATAAATGAATAAAAGCAGCCAGATGGCTTAGTAAAATGAATGGAAAGGCGTTGACGCTCATTGAGAAAATTAATTTCCCGTTCGCTTTACCGGCATTTTAAGGGGCATTTGTATTATGTCATTGATGTGGCACAGGATTCTGAAAGTGAAAAAGAGATGGTCATCTATCAAGCGCTTTATGGCGAAAACAAGCTTTGGGTTCGACCAAAAGCGATGTTCTTATCTGAAGTTGAAGCGGGGAAAGAGAATCCGACCGGCCAGAAATACCGCTTTGAACCGTATGGCAATTAAGGATCACGAAAAAATCAATTGGACCGCTGGTTTATTTAGCTTTTGGGAATTGATTGAATCCTGAGACATACACGTGTTTTGCCAGTAACGGTTATCACTTAATCAAAGCAAGAAAAGAACACATTGGCCCATTTGCGGAAACACAACGCAAATGGGCCAATGATTACGTTTATTCGTCTTTATCTTTCTGTAACGCCGATTTGAATAGATCGGCCAAACTGTTCTGGAATGGTTCTTCCTGATTGATTTTCTTCATCAAATGACGCGTTTCATGTTTGGTTACACGCTTCGCCGTTTTCTCCACTTTTTCCACAATCCCGCAAGTCCGACACTGGAAATAGGGCCCGCTCTTCCCTTGATGAATTTCCATCTTTTTGTGGCAATTTTGGCAACGGTGATTAGAAAGCTTCGGATCTTTATGTTTTCGATAACCGCATGACCGGTTGACGCAGACAAGAACGCGCGCGCCTTGGCGATCTCTGACCTCTTTCATCCGAGATCCGCATTCCGGGCAAAGTGATTGCGTCAGATTCTGGATCTGATACGCATGGTCAGCCGATCGGATTTCATTAATCAGTGATGTTGTCTGCTCTTTAATCTTGGCGATAAATTGCTGTGGATTGCCGCTTCCTTCGGCGATCTGTTCAAGTTTCTCTTCCCAACGGGCAGTTAGTTGAGGCGTTTTTAGATCAGGATGTACCAGACCAATCAGTTGTCGGCCTTTTTCGGTTGCCTGCAGTTTGCCGCCTGAGACGCGCGCAATAAGTTCAGACTGAAGCAGCTTTTCAATAATATCCGCTCGGGTTGCGGGGGTACCGAGTCCGAAATTTTCCATTTTCGTCAAAAGATCAGCTTCTGAAAACAAGGCAGGTGGTTCCGTCATTTTTTGCTGCAAATTGACGCGATCTAAATTGAGTGTCTCGCCGCGGGAAAGTTCAACTATAGGGGAAGACGGCGGCGCTTCTTCAGAGAGAAGCGCACGGAATCCTGGCGCTTTGGTGATTGTTTCGGAAATCGTCAGCTGCTCTCCTCCTGCCAAAAGTTCTACGTGTCGCTGTTCCGTCAGGCAGTTCGGATAGAAAAGGGCAAGGAAGCGGCGGACAATTATTTCATACAGTGCATATTCATCTGATGAAAGATTAGCAAGCGCCGGGGCTTCCTCCGTGGGTATCAGCGCATGGTGATCCGTCACTTTTTTGTCATTGAAGACATGCGATGCGCGTACTTGACTCCCTTGATGGAGGAGTCGTCGCACTGTGCTTCCGAAGAGTGGTTCAACGGCTTTTAGACGCTCCGTCATCGTTGCTTTGATATCGCTAGTCAGATAACGCGAATCGGTTCTTGGATAGGTGACAATCTTATGTCGTTCGTAAAGTGCTTGTAAGGTATTTAATGTTTTCTTGGCCGAGAATCCGAATTTCCGGTTGGCCTCCCGTTGCAGCTCTGTCAGATCATAAGGCAAAGGTTGGGCTTCGCTTTTTTGCTTTAGCGATACATTAATAACCTGTGCTTGTTGACCGCGCAGCGAAGTAATGATTCTTTCCGCGGCGCGAGGGTCGCTGAGTCGGGTCTGTTTCCCATTTTTCCAATTCATTTTCCATCGTCCGGATTGCGCGCTGATTGTCCAATAGGGTTGCGGCTGAAAAGCGGCAATTTGCTGCCCACGATTTAGAATCATAGCAAGAGTTGGTGTTTGTACGCGACCGGCAGATAACGAATCGTTGTACTTGACAGTTAGCGCTCGCGAAACATTCAGACCGATTAGCCAATCGGCTTCTGAGCGGCAGACAGCGGATTGATAGAGCGAATCGAACGCTGCCGCATCTTTCAAATGGCTGAATCCTTCACGCACCGCACGATCAGTTTGCGAGGATATCCAGAGTCTTTTGATAGGCTTTCGCCAGGAAATATGCTTGATAATCCAGCGTGCCACAAGTTCACCCTCGCGTCCGGCATCTGTTGCTATGATTAATTCGTTCAAATCGCTCCGTTTCGCTAATTGACGGATTGCTTGGAATTGACTGCGTGTTTGCTTGATCGGTTTCGTTTCCATGACGTCCGGGATAATCGGCAAATCCTCCAGTCGCCATGTTTTATAATCCGGACGATAATCTTCCGGCATTTTCAGCTCGATTAAATGACCGAGAGCCCATGTGATCACATAGCGATCGCCTTCCAGGTAATTCCGATTTGCTTTCTGGCAGTTAAGGACGCGTGCGATATCGCGCGCGACACTGGGCTTCTCTGCTAATACTAAAGCTTTATTCATCGTGATGAGCTCCTTTGCTTAGAATATCCGAATTGCGATGAAACGCCAAAAGTCATTATACAGGAAAACACTGCATTGTGAACATGACGCGCGCAACGTGTCCGCCCAGAACAGAATGATTTTACCATTTTTCTCCTCAAATTTTAGTTTACTTTGTTAACTATTAAGACTATAATGATATCATTCTAATAAGTTGGGGAGGTGAATGTCATGACCAATAAAATCGTGCAAGGTATTTCTAGATACAATCAGCCGATTGAATTGAACATGGAAGCATTCACTCTCCCTTTTAGGCTTTTTAATGAATAAACACGAGTTGGCGTTCGTTTATTAATTCATTAATTCGGTCACAGAAGGAGGGCGACTTCTTTCTGTGGCCTTTTATTTTTTTATTGCCCTATTTTCTGCTTTTGTTGGGAGGTCGTTGTTTTGCGAATTTTTTATAATCTGGGATGGTTTTTTAAACAGGAAAAGTATCGCTATATTTTAGGTGTTCTATTCTTAATGGTGTCAAGTGCGCTTTCCTTGATCCCGCCCTATGTCGTTGGCGTACTGGTCGATGGTATACGGAAACGTTCCCTGAACCCACTGCTGCTTAGCGAGTGGATTGGTTTCCTTATTCTCATTGGTATTATTTATTATTTCACTGGATATATCTGGAGACAATTCATTTTCGGTACCTCTGTCTTGCTCGGTCAGCAATTGCGCAATACGCTGTATCGTCATTTTACGAAGCTTTCGCCGGATTTTTATCAGAAACATCGGATCGGTGACTTAATGGCGCACGCTACGAACGATATCAATGCTGTACAGCAAGCGGCCGGCGACGGAATTTTGACACTCGTTGATTCAATAACCATGGGTGCAATGGTTATTCTTACGATGGTCGTGATGATAAACTGGAAACTGACGATTATCGCGCTCCTACCGATGCCGGTCATGGCACTGCTGACGATGCATTACGGCAATCTGCTGCACAAGCGTTTCGGTGTGGCGCAAGAAGCATTCTCCGACCTAAATGATAAAGTTCAGGAGAATGTGTCCGGTGTGCGCGTCGTCAAAGCGTTCGGTGAAGAGGAGGCACAGATTGAATCATTCCGTGTCGCCTCGAAGGATGTCGTGGCAAAGAATATGGCTGTCGCAAAAGTCGATGCATTATTCGATCCAACGATTACGTTAATTGTTGCAATTTGCTTCTTTCTGGCACTAATCTTCGGTTCCCGTTATGTCATTCTCGGCACCATGACACTCGGTCAGTTGACCAGTTTCACGCTTTATCTCGGTCAGTTAGTTTGGCCAATGCTGGCATTCGGTTTTTTATTTAATACCGTTGAACGCGGGAGCGCCTCCTATGATCGCATCCAACGATTACTTGCGATTCAGCCGGTTATTGTCAGCAAAGAAGGGGCTTCAGCGGTTACACCGAGCGGCGATGTCTGCTATACTATTCCAGATTTTCGCTATCCAGGCAGTCCGGACAGTGTCCTTCAAGCGATTGATTTTACCATCCATCAAGGGGAGACGCTTGGCATTGTCGGTAAGACCGGTGCGGGGAAAACGACGCTGCTCCGTTTACTGCTCCGTGAATTTGATTTGCAGGATGGGCGAATCGAAATCGGCGGAACGTCGATTGACGCGGTCACATTGGAAGCGCTGCGCCGAGCCATCGGTTATGTGCCGCAAGACCACATTTTGTTTTCAGCAACGCTCTCTGAAAATATTGCCTTTGCAAGGCCTGAAGCCTCGCAGGAAGAGATTGAACGGGTTGCCCGGCTCGCCAATATCCATGAGGATATTCTTAACTTCCCTGATGGGTATGCGACCGTGGTGGGCGAGCGTGGGGTGACGCTTTCCGGCGGTCAGAAACAACGGATTTCGATTGCGCGTGCATTGCTCGCCGACCCAGAAATTCTAATTTTTGATGATTCGCTGTCTGCAGTTGACGCACGGACTGAGGTTGCCATTTTACAGGCCCTGAAAAAAGAGCGTCACAATAAAACAACGATGATAGCGGCACACCGCCTGAGCGCGGTCGAACATGCTGATTTAATCCTCGTGTTGGCGGATGGGCGGATCGCTGAACGTGGCACTCATGACCAACTGCTCGCCAACCAAGGATGGTATGCAGAGATGTATGCCCATCAACAGCTCGAATCGCTTGTTTCGGAAGGGGGACGATCCAATGGCTGAACCGGTAATAGAAAATCAAACCCATCATCATGTTTTCCGCCGGCTAATGGGTTACTTAAAACTTGATAAGAAGAGTCTGACACTTGCAATCCTGTTATTGATCATTGCGACAGGTGCCGATGTGCTCGGCCCGATCATCATGAAGGTTTTTATCGATGGCTATTTGACGAAACGTTATTTTCCTACCGCGCCGCTTGTTCTTCTTGCTGTAGCCTTCATTGCTGCATATGGTGTTTCTGCTCTTTTTCATTATTATCAAATGGTGCTGTTCCAGAAAGTCGCACTGAATATTATTCAGAAAATGCGTGTGCAAGTATTTAGCAAAGTGCAGCATCTCGGCTTGACGTTTTTTGATCAGACGCCAGGTGGCAGTCTTGTTTCTCGGATAACAAACGATACCGAAGCCATCAAAGAGTTATTTGTCAGCGTCTTATCCGCATTCCTCAGCAGTGGTGTGACGATGATTGGTATTTTTGCCGGGATGTTTTTTCTCGATGTGCGCATGGCGCTCATTTGTCTTGTTCTGATGCCTTTCATTCTCTTTTTAATGTGGTGGTACGGGCGTCTCAGTTCAGCGGTCTATCGCGTCACTCGGGCGAAGTTGAGCCAGTTGAATGCGAAGTTGAACGAATCTCTGCAGGGCATGGCGATTATTCAGGCAATGCGTCAGGAAAAAAGATTGCGCGACGAATTCGGCAGAATTAATGAAGCGCATAAGGTCTCTCGTTTAAAAAATGTTAAATTAAATGCGTTGATGTTGCGTTCGGCTGTTTATTCGGTCTATTTATTGGGGTTAATACTGATTTTGAGTTTCTTCGGTATTCAATCATTCGCCGGGGTAGTCTCTATCGGTGTGTTATATGCTTTTGTTAATTATCTGGACCGGTTCTTTGATCCGGTCAATCAAATCATGCAACAGCTGACATTGTATCAGGAAGCGATGGTATCTGCAGAGCGTGTTTTTGGTTTATTGGATGACAAACGGATGGCGCCTATCCAAATCGGTCAGCATTCGCCGAAGATTCACGAAGGTAAAGTCGAGTTTCGCGATGTCTCTTTTTCCTATGACGGGAAAACGGACGTTCTCAAGCATATTTCGTTTACAGCCAACCCAGGTGAGACCGTGGCATTGGTCGGTCATACAGGAAGTGGTAAAAGTTCGATCATTAATCTTTTGATGCGCTTTTATTCGATCGATCGCGGTGAGATTGTGATCGACGGAGCTCCACTGACTGCATTCACCAATGAAGAATTGCGGCGCCGCGTTGGTTTGGTACTGCAAGATTCGTTTTTATTTGTTGGAGATGTCGCCAGTAATATTCGTCTGAGTCGGTCAGTAAGTGAAGCAGATGTCCGCGAAGCTGCCAACTTTGTTCAAGCAGATGCGTTTATTGAAAAACTTCCCCAACAATATCAAGAGGCTATCGGAGAACGTGGCGCGACATTTTCAAGTGGCCAGCGGCAATTGCTCGCTTTCGCCCGGACAATGACCTTGAAACCGAAGATTCTTGTGCTCGATGAAGCGACGGCTAGTGTTGACACTGAGACAGAGGAAGCGATTCAGCTCGCTTTATCGAAAATGCGCCAGGGACGTACGACCATTGCTATTGCCCATCGGCTGTCTACCATTCAGGATGCAGATCAAATCCTTGTGCTTCACCGCGGTGAAATCGTTGAACGTGGAAATCATCAAACGCTACTTGAGAAGCATGGTCTCTATTATCAGATGTATCAGTTGCAACATGGGGCTGATCAAGAGAAAGTGGTCCATCGATGAAATGTGGTTGGTGCGGAAACTTTCTCATCTTCAAATCAATATCTTATAATAAAAGAGTTAGGATAAAAGATTACAGGAATTTTGTTATGAGGTGATTTCAACGATGGCAAAACAAATCTTATCGATTAGAATGCCTATGCTGACGATGAATGGCCCGAATTTGAGAAGAACCCTTCGCCTCTATGAATTGATAAAAAAAAGTCAATGCGCCGCCTATTTTACAATTGACGGCCGTACCTATACTGCTGAAGAATTCCCGCGTGCGCTTCCGTCTCTTGCCGCGCTGAGGAAGAAGGAAATACTAGTTGTCCTGGAAGGTGAAGGGGCGGATGCGCTCCATCAGAGACTGATGACGGAATTGCGTGTGTCAGAGGAAAATGCTCGTGAAAACCCTGGGTTATACAGGGAATCTTAACAAACGGACTACTATCATCGTGATTACGCGGCATCGCTGAAAAGCGGTGCTTTTCTTCACCTGTAACCAACCTCTCCGAATTTGCTTGGCAACGGAGTACAGGTGCTCAGGTATTAGCAAAACCAGCGAGCCGGATCGGCCTCGCTGGTTTTTAGCTTGTCTGAGCAAACGAGTGATCCGCCCGCGGCAAGCGAGCAGCCGAAGCGCGTCGTTACAAAAAAGAGTTAGCAAACCCAGATTTTCAAAAAGAGAAGAAAGTAAAAAAGTGAAGCGAAGGCGCGAGACGCCTGCGGGAACAGCGAGCCAAGTGAGACCCCGCAGATTTCAGTTTGTTTGAGGAGGCTCACGGATCGCCCGCGGCAAGCGAGCAGCCGAAGCGCGTCGTTACAAAAAAGACTTAGCAAACCCAGTTTTTCAAATGAGGAATGATCGTAATGGGACATGCATATGATCAAGAAGCTTGTGACCTCGCGGATCACTATCTTCAATACAAAGGGGGAGCCTCCGTTGAAATTCGGATCTGCTCTGCGTGTATTGGTCGTGATTGGTTTGCTGCTCATTCTTTTTCAATTATTTTTTGGCTTGTTTTCGCTTGTCTTGACACAGTCCTATGGGACTCCGCGTTTTCTGATCACAGACACAGACAAACTGACATCGCATGGTGCTTTGCATAGCCTGCGTACGTTTGGCAGCGAGTCAATACTTGCTGGGTTTGCCGCACTTTTACCTGCGGCAGGGGCATTCATGATCTGCAAGGGCAATAAGAGATTACTTCTTTCCGGACTGTTATTGATACTTGCCGGAACAGCAAACAGTGTGATTCTCTACTCGGCCGGGTTGCCGGCTGGCATCGCTCTGATGGCGGCGGGTACGCTGATGCTGATTAGGAGGACTCGTCTGCATGAGCTTGAGTCAGAAAAATAAGCTTATGTGTTCGTTAATTATTACTAGAACGCGAGCGCATTGCTTTTTCGATCGGATCATCAACAGCCGAGGGTGGTTTTTGCACCAGTGGCTGGCTTTTTTTTATCGGCGTTTTTTCGTCTGCTGGCGCCTGAGTCAAACGAGTGGAGGCTAGTTCCACATGTTCCTCATATAGTATCTGCAGAATAGCTAGATTAAAATTTTCTTTAATTAATGTCCATTCGTTAAAATCGACCGTTTTCGTAAAAAATTGGATCGACAAATCAAGACTAGCTGATGAAATCTTGTCAAGCCACACCATCTGTCCGTCTTCATAAATGGCGTCATTGACCGAGAGCAATTGGCGTATCCGGCTTAAACAATTTTGTAATTGCTGACTGGATGTATTGATTTCAAGCGGCGTATGAATAAGGACGCGCCGCTTACCGAGCCGCGACATATTGGTAATTGGCTGATTAGCGAGCGTTGAATTCGGCACAGTCACAAGCGCTTGATCAGCGGTGCGAATGCGTGTCGAACGAAAATTGATATCCTCAACAATTCCTTCAATTGTGCCGGACTGAATCAATTCACCAATTGTGAAAGGGGCATCAGTAATGATAACAAGACCCCCAAAAAAATTACTGAGTGTGTCTTTTGCGGCCATCGCGATTGCGAGACCGCCGATACCGAGTCCAGTGATTAATCCCGTGACATGATAATTCCATTGATCAAGGATAGCTACTGCAGTAAAAATAACGACAACGAATTTCGCAATTTTTGAAAGGAAGGGAATAATTATCGTGTTAAACTGCAGATCATAGCGATCGTGGACGTGTGCGAAGAAAATATTAATTGTGTTTGAAAAAAGGTAAAACCCCCAACCAATCGACACGGTGGCAAGCGAGTGATAAAATCGAGTAATGAGAGACATGCCGCTTGCCGGTATCGGCAGATAGGAAAACGCTAAAAACAGGCCGGTTGCGAGCAGAATCAGGACAATTGGCTTTCTGAAACTGGCGAGAAGCGCCTGATCAATGGCAATTTGGCTCTTTTTCGTTATATGAGACAGCAGTTTCGGCATATATTTCGAAAAAATATATGCCGAAAGAAAAAAAACGGAAATAATAAGCAGAGCGATCAAGCCGTCTGTCCATGAAATCTGTGTTAGCCAATCGATTTTTTGCAAGAAACGTTCCATAATGATTCACTCCAGCTGTCATGTTATTTTTTATGATAGCATGATTGTTGGCCTTCCGAAAGCCGCTTTTACATACGTACGGGCATGGATAGTTGATAGCATGAGGCTCGAAATTGTAACTTTGAAAAATCTGGAGTACAATTTTATCGGGTAGTGATAGTTAGCGATCGGAATTGAAACTAAACGGTAAATTGTCACGTATACAATAGAGTTAGAAGAAGGAGTGACTTTTTTTATGGCTGAAAATTATGACCTGGTCCTATTAGGAGGTGGCACTGGCGGCTATGTTGCGGCAATTCGTGCCAGCCAATTAGGCTTGAAAACAGCAATTGTAGAAAAGGAAGCACTCGGCGGTACTTGCCTGCATAAGGGCTGCATCCCGACAAAAGCGTTCTTGCGTAGCGCGGAAGTCTTTGCAACGATAAAGCAAAGCAGCTCATTCGGTGTTGACGTTTCAGGAGCAGTATTAGATTTCAATAAAATTCAAGAGCGGAAAAAAGCGATTGTCGAGAAATTGCATCAAGGTGTTCTGCATTTGATGAAAAAGGGAAAAATTGATATATACGAAGGATTTGGCCGGATGCTCGGTCCCTCAATTTTTTCTCCGCTGGCGGGGACGATTTCAGTGGAATATGCGGATGGTCGGGAGAACAGTATTCTGACGGCAAAAAATGTCATTCTCGCGACAGGTTCGCGACCGCGTCCACTCGGCAGTTTGGTATTTGATGGTGTGCATGTACTCTCTTCAGATGATGCATTAAATCTCGTCACGTGTCCGCAATCGATCATTATTGTCGGTGGCGGTGTCATCGGTGTTGAATGGGCGTCAATGATGGCTGACTTCGGCGTAGATGTGACGGTGCTTGAATATGCGGATCGTTTAATTCCAACTGAGGATGCCGGATGCGCCAAACTGCTTCAGACAAGCTTTAAAAAACGCGGGATTAAGGTAATTACTGGCGCGCAAGTATTACCTGATTCATTCCAATGTGCAGACGGTGTGCAAATCACTGCGGTTAAGAATGCGCGTGAACAGACTTTTTCGGCTGAGAAAATGCTCGTTTCAATTGGACGGTTGCCAAATAGCGAGGATATCGGCTTATCGAATACGTCTATTGAAACGGAAAAAGGTCTCATTAAAGTTAATGCTTTCGGTCAAACGAAAGAATCACATATCTATGCCATCGGCGATGTGATCGGCGGGCTGCAGCTCGCTCACGTGGCAGCCCGAGAAGGGATTCAAGCGGTCGATCATCTTGCGGGTCAGAAAGTCATGCCAATGGCTGAAGCTGAGGTTCCGCGCTGCATCTATACGCGGCCGGAGATCGCTTCAATTGGTTTGGGCGAGGATGAAGCCAAACGCCATTATTCAATCAAAGTAGGTAAAGTACCTTTTGCGGCGATTGGTAAAGCGCTGGTTTATGGCGAGTCAGACGGCTATGCCAAAATTATTGCCGATAAAGTCTCGGATGATATTCTCGGTATCCAGCTGATCGGACCACACGCGACTGACCTAATCGGCGAAGCTTCACTGGCTAAGCTGTTAAACGCTTCACCATGGGAAATCGCACAAGCTATTCATCCGCATCCGACGTTGAACGAAGTGCTTGGTGAGGCAGCGCTTGCTGTTGACGGGCAGGCGATTCATTTATGAGCACCATTAATAAGGGGGGAACTACCTTGAAAAATCTTCATCATACATTAGGTTTTTCTGATCAGGATGTCCTGACCATGTATCGATATATGTTGGTTGCAAGACGTGTCGATGAACGGCTTTGGCTGCTCAATCGCGCCGGCAAAATTCCGTTTGTTGTGTCCTGTCAAGGACAGGAAGCGGCACAAGTTGGTGCTGCATTTGCGCTGAACAGGGAAAAGGATTATGTCGCGCCGTATTATCGCGACTATGCTTTTGTTCTTTATTGGGGTATGAGTATCAAAGAAATGATGCTTAATAATTTTGCTAAAGCAGAAGACCCGAATTCTGGTGGACGGCAGATGCCGGGACATTTCGGTTCTAAAAAATTGCGGATGCTGACCCATTCCTCTCCGGTGACAACGCAGAATCCGCATGCGGTCGGTATTGCACTTGCTGCGAAATTGCGCGGCGACGATATTGTCAGCTTCGTCACATTTGGTGAAGGATCTTCCAATCAAGGCGATTTTCATGAGGCAGCTAATTTTGCAAGTGTTCATAAATTGCCTGTCATTTTTTTATGTGAGAATAACCATTATGCAATTTCAGTTGGTCTGGAGAGCCAGCTTGCCTGTGCGCACGTCTCTGACCGCGCGTCTGGCTATGGCATGTTCGGTAAATCTTTTGATGGCAATGACCCACTGGCGGCTTATGCAGCAGTGAAGGAAGCTGTCGACCGTGCCCACCGTGGGGAAGGACCGTCGCTACTTGAAGCCAATTGCTATCGGCTAACGCCACATACGAGCGATGATAACGATATGACTTATCGGACAAAAGCTGAGGTCGATGAAGCAAGAAAACATGACGGCGTCCTGACTTTCGCTGACTATCTGCGTGATCTCGGTATTTTGACTGAGGAAAAAGAACAAGAGATGGAAGCGGCAATTCGTCAGGAAATTGATGAAGCGACTGATTACGCTGAAAAGGCACCGTTTGCGAAACCGGAGTCGATCTATCGCTACGTCTACGAAGAAACGGACTGAGGGGGGAAGTCAGACGATGGCAGTTATTTCATATATCGATGCAATAAATCTTGCAATGAAAGAAGAAATGGAACGCGACGACCAAGTGATAATTATGGGGGAAGATGTCGGCAAGCGCGGTGGTGTGTTTCAGGCGACAAAGGGATTGTATGAGGAATTCGGCGGTAGTCGCGTGATTGATACCCCACTGGCTGAATCCGCGATCGTTGGGGTCGGTATTGGTGCGGCCATGTATGGGATGCGACCAATTGCAGAAATGCAGTTCTCGGACTTTATGCTCCCGGCCGTCAATCAGATTATTTCCGAAGCGGCAAAAATCCGCTACCGATCAAATAATGACTGGTCTGTTCCGCTGACGATAAGAGCTCCATACGGTGGCGGCGTTCACGGCGGGCTGTATCATTCCCAATCTATGGAAGCGATTTTCGCAAATGTGCCTGGCTTAAAAATTGTCATGCCGTCTACACCGTACGATGTCAAAGGTTTGCTAAAGGCTTCGATTCGATCGAATGATCCGGTTATCTTCTATGAGCATAAGCGCGCCTATCGTCTAATTAAAGGTGAAGTGCCTGACGCGGATTATACCTTGGCAATCGGTAAGGCGTCGGTGAAGCGTGAAGGGACCGATGTCACCGTGATCACATACGGCTTGATGGTTCATGATGCATTAAAGGCGGCTGATACGTTGAAAGATCAAGGTATTTCAGTACACATTCTTGATTTGTGTACCGTGTATCCGCTTGATAAGCAAGCGATCATTGAAGCTGCCGTTAAAACGGGTAAAGTACTGCTGCTGACTGAAGATACAAAGGAAGGCAGTGTAATCAGTGAGGTCGCAGCAATTATTGCTGAAAACTGTCTTTTTGATCTTGATGCACCGATTAAGCGCCTTGCTGCTCCGGACGTGCCGGCAATGCCTTATGCAGGGCCGCTTGAGCATGAATTCATGGTTCAGCCGGATCAAGTGGAAGCGGCGATCCGCGACCTGGCGGAATTTTAATGGAGGGAGACAGGGCAGATGAGTGAGGAAAAAATGTTGATGCCGCAATTGGGCGAAAGTGTTACGGAAGGGACTATCAGCCAATGGCTTGTCTCGGTTGGTGATATAGTAAATAAATACGATCCGATTGCAGAAGTGACAACTGATAAAGTGAATGCGGAAGTGCCATCCAGCTTTGCTGGCAAGATAACCCAATTAATTGCTGGCGAGGGTGACACGCTGCCGGTTGGCGAACCGATCTGTGCAATTGCTGTTTCTGAATCGAATCGCACGGAGAAAACCGCGGTGGAACAGCAAAAGATCCCAAAAACCGACACCGAACAAACTTTGAAAACGGATGAGTCCGCGCGCGGACGGTTTTCTCCCGCTGTCATGCGTTTGGCGCAGGAACATCATGTGGCTCTTGAAAAAGTTCAGGGGACTGGCCGAGGCGGGCGCATCACGCGTAAGGATATCGAGCAGTTTATCGCAGAGGATAGGAATGCAGTGAATGAGCCGTCAGCTACGCCAATCGGTGCTGCCAACAGTTTTTCAGAGGCGCTTGTTGGCACAACAGTACCTGTGAAATCATCCAATAAACAGGAGCAGGCACAAGGTGATCGTGTGGTGCCACTGACGGGTGTGCGCCGGGCGATTGCCTCCAATATGGTACGCAGTAAACATGAAATTCCGCATGCTTGGACGATGATCGAAGTAGACGTGACGAATCTAGTCAATTATCGCAACCAGATTAAAGGACGTTTCCAGAAAAATGAAGGCGAGAAATTAACCTATTTGCCATTTTTTATCAAAGCGATTGTCGCTGCGCTGAAAGAATTTCCACGAGTTAACAGTACTTGGGCCGGAGATAAAATTATCGAGAAAAAAAATGTCAATATTTCGCTGGCTGTGGCTGCGGAAGACGCGCTTTATGTTCCCGTTATCCGGCATGCCGATGAAAAGAGCATTAAGGGACTGGCATTTGCCATTAACGAGGTCGCTGCAAAGGTTCGAGAAAACCGCATGTCACCGGATGACATGCGGGATGGGACTTTTACAATCAATAACACAGGCTCTTTCGGTTCCGTCCAATCTCAGCCAATCATTAATTATCCGCAGGCTGCAATCCTTTCAATCGAATCGATCGTCAAACGTCCGGTAGTGGTAAATAATATGCTTGCGATTCGCGATATGGTCAATCTCTGCATCTCGATTGACCATCGGGTACTTGATGGGTTGATTACTGGCCGGTTCCTCGCTCGGATCAAAGAATTGCTTGAAAATATCTCTCCTGAAAATACGCCGCTTTATTAAGTGCTCGGCCAAAGGACTGTGATCCGCGCGCATATTTTCAGAAATGAAACAAATAAAGAAGATGTCTGAGAGCCGATTTTTCGACTTTGAGGCATCTTTTTTGTTGTTAATCGATTCACTGTTTGGAGACAATCACAGATCTATTTTTGCGGATTGGCCCACAATCTGCTTTGTGATTTCAGCAAATTTTTTTGTCGCTGGCGAAGCAGGCGGACGTAGCGCAAGACCAAGCATTCGATAGCAATCTTGCTCGAGAGGCAGCGCGCGAAGAGGGGCCAAATCATCGGGTAGAATTAGTTCCGGCAAAATGCTAATCCCGAGATGATTTGCAACCATTGCTAATATTGCATTTTCCTCCATCAATTCAAAGCGGATTGGTGGATGAATCCGGTACTTTTTCAGAAATTGTTTGATTTCATGGTTACCGCCGAAAGCAGGCATGATGAACGGCTCGCGATTTATGTGCGAAAAGCTAGCGAATTTTTCATCGTACAGGCTGCTCTCGCTCGATACAATGCAGAATAGACGATCTTTTTTCAGTGGTATTACTTCACTAGATTGAGAAGTGAATGTGTTCAAAAAACCGCAATCTAATCTTCCACTTATTATTCCTTGTTCAATGAACTGGTAATTGCCTTCTTGTAATTTGATCTCGATTCCAGGATAGGACCTGTCCATTTGTCGAATGATTTGCGGCAACCAATGCCGCGAGACGCTCGTGAAGACGCCGACGTGAATAATGCCTCGAACAAGACCGGCAATATCCGCCGCCTCCTGACCGACTTTCTCGTTTTCGCGGAGGACACGTTCAATGATCGGGAGCATTCTTTCCCCGTCATGCGTCAGGATAACACCGGTGCGATTCCGATGAATTAATGGAAAACCGAAACTGTTCTCGAGACTTGCGATCGAATGACTGACTGCGGACTGCGTTAAGCCAAGCTGATCAGCTGCGAGGGTAAAGCTTTTTGTCTCAGCAATCTTCACAAAAATACTGTATTGAACAAGACTCAATCGATCCACCTCTTCATGAATATTAATCATGATATATAGTATAAAGATTCATTTTATTAATGTAAACGATCCGAATATACTTAATTTGGGAAATCGGTAAAGGATCTCCCTTTGATAGCTTTGTGTATGACATTGATGGGAGAGTTAAACAATGAACCAACGCCAGGCAGATGGATTATTAATTCTAGTGACCGTATTTTGGGGTTCATCCTATTTATTTATGAAGATGGGGCTTTCGGGAATGAACGCCTTCCATCTAATCGCTTGGCGTTTTGCCATTGCTTTTTTGCTGACGGGAATCATTTTTTCAAAAAAATTATTTCGCTCAGATTGGCAGACATTGAGATATGGCGCACTGCTCGGTGCACTTCTTTTGGGCGTGTTTTCGACCCTTATGTGGGGGATTCGAACCACGTCTGCAGCAAAAGCCGGCTTTCTCGTTAGCTTGACGATTGTCTTTGTTCCCCTGATCTCATCGGTCATTTTGCGAAAGAAAATTGGAAAAATGATCGCTTGTAGCCTGCTTCTTGCCATCGGTGGTATATTCCTGCTGACATTTCATGGCTTGACTTTGACATTTAGCAGCGGCGATTCTTGGTGTGTGGCGGCTGCTTTTTTCAATGCTTGTTATATCATTGCAGCGGATCGTTTTACGAAGCGATCCGACACAATTACATTAGGAATCTGGCAACTTGGTTTTACTGCGGCTTTCGCGGCGATTCTTATGCTGATCTTTGAGCCGTCCCAATGGCCGGAAGGGGAAAGTTCATGGATTGCAGTTCTTGGCCTCGGTATCCTGTGTAGCGCGGTTGGTTATACCCTGCAATCCGTGGCTCAGGGGCATACGACATCTGTTCACGCAGGTTTGATTTTCGCTCTGGAACCCGTTTTTGCAGCTGGCTTTGCATTACTGTTCGCTGGTGAAAATCTATCTGTATCGGGATGGCTAGGCGCTTCGCTCATTCTTCTTAGTGTGCTTGTTTCCGAATGGCACCCGAACGGTGGAAAGACAGTGAGACAGGTTTTGCTGCGACAAAGTCGCTCAATCATTCAGAAGCATTGAAAGGACATGACAGTATTGTACTTGGTTCATGAACGGTTCACAATTAAAGGGTATCCTAGGTAATGGAATGGTGAACCAATGGGGCAAGGAGAGAAAGTTAATGAAAAGTATCTTGATCGTGGATGATGATCCGAATATTCGCGAACTTGTTTCAGTTTTTATGCATCAAGAAGGACTGTCCTGTATGGAAGCAGAAAATGGCAGGCAGGCTTTGCAAACATTGGAAAAAGACACAATCGCTCTTGTTGTCCTTGATGTGATGATGCCCGAGATGGATGGCTGGCGGTTTTGTGAAAAGGCCCGCTCTCTCTATCCGCAGCTTCCGATTCTGATGCTGACGGCAAAAGGAGAGACAATGCAAAAAGTGAAAGGATTCCAACTTGGCGCTGACGATTATTTGGTCAAACCGTTTGAACCGATAGAACTTGTAATGCGCATCAAAGCACTGTTGAAACGCTATCAGATCAGTGTGTCGCAAACCGTGCACGTAGGTGAGCTAACCCTTGACCGCAAGAACTATGTGATTCATGATCAGACGGCTGATTATTCAATTCCAAACAAAGAATTTGAATTGCTTTTTACTCTGGCTTCTTCGGAAGGACAGACGTTTTCACGCGACGATTTGATTGAACAGATCTGGGGTTATGACTATGCCGGTGATGAACGGACCATTGATGTCCATATTAAGCGATTGCGGGAACGATTCGATGAAAAGCGGTGCGGTTTTAAAATTAAAACTGTTCGCGGCTTAGGCTACCGATTGGAGGATGGCCAATGAAAAAAGCGATGCGGATCGCGTTGTGGCTGATCGCCAGTTTCGGATCGTTATCGGTTTTATGGATTTTATTCTATTTATTAATGCTGAAAATGAGCAAGATGCTGCATTTTTCATGGAATCTTATGGTACTTCATCTGATAAGTGCAGTGCTCGGTCTTTTGATTTTCGGACTAACCCTGTCACTTCTTTTTTCGTTCTTGAAACCACGGCGGATGAATTATTTTCAGGCGATTATTCAGGCGATTCGTCAAATAGCAAAAGGGAATTATAATATCGATCTAGAACTTCCCGTAGATATCGCCCATCATCCTGAGGATCCGTTTCGATTGCTCACAGAAAATATCCATTATATGGCTAAGGAATTGGGCGAGATTGAGCGGGTGCGACAAGAGTTTATCTCGAACGTCTCACATGAGATTCAATCACCCCTGACGTCAATTAAGGGATTTGCTCACGTTTTGGAAGATCCAACTTTAGATCAGAAGCAGCGTCTTCACTATTTGCAGATAATCCGTAACGAGACGACACGGCTATCCAATCTCAGCGATAATCTGCTGAAACTGACGTCACTTGAGAATGAGAAACATCCAATTATTCGCGAGCCGTATCGAATCGATCGACAAATCCGCCGCGTCATCTTGCTCCTTGAGCCAAAATGGAAAGAAAAGAATTTGCAGCTTGAGATTGATTTGAATCCCGTATTGTTTGCAGCAGACGCAGATTTAATGAATCAAGTTTGGAGCAATTTAATCGACAATAGCATTAAATTTACGCCGATTCGCGGTACGGTTGCAATCAAACTGTTTGAGAAAAAAGAAGCGGTTGTTTTTTCGATTCGGGACAGCGGTATCGGCATAAAAGAAGAGGCGTTAATACATCTATTCGAACGTTTTTATAAGGCCGATCGTTCACGTAACCATAAACTTGGCGGCAATGGACTCGGACTCTCCATTGTCAAGAAAATTCTTGATGTTCATGGCGGAAAGGTACATGTGACAAGCACGTATGGAATGGGCACACAATTTACGGTTCAGCTGCCGAAATAGGCTAGAAATGTTTCTAATCTTGCGTAAAAAATGTAGCGAAGCCGCTCGAACGCCTTGTGAGCATAGCATGCCAGGTGTGCCGTACAGCTTAAGCCCATTAGCTGAAAAAATAAAGACCAGGCATCGCCTGGCTTATCGAAACAGATAAAAAATATTAAATGGAAACATAGCCTTTTTGATAAAATACAGGGCTTAACCCATTCCAGCGAGTGCGGCAATCAATCCCCCGATAGTCGAAAGAACAAGCGCGACAATCATTAGATAGATCACAGCTTTGAATATTTTCTTTGGCAAGTGGAAAACCTCTTTTCAATAGTCATACGGCTCATCTGGCAGTCTGCTTCTATTATAAGCATCTGTCAACAGACTTTTCAATAAACAATCCGCAGCAGTTTCATCGATCAATGTGGTAGAATGAAAGAACAATGAGTGGAAAAGGACAGAGTCGAATGGTTGATGCAGTGAATGCAGCGCGGTTGATTCAAGAGTTTATTGATTTGACGGCGATTGATTCAGAAACGGGAGATGAGGCGGACATTTCCGCAACGCTGAAAACAAAGTTAGCCGCGATCGGTTTGGCTATTGCTGAAGACCATTCCGGAGGCAATCTGATAGCGACCCTGCCAGGAAACCATACTGGGAAATCTGTGCTTTTCAACGCGCATATGGATACAGGACGGCCAGGACGATCGATTCAGGCTGTCCTTAATGGAGGTTGCTTTGTGTCTCGTGGTGAAACCATTCTCGGTGCCGATGACAAGTCAGCTATCGCTGCCATTCTTGAAGCGTTGCGGGTGATTCGTGAGAAGGATCTACCACATGCTGAAGTTCAGATCGTTCTAACGTCGGGAGAGGAATCAGGGCTTGTCGGTGCTAAAGCACTAAATATGCGTCGAATCACAGCAGATTACGGCTTTTCATTGGATGGCGATGGTCCAGTTGGTGGTATCATTCATAGAGTTCGGGGCCAGGCGGTTCTCATTGCTGATATAGTAGCTGCTTCTAAAGAAGTCCAGGCTGAGCTCACAGCAATCACTCTCGCTTCTCGGGTGATCGCCGGATTGTCGCTCGGACGGATTGACTCGGAAACAACAGCTTCAGTCATTAAATTCGGAGGCGAGCGATCATCAGCCGGACAGGATGATCGGGTGCGTATTCTTCTTTTGATACAGTCTGTAGATAACAATAAGTTGAAACGACAGCTACAAGCTACTCGAATAATTATTGAACAGAGAGCCACTAAATGGGGCGGTCGTGCGCTTGTTGAAATCCATTGGGTTTATCCAGGCTACAGTTATAAAAAAGAAGATCCAGTTGTGCAGTTTGCAACGGCCGCCATACGACGCATTGATCGGCAGCCGTGCTTGTTGCAAAAATCCGGAGGGAGCGATGCCAATATTTTATCGGATCGCGGCTTGCCAATGCTTAATTTGTCAGTCGGATTTGAACGGATACATACAATAGATGAAATACTTCCAGTAGCAGAATTAGTCAAAGCTAGTGAATTAGTTCTGGCGTTGATCGAGCAAGGATGCCTGAATGATTGAAGAGGGGGCAGGGGCATGTGACACAACAAAAAAGGGCACGTGTTATTTTTCATGTGGATATGAATAGCTTTTATGCCTCTGTTGAACGCGCACATCATCCGGAATGGCGGGGTAAGCCACTTGCGATTGCAGGTAACGAGGCAGAGCGGCACGGCATCATTGTGACAAGCAGTTATGAGGCACGGAGACAAGGTGTTCGTACCACGATGACCGTGCATGAGGCGCTAAAAATATGCCCTAATTTGATTGTGAAGCCGCCTGATTTTGATTGCTACCGAAAGACATCAGACCTGCTCTTTCAGCTTTTGCGGCAATACACAGACCAGGTTGAGAAAGCATCAATAGATGAAGGCTATATGGATCTGAGTCAACGGGCATCGGGCGAACACCCATTGGCACTTGCTAAGCGGTTGCAACAAGACATTTTGACAAAACTCAAATTGCCTTGCAGCATTGGCATTGCACCGAATAAGTTTCTAGCGAAGATGGCTTCGGATATGAAAAAACCGCTTGGGTTAACTGTCCTGAGAAAACGAGATATCCAGGAAAAAATGTGGCCGCTTCCGATTGGAAATTTGATCGGCGTTGGAAAGAAGACGGAAGAAAAGCTAAAGCGGATCGGAATCGTTACCATCGGAATACTGGCTAATCGCGATCAGAGCGACATTTTTCAGCGGTACGGTCAGAACGGCTTGAAATTATGGGAACATGCAAATGGAATCGATGCACGTCCGGTGGATCCTGATGCATGGGATCGATACAAAAGTATTGGCCATTCAGTGACTTTGCCTCAAGATACCCGATTAATCGAAACGATAAGAAAAACATTAGACGGTCTTTCGGACAAACTTGAAAAAAAAGTCAAAGGCGAACATGTGGCAAGTTATGAACTAACTCTTGTGATTCGGTATTCGGATTGGAAGACACAATCAAAGCAGTTCACATTGAACCAGCCGCTCTATGCCAAAGAAACCATTCTTGATTCGGCTTGGAAATTGTTTTGTTTGATTTGGAATGGCCAGAAAGTGCGCCTTTTGGGCATTACCTTGTCAGAATTTCAACCGATTTCCGGAGCAAGCAAACAGCTTGACCTGTTTCACTACAAAGAGGATGCGAAAGAAGAGCATCGATACGAACTGATCGAACAGATAAACGATCAATTCGGAAGGGGCTCGATCCAGTCGGCATCAACATTGTTAAGCGAGTAAGTGGCGCAAATGGCTTGAATGAGCTTTATAACGATAGAGATTAATGATAAAAGGATTGACTGTGATGGATTTTACTTTTTTAGGAACTGGAGCAGGCATGCCAGCAAAGGAGCGGAATGTCAGTTCGCTTGCCGTCAGTTTTCCAGAATATAATGGCGAGCTATGGCTTTTTGACTGCGGAGAGGGCACCCAGCGTCAAATCCTGTATACATCGGTGCGGTTGCCAAAACTATCTGTTGTTTTTATCACCCATCTTCATGGCGACCATATCTATGGTTTGCCTGGCGTGCTTGGCAGTCGTTCGTTTCAAGGCGCGGATCAGGAGCTTTGTCTCGTTGGTCCTGTGGGATTAAAACAGTTTGTTGAGACAACACTAAACGTTTCCAAAACGCATTTACACTATCCGGTTAAAATCATTGAAATTGAGAAACCGGGAATCATCTACGAAAATTCGCATTTTAAAGTTGAAGCACGTGAATTGGATCACGGGATTCAATGCTTCGGTTATCGGCTCATTGAAAAAAATCAACCTGGAGAATTGCTGATTGATAAGATACGTGCACTTGGTATTCCGGAAGGTCCGATTTATCAGCAGTTTAAAGAGGCCACGGAAGTCAAGTTACCAGATGGACGCATTCTACCGACAGCGCCTTTCCTTGGACCCGAAAAAAAGGGACGCCATATCGCTGTGATCGGTGATACTCGTCCTTGCGCTTCGGTACGCACGCTTGCTCAGGACGCTGATCTGATGATTCATGAAGCAACATTCAGCCACGATGAGTCGCGTCATGCCCATGATTATCATCATTCAACGTCGGTTCAGGCGGCACAACAAGCGCTCGAAGCCAATGTCTCAGCATTGATCCTGACACATTTGAGTTCAAGGTATCAGAAAGCGGGTCAGAAGGCATTACTTGATGAAGCACGAGCTGTATTTAGACCAACACTACTTGCCAGTGATTTATGGCATTATTCATTAAAGCGCCAGTCTCGGTGACGGGGAGCTGGCGTTTTGTTAGATCGTCATTTCTTATGACTCAATCTGAGGAATCTTGTGCTTTTTAGAATGTATTAGAAAAACTTGGCTGCGCCCTGTCGCGCTCCGGCTTCTCGCGCCTGCACTCTATTTTTCGTGCTTTCTTATCTTGTAAGAAAGAACTGGACAAAACTGTCCAGTTCTTATTTGTTGACAACGTATATTTTTTCTCCAGTCGGCAAAAAAAATCCTGCCTCAATTAAGGCAGGATTTTTTGCGTTTCGATAATCTTATTTTGCTTCAGCTGCGGCAACAGCTTCTGCATCCATTTCTCCGTATCCGTAAGCACCATGTTCGCTGATATCGAGACCAGCAATTTCAGCTTCACGGGATACACGCAGACCCATCGTTGCTTTCATAATGCCGAGGATAACGAATGATGCGACAAGTACGAAAACAAATGCTGCAGCGACACCAAGCGTCTGAACGCCAAGCTGGTAGAATCCGCCACCATAGAACAAACCTGGTTTGCCGACACCAGCTACTTTAACAAGTTCAGGAGCGGCAAAGAAACCAGTGGAAAGCGTACCAATGATACCAGAAATACCGTGAACAGAGAAAGCGTAAATCGGATCATCAAGGCCTTTAGCTTCGAAGAAAATCGAAGTCCAGTACGTGAACGCGCCAGCAAATGCGCCGATAACGATTGCTGCCCAAGGTTCAACGAATGCACAAGAAGCAGTGATAGCAACAAGTGCGGCGAGAACGCCATTGCACATTGCACCGATATCTGCTTTTTTAGACAAAATCATGGCAGTGAACAAAGCGCCAAGTGCGCCGCCAGCAGCAGCCAGGTTAGTTGTCAGAGCAACATAACCGAAGAACTGACCGTAACCTTCTGTGACAGCACCCGTTGAAACCGTGCTTCCTGCGTTGAAACCGAACCAGCCAAGCCAGAGAATAAATGTACCAAGGAATACGAATGGAATATTATGTGCTGGAATTGCTACTGGCTTGCCGTCTTTAAATTTGCCAATTCGTTTACCAAGAAGCAATGTTGCAACGAGAGCGGCAGTTGCACCTTGAAGATGGACAACGGTTGAACCGGCGAAGTCCTGCATGCCGAGTTTGCTCAACCAGCCGCCGCCCCATACCCAGTGACCAACAACCGGATAGATAAAAATAACGAATAAAGTACCAAAAATAAAATATACAGACAATTTGGCGCGTTCTGCAAAACCGCCCCATGCAATGGCCAATGATACAGCGGCAAAGGCCAATTGGAATAAGAAGAAGATTGAGTCATGACCACTTGGCACACCGCTTAGAAAAAACGATGATGTACCGACGAAGTCATTGCCTTTTCCAAATGCGATACCGTAACCGAAAGCCCAAAAGGCAATTGAAGAAATCGCCAGGGTGATAATCTGTTTCCCAGTGATATGCCCCGCGTTTTTACTACGAAGCGAGCCTGATTCAAGGAAGGCAAAACCGGCTTGCATAAAAATAACTAAGATTGCTGCGATCAAAATCCATAATGAATCCAAGCTTAAAGTAATTGCGTCTGCAGTTGCTTTCATTAAATGAATTCTCCCCTCGTTTATGATGGAACTAGTATAACATAAGATGTCAGCAAATTTAACAACTAAATATTAAAAATATTCATTTATTTTTGAAAGCCTTTTCAAAAATCACATTTTGTTCATACCTATAACTTGTTCTTATTCCCCCATTTCAAAGGTGTTTATTAGCTGATTCATTTGTAACAAATGTCACAATTTCAAGGCTTATTTCTTGCAATGAGTAAAGAGCAGAATTAAGATAAATACGTAAGAAACCGCTTACACACCATGCTGAGAAATTGAATCAGGCGGTAAACGATGGGAGGAATCATCATGCAAGCTGGAACAGAAACTTCCTACAAAGAGATGACTGTTGACAAAGCCAAGTGGATTTACCAGAAAATGCAGGAGATTCGCCAGTTTGAAAACGCCGTTCATGAAATTTTCGAAAAAGGTGAAATCCCCGGGTTTGTTCATCTCTATGCTGGAGAAGAAGCAGTTGCTGTGGGTGTTTGCGCACATTTGACCGATGATGACAAGATCACAAGTACACACCGCGGTCATGGTCACTGCATCGCCAAGGGTTGTGATTTGGATGGCATGATGGCGGAAATTTTTGGACGTGCTACAGGGTTGTGCAAAGGTAAAGGCGGATCCATGCATATTGCCGATGTTTCCAAGGGAATGCTCGGTGCGAATGGTATTGTTGGCGCTGGATTGCCGCTTGCTATCGGTGCGGGATTGACGGCGAAAGTCAAGAAAACGGATAATGTAGCGGTTTGTTTTTTTGGCGATGGTGCAAGCAATCACGGAACGTTCCATGAAGCGGTAAACATGGCTGCCATTTGGAAATTGCCTGTTATTTTTGTGTGCGAGAATAATGGTTTCGGCGAAGCATCTACTTTTGACTATGCTGCCGCGGCTGATCGCATATCTGATTTTGCAAAAGTATACAAGATTGCCGGTGATACAGTTGATGGCCGCGATCTGATGGCTGTATATGAAGCCGCCGGCAAGGCGGTTGATCGCGCGCGCAAAGGTGAAGGGCCAACGATTCTCGAATGCCTGACCTACAGAGATTATGGGCACTTCGAAGGCGATACTCAGACTTATAAAGATAAAGAAGTACAAGAAAAGGCGATCGCTGAAGATGATTGTATTCTTCGATTCCAGAACGCCGTGAAAAACACTAAACTCCTTACAGATGAGGAGATCAGTGCCATTGATAGCCAAGTGCAAGACGCGGTGGCACATGCCATTCAATTCAGTGAGGACAGTCCGTTCCCGGACCGCTCAGAGACAACAACCGATGTATATGTTTCTTATTGAATGTGTTCAAATCATTCGGAGGTGAGAAAGATGTCAGTCAAAATGTCTTATTCAGAAGCGATAAACGACGCTGTTCGCCAGGCGATGCGCAAAGACGAGAACGTTATTTTGATCGGCGAAGACGTTGCTGGAGGTGCTGAAGTCGATCATCTTCAGGATCAAGGCGCATGGGGAGGCGTTTTCGGTGTTACGAAGGGAATTGTTGAGGAATTCGGTCGAGATCGTGTAATCGATACGCCGATCGCCGAGGCAGGGTATATGGGGGCTGCCGTTTCCGCGGCGGCAACCGGACTGCGGCCAATTGCTGAACTGATGTTTAATGACTTTATCGGCAGCTGTCTTGACGAAGTAATGAATCAAGCGGCTAAATTCCATTATATGTTTGGCGGAAAAGCAAAAGTGCCGCTAACTATCCGGACGATTGACGGTGCTGGATTCAATGCGGCAGCGCAGCATTCGCAGAGCCTGTATGCCATTTTTACACACATTCCGGGTCTCAAGGTTGTTGTGCCGAGCAATCCATACGACATGAAAGGGCTCTTGCTTCAGGCAATTTTCGATGATGATCCAGTCATCGTTTTTGAAGATAAAACCCTTTATTCAATGAAAGGTGAAGTTGGTGAAGGTTTCTATACGATTCCATTTGGCAAGGCGGAGATTAAACGCAAAGGCTCCGATCTGACTATTGTCGGTATTGGCAAGCAGGTCTTTACAGCGATGAAAGCGGCTGACCAATTGGCAAAAAAAGGCTTTGAGGCTGAAGTTATTGACCCGCGTACACTTTCGCCACTAGATGAAGGAACAATCATTGAATCGGTAAAGAAAACGGGACGGTTGATTATCGTTGATGAGGCATATCCGCGCTGCAGTGCTGCGACGGATATAGCCGCAATCGTCGGTGATAAAGCTTTTGATTATCTTGATGCGCCAATTAAACGGGTTACTGCGCCGCATAGCCCTGTTCCATTTTCTCCTGCACTGGAGAAAATTTATATGCCGTCACCGGAGAAAATTCTCGCAGCCTTTCAAACGATGGTTGGGGATCGTGTTTTTACAACTGTATAAACTTTTACCCGGTTTATTCAGCAGAGTCGTTCTTTCATAAATAAAGAAAGTAACAGACTTTTGCTTGTACGAGGAGGCTCACGGATCGCCCGCGGCAAGCGCCGAAGCGCAATTGATACAAATAAAGACCAGGCGTAGCCTGTTTTCTTAAAAGATAAGAAAGCATAAAATGGAGCGAAAGTGCGAGACGCCTGCGGGAGAAGCGAGCCAAGTGAGACCCCGCAGATTCTAGACTGTCTGAGGAGGCTCACGGATCGCCCGCGGCAAGCGAGCAGCCGAAGCGCAATGGATACAAATAAAGACCAGGCGTAGCCTGTTTTCTTAAAAGATAAGAAAGCATAAAATGGAGCGAAAGTGCGAGACGCCTGCGGGAGAAGCGAGCCAAGTGAGACCCCGCAGATTCTAGACTGTCTGAGGAGGCTCACGGATCGCCCGCGGCAAGCGAGCAGCCGAAGCGCAATGGATACAAATAAAGACCAGGCGTAACCTGTTTTCTTAAAAGATAAGAAAGCATAAAATGGAGCGAAGGTGCGAGACGCCTGCGGGAAAAGCGAGCCAAGTGAGACCCCGCAGATTCTAGACTGTCTGAGGAGGCTCACGGATCGCCCGCGGCAAGCGAGCAGCCGAAGCGCAATTGATACAAATAAAGACCAGGCGTAGCCTGTTTTTCTTATGAAGGGAGGAAATGGTATGGCTACAGAAATCATTATGCCTAAAATGGGGATGGGCATGTCCGAGGGTACTGTTGTCGAATGGCTGAAAAGTAAAGGAGACACAGTAAAAAAAGGCGAATCTGTTGTTTCAATCAGTTCCGATAAAATCGAAAAAGAGATTGAAGCACCAGAAGACGGAATTTTACTTGACATTGAAGCTGAGGCAGATGACGTTGTGGCGATAGGCAAAGCGCTTGGCTATATCGGTCAAGCCGGGGAGGCTATTCCCACTGAAAATACACAGGAAGTGGCTCCTGCGCCTGTTGCTTCTGTGCAGGACACGCTGAAACCAGCCGTAAAAGTAGAAGTAGAAAAAGAAGCTGCGCCTGTCGCGCGTCTGCGTATTTCGCCTGCAGCGAGAAGATTGGCCAAAGCGGAGGCTATCGATCTGAGCGTAGTGACAGGTACGGGTCCGCTCGGGCGAATTACGAAAGCAGATGTCGCTTTGGCGGTAAAGGATCGTGCGGATGAGAAGGCCGCGGAACAATTGACTACGTCTTTGAAGGCCGAAAAGTCGACCAGTCAACCGCAAACGGAAATAGCATCCGTTGCTTTGACTGGCGGTACGAGTAGGAAAATGAGTGGCATGCGTAAAGTAATCGCTGCTCGGATGTACAGCAGTTTGCAGGAAAGTGCGCAACTGACCTTACAGACAACTGCGGATGTCACAGCGTTGCTTGCTTTTCAGAAACAGGCGCGTGCCGCGTATCCAATCGACGATGAAGTCCGATTAACAGTCACTGATTTTATCGCAAAAGCAGTCATTCAATCGCTTTTGGAACATAAAAAAATGAACAGTCTGCTTGAGAACGACACGATTACGGAATTCGCGGATGTCCATCTTGGCGTTGCGGTTGCATTGGATGAGGGGCTTGTAGTCCCGGTGATTAAAGATGCGGATAAGAAATCGTTAAGTGTTCTCTCACGTGAAATTCGCAAGGCAAGTAAAGCTGCGCGTTCTGGACAGATGAATGCTTTGCAGCTGAGTGGTTCCACATTTACGGTGACTTCTCTAGGAACTTACGGCGTTGGATTTTTCACACCGGTTCTTAACCCACCAGAAACGGGAATTCTCGGTGTCGGCCAAATTACTGATCAGCCGGTGTATGTTGGTGAATCACTTGAACGGCGCAGCATGCTACCGCTAAGTCTAACATTTGATCACCGAGTGGTAGACGGCGCTCAGGCAGCAGAATTTTTGAAAACAATCAAAAACTATCTTGAGGCACCGTTTAAGCTCGTTTTGTAACAATGGACGAAATTAGTTTATCAATCGATGGAAAATTTAGCTGTTTCACCTGCCAGCAAGCGGTGTGAGACAGCTTTATTATTTTACGGAATGGATTGGAATGGGTGGTATATATTTAATAGAGTAGCTACTCCTTTAGTTCTTGCTGTCTTCGTGGAAATCATGTGCTTCGTATTTTACAGTATCTGTAAGATAAGAAATACAATGGATCGATTCGAGTGATTCGGTTAAAATGAAAGGGTATGAACAAAAGTCGAGTAGGGGTGCACGGGAACAATTGCATCGTTAATCAAAAATTAGTGCTTCGAAGGATTATTTCATCGGAGGGAGTGGGGAGCGATTATGCCGCAATCAAAGTATTTTAAATTTTCCATTTGGATCTTATTAATTCTTATTATTCTATTAGTCGCTTCCAAACTCACATTTATTCTCGCGCCGATCGGTGTTGTATTGACGAGTTTAGCTGCTCCATTAATTATTGCTGTACTTTTTTACTACCTTCTGCGGCCACTTGTTCGCGGCTTATGCCGCCTGCGGATACCAAAAGTTGTGGCAATCGTGATTATTTATTTGATTGTTCTCAGTTTGCTTGCAGCGCTCATTTTCTGGCTCGGACCGCAGCTTTATAACCAAGTGCTTTCACTCATTAATAGTATGCCGCATCTCATAAAGCAACTTGGTCAGCAGTTAAATGATTTTCAGAACAGCAAACTCTTTGTGCGGATGCACTTAAATGATATTTCCTATACAGATTTCACCAATCGATTTTCGAAAAATTTCACCCAAATGACGACTTCGATTGGTAACAATATTTTATCAATCATTCAGTCGATCACCGGTACCGTTTTAATCGCAGTAACTGTTCCTTTTATCCTCTTCTATCTATTAAAAGATGGCGAGAAGATGGCACGCGGAATGATTAAGTTTATTCCTGAGGAACATAGAGAAAAAGGAATGGAAATACTGCGAGATATGGATCAGGCACTCAGCGGTTATATCCAAGGGCAAATGATTGTTCTTCTCTTTGATTTTGTATTCATTTTCATTTGGTATACAGTGATCCATTTAAATTATTCCTTGGTGCTTGCACTGGTTATTTTGTTTACGAATGTGATTCCGTTTATCGGCTCGTTTATTGCGACCATTCCAGCAGTCATTGTGGCTTTCATTCAGGATCCAGTGTTGGCTATTTATGTGATTGTCGGTGTCATCGTTGTGCAGCAGATTGAAGGCAATGTGATTTCACCGCTTGTCATGGGCAGAAAACTAGACCTTCATCCGCTGACAATTATCTGCATTCTGCTTGTTGCCGGAAATCTTGCAGGAATTATTGGAATGCTACTCGCTATCCCTGTCTATGCGGTCTGTAAGGTGATAGTTACGCGGATTTACCAGTTGTTCCAGTTACGTCGACATGGCTAATCTGCGGAAAACGGAGACAAAGAAGGTTATTCAGTGGGCTATATTGAAAATTTGAGACGTTCTATTGGTCACCAACCCTTGCTGCTGCCTGGCGCAGCTGTCATTCTTGAAAATGAGGGTCGTGGCATTCTGCTGCAAAAGCGCAGGCATCCTCAGAATACATGGGGGCTGCCAGGTGGCTTAATGGAGCTGGGCGAATCAGCAGAAGAAACAGCAATTCGGGAGGTTCGTGAAGAGACCGGACTGACTATTGATAATTTGCAATTATTTGGTGTTTATTCTGGTGCGATGGCCACTGCGGCCAATGGGGATTGTTATTATCCAATTATTATCGTCTACAGCACACAGTCGTTCCATGGGCAAATGCGGGTTGATCCAGAAGAATCCGCTGATTATTCATTTCTTGATGTTCATGAGTGCAGGGAGCAGCTTACACTGCTGAAAAATCACCGACCGATCATTGATGACTGGATAAAAAAGCATTAAAAAGAACCTGGCTTTGCCAGATCCCAGGATGATGGGAGACCCTTCGTTTTTTATAAAAGAGAAAAGAATGAAATTTTTTTAAGAGATAAGCTATGTTTCAATTTAATGTTGTTTTCTGATCTAAAGGCAATGTGTGAGACGCCCGCGGCAAACGAGCAGGCGAAGCGCATTTGTTGCAAGATAAAGACCAGGCATAGCCTGGTTCATCTCCTCTTTATCACTCAGAAATCTTATCAATTCCTAAAGTGAAAAAAATAGAGCTGGATCATATTGATCCGCTCTATTTTTTAGCCTATAAATAGCTCTCGGCAGATCGAGACAAATCGTCTGTCGATAGCCTTAGCTTCAAGATGAATTTTATTGGATCGCCGTAGTCAGCGCAATTTGAATCATCTCGTCGAATGTTTTTTCACGTTCCGCAGAAGTCGTGTCTTCGCCAGTAAAAACATGATCACTCACTGTTAAGATAGTTAATGCATGAACGCCGTATTTTGCGGCTAATGTATAGAGCGCGGTCGTTTCCATCTCAACAGCTAATACACCATATCCAGCGAGCTTTTTCATCAAATCCATGCTGTCCCGATAAAAGGCGTCCGCAGATAAAATGCTACCAACACGCATACTCGTTCCCATTCGTTCTCCAATCGAATAGGCTTTGTGCAGCAAACCGAAATCAGCGGTCGGTGCAAAATCAATATTTGGGAATGTCAGGTGATTGATTGCTGAGTCTGTAGTGGCCGACATCGCTAAAACGACATCGCGTACATGAATGTCCTTTTGAATGCCTCCGCAAGTACCGACGCGGATTAAATTTTTTACACCGTAATCACGAATTAATTCATTTACGTAAATAGAAATGGATGGAATCCCCATGCCTGTCCCTTGAACAGAGATTCTTTTGCCCTTATAAGTTCCTGTATAACCGAGCATACCGCGCACATGATTGTATGGCTCAGCGTTTTCCAAATAAGTTTCGGCAATATATTTGGCCCGCAGTGGGTCGCCGGGAAGGAGAATGGTTTCGGCAATTTGCCCTTCCTTTGCTTCAATGTGGATACTCATCGTTCCGCTCCTCTCAGATAGTTACCTTTTCACTTTTTACTGCTGATAGATTTCAAGTGGTAGACCGTCGGGATCCTGAAAAAAAGTAAAAAGCTTACTTGTATACGGATCCTGACGTACGGGCTCGACAGCGACGCCATTGCGTTCCAACTCTTTGACCGTCTCTTTGACAGATGCGACGCGAAACGCCAAATGGCGCAGACCGCAGGCTTCCGGATGCGACGGTCGTTCCGGTGGAGACGGAAAAGAAAACAATTCGATCTGCCCGCCATTATCATCACCGATCGCGAGATCCAATTTATAGGATTGACGCGCTTCTCGATATACCTCATGAATGATTGTGAAACCAAGAATTTCCGTATAAAAACGTTTCGAACGCTGATAATCGGAACAGATAATTGCACTGTGATGGATGCCGAGAAAAGTCATGCCCGTTTCGCCCCCATTGTTATTATTTTTTCAGCTTCACTCAGTATACCAAAGCAGAGTCAAGCTTGTGAACGACTGATGAAAAAAGATTGATTGGTTCCCTATTAAAGCCCTTTGATTGTTCGAACGGAAAGGAAGTCCGTGCTGGGGAATGGCACAAAAATGACAGGTCTTCAATCAATAGCGGAATTAAACAGCAATGCTTGACATTTCGCATTTAATCGCTCATATTTAACATATGAATGATTGCTCATATGTTGGCTATTTAAAGATACTGTCTATCGGGTGGTTTTTATGATTCAAAAAGAAGAAGCACACAAATTTAATGATGAACATGAATTAAGGCATAACCACAGCCAGCATTCGCCTGATTCAGCGACAAGTCGCGGCGCACTTCTTTTCAGTTTCTTTTTAATTACGGGATTTATGATTGTTGAATTTGTTGGCGGCTTGTTAACACACAGCTTAACGCTTCTGTCGGATTCTGGTCATATGTTAAGCGATTCAATCTCACTGGGCTTGAGTTTTGTGGCAATGGCAGTTGGTGCGCGGGTACCAGCGAATAGCATCAAGACATTCGGCTATCGACGTTTTGAAATTCTTGCTGCGCTTTTTAATGGTGTCCTGTTATTGGTTATCTCTGCTTGGATCGTAATTGAGGCGCTGCTCCGGCTTCGTCATCCGGCACCGATCATGGGCAGTGAGATGCTGCTGATTGCTGTAATTGGCTTCATCGTCAACCTGATTGTCGCAGCCATTTTAATGCGCGGGGAATCGAAAAAAAACCTGAATATCAGAAGTGCTTTGCTGCATGTGCTCGGTGATTTACTCGGTTCTGCAGGGGCGATAGCAGCAGCATTGATAATCATTGCTACAGGATGGCAATATGCTGATCCAGCGGCAAGTATCCTTGTGTCACTGCTTATCTTTCGAAGCGGATGGCAGATTGTCAGTGAGTCTATCAATATATTGATGGAAAGCCGGCCTTCAGAACTTAATGTCGATGAAATTCGCGGGGCACTGGCAAATTTGTCTGGTGTTGTCAGCGTTCATGATCTGCATATCTGGACAATTACTTCCGGGTTCTTCTCCTTGAGCTGTCATTTAACTGTCACCGATCATATTAATCGTGATGAACTGCTGTATCAAGCTGAAGAACTGCTTGGGGATTATAATCTTCAGCATGCAACGATTCAGATGGAAGGACAGAATTTTGCTGGATGTCGTTCGGATTGCACGCATGAAAAACGAATAGAATGATTGTGTTTGGGTTGCGATAAGTTTACTGCGCACGAAGCATTGCGTGCGTGTGACTGTCTGTTGGGAACCATATGCGCACCAGACTCCTGATTGACACGCATCGATAGAAAAAGGGTGTCTTAAAGTCGAAAGACTTTTGGGACACCCTCTTCTCATTTACAATAAATCGTATAGCCTGACATTTCCCTTATTTGTCAATGTTCAGTGTTCAAGTTCTGCCAAATAACTTTTGATTTCATCCTGTGTTTTATTATCAGCACGAAGATGACCGATTTTCTCACCATTCTTAAACGCAAGCAGGCTTGGAATGCCGAGAACATCATACTTTTCGCCTAATTGCGGCAACTGATCGCGATCGGCGGAATACCAGTTGAAGTCAAATGCTTGGACTAGCTCGTCGACATACATATTCAGGCGTTTGCAGTCCGGACACCATGTTGTTTCGAATTTGACGATAATGGTTTCTGGACTGTTAATCGCTGTGTTAAATTGTGCTTCGGAAGTGAGTGCTTTCAACAGGGAACATCTCCTCGGATACGTGATTACAATTATTCACTCATTTTAACAAATCACGCGGGTCTTGCAAATCATCTGCTTGCGAAAAAATACGCAAAAATGCAGTGTTTATGCAGAATTGTGAGATAATAGCAAAAGAAAAGGGAGGGGATGCAGCAATGGCTGAAGAAAAAGAGGCATTATTGGTCATCGATATGAGCAATGATTTTGTTGCTGACAAAGGCGGCTTAACCGCAGGGAAAGCGGCTCAGCAAATCGTACCCTATTTATGTGACTTGGTGGATCAATTTCACAATGAAGGAAAACTGATCATTTTTTGCATGGATGCGCATGAGACAAACGACCCTCATTTCAAACTGTGGCCGCCACATAATATTAAAGGCAGCTGGGGAGCGGAACTCTGGGGACCGCTTGGTGAGTGGTACAAACAGCACCATTCCGAGCCAAACGTGCTCTTCTTGCCAAAGCCGGAATATGACGCCTTTATTGGTACAAATCTTGATCAGATTTTACGTGTTCACCATGTAACGGCTGTCCATTTAACGGGGGTCTGTACCGACATTTGCGATTTTCTGACTGCTTATGGTGCTTATTCGCGCGGGTATCGAACGATTGCCCATGCTACAGGGATGGCGACATTCACTGGTCAACATGAACTTTTTTTAAAACAGATGGCAGCAATTTTTAAAACGGAAATTGTCCATTCCGACGATGGGAGGATTAGTGAGTGACAGAAAATAATCCAGAACAATTGATTCGCTGTGGCTGGCTGACACAGGATCCAATCTATCTAGTCTACCATGATACAGAGTGGGGACGACCTGTTTACGACACGCGCCGTTTGTTTGAAATGCTTTGTCTCGAAGGCATGCAGGCCGGGCTGAGCTGGATTACAATTTTGAAGCGCCGCGAGGCTTACCGACAAGCATTTGCAGCTTTTGATCCGGAAAAAATTGCAGCCTTCACGGAAAAAGATGTCGAGAAACTGATGCAGAACGTTGGAATCATCCGCAATCGACGAAAAATCGAAGCGATCATTAACAATGCGCGAAGCTATCTCCGCTTATCTGCTGAACAATCTTTCTCAGATTTTCTCTGGGGATTTGTCGGCAATAAACCACAGCAGCATGGTTTTGAAAAGTTGAGCGAAATTCCCGCCTCGAGCGCGATCTCACGGCAAATGAGTAAGGCTTTGAAACAACATGGGTTTAAATTTGTCGGCGAAACAATCTGCTATGCATTTATGCAGGCGGTCGGCATGGTGAACGATCATCTGACCGGTTGTTTTTGCTATCAAGAATTGAAGAAAAACGGCGATACTCTACATTCTGTTTCACAGGGAATATGCTAGAACGATTAAAACAAGAGTAGAATTTTTAGAAATCCAAAAAATAACAACAGACTTGAACAGAGCCAAAGATTCAGTAAAAAAATTGTGAGGGATGCACCTATGGATTCAGATGGATTGACAGAAAAAACAATTGATACACAAGAAATTTTTAAAGGAAGGGTAGTTCACCTTTTTCTCGATAACGTTCAACTGCCAAATGGCGCGAAGGCGACGCGGGAAGTGGTGAAACATCCTGGCGCGGTGGCTGTCATTGCAGTGAATCCTGAGGGTAAATTGTTGCTCGTCAGGCAGTACCGCTATCCGCTTGATAAAATCATTTACGAAATTCCTGCGGGTAAGTTGGAACCGGGCGAAGATCCGGAAAAAGCAGCCGTTCGCGAACTGGAAGAGGAAACTGGCTATTCATGCGCCAAGATGGAACGGATTATATCTTTTTACACGACACCAGGTTTTTCAGATGAACTGATTCACCTGTATTATACGGACTCGCTTATCTCTGGACAACAGCATCTGGATGAAGATGAGTTTTTGGAGGCTTCTGCTTTTGATTTAAAAGAGGCGGTCCAGATGGTTCAATCGATGCAGATTGCTGATCTCAAATCAATGTACGCCGTACAGTTTATGCAGCTACGCGCAAAAGGATAAGCTTATCAGATTGCATAAACCGCTCGCTTAGCCAAATCCCTGTCATAGTTTGTCCAAAAAATCATAGAGTAATTAATAGATTTTATTGCGACAAGGCAGGGAGGCATGCCGAAAATGATCGGAAATAAGCTGAAGCAATTAGCGCTGCGCCATCTCACAGATTATCGTTCCTTGTATACATTTATCATTGCTCTCTTTTTGATGGGGATTATTTTCGGAGCCGTTGTTGTCAACAGTCTTTCCTATGAAGCAAGAAATGATTTATTGCAGTATATGCAGAATTTCTTCAATGAACTGGCTGGCGGACGGATTGCTGATCCAACGGTTTTATTTAAAGAGGCCATCGGCAATGACTTTCAATATATTGCATTGATCTGGCTTCTCGGTTTATCTGTTATTGGTTTGCCCGTTTTATTCGTGTTGATTTTTGTCCGTGGTATGTTTCTTGGCTTTACAGTCGGCTTCCTGGTCAGTCAGATGGGGACAAAAGGGTTTGGTGTGGCAATGGTTTCCGTTTTTCCACAAAATCTTCTGATCATCCCAATTGACATCTTTTTGACCGTTGTTGCAGTTGCCTGTTCGCTGAGAATCATCCGTCAACTACTGATGAAAATCAGAAAAGAACCGCTTCTGCCGCAATTTATCAATTACTTGCTCGTTCTTGTTGTATCAAGCGGTGCACTCGTCGTTGCCTGCGCTTTTGAAGCTTATATTTCCCCACAATTGATTCGTCTGTTTGTTTCTTAATCTGTTAATTGAGAAGGAATCTGTTCATTTAATAAATAAAAAACCTTTAAAAGGCAGATAATCTTGTACTTTTTATTTTCTCATAATAAAATAATTATAAAGTGAAAGTCATTTTATATTATTGACACACTTTTTTGTAAGGATTATAATTTTTTAAAGGATAAGAATGTATATGATTTTTCGTAAAAATGGAGTGCAAATGCAAGTGCCCGCGGCAAGCGAGCAACCGAAGCGCAATTGTTAAAAAAAGGATTTGGCTAGGCCAAGTTTTTCTGAAGAGAATAATAATCAGACATTAGTTGCGGACAGTCGCTAGATAAGCTGATCATTAGTGATCAGGACGTTACTTATCGGCGTTAGGGGGAATTTTTGTGGAGGAAGGACGCATTAACCGTATTAAGAAACAATTGCATTCGCAAAAGTATAAACTGACACCGCAACGCGAAGCAACGGTCCGCGTTCTGCTGGAAAATGAACAAGATCATCTGAGTGCGGAAGATGTTTATTTGCTTGTGAAAGAAAAGTCGCCAGAAATTGGTCTGGCTACGGTTTATCGCACGCTTGAATTACTCTCTGAACTAAAGGTTGTTGACAAAATCAATTTTGGCGATGGGGTATCGCGCTATGACCTGCGCCAGGAAGGGGCCAATCACTTTCATCATCATCTTGTTTGCATTGAATGTGGTTCGGTTGATGAAATCCAGGAAGATTTGCTGAGTGACGTAGAGAAAATTGTCGAGCGCAGGTGGCATTTTAAAGTGAAAGATCATCGGCTGACTTTTCATGGTATTTGTCATCGCTGCTTAGCGAAGCATGAAGAAGAACATCAGAAAGCAGCAACGCTTGATACCGATGAACAACTAACGGAAAAAGTGTAACTCCGAGTAAAAAAATGATCGATTTTCACCGGGCAGCCCGTTTTCAATCGAGGCTGTTTTTTAACATCACCATCGATTGGCGATTGCCTGTATCCGATTGCGTGTCGGAAACAGGTTCTGTTGGTAGACGGTGCCTGCTAGTATGAAGTTGCTGGAGATACAATAGAGCTTTTTCTGCCCCGTTATGCATAGTCTATGAGAGAAGACTTGTACGCAAACGGAGGAGAGTGCATGATAGAATATGTTCGAAACTTTTTTAAAGGGCTCAAACTGCTATTGTTTTTCGCACTGCTTACGGCGGCATTTTATACCGGATTAACCTGGATCGACGGGCATGAAGAGCGGGTTCACCGCTACGATCAGCCAGGTTCAGATGCAGTTAAAGTCAGTCTGTTTTCTAAGAATCAGGTCAGTGATATTTTGAATGGTGAAACGATCAATTTATCAAGACGGCTGATCGAATTTTTGAGGGACGGAGAATAATCATGGAGAAGCTTCAGGAACAGGTGACCGCTTTTCTCAACGAACTGTCTGAACAGCAGCATTTGTCCGTCAATACGATTGACGCTTATCGAAACGATATCGCTCAGTACATGTATTTTCTCAGTGATCAACAAGGATGCAGCGATTGGTTGCGTGTAGATGACCTCATGGTTCGGAAATACTTTTATTGGATTCAAGATCAAGGCAGTGCAGCAGCTACCGTTGCGCGAAAAGCAACGGCTGTTCGGCGCTTTCACCGCTATTTGGTTAGCTGTCACATCCGCCCGGATGATCCGACTTATTTGATGGACACGCCAAAGGTGACCCTTCATCATCTTGAAGTGCTCAGCTATCCACAAATTGAGCAGTTGCTTGACGCACCAGATTCGGGCACAGCGACGGGATGTCGTGATTTGGCGATGCTTGAATTGCTCTATGCGACAGGCATGCACGTCAGTGAATTAATTCAACTGAACGTGAATGATGTTCATTTGGATATGGGGTTTGTTCATTGCGGCGGTAAAAAAGGACGCGAGCGGGTCCTTCCAATTGGAAAAAAGGCAGAAGCGGCGTTGCGGCATTACATAGAAGACGGCAGAGAAAATGTGCCGGAGGACGAATGTGCGCTGTTTGTCAATCGTCGCTGCCGGCGCCTCAGCCGACAAGGCATCTGGAAAATATTAAAACAGTATGCAGCGATTGCAGGCATTAATCAGCAGCTGTCACCGGAAACGCTTCGGCAATCCCTCGCCGCGCATTTGCTAGAGAACGGTGCGGACGTATTATCGGTGGAAATGCTAATGGGTCGCACAAGCACATTGTTTGCTCAGCGTTTTTCGCATACTGCAAAACCCTTATTAAAAGATTTTTATCGTTTGTATCACCCCCGTGCGTAACGACAATCAGGAAGAGGAGAAGATTAAATGAGTCAACTTTCAGAAGTGCTGGATGCGTTGCATCTAAATGAAACAAACAGGCCAGCAATCGGTCTAATTCTTGGGTCGGGACTTGGCGATATTGCTGATCAGATCGAAAATGCTCAAATCATTCCTTATCAATCTCTGCCGCATTTCCCTGTGCCAACTGTTGAAGGACATAAAGGACGCTTTGTCATTGGACAACTTGAAGGGAAAAAGGTTATCGCGATGCAGGGTCGGTACCATCATTATGAAGGCCATTCATTGCAACAAGTTGCTTTCCCTGTTGCTGTAATGAAAGGACTTGGGATACATACATTAATCGTTACCAACGCCTGCGGAGGGATTAACACGTCATTTCATCCAGGCGATTTGATGCTGATCACGGATCATATTAATATGCTCGGCACAAGCCCGCTGATCGGACCGAATGATCCGGAACTTGGCCCGCGTTTTCCCGATATGTCGGCTGTCTATGATAAGACGCTGATTAAATTGGCTGAGAAAGAAGCAGTCAATCTCCACCTACCGATTCGCCAAGGTGTTTATTTGGCAACTTCTGGACCACAATATGAAACGCCGGCAGAAATTCGAATGATGCGCGTTATGGGTGCTGATGCCGTTGGTATGTCAACGGTGCCTGAAGTGATTGCCGCTGCTCATGCTGGACTACGCGTATTGGGCATCTCCTGCATTACAAATATGGCGAGTGGCATTCTCAATCAAAAGCTCGCGCATCAGGAAGTAATTGAGACGGCTGAGCGGGTGAAGGATCATTTCATCGCGCTCGTTCGACGAACGCTCGCTGCAATGTGAGAGCGGCTAAAGGAATTGTCAAAAACGGATCCGATACAGGATCTGTTTTTTTTTATTTTTTTTTAAGAAAATATAAATTTTTTCGCACAAAAATGCAGCGAGGTGCGCTCGCGCCTTGTGGGAAGAGCGAGCCAAGTGAGACCCTGCAGATTCTCGCTTGGCTGAGGAGACGCGCGGCGCCTGCGGCAAGCGAGCAGCCGAAGCGCAATTGTTAAAAAAGGACCCTTGCTTGAGCCTTGTTTTACTGATGATGAAAGACGGGATAAATTAATAATCTTTCTCTCTATTTTCTTGTATTGTTTTCGTATAAAACAGGTCATTGTGGAGACAATGCTAAAGATTATAGTAAGGAGGTAGATTCATGAAGTCATTTTTTGCTTGGCTGATAAGTTCCGTTTTTGTATTTTGCCTTGCGAGCCCAGCGTTTACTGCTCATGCGGAGACAAGCAAAACTTCAACGGGAAATGAAGAAGCAACAAAGTCGGCCATTGTGATTGAAGGGGAGACTGGAAAAGTCCTTTACGAAAAGAATGCCAATAAGGAATTACCCCCCGCTAGTATGACAAAGGTAATGACAATGCTGTTAATCTTCAAAGCTCTGAGCCATCACCAGATCTCGCTAAAGGATAAAGTAACCGTCAGTGAAAATGCTGCGTCGATGGGCGGTTCGCAAGTATTTCTTGAACCAGGCGAGACAATGACCGTAGATGAAATGCTGCGGGCGATAGCAATTGCTTCTGGGAATGACGCATCCGTAGCGATGGCAGAACACCTGAGCGGTTCGGTTCCTGCGTTTGTTAAACAAATGAATGCAGAAGCCAAAATGCTTGGGCTGAAGCACACGCATTTCGTCAATCCGACAGGTCTGCCTGTTGCCGATCACTACACGACTGCGCACGATATGGCGATCATGGCGCAGGCGCTTGCCCGCTATCAGCAGGTATTTCATTACACCTCAAAGTATGAGGACTATCTCCGCGAAAATACGGATAAAAAGTTTTGGCTAGTCAATACCAATAAGCTGATTAAAACGTATCCAGGCGCTGATGGGATGAAAACGGGGTTCACCAATGAGGCAAAATATTGTCTGACAGCTACGGCGAAAAGAAACGGCATGCGTGTCATTGCTGTTGTGATGGGCGCACCGACCCCGAAAGCACGCAATAAGGAAGTTGCGTCATTAATGAATCAGGCTTTTGCCACCTACACAACGAAGGAAATCATGAAAAAAGGCCAGACGGTTGTCAATGAAAAAGTCGAGAAAGGTAATTACAGCCATGTTCCGGTCGTGACTGAACGCCCAACCGTTCTGCTCTTGAAAAAGGGTGAGCAGGCAAAGGGATTGAAGAAACGTGTGGAGTGGAACGGCAAACTCCAGGCGCCAATTAAGCGCGGTTCAGTTGTCGGCTATTATGTGGTACGCCAGAAAAATAAGGTTGTCTCGAAAACACCGCTCGTTGTCAACGTCACGGTGACCCGCGCTTCGTGGTGGCAATTATTTAAACGTAGTGCTGGAATGCTACTTACGCATTGATCCATTCCCTAGGCAGACTTTCGCGTCTTTTCACTAGTTTTGACGAAACAGCACTAGTTCTGTCAGCAAGAAGGAATTTATCGATTGCGAAGGGAATGCTTCTATTAGTTCGATCGCTAAGTGAGTGGTTTGATAAAGCATAAAGGCAATTATTTGGGAGGGGAGAATGAAATGAGTCTCGAAATGGATTTGCAAGTCAGAAACGGCGTGCTCTGTATTCGGCTGGAAGGCGAATTAGATCACCATACGGCCAATCTTCTTCGTGAACGGGTCAATGCAGTTATGGAGGAAGAGATCGTTCAGCACATTCTCTTGAATCTCGGCAATCTCTCATTTATGGACAGTTCAGGTCTCGGGGTCATTCTCGGACGCTATAAAAAAATCGCCAGTCTCGGCGGCGAAATGGTCGTATGCTCGATCTCGCCTGCTGTACGCCGCTTATTTGAACTTAGCGGCATGTTTAAAATCATTCGGCTTGAGACAGATGAACAATACGCACTTCATACGCTGGGGGTGGCTTGATTGAAAAATGAAATGACGCTCGATTTTCTGGCGATCAGCGAGAATGAGTCGTTTGCTCGAGTGACTGTTGCGGCATTTGTCGCACAGATTGATCCGACGCTGGAGGAACTGACCGAAATCAAAACCGTTGTTTCCGAAGCGGTAACAAATGCGATTATTCACGGCTATGAAAACAACGGAAAAGGTATGGTGCAGATTCGTGCAGCGCTAGACGGCGGTGTATTAAATCTGTCTATTCATGACGACGGTATTGGTATCCAGGATTTGGAACGGGCCAAGCAGCCGCTTTATACAACCAAGCCCGAGTTGGAGCGTTCTGGCATGGGTTTTACAATTATGGAAAATTTCATGGATCATGTGACGGTTGAAACGGAGGTCGGCAAGGGAACAACAGTCTTTATGACGAAAGAAATCACCTATAACCGCGCAGTTTGCAAGTAGGGAGACATGCGAATGGATCTGGAACGGAAAATTGGCGCCAAGGAACCTTTGCTTGATGATGAAGAGGTTAAGCAACTGATTAAACGCAGTCAGTCTGGCGATCATGAAGCGCGGGATCGGCTGGTTTCGAAAAATATGAGGCTTGTCTGGTCCGTTGTGCAGCGGTTTATCAACCGTGGTTATGAACCTGATGATCTCTTTCAAATTGGCTGTATCGGGCTTTTGAAATCCGTCGATAAATTTGATTTGACTTACAACGTCAAATTTTCAACTTATGCGGTACCGATGATAATCGGTGAAATTCAGCGCTTCATTCGTGATGACGGCGCGGTTAAAGTCAGCCGGTCATTAAAAGAAACGGGTATCCGTGTTCGCAAGAAAAAGGATGAATTATCGAAGAAATTAGGCAGGAATCCGACAGTTGGCGAACTGGCTGATGCTTTGGAAATAACGGCCGAAGAAATTGTTTTGTCTCAAGAAGCGATTCGGGCGCCATCATCAATTAACGAGACCGTTTTCGAAAATGATGGTGATCCGATTACGATTCTTGATCAAATATCCGATGGTGAAAGTAGCAAGTGGTTTGATAAAATGGTTGTCCGCGAAGCGGTGGAACGGCTGAGTGATCGAGAGAAATTAATCGTCTATCTGCGTTATTTCAAAGATCAGACGCAGATGGAGGTGGCGGTCCGGCTCGGTATTTCCCAAGTACAGGTGTCGCGGCTAGAGAAGAAAATACTTGAAGAAATCAAGAGCCAGATGGCCGAATAGGCTGTCTGGCTCTTTTCCTGTTTGCAGCTTTATGTATGGCAGGTTAGGATTCAAACAAAGTAGGCATAATTTGGCGGATTAGACAGATACTACAGTTCAGAACACTCACAGAGGAGATAGTGCGATGCTGAATGACCCGAAAAATTACAGTGATAATATTAAACCATATCTGCCAAAAGTGCCTTATGTACGCAATTGTTTGAAAGCCTTCGTGTCCGGGGGGCTGATTTGCGTCATTGGTCAATTTCTGCAAGTTTTCTATATCCATTTCTTTCACTTTACCAAAGCATCAGCTGGGAATCCGACGTCAGCGACGTTAATCTTGATCGCTTCATTGATGACGGGATGTGGCCTCTATGACAAAATCGCCCGATTTTCCGGCGCTGGTTCGATTGTACCTGTGACGGGTTTCGCTAACTCGATCACGAGTGCTGCATTAGAACATAAAAGCGAGGGGATTGTCCTTGGCGTAGCGACCAATCTATTCTCTCTCGCTGGTTCGGTTATTGTATTTGGCGTTGTCTCAGCAGCCGTTCTCGGAATCATACGGCTATTTCTTGCGCAAGCATTCTGAGAGGAGGATAAACGTGAGCAGAGTGAAGCAGCAAACATGGCGTTTTGATCACCCTATTTATCTTTCTGCGACAGGGACAGCCGTCGGACCATTAGAGGCTCGGGGACCGCTTGGCGGCACATTCGATAAAGCGTATAACACGCTTTCTTGTGGGGAAAAAAATTGGAGTGATGCTGAACGAACACTGATGCGCCGGGCGGTTGCCTATTGTCTCGCAAAAGCAGGACGAAAAGAAAGTGACATTGATTTATTTCTGGCCGGCGATTTAATGGATCAGACGGTGACATCGAATTTTATCGCACGAGAAAACAGGATTCCCTATTTAGGCATGTTCGGCGCCTGCTCAACTTCAATGGAGACGATCGCACAAGCGGCGCAGCTTGTGGACAGCGATTACGCTGATCGTGTGTTGTGTGCGGTAAGCAGCCATAATGCAACCGCCGAACGGCAATTCCGCTATCCGACCGAATATGGCGGGCCACTTAACTTGACCCAGACATTCACGGTTACCGGTGCGGGTGCGGCACTCGTCAGTCGCGAGTCGGGAAACGTACGTGTAACCGAGGCAACACTTGGCCGTGTCATTGATTGGGGGATCTCGGATCCGAATAATATGGGCGCCGCCATGGCACCAGCTGCCGCGGATACCATTTGGCGCCATTTTCAGGATACGGGACGTAGCCCAGATGATTATGATTTGATTGTGACCGGCGATCTATCGCGTGTTGGTTCACCGATCCTGAAAGAACTACTGCTTGAGAAAGGATTGGATATTACCAAGCAGCATCAGGACTGCGGTCTAATGGTGTACAGCCCAGAACAGCCGGTGAATGCGGGAGGTAGTGGCTGTGCCTGTTCTGCAGTGGTCACGTTCGGTTATTTGTATCGCCGGCTTACCGAAGGCTCATTAAAGCGAGTGATTGTCGTTGCCACGGGAGCGCTCTTAAATAAATCAACAACGAAAGAGAAAGATACCATTCCGTGCATCGCTCATGGGGTCGTCTTTGAATCCGTAAAGGGGGCCAACAGATGATCTTTGTCAATGCTTTTTTAGTTGGCGGCGCCATTTGTGTGCTCGGACAAATCTTAATTGACGTTTTCAAATTAACACCCGCGCACGTTGTTGCTTCGTTTGTCGTTCTCGGCGCAGTACTTGACTCTTTTGGAATCTATGATCAATTGATACAGCTTGCTGGTGCGGGCGCTACCATTCCAATTACAAGTTTCGGCCATGCTTTGCTTCATGGTGCGATGTCTGAAGGACACGAACACGGTTATCTGGGGATTGCCATTGGAATTTTTAAACTGACTTCTGCCGGTATTACATCCGCGATACTTTTTGGATTTCTGACGGCGTTGATCTTCAAACCTAAAGGATAAATGGATAGGAGGGAGGCACAATGCCGATGCTCGCAGAAGATACGCCAATAAGCAAAAAATTGAAAGAAAATGAGGATCAGTTACAGACGCTGCTTGATATCGGCCCGCATAATTTCGATCTAGGTACGCGGGATTTGCTGATCCTTGATCGTCAGTGCAGAATTTATTATACCAATAGCTTGACTGATGGAATGATTGTAACGTTGCTCATAACCGAATTGTTGCGTCTCGTTCATGAGATGACACAGGACAACCACACCTTCGAGCACATAAAACAGCATTTGGTCCATTATCAGGTAGAGGAAGGACAGACGCTGAACATAATTGTCGATAAAATGCTCACTGGTCGGGTTGCCCTGCTCATCGATGGCGAAGACAAAGCGTTGATTATCGATTTGCGTCATTATCCGGGTCGTGCACCTCAAGAACCTGATGTTGAAAAAGTGGTTCGCGGCGCGAAAGATGGGTTTACGGAAAATATAATTGAAAGTTCAGGTCTGATTCGACGACGCCTTCGTGATCCGAGACTGCGCTGTGAATTGATTCAAATCGGTGAACGGTCGAAGACGGATGTTTGTCTCTGCTATTTAAAAGATGTGGCAAATCCAGGTTTATTGAAAACCCTGCGCAAAGAGCTTGGTTCGATTAAGGTTGACGGTATCCCAATGGCAGATAATGCTTTGGAAGAATTTATTTTACAGCAGGGATGGAATCCTTATCCACTTGTCCGTTTCACGGGACGACCGGACGTTGCGGCGTCGCATCTGCTTGAAGGACATGTGATTCTGATCACCGATACATCCCCGAGCATTATGATTCTGCCGACCACCCTTTTCCACCATCTCCAACATGTTGAGGAGTATCGACAAGTGACAGCCTCCGGCGGGATGCTGCGTTGGACACGTTTTCTCGCCGTTTTTGCATCAGTTTTTCTCGTCCCTCTCTGGCTACTGCTTGTTCAGCAGCATTTGCTTCCGACCGGACTTGGTTTTATTGGGCCCAATAACCATAATTATCACCTGCCGCTACTGATTCAGGTATTGATTGCCGAGGCGGGTATCGAAACACTACGTCTTGCGGCGATCCATACGCCGACCTCACTATCCACGGCACTCGGCTTGATTGCTGCTGTTTTAATTGGCCAGATCGCGATTCAGGTTGGTGTCTTTATCCCTGAGGTGATTCTGTACACATCTGTATCGGCAATCGGTGGTTTTGCCACGCCGAGTTATGAACTGCAACTCGCTAATAAATTGACTCGGCTTTTTCTGATCTTGGCGGCGGGGCTCTTCCACGTTCCAGGTTTTATGATTGCTGTTACATTTGTGATCATCTACCTGTCTCATGTGACCAATTTAAATACGCCCTATTTATGGCCATTTATTCCGTTTAACCCGACGGGACTATATAATATTTTGATTCGACGCGCCCTACCGACATCGGTACTGCGACCGAGTATTGTCCGCCCGCTCGACAAATATCGACAACCGAAAACATAATGAATCTTGTCAATGGCTACTAATCGTGTTAAACTGAACTAAATTTAACAGACATCCTTTGAGCAGATAAGAGGAGCAAGGCGAATTATTAAGAAATGGGAGTCCGGAAGACGAGGATCATTTCTGAAAGGTCAACTTGCCGAAGTCGCTGTCTTTCCAAAGACAGTAGCTGGGTTGCGGGCGAACAGCTCGCAGACTGTCACTGCATGCGAATACTATTGGTACGCAGTGGAGCACTTTTCGGGCGCATGGTGTACGTTTCTAGGCCTGTGTCTCCTGACGCAGGCCTTTTGCTTATCCGTGTTCGTTAAAATGGCGTCCAGGACGTTCTGGAAAGGGTCGCATAGATGCCAAGGTGAATGGAAGGGGAGATTGTTTTTGTTCGGCACGCAGATAGTGAATAATGAAGGCCATTTGATGATTGGCGGTTGCGACACCGTTGATCTGGCCAATGAATTCGGCACGCCACTCTATATCTATGACACAGCGCTAATTAAAGAAAAAATTGAGGAATTTAAAGCTGCATTTTCTCGGCACAAAGAAATTGACTGGCAAATTGCTTATGCGAGCAAAGCCTTCTCCACTCTTGCCATGGTTCAACTGATTGATGAAGCAGGCTTGGCACTTGATGTTGTTTCCGGAGGCGAACTTTATACCGCGCTGCATGCTGGGATGCCCGCATCGCGGATTCATTTTCACGGAAATAATAAATCGGACAGTGAATTGCGTCTCGCACTTGATGCGGCGGTTGGCGCTATCGTCGTCGATAATTTCTACGAACTCGATCGATTGAATCAGCTTTGTGCTGAGCGACGTCAATCGATGGATATTCTGCTTCGTGTGACACCGGGCGTCGAAGCACATACACATGAATTTATTATGACCGGTCACGATGATACGAAATTTGGCTTCAATCTTGATAATGGGATGGCGGAGCAGGCCATCCGTCTCGCACTTGAATCGAGTTATCTGATTTTAAAGGGACTTCATTGCCATATTGGTTCACAGATATTTGAAACCGAAGGATTTGCTGAAGCGATCCGGACCATTTATAAATATTTGGATAGATGGTCGGCACAGCTTGGCTTTTCTCCGCGTATTCTGAATGTGGGCGGCGGATTCGGTATTCATTATACAGAGTTGGATCATCCACTGCCAATTGCGGACTATATTGACACGATCGTTGCCACAGTGCGCGAAGAATGTGACAACCGTGCCTTGCCGCTGCCGGCTATTTGGGTTGAGCCTGGTCGTTCTCTTGTTGGAGAAGCAGGCACAACGCTGTACACGGCTGGTGCGACTAAAGAAATTCCAGGGACACGCACCTATTTATCTGTTGATGGAGGAATGGCTGATAACATCAGACCGTCGCTTTATCAAGCGGACTACCAAGCAATTTGTGCCAGCCGTGCGAATTTGCCGGCGGATAAAATACTCGCGATTGCTGGAAAGTGTTGTGAAACCGGTGATATTCTGATTAAACAGGCACATTTGCCAGCGGGCTGCACAAGCGGCGATATTCTGGCTGTTCTTTCGACAGGGGCATATGGCTATTCGATGGCCAGTCATTATAATCGATTGCCGGCGCCCGCAGTCGTTTTCGTCGAGGACGGCGATGCCTCGCTCGTTGTACGCAGGGAAACATATGCTGATATCATCCGTCTAGACGTGCCGCTTCAGGTAAAAACACATAATGATAACTGAGGATGCACAAATGATTCGATTTGGTTATAATATAATTATCGGTATATATTTTGGAGATATCGCGGGACAGAGCTCGGAAGATAGAGCCTGGCAAAGCACTGAGAGACACGAGGCCAGCGTCGAATAAAGCGGCATGCTTCTTATCTGATGCTGAATTCTCTAAGAGCAATCGGCTGTGCGATGCTTTTTTGAACAGTAATTATTTATTGACGGTATCTCCTGCAATGAGGGGTAGAAAATGCTGATTCGTTATAAAAAAAGCTATGAAAAGATAGCTATGGGTTTGTTGTCGTTCATTCCATCTGAGAAAGAAATCAAGACTGTTTTTCAAACGATCAGGAGATATGAAGAAGACAATGACTGGCAGTTGTTCTTATGGAAGAACGGCGAAGATGTTATCGGAGTTATCGGCATTCATTTAAGCGACACGCAACATGCGACGATTAGCCATATCAGTGTCAATCCTTCATACCGCGAAGAAGGAATCGGTAAGAAAATGATTCTTTCGCTCCATGATCTTTTGGGTAATTCAGTGAGCATCGCGCCAAGTGAGAAAATAAAAGATTATTTTGAGAATTGTTTTCGGGATAGGGAAAAAGAAGAAACAGGCAAATGAGCCTGTTTTTTTTTTGAAAGATAAGAAAGCATTAAGTTTTTCGTACAAAAATGCAGCAAAGGTACGCTTTCGCTCTTGCGGGAAAAGCGAGCTAAGTGAGACTTCGCAGATTCTAGCTTGTCTGAGGAGACGCGCGGCGCCCGCTGCAAGCGAGCAGCCGAAGCGCAATTGTTAAAAAAAGACTTGGCGTAGCCAAGTTTACCTTATAGATAAGCACAAAAAATACGGTTATGCTGAAGCATTTGATAGAGGTCGGGGCTCGGCATCGCCGATTTTTTTACGTTAATAATGGGCGGGCCAGCGAGTCCCCGCAGATCCATTGCCAGTCTAAGGAGGCTCGCGGCGCGCCCGCGGCAAGTGAGCAGCCGAACCGCATTTGGAACGGCTAAGCTCATATTTAAATGGCGCTCAAAGAAAGACATCTTTGAACGCAGACCTATTCGGAACATGCGTTCTATGATAGAATGAGTGCACAAAGTTTCTGAAATCAGGGGAGAAAAGATTTGGAATATAACGTTAAAATAGATGCTTTTGAGGGTCCTCTTGATTTGCTTTTGCACTTGATCAAGCAATTTGAAATCGATATTTACGATATTCCAGTTTCGGAGATTACGGATCAATACCTTGACTTTATTCATCAAATGCAGCGATTAGAATTAAATGTGGCGAGCGAGTACTTGGTAATGGCTGCAACATTGATTGCTATGAAAAGCCGAATGCTGCTGCCGAAACCGGAAATTCTTGACGATTTGTCGGATGAACCTTATGAAGATCCTGAGGACACTCGCCAGGCGCTCATGCGTCAGCTCATTGATTATAAACAATTTAAGGAAGTTGCTGATTCGCTGCGCGTGGATGAGTCACGCCGCCTGCTGTTACTTGCAAAACCCGCCGATGATTTGACCGACTATGAAACTCAGAATTTATCTTATCTGCCAACTGAGAATCGAGCGACGGTCTATGACATGATGCGCGCACTTGAACGAATGATTGCTCGAAGAAAACTCCAGCAGCCGCTCAGTACGAAAATTGACAAGCAGGTTCTGCCGATCACGAAGCAGATGACCGTTCTGGTGCAAGCGTTGCGCGCGTCCGCCAATCCGATCAGTTTTTGCCAATTGGCTGAGCATTACGATAGGATCCATCTTGTCGTGACGTTCCTTGCTATTTTGGAACTCATGAAGAAAAAAGCGATTATTTGCAGGCAGGACAGCAATTTCTCCGACATTCTGATACAACTTGGGGAGGAGGCTGATCATTTTGACACCGATGAAGAAACGTTCGATTATTGAAGGTTTGCTCTACTTGACAGGAGAAGAAGGAATTGATCTCAATCAGCTGGAGAAGATTCTCCCTGACACATCTGCGCAAGAACTGCGCCGTTTAGTTGAATCAATGAAACAGGATTATTTAGATAACAATGCATCTGGCTTAATGATTACCGATAAACCGGACGGCTATCGGCTGACAACAAAGCCGGAACTCATTCCTTATATTGAGAAAATGGCATCCATTCCAAAAGCGACACCGCTCTCGCAGGCGGCATTGGAGACCGTTGCCATCATTGCTTATAAACAACCAGTGTCGCGGGTAACGATCGATGAAATTCGCGGCGTCAAATCGGAACGTGCGTTGCATACGCTGTTATTAAAAGGATTGATCAAAGAAGTTGGACGGGCAGAGGGTGCCGGAAGGGCGATACTGTACGGTGTGACATCACTTTTTCTTGACTATTTCGGCTTTCATTCACTTAATGAGATGCCGCCGCTATTCGAAGCGGCCAGTCAGCCCAATGAGCAGTTGGATGCTTATGATTTGTTCTATGATAAATACAAAGAGACCGTTGAGAATTTGAAAAGAACTGAAAATAAGGATGAACAGATCGTTTCAGAGTAAAAAAACAGACGATCTGCCATGGGTTTGACAATATGGAAGTAGAAGCGTACATGTAGGCAATCCATTCATAATCCCAGGAATCGGGCATAAGCTTGTATAAAAGTCCAGAACTTGGGAAGGAGCTGCATGAACATGCTGAACAAGGCGGTCGCCGTGATTCTCTGTGCGATCTTTTTCTTTTCGCTCGCTCCGGGACATGCCCTCGGCAATACACCAGGCGTATCGGCGGCGTCAGCTGTGCTGCTAGACCAATCGTCAGGGCGTCTGCTTTTTGGAAAGGACGCGAATGATAAGCGACCGATCGCCAGCATTACTAAGGTGATGACAGCGATCCTCGCTATTGAATCGGGAAAACTAAACAAGACTGTACGGGTTAGCGCCAATGCAGTCCGGACTGAAGGGTCCTCTATTTATTTAAAACCCGGAGAAAAGATTAAGCTTCGCGACCTCATTTACGGACTAATGCTACGCTCCGGGAATGATGCGTCGCTTGCCATAGCTGAAGCAGTCGGCAAAAGTGAGCAAGGCTTTGTTTTCCTGATGAATGAAAAGGCAAAAGAAATCGGAATGATGGACACACATTTTACAAATCCGAACGGATTGGAGAATCCGGATCATTATTCGACTGCTTACGATATGGCGCTTCTCACACGCTACGCCATGCAGCAGCCGATCTTCCGTAAAATTGTCGCAACACGGATCTATCGCGCGCAAGCGACCAATAGATCGGCGGCGCGCGTCTGGGGGAATAAGAATAAGTTACTGCGTCTGTACAAATACACGACGGGCGGGAAAACCGGTTTTACAAAAGCAGCTGGTCGGACGCTAATCTCAACTGCTACAAAAGGCCATATGGATCTGATCGCTGTGACACTTAATGACGGTGATGATTGGCGTGATCATCAAAGCCTTTTTGATTGGGGATTTAAGACGTTCACAGAAGTACAAGTGGTCCGGAAAGGACAATTGCATGCGAACACCGCCCCTTTTTATCAAGACAGGCTTTATATCAAACACTCGCTTTCCCTGCCGCTTGCTCAGGACGAAAAGCGGTCAGTGGAAAAAAAGCTCATACTTATCCATCCCAAAAATCAAAAAGGATGGCAGCCTCCTCAACCTGCTGGAAGACTGTTTCTAATCCTTGACAGAAAAACATTGACATCAGTGCCAGTCTATTTTCAAGAAAAGCAGAAAAAAAAGTCTGGTTTTTGGTCGATCGTCCAAGGTGTATTTGGCTTCTTGGTTTCGGGTGGGGAGTGTGGGTCTGTATGATTAATATTATTTGGGTTGTGCTCTTTCTCATTGGACTCATGTATGCTGCGTTCAATGGAACGATGGATGCAGTCAATCAAGCGATCTTTGAATCAGCCGCTTATGCCGTTACAATTTGTATCGGTCTGATTAGTGTGATGATCTTCTGGCTCGGCCTAATGAAAGTTGCTGAACGTTCTGGACTACTAGACTGGCTGGCTCGATTTTTCAAACCACTGATTCGACCAATATTTCCAGAGATACCTCCGGACCACCCGGCGATGGGTTATATTCTTTCAAATATGATTGCGAATTTATTCGGTCTTGGGAATGCAGCGACACCAATGGGGATTAAAGCGATGGAGGAGTTGAAGCAACTGAATGGCGGGCGAAATAGTCCCAGTCGGTCGATGATAACACTCCTAGCCTTGAATACATCGGGTTTGACGTTGATTCCAACAACTGTTATCGCCATCCGGATGCAAAACAAATCGATTGCGCCAACGGAGATCGTTGGCCCGACACTGCTTGCCACTTTATGTACAACCCTTGCTGCGTTAATTATCGATCGCTTGTTCTACTATCAGCGAAGGAGAAAGGAACGGAAAAACAAATGACAGCGATGACAACTCTGTCTGTTTGGATGGTTCCCATCCTGATCGCAATCATTCTGCTTCATGCCTCCTACAAAAAAATTCCGTCCTATGAAATCTTTGTCGCTGGCGGCAAAGAAGGAATTAAGCTTGCCGTTTCGATCATGCCATTTCTGGTCGGCATGCTGACGGCGATCGGCGTTTTTCGGGCTTCGGGTGCAATGGATGGGTTGGCGAATTTGCTGCGTCCGTTACTTTCTTTTGTCGGCATGCCGCCGGAAGTTGTTCCGCTTGCGATTTTGCGTCCGATCTCCGGCAATGGTGCACTCGGTCTGATGTCGGAACTTATCAAGACCTATGGTCCCGACAGTTATATTGGTCGGCTCGCTTCTGTGATGCAGGGAAGTACAGATACAACCTTCTATGTTGTTACCGTTTACTTTGGTGCTGTTGGAATTCGCCGAATTGGCGATGCACTTAAAGTCGGCCTGCTTGCAGACGCTGTTGGTGTTTGCTGCGCTGTCGCAATTGTTACGATGATTTTTGGAAAATAAAGGGGATATTTTTTAAGCGATAAGAAAGTTTTTCGCACAAAAATGCAGCGAGGTGCGCTGGCGCCTTACAGGATAGCGTCCAGACTGGCTACAGACTTTTTAGCTGTCCCAGGAAGGCTTGCGGCAAGCGAGCGCCCGAAGCGTATTGCTACAAAAAAGCTTTGGCTAAGCCTATATTTTTGGAAATTGACTTCAACTTGTTTTAGAAAGTATAGCAAGGTATGATAGCTTAGAGGTGAGTTCATGGAACGATTGCAGAAAGTAATGGCTCAGGCCGGCGTCGCGTCAAGAAGAAAGGCCGAGCGCCTGATTCAAGAAGGCCACGTTGAAGTGAATGGTGTCCTTGTGACTGAATTAGGGACCAAAGTGGCGGCAGATGATAAAATACGCGTTGATGGGGTTCCGATCGACCGAGAACAGCTTGTTTATTATTTATTTTACAAACCGGTCGGCGTTATTTCATCAGTGACTGATGATCGGAAGCGGACTACGGTTGTGGACTTTTTTCGACATGTTTCTGAACGGATTTTTCCTGTTGGACGTCTCGACTATGATACTTCTGGGGCGATTCTCCTGACCAATGATGGGGAATTGGCGCATAAATTGATGCATCCCAGTTTTGAAATCGATAAAACATACATAGCACGTGTCAACCCGATACCTACGAGTGACCAATTGCGTCAGCTCTCAAGCGGACTTAAGTTAGATGATGGCATGACAGCCAAAGCAATTGTGCGTCTGATTGCAGCTGACAAAGAAAAAAACTCGGCATCGGTACAGCTGACCATTCATGAAGGACGAAATCGGCAGGTCCGCCGGATGTTCTCGGCTCTCCACCTTCATGTTCGCAAACTGAAAAGAGAGCGCTATGGCTTTCTTAGCTTAAACGGTTTGCATCCAGGGGACAGCAGAAAACTGAAGCCCCACGAAATTAAAACGCTTTACCATCTCGTTGCAAAAAAAACAGCAGAATAATTCATTAAAGATTGCAGATTCGATCAAGGGAAGCCGAGGAAGAAAGTAATTATAGCCAAGTGAAAAAAATAATGGATGTTTTTTTTGCTAAGATTGTTTAAAATAATACTTAGTATTGACACAAATAACCCGAATTGTCTTTCTGTATGAATCGGACCATTGGAGTTAATTCGTTTTCTTTATGCTACGAATCGTTTTTTTCGATAAAGCTATGTTTCAATTTAATGTTGTTTTCTGATCAAAAGGCAAGAAATGATTAAAAACAACAACAGATTTTAACAAAGCCTTCGATAAAGAAAATGAACGGCGAGGCCATGCAAGCGCTGTTTGTTCCTGCACCGGATTGGTCAGCAGAATACAGTCTTCAAGAATCGTATGTCTAGCCGAATGGGGAAAGCTCACGCACTGCATGAATTATTGGCTTGAGAACCACCTGGAGTCAGACATGGCATACGGGAGAGATTAGGATGGGTCAGGCTGAAAGGAAGGATCAGCAATGGAAGAGAAAAAAACGGCAATTTTAGTGGTTGATGATGAAGAACGTATTCGTAAACTGCTAAAGATGTATCTTGAAAGAGAAAATTATCAAATTGATGAAGCGGAAGATGGGGAAACAGCCCTTCAGCTTGGTCTAGAAAACGATTATGAGCTGATTCTGCTTGATTTGATGCTGCCCGGAATGGACGGCATTGAGGTTTGTCAGAAATTAAGGGAAACGAAAGCGACACCTGTGATTATGCTGACGGCAAAAGGTGAAGAAGCGAACCGTGTGCAAGGCTTTGAGGTTGGGACAGATGACTATATTGTCAAACCGTTTAGTCCGCGCGAAGTTGTTTTGCGCGTTAAGGCCTTGCTGCGCCGTTCGTCAAAAACAAAGTTTCTTGAAACAGAAACATCGGCTAAGAATGTTATTGTTTTTCCACACTTGATCATTGATCATGACGCGCATCGCGTGAAAGTGGATAACCATGAAGTCAGCTTGACGCCGAAAGAATATGAATTGTTGTATTATCTGGCACAAAACCCGGACAAGGTTTTCTCTAGAGAACAGCTTCTTAAAGATGTCTGGAATTATGAATTTTTCGGCGACCTTCGAACAGTTGATACTCATGTCAAACGGCTGCGCGAAAAATTGAACCGCGTTTCCGAAGAAGCAGCTGAAATGATTGTTACTGTTTGGGGCGTCGGTTATAAAATTGAGGTCGAGACCGAGGCATGATCATTCGAAGTGTTGTCACCAAGCTATGGGCAACAATCATTACCTTGGTTACACTCGTGCTCGTTTTCTTGACCTTTCTATTGCTTCAATTTTTTGAAAATAATAATCTGCAGCAGACGGAGTTGCAGATGGAAAAAATTGGGCAGAAGGCCGCGCAATTGATCGAGACTGGCCATGGGAACCGCGAATCCTTGGCTTCCGTTTCTGATATTACCGCTGTGTATAGCTGCGGAAGTTCTGTTTTCCTTGGCGACAAATACCAGCAACTGGGATCAGGAAGCCACCTTCCGAAACTAGGCCGCCGATTTTTCGAGACAGATCCAAATTTAAAAAAGGTGTTTGTCGGCGGAAAAATGATGGAAAGGCACGGTGTTTTTACGTGGTCGCCCAATTCGGAACGCCAGATACGGCTGATGATTGTCGGTGTTCCAGTCCGATTGAGTTCGGGTAAGACTGGTGCCGTTTATGTTTATCAATCGTTGCAAATTGCTCAGACAGCTATGGATCGTTCGAAACGGTTGATTTACATTAGTGCGGGAATTGCCATTATACTAACTACGTTTTTCGCATTCTTTCTTTCTACTCGGATCGGACTACCCCTGCGAAAAATGCGCAGTGCTGCACTGCAGGTTGCCCGTGGTAATTTTGATGTGAATGTTCCGGTGATTACAACAGACGAAGTTGGTGAACTTGCCATCGCCTTTAATAAAATGCGAAAAGAATTAAAGGCAAGTGTCACCGCCTTAAAGCAGGAGAAAGAGCAGTTGGCCGGAATTATCGATAATATGGCCGACGGTGTGCTCTTGCTCGATGAATCGTCGGAGATCGTTGCCAGCAATCCGCCAGCAATCCATTTTCTCAAGTCATGGTCGTTTGAGCAAAACGAGGATCGCGAGAATTGGAAAATGACACCCAAAGTCATTCAAGAATGGATAGAAAAGATGACGTTTCAGTCGAAGCAAACGGTTCATGAAATCTCGCTGCAAGGTCATTTTTGGGTCATTATTTTGACTCCGCTGTTCGATCAGAAAAAAATCCGCGGGGCCGTCGCAGTGCTCCGTGATATGACTGAAGAGCGTCATCTGGATCAAATGAAAAAGGGGTTTGTCGCCAATGTCAGCCATGAACTGCGGACACCTATTTCGATGATTCAAGGTTATAGTGAAGCAATCATAGATGATATTGCTCAAACAGACGCAGAGAAGAAAGAAATGGCAAAGATCGTGCTCGATGAGTCGAAACGTCTTGGGCGTCTGGTTAGTGAACTTCTTGATTTGGCTAAATTGGAAGCGGGACACTTTCAATTGAATAAACGAAGCACGGCTTTGGATGATTTCTTCCACCATGCAGTTCGCAAATTCGATAATCTGGCTCAGAATGAAGCCGTTCAACTGACGCTTCGCTGTGATCTACCGGCGGATGCCCACTTTGTGCTTGATCCAGATCGTATTGAGCAGGTGCTAACAAATTTGATTGATAACGCATTGCGGCATACACCGACAAAAGGTGAAGTCGTTGTTGCTGTCCGCATGTTGCCAGATGCTTTGCGCATTCGTATTCGCGACACCGGAACGGGAATCGATGAAGAAGATCTACCGTTTGTTTTTGAGCGCTTTTACAAAGCGGATAAGGCAAGAACACGTGGCAAAGCGGGCACTGGGCTTGGCCTTGCAATCGCCAAGCATATTGTTGAAGCACACGGCGGAGAAATCAGTGTGCACAGTAAGAAAAATAATGGAACGACTTTTGAATTCACGCTTCCTAAAATTGTTGAAAAAGATTGGGACTATTCTGAGAAACTGTCTTAGATGGTTTCTGATTCCAAAGAAGAAAAAGCGAATGGAGATTCAATTGATTGAGTCTCCATTCGCTTTTCAATTTTTATAGAATGGGCGGCAAGTTCAATGGCCCATGACGCATCACATTGTAGCAAACATCCTTTGTTGCCAACGACTCACAGGCTCAAACGGACTTTTCAAAAGGCGTGTCACTGATTTGTACCGATTCGGTGGGACAACCATCATAAGCATCCATCATATCTTCAAGCAACTCATCAGGAACTTCAGTAATCCCCTGATTATTATCTAACAGCGAATAGGCGATCCCATCATCATTGTAATCATAGAGATCAGGCGCGGATGCGGAACATGCACCGCACGCAATGCATGTTTCCAGATCAATATGGGTATATTTTGCCATTTAATTCTTCCTCTCCAAATAAATCTATGTGTTCCCCAGCTTACTTATATGTGAAACACTTCTCTAGTTTAAGAAAAATACAGTTTTTTTTCAATTGATGCGTTGTCTTTTTTTGTCATACCTTGCTGTTTTGTGAGGAAGAAAGTATACAATGAAGAGAGGAAAACGGAGAACAGGGGGAAAAGCGTGTGTCGTATTCATTATTTCTTTTACTCCATATGATTCGACAATTTAAAGGGGAGCGTACGCTCTCCGGTATCTATCATGTGCTTCGCGGAAAGCAATCCGCGCAACCCGTTCAAGACAGTTATCTTTTTGCTGTTCGCCCATTTTTTCATACATTAGCAGGACTTTCTAGAGAGGAATTCAATCGACTGACGAATAAACTGGAGGAAAAGGGATGGATTGAATCTTGTTCTAAGGATCAGGCGCAATTTAGGCTCACAGCAATAGGCGAGAAAAGTTATTTGTTAGGAAAAGAACACTACGCTTTCCCGAAAGGTCTGCGCTATACAGAAGCAATCCACGGAGAACGGCTTTTTTGGCTGAGAGTTCAGCTCTTGGTTCAGACCTTATCTGGTCTGCTGCACCAAGATTCTGCATTTCTAACCGTGACGCGCGATCCATCGGCAACTGAGAAAGTACGTGGCTATCTGATCGAACAGACGGAGCCTATAGCATCTATTGCCAGACGTGTGAAAACGCAGCTTGCAGCTGTTTGGCAGTTGATGGATCAACAAGCGGCCGATCTGCTTGCCGGTCAGCTGACAGGGAGCGGCATCAGCGGACGAACACTTGAACAGTTTGCGGTGCAATTCAATCTTGAATCGATTGAGGTGCATCTTGCGGCAAAATCAGCGCTCCGGACCATGATTCATCTAATCGTGCAACAACCCGAGCTTGCGCCTGATCTCCGCAACCTTCTTGATGAAAACGAGGATAACCTGACACGATCAGCGCAAGAGACGCGTCAATTAATGAAAACGGGACGGTCGATAGAGCAACTGGCTTCAATCCGCAGATTGGCTATCAGCACGATCCAGGATCATTTGGTTGAAATGGCGCTTAAAATTCGTCACTTTGATTGTTCACCCTATGTATCGCAAGAACAGGAACACCGGATACGTGAGATAGTACGTCGGTTGAAAACCCGCCAATTGAAGCCTCTTAAAGCGAGGCTTGGCGAGCAGGCAACATATTTCCAAATTCGTTTAATTCTAGCAAAGACGTCAATGGAAGAAAGGGGGGAGATAACGAATGTTTGAAGAACGACCGTCTGAGCGCCGAGAACAGGCGGTGCATGAGCAATTGCTGCGTATTTTGCGCGAACGTTTTGGCTATCAGCATTTCCGCACGGGTCAGGAAGAAATCCTATCTGCGCTTTGTCAGGGGAGCGATGTTTTTTCGATGATGCCAACCGGAAGCGGCAAATCACTTTGTTACCAATTGCCTGGTTACTTGTTTAAAGGTCTCGTACTTGTTGTATCACCACTACTCGCGTTAATGGAGGACCAGGTGTTATCGATTCGAAAGCTCGGCGAGAAGAAAGTGCGCGCATTGAATAGCCTCGTTCATCCGCACGAAAAGCAGCGCATTCTTCAATCGCTCAGTCGTCTCCGTTTTCTTTTTATATCACCAGAAATGCTACGGAAATCTGATGTCATCCGAGCGCTAGAGGGAATTCAGATTTCACTCTTTGTCATTGATGAAGCACATTGCGTCTCCCAATGGGGCTATGATTTTCGACCGGATTACCTCCATTTGCTGGAGGTTCGTCGGCGGATCGGCAATCCGCAATGTTTAGCGCTAACAGCGACAGCCGGTCAGCAGATACGTGCTGATATTCTTGCACGCCTCGGGCTTTCGCAAGCGCGTCAGTTTATTTATAGCGCCGATCGTCCGAACATCGCGATCGACATTCGTGAGACCGGATCGAACCAGGAGAAAATCAGCGATTTGCTGCGGCTACTGCGGCAGGTAGAACTTCCAGCCATTATCTATTGCGCGAGCCGGGATTGGAGCGAACGGCTCGCGCGTGTGATTCTTGAACAAGCGGGTTTGACTTCGGCTTTTTATCATGGAGGAATGGAAACTGATGATCGGATGAAGATCCAGAATCAGTTTCTTCAAGGTGACTTGCCAATTCTTTGCTGCACAAACGCGTTCGGCATGGGGGTGAATCTGCCCAACGTCCGTCTTGTTGTTCATTTTCACTATCCATCGAGCATTCACGCGTATCTACAGGAAATAGGACGTGCCGGAAGAGACGGCGAGCAAAGTTTGGCGGTACTCTATCATACAGCATCCGACGATCAGATGCCGGAACGTTTGATAGAAAATAACTACCCTTCTGATGCACGACTGGTCCGCACATTGTATGACTTGGATCAGGGTGCTCTTTCTGTGGATAAAGAGACGGCTTTTTCTGCGGCACTCCTTGAAAAGGGAGAAAACGAAACAGCGGTTCGTTTTTTATTGGACCAAGTGAAGGGGAAAAAGGAAAGCGCAACCTATCGATCATTGCTTGAGTCATGCCGTCAAACAATCGCTAAAAGACGGGGCAGAAAATTGGCGGAATTAGCTGAGATGCGAGCCTGGCTCACCACCAACGGCTGTCGGCGGCGAGCCTACCTTCGGCTCTATGATGAAACATTGACCAATCAGCCACAGTGGTGCTGCGATCATTGTGGCTTATCCGACGAATTATTTCAGAAACGTAAGCAGAATCAGCAAAGCCTACCTGTTCTTCACTGGCGTGATCGATTAGAAATGCTTTTAGCTGTTGAAACGCCCGCTGCATCCTCGGCAAGCGAGCACAACGCAAATGAATGAAGATGTTTAACAAGTTATTTATGCAGTACAGGTTTGTCCTAAATTTCTGCCCAAAGGCATAAGTATAGACCGATGGGAGGGAGAACACATGTCGCTAGAACAGATGAGGGACGACCAAGCAATCACTGCGCTGGGCTACGCGATTTTTCAGGAATTGCGCAAACGAAAGAAGGAGGAAGATCGAACAAAGAAAAAAGCAAAACGAGCCGGATACCTCCTAATAGCGTTCAGCATCTGTCTCGTTACCGATCTTTTTTTCTTTCAGACCCAAAGGCTGATGTCTATTGAACAGCTGCATCTCCTTCTCAGTGACCCGCTGATTGTTCTTTTATCGCTACTTGCGCTTCTGACATGGTTTGCTTACCAGAAGTTTCAGAAAGACGCAGATGACGCAGAAGATGATTTTGATGATTTGCGTGAAGAAGCAATAAAACGATCATGGGAAATCTGGGCAAAAGAACTCGATGGCACCGCGAGAGCTGCAGCCATGAATTATTTACTCGAAAAAGAGGATATCAATCTTTATTACAAATAGCTATGTTTAAATCATTGGCTTTGTTAAAATCTGTTGTTGTTGTTCTTAATCATTTATTGCCGTTTGTTCGCTTGCCGCGGGCGCTACCCTCGAGCCTGTCGAATAGGCAGTAACCTGCGGAGTCTCGCTGGCACGCTGTTCCCACAGGCGTCTCACACATGCCTTTTGATCAGAAAACAACATTAAATTGAAACATAGCTAAATCATTAAAAACAATATACAAATAAAAGTAAAAAACTTGGCGAAGCCAAGTCCTTGCGACGTAAGCTGTGTCTCAATTTTTTTTTCCTTCATTCCACTGAGATCTTAAACATTCTGAACATATGGAAAAAACACATCTCAACCGCAGTTTGTCTGCTGAGACGTGTTTCGTTCATTGGCTGCAAGAGCGCCTTGTGCACCTATCAAAAAATGTTCATTTCTTGCGAGCTTGTCAGAATACCTTCTTACTTGCCTGATCCTCTTTAATTAATTCCACTGCTTCACGAAATCGCTGTGAATGAATAATTTCACGTTCGCGTAAATATCCGAGTGAGTCGTTGATCAATGGATCATCTGAAACGTTAATGATCCATTGATACGTCGCCCTTGCCTTTTCCTCAGCAGCGATATCTTCATATAAGTCGGCAATCGGGTCGCCTTTAGCTTGAATTGGCATTCTAAAGGTTTCACCAGCAGCATTTTCATAATAGAGCGCTTTTCCATGGCCGACATAGTGTGCGCCGAGTCCCGCTGCTTTCATTTGTTCAGCTGTCAGATCTTTTGTCAATTTATAGACCAAAACTATATTGCAACCATTGGTTAATCATGTTAAAATACAGACACATCAAGAATTTATCAAGTTTCGGTGGTGAATGACTTTGAATAAGACTATTATGGATAACATAAAAAAAGTTGCTATTTACAGTAGGAAAAGCAGGGACGATGAGACTGAGAAGGCTTTAAAACAACAATTAGAAACACAAATTGAAAAATGTGAACAAAATAATTGGGAATATGATGTTTATAAAGAAGTTGGTTCGTCTCAGGATAAACATAGACCTCAATACACTAAAATGGTGAACAGAATTCAAAAATATGACTATGACGCAGTAGTGTGTACAGACCAAGACAGAATAACTCGTTCACAGGGCGGATTTGAAGAATTTCAAGCATTATTACAGGAATATAATGTATTACTTATAACAGATAAAAAGCCATTTGACTATAACAATGATGGTGATGCCTTTGAGGGTACTATTTATGCCTTTGTTGCCAAAATGGAATATATGCAAACAAAGAAAAGGCTAATAAGGGGTAAAAGAGATTCAGCTAGAAAAGGTAATTGGGCTGGGGGAAAGACCCCTGTGGGTTATAGCTATGACCATAGTACAAAAAGGCTTGTACCTGATGAAAATGCCCCTATAATCGAAAGAATTTATTGGTTATATCTGTCAGGTAAGTCCTCTACAGAAATAGAACGAATATTTGACTTAGAGGGGATATTAACGCCATCTGATTCAAAATGGGATAAGGCTAGAATTTCTGCAGTATTAGCTAATCCTGTTTATAAGGGTACGGCTATCTATGGTAGAACAAAAGTATCAAAGATTCATAAAAAACCTTGTGGAAAGCCTAAACAACTAAAGGCTTTAAAGGATGAACAAATAATTAGAGAAAATGCACATAAACCCATCATATCACCTGTGAAATGGGAAAAGGTAAAAGAAATTAGAGAAAGCAGGGCGACTAAGCCGCCAGCGTCTAGAATAGGGAAGGTTATTTTCACAGGCTTAATTAAATGCGGTTTATGCGGAAGAACACATAGCTTTCAAAGAAGAAAAGGGCAAGAACTTCGAATTACATCTTGTCAAACAAGGCATTATTCTGATGATGGAAGTTATACTGTCTGCAAAAACAAAGGTGTAAGACTAGACTTGTTTGAAAAGGTATTCTATGCCAATTTTAGTCAATTTGTTAACAGATTAGAACTGTACTTAGAGGATATAAAGAAAAACATAAGGCAAGACAGTACTAATCCTGCTGATGAAAAAACTATCCTAAAAGCAAACATTAAAAAGATTGCCGCTAGTATCAAAAGGGTGCAAAGAGGTTTCGTAGCGGAAATATACACAGAGGATGAGGCACAAAAGGAAATTAGGCAGTTAAAAACTCAAAAACAAAATTTGGAAAAACAAATAGAAAGATTAGATAGACAATCGAGAAGTGAAAAGATTGGTGAATTGCGGGGGACAGTAAACAAATTAAAATGTCTGCTAAATGGTACATCAGACCTAGAGACAAAGGAAATCAATTATTTGTTAACCACACTGATTGACCATATTGAATATACAAGGGTCGGTGACCATAAGGCAGAAATTAACATTAAAATACATTACAAAGGACAAACAGAGAAGAAGGAAAGCTAACTTCTCTGTTTTTGTTTTGGTGTGTTGATGGGAAAATAGAACATGCCGCTGTAAGGCTATGACAGGCCTTATAGAAGGCTATGCTGTCCATGTGCGGAAAAGGATACATAGTTAGTGGCGGAGTTGCTGTACTAGGGCGGCATAGGGTTTTTATGGGCATCTGTCAAACGTGGGGCAATAAGAGAAAAAAGGCCATAAAAATAGCCCCTAGACAGTCAGAAATGACCGCTAGGGAAATGGCAAAAAATTAAATGACGATAAGGAACTTACTAACGTCTTTCATTCCGCTAACGCTTCATGAAAGTATTTTAAAAGTAATTATCTGTTCTTTATTCTGTGGACAGGATTCTTTAGAATTATCTTTAACTGTCTTTTATATATCGTGAGGAACTTTAGTTCCGAACTGGCGAAGCCATATCTTTTATCTTTATTACTGTTATCAGGGTAGTTATCTTTAAGTATCATTCTTCTACAGTAATATGTGTGTCAGCGGCCTCGGATTACATGCCCGCAAACAGGCTAATTTTTACCAAACGCTAGAACCCCACAGCCACAAGGGCTACAAAATTGTCGGACTTTTTCAGACAGCCTGACTGAATCCGCTGTGATTAAGTCTGTCCCTCATTATAGGACTTTTAAAAGTTAAAGGTAGTACCATATGTGATTATTAAATTGTGATTATTAAAATCTGTGAACCCTTGATACATGAGGCTTTCTATAGTATGTTAATCACAGGTACTTTAATTAAATAAAGACCCTTGATATATAAGAATTTTGGGAAAGGGTTAATCACAATTTGAAGCAAAGGGGATGAGAATTGTGAAATTTTCTTTATTGGACAATGGGGTTGATTCGTTAAAAACTGCCCACAATGATTTAAATGAATTTAATAATTTAGCTGAAGGTGGGCATTATTTAATTAAAAATGCGACTATTTTTTTAAGTCACGGAATTGAATTATTGCTGAAATTCATTTTAAAAGAAAATAGCCAATCATTTATGTTTGAAAACATAAAAATGTATATGAATGCTAAAGAAAGGCTAAGCAAGGATAAAAATGGTGCAAAAACTGTTTTTGATGTAGAACCTAAGCTAAGAACTGTATGCCTGACAGACGCACTTAAAAGAATTGAGTATTTATGTGATATAGAACTGCCTACAAGATTTACAGATACCGTTTTACATGTTAATAAAATTCGTAATAATATTATGCATTACGCTATCGAATTGGATGAACAAGAGACTGATACACTTATAAAACATTTAAAGGTCTGTTATGATGAAGCGGTTGACTTTTTTTGTATGCACATTGAGGATTTAGAGGGTATGATAGATGAACCACGTTTTGAACTTTCTTATGAAGAGTATGAAGAACAACTAAAGGAAGAGTACGGAGAAAATTATGCCGAAATGCAAAGGGAGGATGCTTTATTGGATTTAATGGAAATGGGGTATGAGGATAAAGGCGAAGGAAGATGGTAAACGCTGCTGTTGTATAATTTTGAAATAAAAATCAAAGAATTCAGGAACTAATGTCTGTGTTTTTTTGTGCATAGAACTGCCTCACCGCCCTCTATACGTGCCACCCTGCCAAACTTTTTTATACACAGCCCAGTGGTGTCGAGTGATTTCACTTTACATGTACAATAGCTATTTGTTGCCGCTGTAGGAATGCATAAGTACCAGCTTCTAGCCTAGTAAGTGCCAGTTTCAAAAAATTAGAAACAAAAAAAGGACTCAATTTACAGAGTCACAGAAAAGTGATATTTTTTGATATAAAGAAATAATAGCCCTTCCCTTGAAAGACATGTAACAGGCTTTCAGGAATAGATTCTTAAAAATAGTGCCATTTACGGAGTTGTGTGATTTAGAATTTTTTTCCGCCTTAGTATGGATGTCCTAACATCATCTGAAATATCTCTGAAATCATTATCTTTAGTCCTTGCTAGATAAGGAAAAATAGCTTTACATATTTATTTATCCTTAAAAAGTTTAAGGATAAATGTCCATAAATAGATAATGATGGTAGATTATGTTATTATTTATCTGTTTAAATATCATCAATATATTTTATAAGGGGAAATCTCTTTTGAAATTTGAAAATTTGAGTCATTCAAAAGAAGAACTATTGGGTTTATTCAGGTCAGAGTGCGAGGAGATTTTTAGAAATGCAGGTAGTGATAACTCTACAATAAAGAAAATAAATTCTAAAGTTAAACAGATTACTAAAAATTTAGTTCAGCCAGTTGTTAATAACACTGAACATACTAATTTGGAACGACTTGACAAGATTTTAATGATTCACTACTGTTCATATATTGTAATGATTGAGTTCAGAAATCGTATCAGACCCTATGAATATATGGATTTTACACGAAGAATTGGCGAATTATGGGAACCGTTTTGTAAACTCTGTTGGAAATATACTTCTGAGTCAGGAATTGCTGAAGTTATTCCACCGAGTTTTGAAGAGGCAAAATTACAATTATTATCCAAATTGAATGCATTTATTGAAACGACATCTTTGACAGCCGAGGAAAAAAAGGAATTAAATAGATACTTAGATTTAATGTGGGAACTAGTAGCTTCAGGTGAGATTCAATTAAAATGTGATTTGCACTTTGAAAAAGATGGTATCAAATACAATATTGATTATAAAAGCGGATTTAATTCAAACGAAAAAGGAAATACAAATAGATTGTTAATGGTAGGTAGTATTTTTAAAAAACTCAATCCAAATTATGTGAACATAATATTAGTTAGGGCTGAAGAAAATGAAAATAATCACTATCTTCAAACCCTAAAGAATTCTAATCTATGGGATGTTTATTGTGGCCATGAAACTTACGATAAAATTGAAGAATTAGCTGGTTATCCACTTAAAGATTGGATTGAACACAACATTGATTGGAAAAACGATTTAGATAATTACACTCTTGATTATTTGGCGGAAAATAATTTAACTCAATATCTCCGCTGGTGATTCAGCAGATTCATATAAGTTTTTAAAAATCTGATTGATTTCAGTTTGAATTTCTGTATTTATAGTATTAGTTTGTTTTATATTGTTAATCATCTGCTTAACTAAGTCAAGAACATGATTAAAGTCTTTTTCAGAATCAGGAAGTACAATAGGAATTTTTTTTAAGTAATTTGCAGAATTATTTGCCGTATGGTTAATTGTTTGAATTATTGTATTTACTTCATCCGAGTTCAACAAGGCAAGGAGATAGTATAAATACTTTTCTTCTTTTGGGAATATTCCAACTACAGATTGGTCAAAGACTTGATTGTTTATCAAATTTGCCTTGACTTTACTGGATTTAACCATTGGTACAGCAATACCTTTTTTAAAATAATACTTTGAATTTTGAAAACGTGCCTTTTTGTCTGTTTTATAATGATGAACTGCTTCTTCCCCCCAGTCAATATACCATTCGTTTTTTCTGGAGTACATGTCTGCATTTCCTTTGGTTACAGGAATAAAATGTTTTTCGCTTTTGATACCATTAAGCAGGTTGTTGTATTGAAGAAAGTCGTATTCGATTAGATTTTTATCTACAATATTGCATTTTGTTGGATTTCTAACCTCTGAATTTAATGCCTTAAAATAGGCCTTGTTATTTCCAGTGTAAATGCCTGTTACACAGTATGCTAAATCTTCTAATGTTAATTGAGGATTGTTAATAAGATTTCTAGTTTTGTTATCGGCACGAATTAAAAATGCCATATCAATGGATTCGTAGACCTCTTTTTGAGATATGTTAATTATTTTGTATTTTTCAAGCCTTTCATTATTGGTTATGTCTTCAATATCGGTGACCTTTTTTAATCCGCTAATTATCCTTATAACATTTGAGAGGTTTGATTCTTCGGTAACCTTTTCAACTGTTATGATTGTAAGATTAGAGTATCCAAAATTAACACCGGGAAAAAACTTTGAGGGTATCATTAGAATTTCATGAATTTTTGTATTTAGTAATAGATATTCTCTTAGATTGTTATGCATATGAAGGTTCATAAAAGTATCAGGAATGATAAAGGTCAACTTACCGTTTTCTTTTAGTAAGGAAATGCACCGTAACAAAAATAATGTATATGTTTCTTTTACGTAGAAGCCTGGGTAGAGATTCTTTAGATTTGCACGTTTTTCGTAATCTTGCCACGCACCATATGGAGGATTCCCAATAATCCTATCATAAAAGCCGCCCATAAATACCTTCATATCAAGGTCAGTATCAAGTAAGGTGTCCGATTCGATAACGTTAACATTTTCGAAACTGCGATACTTATCACTCATAACATTCACTGCTTTGGGATTTAGGTCATAAGCAGTAATATTAGTATTAGGATGCTTCCTAAGCAAAGCGTCGATAAAAACACCATCACCAGCGGATGGTTCGAGTACTAAATGGTTTTCAGTAAAGTCCAGCTTTTTAACCATATATTTAGTTATGTACTCAGATTTAGTGTAATAAGAACTATATAAATTTTTATTAGGCACTTAAATTCTCCCTTTCTTTACTTATGAATAGCTTATGTTCATCATAAGTTAAACATAAGCCTGTGTCAATGATAGTCTTTGGTTTGTTCACCCATTTATTTGAAGACAGTTGAGTAAGTAAATATCATTTTAATTGGAGTTTAATTATAACTATTTCTCTTCTCTCTAATCAGGGTACTTTTTGAAATTCCTGTCATATTCTCCACTTCTTTATAAGAACGGTTGTCTAACAACCCTAAAGCGTGTTCTATTTGTTTCTTAGAATACTTTTTTGGCCGCCCTTCTCTAAAGTCGCCCCGCTGTTTAGCAATGGCCTTACCTTCTTGTGTGCGTTCTACAATCATATCTCGTTCAAATTCTGCAAAGGAACTCATGATATTAAAGATAAGCCGTCCTGTCGAGGTATTCTCTATGATGCCCATGTTTAGCACATGAACTTTGACCCCTTTTTCAAATAGGGTTTTTATGGTCTTTATAGCATCCCCTGTAGAACGTGCAAAGCGGTCTAGTTTGGTTATTACTAAGGTGTCACCGTCTTTAAGCATAGAAAGCAGTTTTTTAAATTCGGGGCGGTCTGTCTTTGTGCCTGTGAACTTCTCAGAATAAATCTTTTCACATCCTTCTTTCTCTAATGTCTGTAATTGTGCCTTTAAATCTTGTTGAACTGTGCTTACCCTTGCATATCCATATTTCATTATGTATAGCCCCTTTTTGTATATTATTTATGACACTAAGTAATGACACCACCCGATACCCTGATATTACAAGACTTTTAAATCGGTGTCAATACTTTTAAGTTATGACTCTCGATAGTGTACACAATTGACAGCCAGCAATAGACAAAGGCGGGGCAGGGGTTCAGCCACTACCATAATTCACTGTCAAAAAGTGACGGGGTAAACAAGGCACATAGCCCACACTGCTACACAAGCATAGCACGGGTAAAGAGAAAGGAAGAGATTCCACAGGACAGCCACAGAGGGCGGCAGAGGGACAGGCAACGGGCATCGGCAAGGGAACGGAAGAGACAGCCGCAGGACAGCACAGAGGCCGTACAGGACAGGCCACAGAGAGACTACAGCAAAGAGGCAATAAAGCAATGACTGAATAAGAGATAAAGCAATGAAAGAGAGGACAGCGGCGGCAGAGAAGGACAGAGATAGCGGCGGGAAGGTGCCGGATTGAATGAGGCTGAAGGGTATATAGGGGGGACGGGGGGTGTCTATGGGGGCGGTCTGATGGTTGCAAAATATACACCGCAGTTTCTAAACTGTTTGGTAACGCTATCATTGCATATATCCTCTAGACTTATGCCCTCAGTTGCAATGAAATGTCTATCAGCGTAGTTCTAACCCGATTCAATGCAACACAGCGGCAATATAGGGGGGCAGGAACTGCGTCAACCAAGGGTGGTTAAGGATTTCGCCATTTTAATTTGTTTGAAGTCTAAGAAAAAATTTTTGCAAAATCTTGGAAACCTGCTTTGGCACAAAAACAGAGATTTGTTAATCACAAGTAAAGGCACTGCCAACTGTGATGAAATAAGAACTAATAACAATCACTTTAATAATAAAAAGATACTGTGACAGTAATCAATAATTCTAGTAAGGAAATTAAGTATAATTTTGATAAATCTTTTTTGTACAAAAAAATAAGGCTAAGGCTTTTCACCTTAACCCTTAATAAGCCCTAGCCGCTTACACTCTTTTATTTTGTCTGCCCTTGTCACGTCTGCCAGCTGTTCACATTTCTCATCTAGGTATAACTTTTTCCGTTCACCGATAATGTACCAGTGTACTGTATTAGGAATGGTTTTCTGCCAATACACAGAACCGTCTGCAAACATAACCTTGCAATTCTTAGCATTTTCTAAGGTGTGATAAAAGATTGCCACATTGTTATTTATATTGTAATTCATACTGTATCCCGCCTTTTAGAGAGTATAAAAATAGCCCGCCAGCAATAATGCCAGCGGGTAGAGTATAGGGGAAAATCACAACATTGAGTTATCTGTCATATCTAAGCCCAAGCCTTGCCCGTGTGGCTTGTTGTTTAGCAACCTTCAATAAGTGTTCTTCTCTAATTTTTTCCTTGAGTTCTTCTGCTTCACGTAATTTCTTATTACGTTCTGCTAATGCCTTTCCCACAGCTTCAGTGTCCATATAAGAACTTGGTTTTTGTTCATAGAGAGAAAAGCCGCCACCTGACATTGGTACTATATTTTCATCTCGCCGTAGTTGGTCAACCGCTGTTCCTAATGCCATTCTTACTGTTAACGGGTAGCTTTTAATCTGTTCTAATGCCTGTGCGTCCCCGTTTGCCAATGCCCTAATAAGTTCAGGATTAAATTCCGTCATGGTTTAATTACCTCGCTTTTATGTTTTTCAATTCTTGTCAATACAATCAGTTTAAGTAACAGTATCAGGCCTACAGTGGTCATGTCCTGTAATTCCGACTTTCTTTAACATCTATCAGTTTTCTAATACTTTGGATTTCCACGCCCGTTATACGTAGCCGTTTCATGGCCAGCCTCAACTTTTCTTCATAGTAGGGTGTAAACCGTAGCTGTCTGTTTTCTAGCTTACTAATAGTGGCAGGGTCAATTTCCATAAAACAACTAAACTCATCTAGACTTTTGTTGCGGGTATGCCGAATAGGACGGATAAACCTAGCGTCTACTTCTTGCTTGTAGGGAAGTCTTTCCAATATGTTCATCCTCTCATGGATAAGATTCAAAATTATTGAGGTCAAAGGCTAAATAAAAAGGCACGGCAGGAACGCCGTACCAGTAAGGCCAGTGCTGGAAGTGGTCAAACCAACAAAGGCCGTGATTCAATATTGTGCTTTAATTCCTATATATACATAGGCGTAAAACACCCGCTTTTTACAGGCAGCACCGCCTTATAAAAATGAAACAAGTTACATTAAAAAAAAAACAAATATGTAATGTCCTTTTTCTGTCCTTATCTGCAAGTGCCTGTGTGTAGGTTCTTAGACAAACTATCAACCTCATAAATTGCAATTAGGGCGGTGACATCATGATTAGACATAATGAACATGAAGAACATGAAGAACATGCAGAACATGCAGAACCAAAGGAAACGGTTGATGATAAAACTGTTATTGTTGAAGGGGTTGGAAAAGCAACTTCTGTTGGAGAATTGGATATGGAAAAGTTTATTGAGATTGCTATGGGGTTACCGTCTTTTTGGCGGTGACTCCATTTTTTTTTGCACTTTTTTTAGAATATAATAAGGAAGGGAATAGTATATTTATGTGTAGCAATTTAGAAACCGTTAGTTTATAGACCATTGTGGCAATCATTTCAAGGTGCGCGAACTCCTCAGTGCCGATATCGTTAAGAAGACCGATGACGCGTTCTGGAATTGTATAGCGCTGATTTAGATAGCGGAGTGCTGCTGCAAGTTCACCGTCTGCACCGCCGTATTGTTCGATCAGAAATTTGGCAAGACGTGGATTGCACGTACCGACACGAACAGGATATTGCAATTTTTTTTGATAATACCACATGTCTCTGTTCGCTCTCCCTTCATTTACGTCTGCTTGTGTTCAATGCAACGCTGTTAGACCTGCCATGGCCAAGGTGCTTCTTTCCACTGCCAAGGATAGGCAGAAAAACTATGACCAAAATTTTGCAGCGGTCCATATTTTTTCTCAAATGCTTCGGTCATTTCACGGCTTTTTAAAGCTGTCGAATTAAATTGTTTTAATGTTTCTAAATCGTCCGGATGGGTATCTAGATAAAGGTTCAACTCCACGAGTGTAAAATCAATCGCCTGCAAAGCGTGCAACTCATCATAGTATTCAGGTGGTAGTGGATTTTGCCTGGACACAGTGATCATCCTTTCTTTTTTTCGAGATAAGGGTTTGTATACGGCGAGTATAGACCTGGCCATAATGTACCGTGGGCGAGCGCCTGAACCGGTGAAAATTGCTCCATACCTGGGGGTTGAAAGCCGAGATAAAGCTGTATCGGCGTTTCATAGGCTATCGGACCGATTGGTGGACATGGGTCAAAAGGGCTGACATAGGGCTGTACCCATCTTCTGCTTGCTGGCAATTCAAAAGCCTCCAATCATTTGAAAATTAATTCTTTTTTTTTATATGCTCTCGCTGCTTGTCATTAGACTCGATTCTAAAAAATAAGACGGAAAATTCTTGAGGCTATAATTTTTTATGACGACCGTCATTTGCAGCCGACTCGTAAAGAAACCTATTTTAAATAGATGCCGGGAAATAGGGGTGAGGCTGTTGGCGAACTTTTACGTGTTTTTCGCTGCAATCATATGGCTATTGTCAATTTTGTTTGTTTTCATGTATTCAGAAGCGCACGCTGATCGCTTGATTCAAATTGAACTGCTGATTGACGATCTGCCGCCTGTTTTTGAAGGGCGAACAATCTTTTTCATTTCAGATATTCACCGCCGTAAAGTCACGCGACATCTACTCGATAAATTACCGGCACCGCCGGATTATGTCGTTATCGGTGGTGACTTGACAGAACGGGGTGTTCCGTTATTTCGTGTCAGAGAGAATTTGAGGCGTCTAACACAACTTGCACCAACCTATTTTGTCTGGGGCAATCATGATGGGGATACTGGAAAAAACGCCATTGAAAGATTGCTGCATGACTGTCACGTTACTATTTTAGATAATCAGACGGCAGTGATACAAAAGGGCGGTCAAGTGATTAATTTCACGGGTGTTAATGATGCGACAACCCGGCGGGATAGATTGGCAGAAGCACTCGCTACGCGTCATGCTGACGCGCCAACGTTACTGTTCAGCCACAATCCATCGATAAAGAAAAAGCTTAAACGGTCAATGGGTCTCTCCTATGCAATATGCGGACATACACATGGCGGACAGATTAATCTGTTTGGTCTGACAATTAAAGAAAAAGGTGGGGTAAAAAAACTTGATTTTGGGACACTAATCATCAGTAACGGCTATGGAACAACAAAACTGCCGCTTCGTTTCGCCGCACCGCCGGATACGCTCTATCTGCGTCTCTGCTTCGCTTGAGGCGAGACAATTGAGCGTCAGCATGTACTTTTTTTTAAGGGCGTTGTATACTACACTAAAGTTCTCTATATTTTTTTCTCAGAATGAGGCTCTTCTGGCTCACCAGTAGCACCGAAACAGGAAAGAAACATATAGTAAGGAAAAGGGTCTGCGATGCTGAGTAATGATCAGGCTGGGATGGCAAGGGGGCGTTTGGCATGCGATTGGAACGTCTGAACGGTGACAGGATTAAAATATTCCTGACTTTTGACGATTTGAATGAACGAGGGATTTCAAAAGAAGATATGTGGCATGATCTGCCGCGCGTGGAACAGCTTTTTCGTGATATGATGGATGAAGCAGGCAGTGAGCTTGGTTTTGAAGCCAATGGTCCGATAGATGTTGAAGTTTTTTCATTGCCGGCTCAAGGTATGGTTGTCATTGTCTCAAAAGGTCGGTCGGATGAGAACAGTAAAGATGCCGATGACTTTGAAGAAGATGATGACTTTATCCAGATGCAGGTCACAATGGACGAGAGTCAGGATATTCTTTATCAGTTTGAACAATTTGAAGACATTATTCGTTTATCAATGACTCTGCATCAGATCGGCATCGATGGCGGTAGTCTCTACTTATTCGAAAATAAGTATTATCTTTACTTCAACGAAGCGGATTCGGAACTTGCTGTCAATCTCGAAACGTTAATTGCTCTTCTTGCCGAGTTTGGCAATACCTCAACAATTACGATTCACAGACTGGCAGAGTACGGAAAACTTCTGATGAAGGATCATGCAATTGCCGATATTCACACGTATTTTGGCGGAATGCCGCAGGCTTGATCTTGCCTGCTGTTTTTCTGCTTTTGTTGCCACTAAGAACCTATGCAGACAATCGTTTGTTCATGCAGGAAAAGATAAATAGGGCAGCAAAGAGGCTGTCTCAAAAGTCTATTTTTAGACTTATGAGACAGCCTCTTTATTTTAAGAATAAGCATGTATAAAGATTTTCGTACAAAAATGCAGTGAGGCGCTCTACGCCTTGTGGGAAAAGCGAGCGACTAGAGCGCAATTGTTGAGAAAGAGACTAGGCTACGCCAAGTTTGCCTGAATTGAACAAGACAAAGCTTTTACAGCACATCAATTTTTCTTCCTTGAAAAAACCCAAAAGGCCAGCAGGCAACAGATGCATAAAAAGGCTTTTTATAGGAATGATAATCTTGATTTCAGTCAGAGATTCACTTGATGCAAGAGACACTGAAGCAAGATGTTATCAGTTGCAAGGAGGAAAAGGCTTGTGAAAAAGCAATGGCGGTGGGCAATTCTGCTTGTTTTTGTGTTAACTTGCCTGCAGAGCATGCAAGCGTCCGCCTTTTCAAATCAAATAATCACTCAAGGCGAAACAGGGGATGATGTGATTGAATTACAGGCGCGTCTTCAATATATCGGCTTTTATAAAGGAGCGATCGACGGAAAATTCGGATACAGTACGTATTGGGCGCTTCGCTCTTTTCAAAAGAATTATGGAATGAAAGTTGACGGGATTGCTGGCGATAGTGTCAAACAGAAGTTAGTGAAGGCGTCGCGGTTTGATAAAGATTATATTGACCGCAATTTAAAAGCGGGCAATACTTTTACCTATTACGGTGGGGTGCCGCTTAACCAGCAGGTTCAAAAAGCTTCGCAGCAATCGAAGGGTAGCACGGCCGGTAAGCCGGATAATGCGACGAAGAGCGGCACAAATACTAAAGCACCCAATCAGACGAATAAAGGAAAATACACGATTGATAATCTTCCGCAGGGCTATTCTCGAGCAGATGTCAATCTCATGGCGAACGCTGTTTACGGAGAATCTCGAGGCGAACCCTATATCGGTCAGGTAGCTGTCGGTGCTGTCATTATTAATCGCGTGTCCGATTCGCGGTTTCCGAACAATATCTCTGATGTGATTTTCCAGCCGGGTGCATTTACCGCTGTCTCGGATGGTCAGATTTGGCTCACACCAAATGAAAATGCAAAAAAAGCTGTAATGGACGCAATTAATGGTTGGGATCCGACCAATGGCGCTCTATATTATTTTAATCCGGACACAGCAACCTCCGCATGGATTTGGTCGCGTCCGCAGATTGGGAAAATCGGCAAGCATATTTTCTGTAAATAGGGGGGGTCTCATGAGACGGAGATTCTGGATTTGGACTGGCTACGTTCTTGCTGTTCTGTTTGTCGTCACCTTAAGTATCTGGGGCTATCGAGAGCATCAAATGCGCCAGGCTGTTACAATTCATGCAGAAAACCATTATCAGCAGTCTTATCATGAGCTGACCTACTATGTCGATTCGCTCGAGGAGACGCTCGGAATGGCTCTGGCGATGCAGACGCGACAGTCCATGCGACCACAGCTTGTTGAATCTTGGCGGCTGAGCGCGCTGGCCCATGCGGCAGCAAACGAATTGCCGCTGACGCTGATGCCATTTAATAGAACAAACGAGTTCCTTGCACATGTTGGTGATTTCACATATAACACCGGCGTGAAAACAACGAATGATCGACGGCTTAGCGCCGAAGAATACCGCACGCTGCAAAAGCTTTACCACGAATCGATGACGATACGCGACGGATTGCGCGCTGTTCAAGAGAAAGTGATGGCTAATCACCTGCGTTGGATGGACGTCGAAATGGCATTAAAAATGAAAAAACAGAATCAAGATAATCAGGTGATTGATGGCCTGAAACGTGTAAATGGTCAAGCAACAGACTATACACAGAGCTTCAGCCCGGAAAATCCGCGAAATATGGTTTTTAACAAAAAGCGTTTTCGCGATTTGCCTGGAAAGCAGCTAAATAAAGAACAGGCATCAGACCACTTAATCGACTGGCTTAATTTGAAAAACACAAAGATCCAGTCCATCGATGCAACAGGTAAAGGATCGAGCATTCCCGCCTTTGATCTGACGTTACGGGCCAATCACGGAAAAGGGCCCGCTTACTCGGCCTCTGTTAGCCAAAAAGGTGGGCATGTAATCTGGTTTCTAGTGGATCGCGCGATCGGTTCGAAGCGGATTGGTCTCTATACAGCCGAGCAGAAGGCTGCCCTTTTTCTGAAGCAACATGGGTTTCATAACATGTTGTTAACGAAAAGGGATTCCTATAACCGAGTAGCCGTTTTCACATTTGTGCCAATCAGAAACCAAGTGCGTCTCTATCCGGCATCGGTTAAAATAAAAACAGCCATGGATCGAAACGAGATCATTGCTTTTGATCAGAGCGACTATCTGGCCAATAAATGCGATGTTCCTCTGAAACCTAAATTGACAGCAGATGCCGTCCGCAAACAATTAAATTCTGAACTACGTGTACGGGAGACAAATCTGGCAGTTTTCCAAAATACGACATTAAAGAATATCCTCTGCTATGAATTCTTTGCGACGCGGGGCAATGAGACGTATCGCGTTTTTCTGAATGCCGACAATGGGGACCAGGAAAAAGTTGAATTATTACGCGATTAGCAAAATGTCTGTTTTTTTCATCAATCAATTTAATGTATAATATCTGTGACGGGTTTTTGAACGGTTCGCTTTCCTAAGTTACTAGGTATGTCCGTTAAATTAGATTCTATCGGTCGCGGGGGTTGTCTTTATGATTTTCAATGCGGGTGAAACACTCAGGTTAAAATCAATCGATGCGGATGGAATCGAGCATCTTTATCGCTGCCGATTGGCTGAGGTCTATGAAAATGAGCTAATCGTTGACTATCCGATTGATGAGAAGACAGATAAAACTGTCGTACTCATGAATCAGACACCATTTGAAGCGAGCTATGTCGATGGGCGTCACGTCTATAGTTTTCACGCTGTTTTTGAACGTAGAGTGCAGCAAGGAAAGATTCCGCTACTTCTCATCTCTTATGGTGGAGAAGAAGCGGTGAGGAAAGTACAACGGCGCAATTTTGTGCGCGTTGTCACCAATCAGAATATTGCAATTCACTCTTCAGTAGGAAAATTTGCGCCGTTTAATACAGTTACGAGTGATATTGGCGGTGGCGGTGCCTTGATTTTATTGTCTGCTTCACATGATCTGGCGGCAGACGAACCCGTTGATTTATGGTTAAGTTTAGTTTCAACAGAATCAGAGACACGTTATCTAAAAATCAAGGGAATGATTACACGTATCTTTACGGATCATAAAACGAACCATTTGAAGGCGTCGCTTCGTTTTCTGTTTGATAGTGAGCGGGACAGGCAGCCGGTTATACGTTTCTGTTTTGAAAAACAATTAGAGGAACGAAGAAAAATGTTCGGGAACGTCCGTCCGAGAGATCGACAGAGGTAGAACAACGTTGTTGTCAATAGAAAACAATGGCGATTGTGAATTCGAGAGAGAAGAATGTGGGGTACGAGGTTATGGGAAAACAATTTCAGATTGCGATTGATGGACCAGCTGCTGCGGGGAAAAGTACAGTTGCGAAAATTGCGGCTCGGGAACTGGGGTTTATTTATATTGATACGGGTGCTATGTATCGTTCGCTTACATATAAAGCATTGCATGCAGCAGCTGACCTGAAAAGTGGCAAAGCACTGAAGGATCTGCTGGATAGTACGGAAATTGTTCTACGGCAGATGGAAGACGGGCAACACGTCTCTGTCGATGGACAGGATGTGACCGAAGAGATTCGTTTACCTGAGGTAACTGAGCAGGTTTCGCTCGTTTCTTCCTATAAGGAAGTGCGTGAAGAGATGGTTCGCCGGCAGCGTAGACTTGCTGAAAGCTGTTCAGTAGTGATGGATGGCCGTGACATCGGCACGCATGTGTTGCCCAACGCAGATGTCAAGATTTTTATGAAAGCTTCTGTTGAGGAAAGAGCGATTCGACGTTTTAAGGAGGAAGAGCTCAAAGGACGTCATCCATCTATTGAGGCGTTGCAAGATGCGATTGCACGCCGTGACAAGAAAGATATGGAGCGAGAAATTTCGCCGCTTGTGAAAGCGGACGATGCAATCGAACTGGATACAACATCGCTGAATATCGAAGAAGTTGTTGCTGCAATTCTGCGTATTGTGAATGCGAGGCGTTTGGCATGAGCCTTTACTTTATTGGTAAGCCGCTGGCTGGGATCTTTTACCGATTCTATTTCCGTATTGAAGTCAAGGGTCAGGAAAATCTGCCCGATGAAGGCCCTGTCTTAATCTGCTGCAACCATCGCTCCAATTTTGATCCGCCGCTCATCGGTATCTCATTGAAAAGGCAGCTCAGTTTTGTCGCTAAGGAAGAACTGTTTCAGGTACCTGTGCTTGGATCGATACTGCGTCAAGTGAATGCTTTCCCTATTAAGCGCGGGACAGGTGATCGTGGGGCCATCCGATTAGCACTCAATTTGCTGCGTCAGGGACATGCTTTGCTTATTTTTCCTGAAGGAACGCGGAATCATACAGGTGACCTGAAAAAGGGACTTTCAGGTGCCGGCTTTTTTGCTTTAAATTCAAATGCTACAGTAATACCGTGTGCGATAATTGGGAATTATAAATTCAGAGCAAAGCTTACCGTGGTTTTCGGTAAACCGATAAATACGGCGGCATTGAAAGAAGGACGGGTCAAATCGTCAGAAGCTTCCTCAGTCATCATGGATCAAATTCGGCGGCTGATTGAAGCGAATTGATACGAATGCTTTTTATAGAAGTTCATCTGCTTGACAAATGTCCTCAATTGTAAGAAGTTAAACATATGGGTAATTTCGTGTTGGTTTACTAAAGGAGGTCCCTGAGAATGGTTGAAGATTTGAATAACGGAGCATTGCAGGTCGGTGATGTACGAAGCGGCAAGGTAACAAAAGTAGAAGAAAAACATGCATTAGTTGATGTTGGATATAAAGTTGACGGTATCTTGCCTATCAGCGAACTTTCAAGCCTTCATGTAGAAAAAGTAAATGATTTGCTCAAAGAAGGCGATGAAGTCAAGGTGAAAGTAACAAAGCTTGAAGATGATGAACTGGTTTTGTCAAAACGTGAAGTAGACGCCGATCAGGCGTGGGGAGACCTCGAAGACAAATTTAATAACAAGACTACTTTCTCAGTTGAAATTGCAGATGTTGTTAAAGGTGGTCTCGTTGTCGATCTCGGCGTCCGCGGATTTATTCCAGCATCGCTCGTTGAAAGACATTTTGTTGAAGATTTCAGCGATTATAAAGGCAAGCCGCTTGACGTCAAAATTGTCGAACTGGATCGCGAGAAAAGAAAAGTTATTCTTTCTCATCGTGCCGTTTTGGACGAGGAAGCAGATCTGAAGAAGGATGAAACGTTGCAGAAGATCCACGAAGGTGATGTTCTCGAAGGTACGGTTCAACGCTTAACGGATTTCGGTGCTTTTGTTGATATCGGCGGAGTGGATGGCCTTGTGCACATATCACAGCTCGCTCATTATCATGTAGAGACACCTTCGGAAGTCGTTAAAGAAGGCGATAAAGTCAAGGTTAAAGTATTGACCGTCGATCCGGAAAATGAACGTGTTTCTTTGTCGATCAAGGCAACGCAACCAGGACCATGGGAAAGTGCAAAAGAAAAAATTCATCCGGATGACGTTCTTGAAGGTACGGTTAAACGTCTTGTTCCGTTTGGTGCCTTTGTCGAATTGTTGCCGGGTGTGGAAGGCCTCGTACACGTGTCAGAAATTTCACATCAACATGTAGCCACTCCTGAAGAAGTGCTTTCTGAAGGTCAGCAGATTAAGGTGAAAGTGTTGGATGTCAACTTCGACGATCAGCGGGTTTCACTCAGCATGAAGGCTTTGGAAGAAAGCATTCCGGCTAAGCGACCAAGCTTTGAACAACCTGTGGCGGCACCTGACGATGAGGACAATTCCTCAGGCTTTTCATTGGGCGATATGATTGGCGAGCAGTTAAAGAAATATAAATAATCCGTCATAAAGGTGTTTTCCCATTGCTTATTTTTTTGTAAGCGAACGGTTCTAAGGTTGACAAGTACAGATAAAAAACGGAAAAAAGGAAACTTTCCTGTCTCCTGTTTTTCCGTTTTTTTTGTATGTTTCGAATGAAAAATTTGCATAAAAAAAGGGTAAAAGGCGAGACGGCTACGGAATAGCTTGCCAGCGAGACGCCACAGACGCTAGCTTGTTTGAGGAGACTCGCGGTGCGCCCGTGGCAAGCCAGCGACCGGAGCTCATGTGACACAAATAAGTACAGGATGTAACCAGTTTTTCTGATACATTTAGAAAATACTAATGATGTCATTTTCTTTTGACATTGAGTCAACAGGTAATTTTTGTTACGATTAGGAAGCAGAAAACAGTGATGGGATTTATTTTTTTGCACACTGCTTGGTGTGATCGGAGTACCAGGCGACAGTACAGGAAATGGAAGGTGCGGTACGCGGGTAAGGATCCCGTGTGATTTGACCTGCGGAACCGGACTCGTAGGAGGAACAGTATGTCAAAACCAACAGTAGCCATTGTCGGACGACCGAACGTCGGGAAATCGACAATTTTCAATCGAATTGTTGGCAGTCGCGCGGCAATTGTCGAAGATATGCCTGGTGTGACACGCGATCGGTTGTATGGAAATGGGACATGGTTGAACTATGAATTCCATGTCATTGATACCGGGGGCATTGAAATTAGCGATGAACCGCTCCTTACTGAAATGAGAGCTCAAGCTGAAATAGCAATGGACGAATCTGATGTGATTCTTTTTCTGGTCGATGGGAAAACGGGTCTGACCGACGCGGATGAGCAAGTGGCAGACTTACTTAGACGCTCAAAAAAGCCAGTCGTCCTCGGTGTCAACAAAATTGATAATTATACAAGACGAAATGAGATCTATGAATTTTATTCGCTCGGCCTTGGCGATCCACAAGGCGTCTCCGGTGCCCATGGTACGGGTCTCGGTGATTTGTTGGACAAGGTTGTCGCCAATTTTCCGCCTCAGGATGATGATGAAACTGATGATGGCGCGATCCGCTTTGCTTTAATTGGTCGACCGAATGTTGGCAAATCATCTCTGGTTAACCAAATTCTTGGTCGTGAACGGGTGATCGTCAGCGACATTGCTGGAACAACCCGCGATGCTATTGACACGCCGTTTTCTAGAGATGGTCAGGATTATATCATTGTCGATACAGCAGGTATTCGCCGACGTGGTAAGGTCTATGAAAAAACGGAGAAATACAGTGTGCTGCGCGCACAGCGTTCGATTGAGGAGGCAGATGTCATTCTGTTTCTGATTAACGGCGCAGAAGGCATTCTCGAACAAGATAAAAAAATTGCCGGTTACGCTCTTGAAGCAGGTCGCGCAATTGTGATTGTTGTCAATAAGTGGGATGCGGTCCAAAAAGAAACACGAACGATGGATCAGTTTACGAAGAAAATTCGCGAAAATTTCCAGTTTATTAGCTACGCACCGATTGTCTATTTATCGGCGTTAACCGGTTCGCGTACGAATCAGCTGTTACCGGTTATTCAGCAGGTCGCTGAAAACCACTCATTGCGGATTCAGACAAGCTTGCTCAATGACTGCATCATGGATGCCGTGGCGATGACGCCGCCGCCATCGGATAAAGGCAAGCGGCTCAAAATATTCTACGTCACTCAAGTTGCCGTCAAACCACCGGCTTTTGTCTTGTTTGTCAACGATCCAGAACTGATGCATTTTTCATATGTTCGTTATCTGGAAAATCGAATCCGTGAGACATTTGGCTTTATCGGCACACCGATTAAGTTAATCACTAGAAAGAAAAATAATAACGATCAATAAAAGGGGCTGTTCCCATGCTTATTATCTTATCCATCATTCTTTCTTATCTTATTGGGGCGGTGAGCTTTAGTTATCTCATAACAAAAAAAATAAAAAAAATCGATATACGCAAGACAGGAAGTGGCAATGCAGGGGCAACCAATACGCAGCGAATTCTTGGGACTGGTCCGGCAATCGGTGTGCTTTTTCTTGATATACTGAAAGGCATCGTTTGTATTCTGATTGCACGTTTTCTCCTTGCAGTGCCTGATTGGGCGGTTGTTTTCTCAGGTTTCGCCGCGATTCTCGGTCATGATTTCCCCGTGTATTACGGATTCAAGGGTGGTAAAGGCGTTGCGACAACAATTGGTGTGTTCTTCATGATTATGCCAATTGAGGCGCTGATCGCAGGTTTGGTGACTCTTGCTGTGATTGCATTGACCCGATACGTCTCGCTCGGATCGCTTATTTTTCTCTTGCTCACACCGGTATTAGGCGTATTTTTTGGAACATTCAGCAACGCAGTACTTCTGATCATGTTCCTGATTACCGTACTTGCCTATTTCCAGCACCGAGCCAATATTATTCGGTTGATTCATGGCAATGAGAACAAAATCGGTCATAAAAAAGCACAAGCGTGAACGAGAAGTTGGCAAATGGCTCAAGGAGGCGTTCTTAGATGAAAAAGATAGCGGTACTGGGTGCCGGAAGTTGGGGAACGGCGTTGTCGATGGTACTCGCCGACAATCAATATACAGTCAGTCTATGGAGTCACCGAAAGGAACAGGCTGAAGAGATAAGCAAAAAACACATAAATAACAAATATCTTCCAGGCGTTGTTCTGCCGCTGGCCATTCATGGTACATCTAGCCTGGAAGAAGCTCTCGAAGACGCTGCAGCAGTATTGCTTGTCGTACCGGCAAAAGCGATGCGTGATGTATTGAAGAAGGTCCGGTCGATTCTCAAACATCCCGTACTGTTTATTCATGGGGTGAAGGGGATTGAGCCGGGTACCTTTAAACGGATGTCAGAAGTTATTGAAGAGGAGATCCCTGAACAGCTTCGGCAAGCGGTCGTTGTCCTGTCAGGACCGAGCCATGCTGAAGAAGTATCTCAGCGCCATCCAACGACGGTTGCTGTTGCCTCGAAAGATTTGGAAGCAGCGAGGAAAGCTCAGGATATCTTCTTCAACCATTATTTTCGCGTCTATACCAATGAGGATATTATTGGTGTGGAAATCGGCGGCGCGCTCAAAAATATTATTGCACTTGGTGCAGGTGTTTCAGATGGCCTCGGTTATGGTGATAATGCCAAGGCTGCCTTAATCACGCGAGGTCTGTCAGAAATTTCACGTCTTGGGACGAAGCTCGGTGCTTTTCCACTGACGTTTATCGGCTTAACGGGGATGGGCGATCTGATCGTCACTTGTACAAGCGTGCACAGCCGTAATTGGCGGGCCGGCAATATGCTTGGCAAAGGAAAAAATCTTGACGATGTGCTTGCTCATATGGGGATGGTTGTTGAAGGTGTTCGCACGGCTGAAGCTGCCTATGCGTTGGCAAAAAAAGAAGACGTCGATATGCCGATTACCTCAGCCATTTACCAAGTTCTTTTTGAAGGCAAACAGCCAAAAGAAGCAGTCGATGAATTGATGGGACGCGATAAAAAGGACGAAATTGCTGCGTTCTCTGAATCGCTCGTGGAGAAAATATCGAAAGAACTTTGATCGACTGGGTAACGCTCTTTTTTCCCCCGCATACGATGTAAGGAATGCAGGGGAAAAGGAGGACGTTCATTGGATTCGAAAAATCCTTTTTTTGATAACATCGAGAAGAAGACACGTATGAACAAGGATGAAATTTACAAGATTGCGGATTCGGTATCTGGAGCCGATTTCAACAATCCCGTGGTTGTCCGGCAATTGATTGGGCGCATCGGTTTGGCAGCAGGGGTCGATGTGCCGAAAGAGAAGGAAGAAGCATTAGTAAAGGCAATTACATCAGGTAATCTGCCAGCCAATTTTTCCTCTCTGGCAAAAATGTTTGGTCAGAATAAGTAACGACTTGGGCTGACGTCAGCGGCAAAACCTGTGGGAATAGCATACGGTATAGCGTGCGTCACTATTTCGCAAGTGCTGGCAGGCGTGGAAGGATTTAGTCAGGTGGAGAGAAAACAGTTTGTTTCCTCTCTGCTTTTTTTGTACGCTTGAATGGATAAGAAGCGAGCAGCTAGAGCGTAATTTCGCAAAAAAGGACTTGGCTAAGTCAAGTTTTTCTCAAAAGATAAGAATGTATAAGATTTTGCACAAAAAATGAGCGAAGGCGCGAGACGCCTGCGGGAAAAGCGAGCCAAGTGAGACCCCGCAGATTCTAGCCTGTCTGAGGAGGCTCATGGATCGCCCGCGGCAAGCGAGCAGCTAGAGCGTAATTTCGCAAAAAAGGACTTGGCTAAGTCAAGTTTTTCTCAAAAGATAAGAATGTATAAGATTTTGCACAAAAAATGGAGCGAAGGTGCGAGACGCCTGCGGGAAAAGCGAGCCAAATGAGACCCCGCAGATTCTAGCCTGTCTGTGGAGGCTCATGGATCGCCCGCGGCAAGCGAGCAGCTAGAGCGTAATTTTGCAAAAAAGGACTTGGCTAAGTCAAGTTTTTCTCAAAAGATAAGAATGTATAAGATTTTGCACAAAAAATGAGCGAAGGCGCGAGACGCCTGCGGGAAAAGCGAGCCAAATGAGACCCCGCAGATTCTAGCCTGTCTGAGGAGGCTCATGGATCGCCCGCGGCAAGCGAGCAGCTAGAGCGCAATTTTGCAAAAAAGGACTTGGCTAAGCCAAGTTTTTCTCAGAGACACATGAGGAATGATCAATTCGTTGTGATCAGCGATGCGTTCTCGTTATGAAAAAAATTCAGTTCACTGTCATAAATCCCATTCCGGACAATACCTTTATACGGACAGAAGGCTGGCGGCAGCCGGTCCAAGTTTCCATGAATTTATCCCTCGGTGCGATTAATTATTTGGAATAATCAATGGACAAAGTCATATTTATGAATTATATCACCGAGCGTCATGGATAGAAGGAGGAGCGGGAGGGTGCAAACTTTGGAAAAATTAGAGCGAGTGGATATCTTCAAAGACATTGCAGAGCGAACTGGCGGCGATATTTATCTCGGGGTTGTCGGAGCCGTGCGTACAGGGAAATCAACCTTTATTAAAAAGTTTATGGAATTAGTTGTTTTACCGAATATTGAAAATGAGGCAGATCGAGTTCGCGCACAAGACGAATTGCCGCAGAGTGCAGCAGGGCGACAGATAATGACGACTGAACCAAAATTCGTTCCGAATCATGCCGTGACTGTAAATGTGGACGAAGGGCTAGAGGTAAATATACGGCTCGTTGATTGCGTCGGCTATGCTGTAAAAGGTGCGAAAGGTTTCGAGGACGAGAACGGACCACGCATGGTCCATACACCGTGGTACGATGAACCGATTCCCTTTCAAGAGGCTGCGGAGATCGGCACGAGGAAAGTGATTCAGGAGCATTCGACTTTGGGTATTGTCGTCACAACAGACGGGTCAATCGGAGAAATTAGTCGTGAAGATTACATGGAAGCAGAAGAACGGATTGTTGATGAGTTAAAAGAAGTCGGCAAGCCGTTTATCATGATTGTCAACTCGGCCCATCCGTATCATCCGGATACGGAAGCCTTACGTAAAGAATTAGCTGAGAAATATGATATTCCGGTGCTTGCACAAAGCGTGGAAAACCTTACAGAGCATGATATCAATAACGTGCTTCGCGAAACGCTGTTCGAATTCCCAGTACTCGAAGTTAATGTCAATTTGCCGAGCTGGGTTATGGTTCTGAATGAAGAGCATTGGTTGCGCAAAAATTACGAGGGTGCCGTCAAAGACACCGTCAAAGATATTAAACGACTTCGTGACGTTGACCGTGTCGTGAATACGTTCAGCGCGTACGATTTTATTGAAAATGCACAGCTCTCCGGTATCGAGATGGGGAAAGGGACGGCAGAAATCGATCTGTTTGCTCCGGATAATCTCTATGATCAGGTACTGAAAGAAGTGGTCGGTGTTGAAATCCGCGGGAAGGACCACCTGCTGCAGCTGATGCAAGATTTTGCTCACGCGAAGCGGGAATACGATCAAGTTGCGGATGCATTAAAAATGGTGAAACAAACCGGCTACGGCATTGCCGCACCTTCGATAAGCGATATGAGCCTTGATGAGCCGGAAATTATTAAGCAAGGATCACGGTTTGGCGTCCGGCTGAAAGCTGTCGCCCCGTCCATTCATATGATTAAGGTCGATGTCGAGTCTGAATTCGCACCGATTATTGGCACCGAAAAACAGAGCGAAGAGCTTGTTCGTTATCTCATGCAGGATTTTGAAGACGATCCACTCTCAATCTGGAACTCGGATATTTTCGGACGATCGCTTAATTCAATTGTCCGCGAAGGGATATCCGCAAAACTGGCCCTGATGCCGGAAAATGCCCGCTACAAGCTAAAGGAAACGCTGGAACGGATTATCAACGAAGGTTCTGGTGGCCTCATTGCGATTATTCTTTAAACGATTAATGGCTATCGAAAAAACTGCAGGCCCAATAAAGGGCCTGCGGTTTTTCTTAGTGCGCCCGGCATGGGTGACAGCTAGGCGGTGAAAGTCCGCTACAGGCTTGGCAGTAGGAACTGTTAGCTGAGGACAAGGGTGTCTGCCGCG
>NZ_JAFBEV010000008.1 GCF_016908935.1 Sporolactobacillus spathodeae | reverse complement strand
AAGTTAGACCGAATCCGTAAAAAGTTAGACCGAAAATCCAGAGTTAGACCGAAACGAGGAAAAGTTAGACCGAACCATGAAAAAGTTAGACCGAACCCGCGAAAAGTTAGACCGAAAAACAGGAGTTAGACCGAAGCGAGAAAAAGTTAGACCGAACCCGCGAAAAGTTAGACCGAAAATCCAGAGTTAGACCGAAGCGAGAATAAGTTAGGCCGAACCGTGAAAAAGTTAGACCGAACCCGCGAAAAGTTAGACCGAAAAACAGGAGTTAGACCGAATTCCAGCTAACCTAAACTTTCTATGAAATGCGGTGATACAGATAGGATTTTTCAAAGAAAAATCCTTCCATCTCAATCCAAAAAAGGAAGAACTTTCCCTTTGAGCACAACTGGGAAAGTTCTTTCCACTCCCATTAAAAGCGGGCAGGATTTTTCTCCTTAGCACCATAGAAAAATCCCTCCATCTCAATCCAAAAAAGGAAGAACTTTCCCCTTGAGCGCAACTGGGAAAGTTCTTTCCACTCCCATCAAAAGTGGGCAGGAATTTTTCTCCTTAGCACCATAGAAAAATCTTTCCATCTCAATCCAAAAAAGGAAGAACTTTCCCCTTGAGTGCAACCGGGAAAGTTCTTTCCACTCCCATTAAAAGCGGGCAGGATTTTTCCCCAGCTCCGAAGAAAAATCCTTCCATCTCAACCCAAAGAAGGAAGAACTTTCCCCTCAAGCGCAACCGGGAAAGTTCTTTCTCCATTTCCCGTCCATTTCGCATGCCTTTGAAACCTGCGTGATCCCTTGTCCCACTTGATTTTTTGGCATATAACGGAGACTCGTTTAATAAGATGTTACAAACTCACATACGGGGTTTCGAGGTGAGCGCGGCGGGCTTGAAACGAGTTTGAGCGTTTGTTTCCGTTTCCCTCCATACATTGTCTCATTTCGCATCTTCAGATTAACAGGAGGCGAGTGGTGTGCATGACTACATCAAAGAGCGTACGATCAAGATTGGAAAGCATATCGTGGAGACGAAGAAGACGGTTCGAGTCATCGCCAAAGAATTCGGTGTGTCGAAGAGCACGGTCCATAAAGACCTGACGGAGCGACTGCCGAATATCAATCCGGAACTCGCGAATGAAGTAAAAAATGTGCTCGATTATCACAAACAAATCCGTCATTTGCGCGGGGGAGAGGCGACACGACTGAAGTATCAGAAAGACGCCGAAAGTGAGCACAACGAACAGGCCGTCCAAAACTGAATCCCCGAATGCTTCCCTACCCTATCTGCAGTCAACACACCCATGTTCCTCGGCGGGGGAACCTCACATAAATGAAACCGAAAGAAACCCTGTTTTCGCCAACGACTGATTGTTACAAAAAAATAAGTCGGAGTCCGCCTTGATCACTAGAAAGGAAGTGCGTGCAGGCTAAGTGAAACAGTCAGCAAATTACCGATATCGAAAAATGAACAAACAAGGAATGCGGGCTCATCCCAAGCGCTGAGCCCGTCATTCTTTTCTCAGCATTGCTTTGCCAACGAAAGGATTATTCGTTTTTGCGAGGCTCCGTCTTACCCGCGCCAAGCTAGCCGCCAAAGCGTCATTGTTGCAAATGGTCATGGCAGCGCCAAGTTTTTTCCGAAAATCGTTTTTCCAATTTAACGATCATTCACTTGTCTGAGCGGGGTTCCCGCACTGCCCGCGATCAGAGCCCTTTTCCTAAAGCTATGTTTAAATTTATTATTGTTTGTCTTACCAAAAGGAAATGTACGAGACGCCTGCGGGAACAGTGAGCCACGAGACCCCGCAGATTCCAGCCTGTCCGAGGAGACGCGCGGCGTCTGCGGTAAGCCCTTGATCGGTGCGAAATTGTTTCAGAAAGGTTTTTATTACGCCAAGTTTTTTCCGAAAATCGCTTTTCCAATTTAACGATCATTCACTTGTCTGAGCAGGTTCCCGCACTGCCCGCAACCGCAGCCCTTTTCCTTCGGCGTTTTCCCAATACCATACATAGCAAAAAATCCGACTTTATTTGACAAAAAGATAACAATATGTATTTTTTTCGACTGCTTCCATGTGTCAAGGTTTTTATGCTAAAATGAAATAATGAATGATAATTGTCCTAGGTCGTTTACCTAGCAAGCTGCAGGGAGGATAATGGAGTGTTTTCAAGAGACATTGGAATAGATCTCGGAACCGCGAACGTACTGATTTATGTGAAAGGACAAGGGATTGTCCTAAATGAACCGTCCGTTATTGCTTTGGACACGGATACGAAACAAATGCTGGCTGTTGGCGAAGAAGCAAGGCGAATGGTCGGCAGAACGCCTGGCAACATCGTTGCGATCCGGCCGCTTCGCGACGGCGTAATCGCTGACTTTGAAATCACTGAAATGATGTTGACACATTTTATCAATAAAATAAATGTGAAAGGCTTCTTGAAGAAACCGAGAATCCTGATCTGCACACCGACGCATATTACTTCTGTTGAACAGAAAGCGATTCGTCAGGCTGCCGAACGCAGCGGTGGCAAGGAAGTCTACCTCGAAGAAGAGCCGAAAGTGGCTGCTGTCGGCGCAGGTATGGACATCTTCCAGCCAAGCGGCAATATGGTAATTGACATTGGCGGCGGAACGACGGATATTGCGGTTCTGTCAATGGGCGATATTGTCACCTCCCAGTCCATCAAGCTTGCTGGCGATAAATTCGACCGTGAAATTTTAAATTATATCAAAAAGAAATATAAATTGCTGATTGGTGAACGGACTGCCGAACAGATTAAAATCCAGGTCGGCACGGTCTTCAAAAATGCCCGCGACGAAAGCATGGATATTCGTGGTCGCGATATGGTGACCGGTCTGCCGAAAACGCAGACGGTTCACTCGAACGAGATTGAAGAAGCGCTCGCTGATTCTGTGGCACAGCTCGTGCGTGCAGCAAAAAATGTGCTCGAACAAACGCCGCCTGAACTCTCCGCGGACATCATTGACCGCGGTGTTATCATCACCGGCGGCGGGGCGCAGCTCCACGGCATTGACCAGCTGCTTGCCAGCGAATTGAAAGTGCCGGTTGTTGTTGCGGAAAACCCAATGACCTGTGTGGTTGAGGGTGCCGGCAAAATGCTCGAACACTTGGATAAGTTGCCGAAGCGCAAAGCGAATTAATCGCTTTTTGCGCTTTTGCGCTATATAACGGAAAATATTTACCATTTTTGAAAAAGAAAGGCGGGTGACTTCCTGATGATAAGCGGATTATACACAGCAGCTTCCGGCATGATTGCCGAGCAGCGCCGCCAGGAAATTTTATCAAATAACCTGAACAATATGGATACGCCAGGCTATAAGCAGGACAATACGAAGCTGCGCGCGTTTCCGGAAATGTTGATGCAGCGGATCGGCGGCGATACACCTGTAGCCAATATCGGCGACTTGCCGACTGGCGTGTACGCTGAGGAAACGGTCCCCGACTTTTCTCAAGGCACGCTGACGGATACCGGCAAGAAAACGGACGTTGCGCTTGTGACCAATCAGCTGCCGGTCAATCCGACAACCGGTGCTCAGGAAGGCGCCTTGCTTTTCAGCGTGCAAACACCCGCGGGAGCGGTTCGCTATACTCGAGACGGGCATTTTACGCTCAACGCGGCGGGCCAGCTGACCGATGACGCCGGTGATAAAGTGCTGGATACGAATGGCAATCCTATTCGGGTCAATTCGGAAGATATTCAGGTTGCGAGCGACGGGACAATCACCAATAGCGCGAGCGGTGCCCAGCTCGGACAGATAGGTGTCAGCTATGCGGCCAACACGAATCAGCTCGTGAAAGAGGGCGGCGGTCTGTACCGGCTGCAGAACGGGACGCTACCGTCAGCCACCGGCCAGGCAAATGTCGCCTATCAACTGAAGCAAGGCTCGCTGGAAGGCTCCAATGTGTCGCCCGATGAAACGATGACCGACATGATGGGCGCTTATCGCTCGTTTGAAGCCAATCAGAAAGTGCTGCTGATTCTCGACAACACATTGGACAAGGCTGTCAATCAAGTCGGTCGCATTAACTAACAGCTGACAGCTTGAGCGGTAAAAAATATATATGAGTTTGTGTGAAAAATTTAGCGAATGGGCCCCGGTACTGCCCGCGGCAAGCGAGCAGCCGGAGCGCAATTGTTGAAATTGGCTTAGCTAAACTTTCCAGAATCAAACCGAACAGCGCAATTAATCTCGCAAAAAGCAGGTGAATCCCATGCAGCAGCAGATGCTTGATACAGCGGTCACACTTGGCCAGATTCAGCAGCAGCTATCGACTGTCGCCAATAACATCGCCAATGTAGACACAACAGGCTATAAAAGTCGCAGTGCCAATTTCAGCGACTTGCTCGTGCAGTCACTCAACAATATAACGCCGGGCGACGATAAATTAGATCAAGCGAATCGACTGACACCAAACGGCATTCGCCTCGGATCCGGAGCGAAGGTCGGCGACACGCAGCTGGACACGTCAGCGGGCGCGCTGCAGCAAACCGGAAATCCGCTTGATTTAGCGCTGACCAATGATCAACAATATTTTACGGTCAGTCTCAATGGAGCGACTGCCTATACGCGCGCCGGAAATTTTAACACCGAGCCGGCCGGCGGCAATCGCTTGCGTCTGCTGACCAAAAGCGGGCAAGCAGTACTCGGCGCCAATGGCCAGCCAATGACGCTGCCCGCCGGTTACAGCGATGTGCAAATTAGCAGTGCCGGCGATGTGACTGCCGTCATGCCCAGCGGCGCGCGCGTGAATGCCGGCCGTCTCGGCATCGTCCAGATCAACCGACCGCAGCTTCTGAAAAGCCAAGGCGATAGCTTGTTTACACTGCCGAATCTTGGCAGCCTCGGGATTGGTCTGAACCAGGTCGTGCAGCCGGCCAATGCAGCGAATGGTTCGGTCGCTCAAGGAAAGCTCGAAGGATCAAACGTTGATTTGACCGATGAGATGACCAATCTAATCAATCTGGAGCGCAATTACCAGATGAATGCCCGGTCGATTTCAATGAGCGATCAGATGTCCGGGCTCGTCAACGGATTGTTGCACTGATTGAAGCGAATAGCTGAGAAAAAAGAGAGGCATACTGCTCAAATGGAAAAGCCAGGCCGCTGCGTGGCTTGATCGAGCGGACTTGTTTCTCTCAATTTGAACAGACAGAAGGGAGCGAGCGGCCGCGCATTGCCGGCCGCGAAATCTATGCTGACGATTGATGAAATAAAAAAAATATTGCCCCACCGCTACCCATTTTTGCTCGTGGATCGCGTGCTCGAAGTTGAAGATGGCGTTCGAGCAGTAGGAATTAAAAATGTATCGGCGAACGAGCCCTTTTTCCAAGGCCACTTTCCTGATTACCCGATTATGCCAGGTGTCCTGATTGTTGAGGCGTTGGCCCAGGTGGCCGGAATTGCCGTCCTACATGCCGGTCAAAAGGACAATATGTTGACGCTCTACGCCGGCATCGACAAATGCCGGTTCAAAGATCAGGTACGCCCCGGCGACCAGCTGCGCCTCGAATCGGAAATCGTCCGATTCCGTGCCGGCTTTGCCAAAGCCAAAGGCACCGCCTCAGTAGACGGCCAAGTCGTCTGCGAGGCCGAAATGATGTTCGCCCTCAAAGCAGCAGAATAATAGAACTGAGACGATCGGCATGATGCCGATCGCTTCTTTTTTTAAGCTTTTATCTGACTTTATCTCAAATACGGGGACGATCGGCGTTACGCCGATCGCTTCATATTATCAAGCTCAATCTATATTTTTCGTACTTGCATTCAATCGTTACAAGCCAGTGTCCAATAACCCCAAGCGACTCGCCAATTAGATCAAAAATTTAGCGCTCTTTCCGAATTTCACTTGGAAAGAGCGCTAAATTGCGGCCTCATTTCTGAATTTATGCCGCATCGATCACGCGCACCAAAACAGAGCGTCACTTTTCGATACTATGCGCGGCGCGGGCCCATTCTTTGGCGAATCCGCGGTAGGGTTCCACTTTTTTGGCCACAGTCAAGAGGCGCCGCATCAGCTCGGGTTCGCCTGCTTCCTTTGCTGCGGCAAGCAACGAGGCGAGCAATTGGGCCAGTTTGCTCCTCAGATTTTGCGCCAGCTCGAGGCCCCATGCGCTGCGGAATCCGCTGAACCAATTCGGCTGATAATCCGCCAGAAAATCGAGAAAAAGGTCGCAGCGCTCAGGAAGCGGCGCGGAGGACCAGAGCAGCTGATCGATCGCGTCCAGATAATCGGCGAGGTCGCAGCGTCCGTCGGCATTTAGCCCGATCGAGTCACGCGTGATCAGCAGCACATCCTTGAGCTCTGGCGCATCTTGCGTGGAAAATTGCTGGTTCAGATGGCTCAGCTGCACGCGCAGCTGATTGCGCGCCTGTTCCAAGTCGGCCTCTGGATAGAAAGCATCGATCAGGCTGTCGCGCTTGACCGCGCCATCGTTCATGATCAGATAAAGCAAAATCTCGCGGGCGCAACGCTGGGTCCATTTGCCGTCAACTTCAAGACCATTCCAAGAAACCGCGGATTTTTCCTGCATTAGCGACAGGCTCAGCTTCCGGCTACGGATAGCGCGCGGGAGACTGACTTTGTTCATGATGGCTCGCAAGAAGGCTGAAGTTTCGCTCCGCATCGTCAGTGCAGCGGGAAAAAGGTTGCCGCCAAGAAATTGGTTAATTCGCTGAGCGACGCGATTCGGCCGTTCCAGCTGAACAAAGTAAGAAGAATCTGGAATGACCATCAGTTGGCTGATCGGCGCGTAATGGCTGAGTAGCATCGCCAGCGTCGTTGGAAAAGTTGGATCATACTCGCCTTGCAGAAACAGCACTGGCTGCTGCAGACTCTGGAGGAGCTGGACGATCGCCTCACCTGGCGTGTGATAGCGTGCGATCAGATCAAGCAGCGGCTCAGTTAAGGCACGATTGTTGACGTGGCGCAGCGCCTGAAGCAGTGTTCGCGCGTTGCTGAGCGTCAGCGAATGCAAGCCATCAATCAGCAACTTTTTCTCATAGAGTTCCCGGTCAACAGCAAGCAATTGCGCACTAGACGCGATATCACGCGCGTAATCACTGTTTCCAATGGAAAAAGGAAAAGCGATCAGCGTTAGTGATTGAACAGCCGCTGGATACGACAAGGCAAATTGCATCGCAAGATAAGAGCCGAATCGGTGACCAACCAGATCAATTTTTTCAAGATGCAGATAATCGATTAAATCCTTAAGTTGACGGACACAAGCGCTTACAGCCAAAGGATCGCTAGCATTCGGATGCAACCCATGTCCGGGCAGATCGTAGACAAGCCAGCCGAACGCCGGATCGAGCCGCGACAACATTTTCCGCCAGACCGTGTGATCCTGGCCTAACCCATGAAGACACACGAGCGTCGGATGCCCGGGTAACCCTTGAAGATACGTATAATGTATGGTCATCGAATCCGTGCGAATATAGGTCACGCATGAAGCCCCCATTTAATAGCGATAAAAAAAACTCCGTCATAGGATGCCGCTCTGCATCTGCGCCAGCCATTCGTCGCAATAGCCATCGTACGGCTCGATCAGATGTGCGCGCTGCAAGATGCTCAGGAGTAGATCCCGCTTGCCACTTTTCTGCAAAACGGGAATCAGCTGCTGGAGAACCAGCCCCATATCACGTTCGATCTCATGAATCATCACGTCGATCCATTCCCCATGAAAACTAGAGAAGCAAGCAGGATCATAGATGGCTAATAATCCGGAAAAATCAGTCGCCTGTTGATGCACAGAATGTTTTTCCGACAAGAGCCGAGTCAGTTTCTGCCTGAAATCCAGTAAATCGTTCTCAGGCTTTGCGCGAAGGATCAGGCGCTCGTCATCAACAAGCAAAATACCGCTTGCCGACGGATCGGCGCAGGAATCGAAAATTTTATTCAAATGACTAATACGCACCCGCAAATGATTGTGCGCTTGCGCCGGCGTCATATCCGGCAGGAAGGTTCGGATTAACGTTTCGCGGCGCGCAATCCCGTGATGCAACATCAGATACAGCAGCAGTTCCTTTGCACAGCGCTGATTCCATTTCCCAATAATTTCATGTCCGTTCCAACGCACAGCAAAAGGCTGCAGGACATGCATCGTCAGCAGGCGCTTCTGGTGCTCTTTCTGATCGAGTTCATAGTGGATCTGTTGCCGAAACGTCAAAATCGCCCGTTGATAAGGACGGTCGATCGCGATTGGCTGAAAGATGCCGGCAAGAAACTTGATCATCAGCTCCGCTGTCTGATTCGGCGCGTCAAGACTCGGATAATGCGCCGCGTGGCTAATCGGGAACCAGCGGCACTCAGGGATGCAGGCGGCGAATAAGGCGCTCATTCGCTGCGGGATCAGCCGGTCATGGATGCCATGGAGGACAAGCGCCGGCTGCTTGAGCTCGGAAAGCGCATCAGCGAAATTAAAACGTGCCGGACTGTAGGTGCTGAGCAGCCAATCCAGTTCCGCTTGAATGCACGCCGGCGCCAGTCGCCGGAACGCGCGCCGGAAATCACTGCGATAGTCGCCGGGACTTTCCTCGAACAAATCCGCCTCCGCTTTCTCCAGCAAGAGCTCCGGGTCCAATTGAGCAAGCTGTTTCAGTAATTGAAACGATTGGCCAAAGTCCTGCTCCGGAAGAAAAAAAACAGATGAAATCAAAGCCACCGAAAGCACGCGATTCGGATACTGCCGCGCCATCTCGAAAGCGAGCGCACTGCCGAGTCCGCAGCCAGCAAGGTGTACTTTCTTTAAACCGAGCGCGTCCATCAGGCTGAGCATTTCACTTAGAAAGCCTTGAAGCGATCGCGTATCGGACGGATTGCCACTTTGCCCATGGCCCCCGCGGTCATAAACAATCCAGTTCACCGATTGACCGAAACGCGGCAGCAGCCGGGACCAGATCGTGCTGTCGGTCATCATCCCGTGAATTAGCAGGAGCGTCGGTCGGTTCGGCACAAATTCAGAGGCCTTGTAATGTAGGACATAATCAGTCACTGGAATAAATCCCAAGATGCTTCCCCCTTAAAATCGCTAGAACATGAGAGATGAAACGATGCTGTAATGGCCGGTTTGCTATCATTCATATATCAAAGAGACAACAGATAGAAGAGTTGTGAAAGGGGTATCGGCATGAATAAATATATTTTCTATCTTCGTCCGCCGATCCGCCGACACGGTTCGCTTGTTTATTTCAGCGTATTCGCCGCGCCCACTCTGCAGCACGCAGCTCGGGCCTTCGCAGACTATGCGCACGCCGCGTATTGCGGCTTTCTTCAATTAGCGAAGCACAAATCAGAAGTTTATTTCACGCAAGGTCAAGGGGACAAAGCAGTTGAACTTGTCTATGTTGTGATCGAAGAAATCAGTACCCGCGCCCGCCAGCCATGAATGCCAATGGCTGGCACGCCTAGTGTCTAAGACATAGGAGAAAGTGAATAGAAACCCTCACATCTATTGAGGTTAAGCATTTCCACGCGCTCTGTCCATGAAAATAGTTAGACAACATTCGAACCCCTTCGACAATATTTTCGCAACACCGCCACGATTTTTTCAAAGGATCGACCAGATCAAGCGAATGCTGTTGAAAAACTGAGAAAAAGGAATGCAAAAAATAAATAGAGCTTAGGTCACACCCCCAATGCTATGCCTCATCTAAAAAGCTAGAAAGAATCCCCGAAAAGGTAGAACGAAGGCAACAAAAGTTAGGTTAAATCTCAGAAGCTAGATACCCTCTCAAAAACGCTTGTTGAAAAAATTCAATCGGACCGTTCCGCGGTCGCGGAACGACCATTTTCCTAAAGTCGCACCGAATCCGAAGAGAGTCGCACCTAAATCAAGCAAAGTCGCACCAAATTTTGAGAGTCGCACCGAATCGAGCAAAAGTCGCACCGAATTCCGAGAAAGTCGCACCTAAATCAAGCAAAGTCGCACCGAATTTTGAGAGTCGCACCGAATTGAGCAAAAGTAGCACCAAATTCCGAAAAAGTCGTACCTAAATCAAGCAAAGTCGCACCGAATTTTGAGAGTCGCACCAAATTCCGAAAAAGTCGCACCTAAATTAAGAAAAACCGCTCCGAACCATGCCAATCTCGCACCGATCCAAGGAGCAACCCCGAATCGCTCTTATCAACTCAATTCCAACCCAAAATTTTCCCCAATCTCCAGAACGCACCCGTTAATCAAACGTTTGTTTAAACCGTCTGTTCCCCTTTTCCACATGATTGTAGAATCGGATCTTGACGAATCATGCTGGAAAATGGTAAGTCTAAGAAAGTACGAAGTTTGGCGAAGCGATGCGAATATGAACATAGAGCTCACCAACCAAGCTCGAATCACGAACACGATCCACCCCCGCTTAATCATCAAGCGGGCCAATCAGTCAAAACATCGATCGAAGCATCACACCACAAACGAAAAGAGGGAAAGCGATGAATTGGGATTATGTCATCAAAAACGGAACGCTCGTGACCCCATCCGAAAGCTATAAAGCCCACATTTATATCAAGGATGGCAAAATTGCCGCGATCAGCGACCAGGATCTCGGCGGGACTGCCACCCGCGAAACCGACGCCGAGGGCCGGTACATCCTGCCCGGCCTGATTGACGTCCATGTCCATTCCCGCGACCCAGGCCCGACCTATAAGGAAGACTTTTTCACCTCGACCCAGGCCGCGGCGGCAGGCGGGATCACAACGATTTTTGACATGCCAAACACGACCCCGCCGACGCGCAACGTGGCCACGTTCAAGGCACAGGCAACGAACCTGGCCAGCAAAGCGCATGTGGACTTCGGCATCTGGGGCATCTGCCTCGGCCACCTCAACGCGGAAGATATTCCCGAACTGCGGGAAGCGGGCGTGATCGGCTTCAAATATTTCTGGGGCTATGCGATCAATAAGGAAACGTTCCAGCTCAGCTACAATTACCAACCTGGCATGAATGAAGCGGTGATCGCACCGTTTTCCGACGGCGAAGTCTATGAAATCTTCCAAAACGTCGCCAAAACCGGCGGTGTGCTGGCGATTCACGGTGAGGACAGCAGCTTGATTCAGACGCTGACCGGCCAGGTTCAGAAGACAGGTCGCAAGGATTACGAAGCGCTGCTCGAGGGGCGGCCGAACCTCGCTGAAGAAGTCACCGTACAGATGGGACTCTCCTTCAGCCGCGCGTCCGGCGCTAATTTGCATGTACTTCACGTGACCACCGCCGAGGCTGTCGCACGGATCCGCCAGGCGAAGGCGGAGGGGGCGCCGGTTAGCGCAGAAACGTGCCCGCATTATCTGTTCCTCAGCAACAAAGACTATCCGCAGGTCGGCCCGGTGATGAAAATTTATCCACCGATTAAATATGAAAAAGATCAGCAGCAGCTTTGGCAGGCGATCAACGACGGCACGATCACGATCCTTTCATCGGATCATGCGCCGCATACGCCTGAAGAAAAAGACGGTGATCTCTGGTCGATTCCCGCCGGCATGCCAGGGACGGAAACGATGGCGCCGCTGATGCTGAACGCCGTCAATGAAGGTCGGCTCAGTCTGAATAAACTGGCCGCGCTGCTATCGGAAAATCCGGCCAAGCGCTTCGGCATTTATCCGCAAAAAGGATCGCTAGAAATCGGCACCGATGCCGATTTGACGATCGTCGATATGGACAAAGAGGGACAGATCGAAGCATCGCGACTGCACAGCAAGAGCAAGATCACCGCCTATGACGGTTGGAAAATCAAAGGGCTTCCGGTCGAGACCATCGTCCGCGGCGAAACCGTGATGAAAGACGGCGAAATCGTCCATGCGCCATTCGGCGAGCTCGTTCGCCCGAACAAATAAATAATTTTTCATCTATATATATAGATAAAGCGGACAACACTTACGCGTTGTCCGCTTTATCGATCGCACGACGGGTTTCAGTAATCAGCCGATCCACCGCCGCTTGTGGTCGGTTAACGATTCGTTGCACAAGCTGCTGCTGTTCGGGAGTTAGACTCTGCCATTGTGCCTGCCGCTTTTCCATATGAGCCTGATGCAAGGCCGCAAAGAAACTCGATGAAAAGGACGCGCGTGCGTTCATGAGATCAGCTCCCCAAGAAGACTGCCTGGACGCAGCGCGCATTCATAGACCGGAACAGCGTGGACGAGCCGGCGCAAAAGCGCGAGCACCTGCTTCGTTTCCGCCGCCGCGTGTGGCCAGTAGGAGACGTGGTCCAAGAGTCGCAACAGAACAACCGAACGACCGGCCTTCATCCGTTGATTCTGAAAAGCAGGCTGAATGAAATTGAGGCTCGCTACAGGAGTACCCGAGGCAAGCAACTGACGCTGTTCGCCGAAAGCAGACCACTGGAAAACTTCAAGCCCGTCCGCCGTCAATTTAATCGGCAGAAAATCTGGCTCATCGTTTGGCCCGCCAATCGATAAATGTACCGGACCCACATCATCGTTTGTAACGGATGCGCGCACGAGCAGGCCCCAGCCACGTTTCATGATCAACGTTCCGTAGAGCGTGATAAACGCTTGACGCAAGGCTGTCGGATCCGTCAGGAAAAGATCAGCCGATCGCCCGTCTGCACCAAGTGTAAAATAAAAAAATTCCGCGTCAAAATAGGATTTACTTAGCCTATTCGATGTGATAGAATCTGATGTGACAAGAGGCGTGACATAGTCGCTATGCAGATGCACGGACCAATCAACGGATTGCTTCGGACGCGCTTTTTCGGATCGAAACACGTGTGTCAATCGGTTCATTAAGAGAATGGAATCGGTGCGAATCGCGAGAATATGTTCACCAAATTGTGTGTAGACCTGATGCATCTTATCGTCTCCTTAATTGATGCTATCCGCGAGCGGCAGTCTGCAGTGCCAGCTGCAGACTTCGTCGCCTGTTCACGGACGCTGCCTGTGCATAAAGAGGAGCAAGTTTCACTATCGATGAAGAGCGCGTTGCCAGACGCGCTTTTGTTATACCAAAAGATAATCGAATAAGTGCAATTTAGGCTTCATGAAGTACATCGTTCGAATGTGGTTCTTCAGACCCACTCCCTTCCAATTAGCCGGTTTCAGGTAATTAAAAAATTCCTTGTTAGAATAATGCTAGTGTAAGCGCATCCCCATTACACAATCATTACAAAAATACGAATTTGAAAAAATAAATTCCCAAAAAGTGATCAATGTCACATACATATCCGTGAAAAAAGAATCAAACAATTCAAAAGTACAAACTATGTCCGGTTGCCTAGAAATAGAGTCTATGAAGGATCGAACAACGATATGAATCATTTTCGGGGTCGAAATGCAATTGTAAACGAAATGAAAACTATCTGTAACGAATGTCACCAAGGCTCCAAAAATAGCCTATTGTATTGCGACCCTGTGACATTTTTCCCATAACTTCCTCTTTCCAAAGGCAAGTTATGTGCTATAATGCAAATAGCTTGACGAGCTGATTTTGTCGATATTTATCGTACAAACAGTTGTTAAGATAGTGTATAATTATCTAATCTTATAGATGATCGCTCTTTTTTCTAGCTAAAAAAGCAATTCATCCAGAGAAGATTGAGAGGGAATACAATGAAAATTGCGGTCATAGGAACCGGTTATGTCGGGCTGGTTACCGGTGTTGCGCTATCCGAAGTAGGCCATACAGTGACCTGTATTGATGTGGATCCGGAAAAAGTCGAGAAGCTGTCTCACGGAATCCCGACAATCTATGAACCTGGCTTGGAAGAATTAATCAAGAAGAATATTGGACAAGGTCGTTTATTCTTTACTTCTGAGCATCGCACAGGTTTGAAAGAGGCTAGCGTGATCTATATCGCTGTGGGTACGCCGCAACGCAAAGATGGATCGGCTAACTTGGATTATGTTGAACACGCGGCTCTTGATATCGCGGCAAATATCGATCGTGACACAATTATTGTCATTAAGAGCACGGTTCCTGTGGGAACGAATTTTCATATTAAAAACCTTATCAATAAAAATACGAAGAACGGCATTCGAGTGAAAATCGCCTCCAACCCGGAATTTCTTCGCGAAGGTTCAGCAGTTAAAGATACCTTCCATGGTGATCGGATTGTCATTGGTTCAGAAGATCGGGAAACCGCTGATGTTTTGGCCGAAGTGAACAAGCCATTCGAGATGCCGATTATAAAAACGGATATTTCCAGTGCCGAGATGATAAAATACGCGTCCAACGCGTTTCTTGCAACAAAAATCAGCTTTATTAATGAAATCGCTAATATTTGCGAGTCACTTGGCGCAAATGTCGAAGAAGTTGCAAAGGGAATGGGACTTGACCATCGCATTGGTCCCGATTTTCTCAAAGCCGGCATCGGATACGGCGGATCGTGCTTCCCGAAAGACACCAATGCACTGGTTCAGCTTGCCGGAAATGCTAATCATGAATTTAATTTATTGAAATCTGTTATCGAAGTGAACAACAAGCAGCAAATACTTCTGCTTGATAAAATAATGACACGGTTCGGCGACATTAGTGGAAAAAGAGTTGCTGTTCTCGGTCTTGCTTTTAAGCCCAACACGGATGATTTACGCGAATCACCCGCTTTAGTTATGATCCCGAAACTTGCGGCGCTTGGTGCAAATGTGATCGCCTACGACCCGATAGCTGTCTCAAATGCGAAACGTCAATTAGGCACTGAGATTGAATACACGGAGGATCTTCATTCAGCTCTAAATAATGCTGATTTTACGGTGATAATTACAGATTGGCCGGATGTGAAAAAAATAGGCCTGACTGTATTCAATAAATTAATGAAAACGGCAATTGTATTCGACGGCCGAAACTGCTTTGATTTGTCTGACGTAAGACAGTCAGAAATTGAATACTATTCAGTTGGTAGACCAGATCAGGCGCCAGAATTAATCTACTGATTTTGTTGCAAATGAAGGGAAGCTATCCTAATGAAAAAAGTGAGAAAAGCAGTTATTCCAGCTGCAGGTCTAGGCACACGATTTTTGCCGGCTACAAAGGCATTACCGAAAGAAATGCTGCCAATTGTCAACAAACCGACGATTCAATATATTGTTGAAGAGGCCGTTCAAGCTGGAATTGAAGATATTATTATTGTCACCGGCAAAGGGAAACGCGCCATCGAAGATCATTTCGATATTGCTTACGAGTTGGAACAGAATTTAATTCAGAAGAATAAACTTGATCTGCTTGAGAAGGTTCGTGAACCGTCCAAGATTGATATTCATTATATTCGCCAAAAATCGCCGCAAGGGTTGGGTCATGCCGTTTGGTGCGCTCGCAAATTTATCGGGGATGAACCATTCGCCGTGCTGCTTGGCGATGATATCGTTCAGGCAGAGAAGCCGTGCATTCAGCAGCTTGCTGAACAATACGAAAAAACTGGTTGCTCGGTGCTTGGCGTGAAAGAAGTTCCAGTAAATCAGACACAGCGTTACGGTATCATTGATCCAAAATCACAGGACGGTCGGTTGTATAATGTCAGCCGCTTCGTGGAAAAACCGAAAGAAAATCCGCCATCGAATTTGGCAATTATTGGCCGTTATGTGCTGACACCGGAAATCTTTGAATTTCTTGATAAAAAGGAAATCGGTGCAGGCGGCGAAATTCAGCTAACCGACGCGATTCAGAAACTTAACGAACTTCAAGGTGTCTACGCTTATCAATTCGAAGGCAAACGATTTGATGTTGGTGAGACACTCGGATTTGTTCTGACCAATATCGAAATGGCGTTGCAGGATAAAGACATTCAGAAAGACGTACTCAAGGGTATTGAAAAAATTCTTCATGACAATAAACTGTTATTAAAGTGATGGAGGACAACATCATGGCTATGCCTAAATCAGAAATCGATGCACATTATTTGGAACGGGCGGGACGCCCAAATGTCACAAAAGCACATGTGGGCGACAGCACCACCTATTTATTCTTTAAAAGGGCACTGGATCTGTTTGGGGCAGTTGTTGGCCTTGTATTAAGCTCACCTTTGTTTTTAATTATTTCCTTGCTATATCTGTTTGGTGGCAATAAGGGTCCGATATTTTTCAAGCAGAAAAGAACGGGACAGTATGGTGAAATTTTTTACATCTATAAATTTCGCTCAATGGTTGTTAATGCAGAAGAGCAACTGAAATCTAATAAACTTCTGTACAAGAAGTATTTAGATAATAGTTATAAATTAGAGCCAGAGGAAGATCCGCGAATTACAAAAATTGGCTGTTTTCTCAGAAAAACCAGTTTGGATGAGCTGCCGCAATTTATTAATGTTTTAAAAGGCGAGATGAGCCTTGTTGGACCAAGACCTGTTGTTTCCGAAGAATTAAAAGAATATGGTGATCAAGTTGATAAATTTCTTTCAGCAAAGCCAGGTTTAACGGGATATTGGCAGGCATGCGGGCGCAGTGAAATTGAATATCCGGAAAGATGTAATGTAGAACTTTATTATGTGGACAATAAATCATTTTTATTTGATATCAAATTAATTATTAAAACATTTATTGCAGTAATAATGAAAAAGGGTGCTTATTAAGTTAATAAACACCAATTTTCTATTTTATATTTGGTGGTTAATAATAATGAAAATTGCTATTGTTCATGAGTGGTTTGTATCTCATGCAGGATCGGAAAAAGTTGTTGAACAAATATTGAAAGTTTTTCCTGAAGCTGATCTCTTTGCAGTAATAGATTTTTTGCCTGAGGATAAGAGAGATTTTATATTAAACAAATCGGTTAATACAACATTTATACAAAAGCTACCCTTTGCAAAGAAAAAATATCGTAATTATTTACCATTAATGCCATTTGCTATAGAACAATTAGATTTATCGGATTATGACATAATTTTTTCAAGTTCCCATGCTGTAGCAAAGGGAGTAATAACAGGCCCTGATCAACTGCATATTTCCTATGTACATTCTCCAATACGTTATGCATGGGATCTTCAAAATCAATATCTTAAAGAATCTGGACTAACAAGAGGCTTTAAGAGCTTCTTGGTTCGTTTGATTCTACATAACATAAGAATTTGGGACGTTAGGACAGCGAATGGCGTCGACTATTTTATAGCAAATTCAAATTTTATTAAAAGGCGAATATGGAAGGTGTATCGAAGAAAAGCAGAGGTTATATATCCGCCAGTGGATGTTAATAATTTTAAATATCAAAAGAAAAAATCAGATTATTATTTAACAGCATCACGCATGGTTCCTTATAAGAAAATAGATGTAATTGTTGATGCTTTTACTAATATGCCAGACAAAAAGCTGGTTGTTATTGGTGACGGTCCAGATTTTAATAAAATAAAGAAAAAGGCAGGAAACTATAGCAACATTCAGCTATTAGGTTACCAAAGTTTCGATGTTTTGAGAGAGTATATGGCGAACGCAAGAGCTTTTGTTTTTGCAGCGGAAGAAGACTTCGGAATAATTCCTGTGGAAGCACAGGCCTGTGGTACACCTGTTATTGCATATGGAAAAGGTGGGGCGTTAGAAACAGTCAGGAGTAATAACATAGAGGAACCCACGGGGTTATTTTTTAATCAGCAAACAGTTGAATCTATAACAAAAGCAATTGAAGATTTCGAAGAAAATATAGATGTTTATTTACCTGAATATTGTCGAAAAAATGCAATGAAATTTTCCGAAACAATATTTCGAAAAAAAATAAAAACATATGTTGACATGTGTTACAAGGAAAAAGAAATGTTATCTAATCATTAATATAATATTTGTGGAAGGAATGATGTATTTGTTTTTTGGAATGCTTTGGGCATTAACTATTTTTGCGATGCTTGGCTGGTACATAAGCTTATATTATAAAAAGCAATTAATAACAGTTCTGTCAACTTCAGTTTTTATGCAAATATGTATTCCACTTGTATTGATGTATCCATTTGTTTTTTCAGATAAAAATGTTTCAGCAACAGGTTTGAAAAATTATTATATGTATTTGCAACATGTTAATTATGCTTTTTTAATTTGTTTAATTGGAATTGTCTTTTTCTTCTTAGGTTCATTCTTATGTTCGAGATTAAAAAGAAAATCCAAAATAATAAATATTAAAAATCAATATAGATTCATTAATTTCATTACAGAATTGCTCGTCAAAAATGCAAACAAGATAACATTTTCAATTTTTTTTGTTGCTTTATTAATTCTATTTATAATAATGCTTAAAATTGGATATTTTCAAAATATATTTAATGTAAGAACTTTTAGCATGAGTCAGACAGGTTATCGTCCTCTATCTAACTTTTTTTATTCCATTTGTTCTGTCATGATCACCCTACTTCTTGTTTCATTGTATATTAAAAAATCAAAATTATTATTTTTATATTTAGTTATTTGTCTACTTTTTTCATTAACAAGCGGAACAAGAGGGGCAGTATTGCACAGTTTGCTTATTATTATCTTTGTCTACTTTACAGTAAATCAAAGAAAAATCAATAAAAATAAGCTTATTCAGTTTGGAACGTTGGGAATTATCTTATTATTAATGGCGGTTTATCTAGGAAATTTAAGAAACAAACAATATAATCCAGTTTTTGTATTAAATAATTTGTCTGAGTCATTGTTTTACGGAAATAATTTCTCTGATTTACGAGACTTTTCATGGGTAATGGCTTATTGGAACGGCTCGTTGTTATACGGAAAAACAATGCTTGCAGGTATGCTGTCATTTATTCCCAGTGCCATCTCAGATTTTAGATCACATTGGAATATAGGTGTATTTACGGCCACAACAGTAGGTTTTGATCCACGTGTTCACCCTGGACTAAGAACAGGCATCTTTGGAGAGTCTTACTTTAACTTTGGAATATTAGGTGTTTCAATATTTGGATTTATATATGGATACATAATAACGTATATTGATACCTTTGTTCAAAATTACATCAATAGTAATGGGCGAGAAAAAAAAGATATAATATTTGCTGTGGCAACAGGTTATATAATTGCTGGCTTAATGATAAATATAATGATAACAGCCGGTTTTTTTCAAATATACGTCTATATTTTTGTCTTATTTTGCTATTATTTTTACAATTATTTAACAAAAATATTTATTTCTAAATTTGGAGTAAATCATGAATAGACCAGAGGTAGCCGTAATTTTAGTTAATTGGAATAACCATAAAGATACTGTAGAATGTTTAGATAGCTTTAGTGATCTTTCTTATAAGAATTTTAAAGTATACCTTGTAGATAATAAATCAACAGACAACAGCGTAAATTTGATTAATGAACATATAGCTTCTAAAAAATATACATTTACAATTGATTTTATTATGACGGAAAAAAATTTGGGGTTTGCAGGTGGAAATAATGTGGCACTTAGGAAGGCCTATAATTCGGGTTCAAAATACTTTTGGTTGCTAAACAATGACACTATAACTACTCCCAATTCTTTGACCAATTTGGTCAATTGTATGGAAAAAAATGAAAAAATTGGTATTGTTGGATCGAAAATCTATTATAATAATTCTGATATAATTTGGTTTGTGGGAGGAACCTTTGATCCAAGTACAGGTAGAACACGACATATAAGTTTTAAGCACAAAGATTCTGGACAATATAAAACACCCTTTGAAGTTAATTATATAAGTGGCTGTAGCATGATGATAAGAAGAGAAGTAATTAGAGACATAGGTTTTATGAGCGAGGATTTCTTCCTATACTATGAAGAAGTTGATTATAATATTAAGGCAGAAAAATATAACTGGAAAATAGTTGTTGAACCAAACTCTGTAATTTATCATAAGGTGTCCATTTCCTCAGGAGGAGAAAAAAATTTAGCTCCTTATGTAGCATACTATGATTTGCGTAATGGTTTCTGGGTTTGCAAGCGTAATTTCAAAGGATTGCATTTTAAAGCATTTGTATATTTATTGTTGAAAACATTTAAGAAGATACTGCGAATTTATTCGGAAAACCAGGACAGGAAATTTGTAAGATTAAAGTATATTATTAAAGGTGTAAATGAAGCGCTATTTACAAAGTGATTGTGGGGATATCTATGAAAACAGTTATTACAATAGATATGAGAATGATAAATAATTCAGGTATTGGAACCTATATTTCAAATGTAGTTCCCATATTGATAGAAAATATGTCTGATTGTCATTTTAACCTCATTGGAACAAGGGAAAGGCTAAGAGTATATAGTCAACATTCAAATGTTTCGATTATTGAATGCACTTCAAAAATTTATTCTTTGAGAGAACAAATAGAAATAATTAATAAAGTTCCATCTAGTACAGATCTATTGTGGATACCTCATTTTAATATTCCTATTTTATTTAGAGGTACACTATTAGTTACCATTCATGATATATTTCATCTAGCAATGCCGAATTTTGTAGAGGGAAAAATAAAAAAATTCTATGCAAAAGTAATTTTTCGCTTTGTTGCAAAAAAAGCTAAAAAAATAATAACAGTTTCACATTTTACAAAATCTGAAATTTTGCATTACTTGCGTTATGATCCTAATGATATCACAGTTATACATAATGGAGTAAATAATAGTTGGTATATTGCTCAAAATGTTCAAAGCCAACCGGATGTCCCATACATACTATATGTTGGAAATGTTAAGCCCCACAAGAATCTAAAAAATCTAATTAAGGCGTTTTTATTAATTCAAGATAGAATTTCTCATAATTTAATTATCGTTGGAAAAAAAGAAGGATTTTTGACCGGTGATGAAGAATTGGTGCAATTTGCTGAAAAGTATAAACATAGAATTAGATTCACTGGGTATATTGACGACAATAAATTAAAAAATTTAGTTAGAAATGCTGATGTTTTTGTTTTTCCTTCTCTTTATGAAGGATTCGGGCTCCCTCCTCTTGAAGCAATGGCTTGTGGGACTCCAACCGCAGTTTCAGATATTGCACCGTTACGAGAGGTTTGCGGAACAAATGCCGTATATTTTAATCCAAAGGACGAAAATGATATTGCTCAATGTATAAAGTTGTTAATTTCGGATGAAAGGAAAAAAAAGGAATTATCTCAAAATGGAAGAAGGTGGGTTGAAAATTTTTCTTGGATGGAGTGTGCCAAACAAACGGAAAAAGTAATAAGAGAAACAATTAGTTCAAATAATCATAGTTAATTTTTTAATAAATTGATGCACTTTCATTAAGTTAATAATTTTCTAGCCCTTCAGATTTATGTTAGGAGAACTGACTTCTTTCAATTAATGCCACTTGAAATTGACTAATCTTAATAGGCCATTTTAAGAATATAAACACATATAAATTAGTTTATTTAGACTTTTTTAAGAAAATAAGGGTAACCGTTTTTGAGGAATTATAACTCACATTACTTTTTATATCCAAATTACGATATGTATTTAAAAGAGCCTCAAGGTTTTTGATTATTACGAATCAACAATAAAGACTAATGCAAAGTTATATACCGATTATTCCTCTGCATTAATGGTTGACATATTTAAAATGCTAAAAGGAGGAAACAAAATTTTGAAAGGTGTTATTTTAGCTGGTGGAAGCGGCACGCGTCTCTATCCGATTACACGTTCTATTTCGAAACAATTGCTTCCGATATATGATAAACCGATGATTTACTATCCATTATCGATATTGATGTTAGCTGGTATCAAGGACATTTTAATTATTTCAACACCGAAAGACACACCGCGTTTCCAAGAGTTGTTAGGTGATGGGTCGGATTGGGGAATAAATCTGCAATTCAAAGTTCAGCCGAGTCCCGATGGACTTGCTCAAGCTTTTATTTTGGGCGAAAAGTTCATTGGTAATGATAGTGTAGCCTTAATATTAGGAGACAATATTTTTTACGGACATGCCTTCACCAGTATATTGGAAAAGGCTGCTTCACGTTCTACCGGGGCAACCGTATTCGGCTATAACGTTAAAGATCCCGAGCGTTTCGGAGTCGTTGAATTTGGCAGTAATGGAAAGGTTATCTCAATTGAAGAAAAGCCTGAAAATCCTAGATCAACATATGCAGTAACTGGTCTCTATTTTTATGATAATCAAGTTGTTGATATCGCAAAGAATATTAGGCCATCAGCTCGAGGAGAGCTGGAAATTACTTCGGTTAATGAAGCTTATTTAAATCAAGGCCAGTTGAATGTTGAATTGCTAGGGAGAGGATTTGCCTGGCTGGATACCGGAACCCATGAATCGCTGCTCGAAGCCTCACAATTTATTCAAACCGTAGAAAATAGACAAAGCCTGAAAGTGGCTTGCCTGGAGGAAATTGCTTTCCGGAAGGGTTATATTAACGCCGATAAGCTTTTGCAGTTAGCACAGCCGCTAAAAAAGAATGGTTATGGAAAATATCTTCTCAATTTATTGAGAACACAGAATCTGATATAAAGGCGGGTACTGGCTATGGGGAAAATCAAAGTGACGAATACCTTTTTAAAAGGTGTCAAAATAATTGAACCAAAAGCGTTCGGAGACAATCGCGGTTATTTTATGGAAAGTTACAACGCAGAGGAATTATCTGAAGCGGGCATACATACGAAATTTATTCAGGATAATCAGTCATTATCTAGCGAACCAGGCATTGTGCGCGGTCTCCACTATCAATTGAATCCGAAGTGCCAGACGAAATTGCTTCGCGCATTGACAGGCGCGATTCTTGACGTTGTTGTCGATATTCGCAAAGGGTCACCAACTTTTGGACAATGGGGCGGCTTTATTTTGAGCGAATATAACCATCGCCAGCTCCTGATTCCAAAAGGATTTGCTCACGGCTTCTGTACGCTGACGCCAAACGTCAATGTTTTCTACAAAGTCGATGAATTTTACGCACCGGAGTACGATCGAGGTATTATGTGGAATGATCCAGCCATCGGTATTCACTGGCCAGTCAGCAATCCAATACTCTCTGAGAAAGATAAAAACCATCCATTATTAGAAGACGCGGAAATGAATTTCGAAGTGGGAGTTGACGACTAATGAATATTCTGATCACAGGCGGCGCCGGATTTATCGGCAGCAACTTCGTCCATCATATGGTGCGTTTTCATCCGAAAGATATGATTGTCAACTATGATCTGTTGACCTATGCCGGTAATTTGGAAAATCTGAAAGATATTGAAAATCATCCGACCTATCACTTTGTCCGCGGCGATATCCGCAATCGCGAACTCTTGGAATATGTGTTCGATCAATTCAATATTGATACAGTGGCTAACTTTGCGGCAGAATCTCATGTTGATCGTAGCATCACCGAACCGGATCTTTTTGTGAAGACGAATGTTTTAGGCACACAAACGCTACTAGATGTCGCAAAAGGCAAGAATGTGAAGAAGTACTTGCAAATCTCCACTGACGAAGTGTATGGCTCTCTCGGTCCGGACGGCTACTTCACTGAGACAACGCCTCTTGCACCGAATAGCCCCTATTCCTCAAGCAAGGCATCGGCGGATTTGCTCGTTCGCGCCTACTATGAGACCTATGGAATGAACGTCAATATTACCCGCTGCTCGAATAACTATGGTCCTTACCATTTTCCAGAAAAATTAATTCCATTGGTAATTACTAACGCACTCGAAGGCAAAGAATTACCGGTTTATGGTGATGGAAAAAATATTCGCGATTGGCTCTATGTCGAAGATCACTGTGCAGCCATTGATCTGGTGCTCCATAAAGGCATCTCCGGGGAAATTTACAATGTCGGAGGACACAATGAAAAGAAGAATATCGACATCGTCGAGTTGATTGTAGATACGCTCGAAAAATCCCATGATTTGATAAAACATGTAACCGATCGTCTTGGCCATGACCGTCGCTATGCGATTGACCCGGCAAAGATTGAATCTGAACTGGGTTGGAGACCGCAATATAATTTTGATTCGGGAATTAAAGAAACGATTCAATGGTATCTCGAACATGAGGACTGGTGGCGTAAGATAAAGTCCGGCGAATATATGGACTATTACAAGAAGCAGTACGGAGCCAAAAACTATGTTAAATAAGGTTTTGGTAACGGGCGCACAGGGACAACTGGGCAGAGAACTTACATTGATGCTTCAATCCAAGGGGTATAAAACATTTGGATTAGGACATGCCGAATTAGACATTACGAATCTTGCCCAGGTTCGTGATGTTTTTCAAACGATAAAGCCCGATGTGATCTGCCATACCGCGGCTTATACTGCGGTGGATAAGGCAGAATCCGATCGCGAAGGTGCGTTTCTCGTCAATGCTTATGGGACTCGGAATGTGGCGATCGCAGCAGAAGAAATAGGTGCCAAGCTCGTTTACGTAAGCACGGACTATGTGTTCAATGGAGAGAAAGAAGGCAGTTATTCTGAATTTGATATGCCTTGCCCATTAGGCGTTTATGGACAGTCCAAATACGCTGGCGAACAGTTTGTGCATGATTTTCACTCTAGGTATTTTATTGCCCGTACATCCTGGGTTTATGGAAAATACGGCAATAATTTTGTCAAAACAATGTTGAAGCTAGCAGAAACCCATGATCAAATTAATGTGGTCAATGATCAACGCGGTTGCCCAACATACACCTACGATTTAGCTGAGAAAATCATTGAGCTGTTTGAAACCGATAAATATGGTACCTATCATATTTCAAACTCTGGAAACTGCACATGGTATGAGTTCGCAAAGGCGATTTTTGAGATAAAAGGTATTCATATTCAGGTCAATCCATGTACAACTGAAGAATTTCCAAGGCCTGCAAAGCGACCAAGAAACTCTAACTTTATGCATATTGGGCTTAAATTGAATGATTTTAACTTTATGGAAACATGGCAAAAATCGTTAGTAACTTTCTTAAATGATGATTTGTAACCTGTTGCATTTCCTGAGAATATATACTTGAAACATTGGATGGTACAAGAGGATATGAAAAAATTATTGGCGAATACCATATTTAGAAATATAATATCACTCTTAATTTTGCAAGGAAGCAATTATATATTGCCCTTATTAACATTTCCATATTTAGTTCGAACATTGGGTACGGAACACTATGGTAAATATATTTTCATAGTTACTTTAATGCAATTTTTAAATTTAATATGTGATTATGGTTTCAATATTTCTGCAACGAAAGATATTGCAGTTAACCGATTTAATAATAGAAAAATAGAACAAATATATAATTTAGTCATTACAATAAAGTTGATTTTTACTTTCCTCGTCGGAATATTATTATTTATTGGAATTATACTCTTTGTGCATAGTGATAAATCCCTTTATTTTATTGCATTTTTAATAGTAGTGGGAAATAGTTTGTTCCCAATTTGGCTTTTTCAAGGTTTAGAAAATATGAGATATATAACAATCCTAAACATTATATCAAAACTGATTAATACCATGCTAATCTTCATTTTGGTACACAATAGTGATGATTTAAATATAGCAATTTCATTGCAAGCTATTAATTATATTTTGCCTAGTATTATGGCACTGTACATAATTATAAAGCATTATAAGTTTGAACCTAAGTTAATACTTGAAAGCAAATTGATAAAGGAACAAATAAATAGTGGGTTTTATATTTTTATTACGACACTCTGGATAAATTTTTATACTCAAGGGCCAATTATTATTTTGGGTTGGCTTACAAATAGTAAAACTACAGGACAATTTGGTGTAGGGCAGAAGATAATGGCAGCTTTTTCAGGATTGATTGCTCCTGTCAGTCAAGCCGTTTACCCACACATGTGTTTGCTCTATGAAAAGGATAGAAATAAATTTCATCAGTTCAAGAAAACATTGAATATTATTGTATTAATTATTGGTGGGATTATTGCAACAGGGATGATTTTTGCATCTTCAACGTTAACAAAAATAGTAACAGGTGAAGATAATTTTGAAATAGCTGAGCTACTGAAGTTTTTTGCCTTTGCTATATTTTTTGCAGTAATGAATACTATTTTAGCAAGAGAGATGTATGCAATGAATAGGCAAAAAGTTCTCAATAAATTATATTTTGTTGCTTCAATCATCTTCTTGATAGTTTCATTTCCACTCACAATAAAATATTACGGTTTAGGTATGTGCATCTCGATCGTAATAACGGAAGGGATCATATTTATATTGAACACTCGAAATATGATTGGTTCTAAAACAGTACGGACTAACTAGGACTTGCTATATAAAAGAAAAGTCTTTATATAATAGGTAATTTGAATAAAAAACCTTCAAGATTTTTGCTACGATTAGATCAAAAATTCTGTAAAATAAATAAAAATCTCTTCTTTGTACTAGATAAGACTCGATTAATGATGCAAAATTTGTTTGGTTTAGCTGCATTAATGGTCATTTATCTACATATTTGATTCGGAAGATATGGATTCTACAAACATGCCACTTGTACAGCAAACCCTAATTAAATATTATGCAAAATTAATAAGAAGGGACAATGGTTATCCTATGAAAGATAAAATTATGTATATAGCTGCACATCAAAAAAATATAAACGATGAAACATCGGGAATTCAAAAAAAAATTAAATCACAAATAAAAGTATTTGAAAGATGGGGATACAATGTAGAACCTATTCATGCTAATACGACTAGTAATTTACTTTATAAAGTATTAGTGACTTTTTTTGCTTTTTACTTCGTTTATAAAAAAACCAAAAATGAAATTAATGAACAGATTAAGTTAACCTATATTAGATATGAAAATCCAGATTTATTTTTACTGAAATTTCTAAAAAATATTTCAAAGAGATCTGAATCCAAAATTGTCCTTGAAATCCCAACATATCCCTATGATAAAGAAAGAATATCTAGAATAATGGGAAATGGTCACTTGAGTTTAAAAAACATAATTATTAATATATATTTCTATATAAATGACGCAATCATTAGGAGATTATTGAAGAAATATGTAGATTATATATATACTTTTTCAGATGATAAACAAATATTTGGTATTGACGCAATAAATAGTTCAAATGGTATTGATGTAGAAATGTTGCCTATTAGCAGTTCTCACTTTGATGGTAAAATTTTAAATATAATCGGTGTTGCTACCTTAAACCGTGAGCATGGCTACGACAGAGTAATTAATGGAATTTACCATTATAAAAAATATAAAGGGCCAATAGGCATTATGTTTCATGTTGTAGGCGATGGACAACAAAGAAAAGAACTTGAGAAGTTAAGCAGTGATTTGAAAATTGAAAATTGCATTCACTTTTACGGAGCTAAATCGCGTAGAGATTTAGATGTCTTATTTGATAAGGCTGATATAGGTGTGTCTAGCTTGGGACGTCATCGTCAAAATATTTTTAAGATGACTGACCTAAAATCAAGAGAGTATTGTGGAAGAGGGTTACCGTTCATTAGTTCGATAATTGATAAAGATTTTTCGAAACAGCCATTTCAATTTTGTATTAAGCCTGATGAAAGCTATATAAACTTTAAGGAATTAATTGAGCATTACGAGAACTACATAAAGAATAATAAAAATTTTAAAATGTCTATAAGAAAATTTGCTGAAGAGAATATCACTTGGGAGAAGAAAATGGAAGCTATAAATCATATATTGATGGAACAAAGTGAACGTGATGTTTATCATACTGGTAGGACAAATACTGATTAATTCGATAAATTAATCGTCTTAAATACTAAATAACCGACTATGATTAAAAATTGAAATTGAATTCTACTTTAAGTAGAGGCTGCTGAACATATTAAAAATGTTGATTTATCAAGATTTTTGCTTTCTTTTCAGCAATTTGTAACCGTCAAGTAGTTTTGAACATTTTTGCTAATTAATTTTGAACACTTTTCTCGTTAAAAATCGTGCTCGCCTTCCCTGCCGACTTGAACTTAGTGGGCGATGGTACATGATTACAGCCAGTGGATTGTACCAGGTATGCCATCTTTATTACCACTGATTGCCAATGATTTTACCACCTATCGCCAAAACATTTACCAGAAAAGCTCTCTACAAATATCGAGTTTGGAAATCTATATAGATTTTCTTTCGATTGGTGGGGACGAAGTCCCCTTAGATTTAAAGAACTCCGAATCCACAGTTATCGTTCACTTTCCTTCAATGAAGAATCCCCCACTTGATAGAAGTTAGGAGGGGGATTAAAATTTAATTCCTTATTAGAATAAATCTAAGCCTAATTGTTTTTTTAGATGTAAGCGTCAAATAATGGACACCTTCTTTTGATGAAGCGGTCATGCGATAATGCTTCTATCAAATAATTAGGATGATGATCCATGACACGGACAGAACTAAAAGAACTTTGTCAGAAACGAATAAACGATTTCGAGGCGAGCAATTTCACGGGCGTTCGATGGTGTGCTGATCAGGAGATTCCATTGAGTCAGTTCCGCTATTGGAGACGAAAATTGCGCCTTATCTAGCTGTCTCAGCCAACGGATCAATGGATGTCTATTGAACTGGAAACCCAGACGACACACGCTCCTTTGTTGATTCATTGTGGATTCGCTAAAGTTGAAGTTCATGCCGGGTTCGATCCGGATCTGTTTGCGGACGTTCTTCGGGAGCTGCGTACCCTATGATCTGTGAGTCCACCATTGAAACGGTCTATTTGGCCAAGGGTCCTACGGACCTTCGTAAATCGATTGACGGATTGTCCGTATTGGTTCAAGAAGGCTTTCATCTTGATCCATTCTCATCTTGCTTGTTTGTCTTCTGCAATCGTAAACGAGACAAGTTGAAAATTCTTCATTGGGAATACAGTGGATTTTGGCTCTATTACAAACGATTAGAAAAAGGAACGTTTCAATGGCCGAAGGCCAATGACGCCAAAAACGTCAATTCGGCGCTTCGAGCGAAAAGACACATCCGGAGCAATTAACCCTTCAATTATTCAATGAAGCAGAAAGTGAATCAGATGCCAAAGCTCCAGAACCTACTGTCGAAACAATTACCTATAAACGAAAGAAATCCCAAGGGCAGCGACAGGAAAAATTGGAAAACCTGCCGGTTGAAGTGATTCATTATACTTTGCTTGAACAGGAGCAGACTTGTTCTTGTTGCGGAGGCACCTTGCATGACATGTCAACTGAAGTCCGCGAGAAGCTCAAAATTATTCCTCCCCAAGTCAAAGTGATCCAACATATTCGTCATTCCTGGACACATTCCCAACAAGCAGATTCGATATATTTCACATATTTATACACAAAAAGAATTGAAGGCTTTCTTTGCTTCCATTGACACATGCCAATATTCATCTTTTTCACCAACACGGTGTTATGTCATCCCAGTGATCTTCAGGCTGATTTATTGCTGTGGGCTCAGATCATCTGAAGCCCGTCTTCTCCTAGTGAATGATGTGGAGCTGGTAACTGTATATTGCCATTGAATAGGGACGTCTATGACATGTTTTAGGGACACCTCTGCCATGATGAGGGACACAATAAAATTGGGTGTAATTTCATTATATTGTTCGATCAAGTTGTTATAGCCTCTTTACCCCCTTCCCTATATTTGTGATATTTTCTGTTTTCTTCAAGAACCTATCAAGGGTCATAGGCTTCGCCCTCCCTACGGTCGCCCTTGACAGAACCTCGAAGAAAACAGGCAAGGTAGCTAAGATAGGGAAGGGGATAGTGTGCAAATCTTTCTGTCCCTCTCTATGGCAAACATGTCCCCCATTTTTGACCTAAGTGTCCCTCAGAGATGGCACAAGTGGGCTTTTGTGATGGCAATATACAGTAACTGGAGAAATCATTATACGCGAGTCCAAAGGGTGGAGATCACGTGTCATTTATATGAGCAATGATGTGCTTGCAGTCTGCAGGAAATATGATTCTGTGATCAAAGCCCTTTTACCTATACGGGAAGCCTTTTTCCCAAATAAGCATGGTAAATGCTTTAATCGTTCTATAATGGATTACTGGTTTCACGAATTTTGGGATCATTTGCCTGAGGCGAATGAGTTGACCGGAAATCCTGCACGTATCCACGCATTTCGACACACATACGCAGTACACAAGCTTAACCAGTGGGTAAGGGATGGCTGTGATGTAAATACCCTTTATCCATATCTCAGTGAATATATGGGACATGCCAACTATGCCGACACAGATTATTATCTCTCATTGATCGATGAATTCTATCCAGATATGGAACAAATGATGGCTTCTCTTAACGATGACATTCTTCCCGAGGTACCCCATGAAGAAAAATGAAATGCAATTTTATCTGTTACTTCGGGATTTTTTGGGAGAATATCTTATAGAGAAAAGAAATTTTAGTGCTAAAACAGCCAATGCTTACCGGCAGTCACTAACACTATTGAGAAAATATTTCAAAGAAGCAAAAGGTATTGGTTTTGAAAGGATGGGTTTTTCACTTTACAAACGCGAATTGATTTACGAGTTTCTTTGTGGCTAAAAACAGCTAAGAAAAATTCAGCCAGTACGCTTAATCTCAGACTTTCTGCGATTAAGTCATTTTTGAAATATTGCAGTGAAGAGAATATAGAACTGACTTCCTATTATCTGGATATTTCCTCAATCCATGCTTTTAAGACATCAAAAGATAGTTGTATTGAATTCCTTTCCCAGGAACAATTGAAGCTTCTTTTTTCAATACCAGATACATCAACAAGAATTGAGCGAAGAAATTGTTTTTTTATGATACTGATGTACGAAACAGGTGGCAGGTTACAAGAAATATTGGATCCAACACTGAACAGTATCATTAGAGATGAAAGCAGAGTGAAAATCATCCTACATGGAAAAGGCAACAAAACAAGGAGTGTCCCTTTACTTGGACAAACTGTCCGTCATTTTGATGCCTATCTAAAAGAATTTCATAAGCAGAGAATCAGAACGGATTATTTGTTCTATACCGTCCATGACTCAACGCACACGAAAATGAAGCAAGGGACAGTTGATTATTTTCTCAAAAAATATGGATCCCTTGCCAAGGAAAGAAATGAAAAATTTCCTTCGGGTCTTCATGCGCATATGTTAAAACACAGCATAGCCATGGCCATGTATAAAAAAGGGATTCCCATTTCCTATATCCGGGATTTTCTAGGACATAAAAGTATTGACACGACAACTGTGTATTCCCATGCTGATGAGGAAATGCTTACGAAAGCACTTGAGTCAGTAAATGACGTGGTAAACAGTTTGCCAGCAATAAAGAAACACTGGAAAGGAAATGAGCAATATCTGATCGCCTTATGTGGACTGGATTGAAAAATATTATCTTCAATTTCAATTGATACATCTTTGACCTGCTTAACTTTTTAACAAAAATTGAGGATAATAAAAATTTAAATATAATCATTTGGTGTTCGCACACGAGCAGGCATAACGATAGTATGATAATAGTCAGCCATTTCTCTGTAAGCACGGTTTAAAACGAGTTCCTTTCTCGTATGCTTGGTCACGCTCGTTTTAAGATTGTCTGGGACAACTATTTGTGTCACTCCTCCAAAGAATTCATAAGCATGACGGTGAGCGATGATCCACGAATGCAGATCCATGGACAATGTCGCTTCCGCATAGGATAGTTGGCTACATGGAAGGGTGGCAACGAACACAAAGGCTTTGAGTCTTTCTCCTGTATCTCGATCATTAATGAATGCTGTCGCCCCCGCCCAATCAACCTCCATGATTTCTCCAGGTTTTCTTCGAATGCGTAGTGTCGCCTTATGTTTATCTGCGTATTGACTGTAGTGACGCAGAAAACTTCGATAAGAATAAGGAATTTTGTTATTGACGCGACACTCAGCTTCATATTCGTGATGAAGGAGAGAGCGTTACATTCGGCTTAGACAGCTCTGCATGAATCCGGTCAAAATTCAGCGGATGACGACCTGAGGCTTCCAAAGCCTTTTCTGGAAATATAAAATCTTCAATCCACTGATTTGTCATCTCATCTTCTAAAGGGCAGGATAACCCTTTTTTCTTAGCTAGTTGGATGATCTCCGTTACCTTTTGGCAATAATTACCTGTGCTTGCGGCAATACCTCTCAAACTAATCCCTTCATTATGAAGTTCCAATATCCTTCGATAATGAATCATAAAAAAACACCTCCTATAAAGTAGATTTGACACACCTGCGGTGTGTCCACTAATTATACAGGAGGTATTGTGGTAAATAGGCTTGTCATTTATTGGTACATTCATTGTCATTGCACGGTAAAAAACATGGCGTTAGTGGTACATTTCATTGGCTGTAATCATGGTACATTATCACGAACGATGTTCGATTTGATTTAAATACTCGAGAACATTATCAGATTTTCTATTAAAAATTCCCCCATTGAAGACAAAGTGGGGGAATTTTTAATGCCAGTTATTCCGGACAATATTTCCGGCAATCTTCGGCAACAACTGCCGTCATATTCTGGACACCTTACGGTGTCATTAACACAAGCCCATTATACAGGAGGTGGCTCTGGTGTGGCATAAGTGACTCAATATTTTGTCCTAAGGTGCCCTAAAATATGGCACGGTTGGCACTATTCAATGGCAATATACATCTACTGGCTGTAATCAGGAGTGGATCTGTCTGAAATGGCTCAGAAATATGGCACAAGTAGATTTTTACGATGGCAATATACAAATCACTTTAGAAAATTTTTTCTATGCTTATTAAGTAGACGAGCGGGCCATTCCTTTAAATAAAGTAAAAATAAACCAATGAATAAGATAAACAAGAACCTTGTTATGAAACTCCCACTAATTATAGCCATTTTACTACCGAATAGTATAATAATGTAAATGGGAATAATGTGACAATAATATAAATCTAATGATTTTTTTGATAGATAAATCACAAATTTATTACTGAAAATTTTTAGAGGTAGATTAAAACTTAAAAAATAAAATAAAATATAACTTACAAACAAACCATACGAAAAATAATACAATGTTGGAGGATATTTATACAGTTGTGTTGGTGCAAATTTATGAAATACAAAAAGAATAGAAAAGATAACAAAAAAGATAGTTGAAAAAAATAGTAATTGCTTCTTTTTTAGATGGTAGATTCTTATGCCCAGTGCAGCGATTAGGCAATAACCAAATCCTTCAGCGATATAATATTCAAATATTTTTTGTGCTGCTCCCGAAAAATGAATATGACGATCTATATATAATAATATTGCGTAAATAATATAGGAAACAGTCAATAACAAAAAATAAATAGTGTTATTTTTTACTTTATTACTTATTAATAATATTAAAGGATTGAATACAGCGATAATAAAAAATACGCGCATTATCCAAACATAACCAATACCATTAATTATTAAAAATGAACTTAAAATGTTTCTAACACCAAAATAATAATGTTGATGAAATATGAGTGCAATGACAAAGAATACCCCGAAGAACAAAATGAGGAATTTCCATGTCGGTATTATCAATCTATTAAATCTTTTGATTAAATATTCGCGATAGGGCAAGTTTTTCTTTTGAGAACTTAAATAAAATGAAGAACCCATTAAAAAAACCATAAGGGTTACATCAAAATTTCTTAGTTGAAAAATAAATGTATTCGGCATACTGTGAGCGACAACAATACAAATTATTGCTATGGCTCTTAATACGTCAATTCTTAAGTCTCGACTAACTGGAATTTTCAAAATACATACCCCATTTTATTTTATAAATTATTTAGTGAATACTGAATTAGGCTAGTGTATTTTCGACCCATTCCGGCGTTTTATAGCTAATTGTTATGTACCTATCTGTGATTTGTACGACAAGAAAAATGCCAAAGAATAAAGGCGTAATACCGTGTCAATATTCGCCATCGCAATGACCATATTGATGGATACGGCAATGGTTTAGCGGTTTTGGCGCGCACTAAGCTTAGACCGCACTTTTGCTTAATGAAGGAAAAGCTTCGTTCAATTTGACCTTGGCGATTCTCAGCGTCACGAGCTGCCGCATTCTTTGCGCGGCGCTGGTTTTCATCGACTGTCTTGGGTTTACGATCCAGTTTGGGCCTTATGATTTGATTCCCGCTCTTTGGCAAACGCGATGTTTTCTCGATTGCGGTACAGTTTGTCGGCCAATATCTCGTCTTGGTTACGACCGTGCCGCTCGTAATAAAGCTCAATGGACTTTTGGAAGTCGGTACTTTCATTGAACGCGTTGAAGTCGACGCGTTCGATTTTGATGCTCCCAACTTGAATAGAGACATCGATTTTGGGACCAAACTCGGTGTTTTGCTTGACTTCGCCGCGTTTGATCGGGCGTAAATACTACTGTGTCAAGCTGAAATTCGGTTGTCCACTCAGTACGTTTTATGCTAATACATGTCCTCCTGCTGCGCAACAGTTGCTGGGCCGTGGCCTAGCAACTGTTGTTTCGTCGTCAATGCGCCGCCGTGTTCACACAGTTCGCCGACGTAACGCAAGTCGTGTCGCACGTACAGCAGTTGCGCTTTTCCTTGGCTGATCGAGGGGCTTCTTGGTAACGTGATATAGTTTTTTTTGTGTGCTTCCCGTTTGTACGTCCACGGAATCGGTCGTTGAGCTGATGCGCTAGTTCCGTGATAATTTTTTCAAGGAGCGTTCGCGCTTGATTGAGTAAGGAATGAGCCTGTGGAAAGCGGATGTTCACTGGAGTGACTGTGGCATCCATGATCATCGTCTGTTCGTCGCCAAGACTGTCTTGAAGCCGGTTTTTACACCAGTCGCCAATGACTTGGCGCAACCGTGCGCTGATGGGTGCGACACGTTTCCGGAAATGCGACATGGTGGACGGGTTGAAGGGTCGCGTCATAACGTACGTGGGACAACCCATGAAGTACTGATAAGTGGGCGTATCACGAATGGCATTGACCAAGTCAACGTCGGAAAGTCCGGTGGCCTGCTTAATGAGCTGAGTACCATAAAGGAGTCGGAAGGGTTTGCCCGATCGGCCAAGTGGAGACGGAAAAACGTCACTATACGCGGCTTCCAGCTGGGGCCATGGTAACTGATTAGCGAGCTGAACCCATGTATTAGCCCGGTTTTAGGACACACCAAGTTCCTGACCGAAAGAATCTATCGAAAGTTGAATGATTTTCGTCCGATAAACCACCACACCCACCCCATCCATTAAAAACTGCATGAAAAAACACGTCACGGCACACTATTCCATGCACTTATTATACAATAAAATTGGGATTAATTGTTTAACATATAGCATTACATAATTATTAAGCATCCACTAAGGTAGTACTGTCAAAAGGTCTAGAAAAAAATTAACACAGTTTTTATTAGTCCCCAAAGTGTATTCTATTCCGCCTTTTGATATTTTAATTAAAGGCTGTGTTAACGTTTAATGTTGGTTTTTGCCAAAAGAGAACGTTCGTTCTATAATATAAGTGAGGAACAAACGTTCGAGGTGATTTTCAATGGCATCCATTCATGAGACTCTGGCAATGATCCAGCAATTAAGTGAAACAGATAAAAATCGACTGCTTCAGGCACTTTCACAACAAATACAGGAATCTGTTAAACCCAACGAGCCGTTGATCAAGGACATCCGGGAGAAAAGGAACGAAGAAGGATTCCTTTGCCCAAATTGTGGTTCAAAGCTGGTCATTCGTTTCGGTACTTATTTTGTTCAATCGGTGAAACGCCAAAGATATCGCTGCTCTCAGTGCCATAAGACCTCCACCGATCTGACCCGGACGCCTTTGGATGGCACTTGGTATTCGGACAAATGGATTCCGTTCATTGAAGGAATGATCGACGGGCTGTCATTACGTAGACAGGCAGCGTCCCTTAAAATTTCTTTGCCTACCGCATTCCGTTGGCGTCATAAGGTTTTAACGGCTTTAGAACGTCTCACTTCAAACACGTTTAACGGCATCATCGAGATGGATGAAACCTACTTTCTGTATTCTGAAAAAGGAACGAAACAAACGCTACGACTGCCTCGGAAACGAGGCGGACATTCCGCAAAACGAGGCATCAGCCATGATCAAGTCTGTGTTTTAGTTGCACGCGATCGTCAGGGAACTACCTATATGCACACGAAGGGGCATGGTCGACTATTAACTAGCCAGTTGGACAAAGTCATCAGTCCGCTCCTCTCAAACGACAATGTGTTCTGCACGGATGCTTGGCGTGCGTTTAACACTTATACGAAAAATAAGAAACTGCCCCATTATCGATTTAAGTCAACCGAAAAAACGCGTGTAATTAAAGGCATTTATCATATTCAGAACGCGAACAGTTACCATAGTCGGCTCAAACGCTGGATGATCCGCTTTAACGGAGTTGCGACAAAGTATCTTGACCATTATCTAGCGTGGTTCCACTTTCTAGATAGAATGGGATTTGAAAATACTGACCATACGGTCAAAACAATGATGGTGACGGCGTGCACCGCTTAAATCTTTATCAAGAAAACAACATTAGATTTAAACACAGCCTAATTAAAAGATATTGCCTGACTCCCCATTTGTTGCCAGGCACTGATAAAATATCCCTTACCTAAGCGTCTGTTCTTTTTGCCACCCATAGGATCGTTAACATAAACGTAGTTTGCATCATAACCGGTGACAAGGACGGAGTGTTCGTGCATAGTGATCCGTATATAACCCCTCTTTGTGTGCCAGGTGCGCCATTGATTCCCAGGGAGATAACGAAACCATGCATTGACAATCACCCAGACGGGTCTGCCCTTGCGAATCTGTGCTTCAATCGCTAACCAGGATTGTCCGGAGAGATCAACTGCTCTGCTACCAAGATAGCGCTTTGCAAGATTAAAGACAGGTTCATGGTAGACACCATAGCCTGAGTATCTAAGTGAATACATATTGCCGACAAAGCCATCATGTGGGTTCCCATAGAGACCCCGTGAATAATAAGGCACCTTGGCAATCTGACTTGCAAGTGCCATTTTATCTATATGTTTTCCTGCATAATTAAGCAGCATTGAAAGGCTAGTTACTTCGCATCCACGAGGCAATTGCGGGTATTGGTTGTAAACGGGTGCATTTAATATGTATGATTTCGGGCTCTGCGGTTTTGATTGAACGATTTTTTGAACATATTCGCCTGAAACAAAGCCGTAGCCATTTCGATATTTAATTCTCAGCCAACGACCCGTCTGTATGACAGAAACCACTGCTCCCTTTTTCAAGATGCCTATTGATTTGTAACTTTTAGCTGCTCCCGATCGGACGTTCAAGTAAGCAGTGGTTACTTTTCCTTGATAAAGGACTTTTGGCATGTTTTGCGCTTCGATCTGTCCAGGGAGAAATAAGCTGATTAGCAAGACAATTACGAGAAAGGACCCCAATAGTTTTCTCAAAACAGGTCATCTTCTTTTCATAATAATTTTTCTTTGGAGTGAGTGAGGAAAAAAATTGATAACGAAGAAATTTTAGTAGTTAAATAATACGGTATAGTATGAATATTTTCTTGAATTTTAGTAGAATTATCCATAGGATCCTCATTGAAGCATATGAAATACTATTATCATAGCATAATTTGATATCGGGGAGAGACAGTTCGTTGAGAAAGTTGCGACTGCTGCTATTTAACTCATTTTCTTACTCTTCACATTTTTTGTTTCGAAGGCATGATTGTTTAAAGGCAATTATGTGAAACCTATTTAATTCACATGTAAAAAGAGGCAAAAAACACTGCACTTACAGAAAAATTATCTGTGTGTCATGCTGTTATTGCCCCCCGAAAATGGCTGAAAGTTGACCGCGTTGCCTGTCAAATAATTGCCAGCTATAATGTCCGTAAGAAATTGCTGGCAATTATTTTTTATAGAAGGAAAAGGACAACCCTTTATCGTGCAATGTAACTTACACGAGAGACATCCCCAAACAACGCGATTACTTGTCCCAGTTGTGGTGGCGAACTTAAAGTAATTGGTAGTGTGAAAGAAAAATTGTGCAAATTTATAGCACTTCGCTGGCGCATCTCAGAATTCAGATATGGTAAATAATTGACAACAGGTGGTAAATTGGTTGGCATCAGTGGTGAAAAGTTTAGCAAGACTAGTACATTCTATTGAACGTATTCATTAGACGACTTAATGAGGGAATATATGAACAAATATTATCTTATTGCAAAGTACAACAGGGATTATCGGGCAACATCAAAAGCAAGAATGGATGCGGAAAGAATTATGGAACAACAGCACTATAATCCCGTATCTAGAGAAGAGTTCATTGAGAATAGTGATCAATATCAAAATTCATTATTTGTTGTTCAATATCCCGACTTGTTTCACAATAGGGAGATTCTTTTTACAATGAAATTACTAAAAAGATTAAAATGTACGAGCATTATTCTCATACATGATTTGAATTATTTACGAAATAAATCAATAAGTTCTAAAGATGAACAGGAAATCCTTAAACAATCAGATTTTTTAATTGTTCACAATAAGAAAATGGAAGATTACCTTGTTCAATTCGATATTCCGAGGACTCGTATGATTCGGTTAGAGCTGTTTGATTATTTATTTTGTGCATCTATTGATAGGAAGATAAAAAATATCGTTTCAAGTAGATACGATATTATTATCGCTGGAGATTTATCAATGGAAAAGTCTGCGTATATAAGAAATCTGAACAATTTACCTTATCTTAATTTCAATCTTTTTGGATCAGACCCTCAAATTAATCTCCCAGATAATACTTCTTATTTAGGTAAATATTCTGGAGATGATTTACCAAACTATTTACCTGAAGGGTGGGGATTAATTTGGGACGGTAATTCCTTGAAAACATGCAATGGTCAATATGGATCGTATCAGCGATTCAATAATCCCCATAAGGCATCGCTATTCTTAGCAACTGGTATACCTTTAATCGTATGGGAACATGCAGCAATAAGGGATTTTATTGTACAAAATAAACTGGGAATCTCAGTTACAACTCTTTTTGACATTGATAAAACAATTCATTCTTTAACTGACATAGAAAAAATTGAAATTCAAAAGCATCTTGATTTTTGGAGTAAAAGAATCAGAAGAGGATACTTTCTACAAAAGTCATTAAATAGTGTTGAAGAGAAAATCTAATCCCTATATTGAGTTATCTGCTTTTTTTACTTAATTTCCAAATCGTTTCAAAATAGTTTTCTGCCATTTCGACAATACTAGGTGATACAGATTCTTCATCATCGGATTCAAAGTAATCGTATTTCGAATCATATTGTTTTACTCTTGTACCTTTTAAAATGACGCACAAATCAGAGTGATCGGGCGGTAGAGTTACCTGCATCCAGACACGCGTTATTAGCTTTTCAACACCGTTTTTACTTTTTGTTCTAAATGATGCAATGATTACCGGAAGACGATATTGGGTAGAAAAGCATCTCGACTCGATGAGGTCGGAAAAAGGCTGCAAGAGATTAATTACTCTATCGATATCTTGGTTGATTTCTTTTTCTTCAGCACGAATTCCAGCGATTATCTCCATTTCCTGGATTTCTTGCAAAAATGAAGATCCTTTTTGAGCATAAAGAAATTGAATATTAATTCTATCACCACGCTTTTTTCGTCGTTGCGCGATTTGGAAAAAATTAGAATTTGCCTCGACAAATCCCCCACCAGCCACGTAGATAATCTGTATTTTTTCCGCCTTTTTAAAAATAAATTTAATATCTTTAAGTGAAATTTGGCCAACATCTATCTCATCGATGTTGTGATTTTTTAGCTTTTTTGCCAATTTTACCTGCTTTGAGTATCTTTTGGTGAAAAAGAATGCGATTATTGCTGTGAAAAATGCAAGCATCGATGTCGCTATTACTTCGCCAATAATTGTAGTTCCTAATTGAGACTGTAAAAAGCTATAAGTCATATTCATCGTAATGAACTCCTCAAATGACATTTATTATAAAGAAGCGAAAGAGCAATCAACTCTTTCACTAAATTTTTCATCAGAACCACCACCTTAAATAATCAATGAGAATGAGCGGTCAGCTATCGAGCCACTTATTTACTAACACGTAGATATTGGGTGCTCGTTTTGTTCCCTACCTGAATCACAACTCTGTAGGTGCCCGGGGTGGTGGCGGTTCCGACAAGCCAAGTCCATGTAATTTTGCCACTGCTGCCAGCTATTTTCGGTTCCAACCCTTTTGCTTTACTAATCCCTGATTTGTAATAGACTTTGATCGTGCCGCGTGCGCCACGTTTGGCTGTAACTGAAACGGAAGCATTCTGGCCGCGTTTGACCGATAAGCCGTGGGCCGTCGAGCTGCTGGATTTGGGAGCAGCGGCTGTTTTCTTTGTTGAGTAATTATATCCGGAGGCAGTGACGTATCCTTTGCGCGACCAGATACCGAGTTTACGAGATTTGGCATAGCTCTGAGCGGATTCTAAGCTGGCGAGATGTTGGGTATTCGGCGGTTCAATATAGGCAACGCGGGCAAGACCTTGTTTGACGACCAAATAATTGTACAAACTGCCTTTTGAGGTATAAATAAATGCCAAAAGCCGGTGGTATTTATCATAACGATGACCGGCCAAACCTTCTTGCAGTCGGACTTTGCTGCCGACCGGAAGCATTTTCTTTGCATAGGCGGAGGCAGCAGGACCAAATGGTTCAACGGGTTTGCGCGGATCATGCGTCTCCGGTGTGTCGATCAAAAGCATGCGAATTTCAACGGTTTTATGATTGAGCGTGACATAAATCGAGTCGCCATCCACTTCCTTGGCTATGGTTGCGGCGACAGTTCCCTTGGGGTAAAATGCGGCATGAGAAACTATTGGGGCGGACAGCGTCAGAGAAGAAGCAACCAAAGATATAATCAGAACGACTTGAAGGATAGGTTTCTTGTTTTGCAGATAACCGAGAAATAGGACGGAAATTAAGCTCAGACAACCGATCAAGATCATTTCACTCATTTTAACAGGTCCCCTTTATCAGCTCACGAAAGGGTCGAGCGATTATTATTTATCTCTAATTTTAGCAAGAAACAGCGAAAATCGCATGGTTTTCAATCACTTATTTAAAAAAATAAATCAGGCGAGAACCCGAAAACATTCAAGCATAGCACAAGGTATCTTTTAGTGCGGACTGTCAAAAAATTTGTTGATTATGGAAGCGAATTCATTTGAATGTCATACGCTTTTTAATCCCCTACAGGTGTATAATTTTTACAAATAAAGATAGATATGAGGGGACATAGAGATGCGAATGAAACGATGGGTGGCGGCTTTGCTTGGATGCACATTCTTGGTAGCATCGGGAACCGCATCGGCTGCAGGTCCACAAAACATCACGATTAATCAAAGCTGGGCGAAATTAAAAATGGCAACAAATGCGACAGGATATGACCGGATGCTTGATAAAACCAATAGCGGAGGACGGCATGCCTATTACCGGATGAAGATTGGACTGGACCAGGTCCGCATTAATAGCTATCAAACAGCGGGAATGAAGTATAATTTTCAAACCTTTGCCTGGTTGCCGTATCTCGACAGTAAGTTCAGTAAAAAAATAGTGAAACAATTAGTGAATCCACAGAGCTTTACGATCTTAAATCATAAAATTTATATGGTTTGGTCCCTGAATAATAATCGGGGTTACATAACTACATTTCCAATGAATCTTCCAGCGAAAATGAAAAATAAATTTGAAGATTTTCGCTCGGCTTATTGGTATAAGTATAATCATTCAAATAGCTACATTAAGAAGGGCTATCAAAGCGCAGGGGCGGATAACTTCTTTAAACAGGTTTCGGTCAGCGATCAGATGACGATTGGCCATGGGCAGACGCTGACAACGGACGGCAAATATTTGTACATGCTGCAGGATACAGATTTCACACATGGCAGTTTACAAGGAAATGAATCGATTGTACTTTACAAATATGATGCGAATTTGAAACCATTGAAAAAATGGTCATTTCGATTAATTAATAAATACAGCAAATACAAATACAACCCGCACACGCTAACCATGATTGACGGTAACCATTTTTATCTCGGGTTGGTCGGTAATCTGAAAGGAAGCTATAAAGCCAGTTATGTTGTTTTTAAAGGAACAATTACTGGAAATAAAGTATCTGTCGCGCCAGCCTTTCGGGTGAAAAACGCGGTTGGCAAATACCTGCAGTCTTTGTCGTATGACCGGTATAGTCATCGACTCTATCTTGTCAGTGATGATTCTTTTGTTGGCATTGATGTGGCAAACAAATCGCTGAGGAATTACAGTACTAAAATAGCCAATACACGAGAGACGGAAGGGATGGCATTCGATGGGACGAATACCTACCTTCTCTACAACTCGTCGCCAGAAATCATACAAGCCCGTTTCAAATAAATATAATTGATCCCAATCTAATAGAAAAGGCAGAACATACGATTGACTGTTCTGCCTTTTTTTGATCCCCAGCAATACCTGAAAACTTGGAGTCTATGAATAATATTAAACCAGAATGAATGTTTCCCTGTTTACTCTGCGATTGATGCATCCATTAAACGCTGAATTCTCAAAAAATATTTGTTTCGACCGATAAACTTAATAAAGAAGAAAATGGAATATTTTTTAAAATGAATCCTTTAGTCAAATAGTAATCTATTATTCTTTGAAAAGGAGCGTGGAAGGTGAAATCATTCGGTAAGCGGTTGTTATTCAGTTTCTTGTTGGCACTTTTAGTGATTCTATCTATTGTTAGTCCCTCTGAAAGTACGGTTCAAGCGAAAACATCTACATATAGTGCGTATGTCACCGCGTACACACTGAAAATCCGAAATCGCGCAAGTACAAGATTCAAAACATTGCGGACATTGTCTATGACAAACAAAGTAACCGTAATCAGCAAGTATCGAAACTATTCACGCGTAAAGTACGGAAGAACGACAGGGTATGTGCAGACGAAGTATTTGAGCACGCGTCCATATAGATACTATAGTGCATATGTCACTTCGTATACATTGAAAATGCGCAACCAGCCAAGCATTCACTACTCGCTCAGACATACGCTGAGTATGACCAACAAAGTGACTGTAATAGGAAAGGGACATAAATATGCACTTGTCAAATATGGTCGTACTACGGGTTATGTTCAAAATAGCTATTTAAGCAAGAGTAAGTATAGAGCTTATAGTGCTTATGTTACTTCATACACGTTGCGGATGCGCAGTGCTGCGAGTGTTCATTATTCCATTCGACGTATATTGAGCATGGGAAGCAAGGTATCTGTAATTGGCAAAGGGTATAAATACGCACTTGTCACGGGTTATGGCCAAACAGGCTACGTTCAAAATAATTATTTAAGTCGAACGCCATACCCAATGTTCACCGGCTATGTGACTTCAAATTCACTGCAAGTATACGGGGGACCGGGAACCCAATACAGCAAGATCATAACACTTCACAAAAGTAATTCGGTAACCGTGTCTGGCAAGAGCGGAAGCTGGTATAAGGTAAAATCGGGCAGTAGGGAAGGTTATGTTTCAAGCGTAAACATTAGTAAAAAGAAACCGATTCTGACATCAGTTTCCTTGCAAATGGATTTGAAACCACGAAGTGGATCAAATTTTAATCATTACCAGGCTTATGTGATTGCTAATGCGCTGAATGTACGCACATCACCAACCAGTTCAGCGAACAATGTGATCACGAGTCTTAAAAAGAATACAGTGGTTACGGTCATTGGAGAAACAGGTAATTGGCTGCAAATTAGTTATAACGGCGGAAGAGTGGGTTTTGTCTCTGCTTCTTATGTAATAAAGGGAACGGCACCGAAAGTAGCAGGTGATCCGAAGAAACCTTATACCCCGCCGAATAGCACAATCAGTCAATTGGGCATTGATGTTTCGCACTGGAATAATAATCCACAAAATAGAAATAATCAGAACTATACGGGATCAGATATCAATTACCAGGCCCTTAAAGCAGCTGGTATTCGTTTTGTAATTGTTAAAGCAACAGAAGGGCAAAGCTATTATGATAAAACGTTCGCTGAAAATGTGAATAAAGCGAATGCAGCGGGTTTAGCAACATACGCCTATCACTTCTTCCATGCGAAATCAGTGACAGATGCGGCTAAGGAAGCAGATTATTTCCTGAAGACGATAAATGGCCGGATATCGAAAAACAGTTATGTTTTCTTGGATGTTGAGGATAGCGTTGGTGATCCACTGACCAAAGACAAAGCTCAATTGACAAGCTATGTGAATCAATTTTTTAAAGTCCTCGATAGCAATGGCTATCATCGGTTTGGTATTTATACCGGCTATGATTTTTATTATAGTCGGCTGATCGCTTCAGAATTGCCCAATACCACAAGATTGTGGATTGCAAGATACCGAGGCTCAGCTACGTATAATGGTCTCGGCATGCCTGCTGATATCTGGCAATATACCGACCAAGGAAAATTACAAGGCATTAATGCAAATGTAGATATCGACATCTCCTATTTTACAGATGCAGCGGGAATATAAACCTTTGATTGCGATTGACTTATTTGGATCGCTTGGCACCCTGAGCATGATGGCCTATTCAAGCCAAACATGCTCAGGGTATTTTTTTTATCAATCAAGTATCGTGGCCTTTCTCTACGATGAATCGTAAACACTGTAATGATCTGCCAAAGAGACTGTTATCTCCCTGAAATCATCCTGTCATATAAAACTGGTAAATTATAGACAGTGAAAGAAAGGGGAGAAGAGAGAATTGAAAAAGATAGTGACGGTTTTGTTTATCCTCATCTTCGTTGTTTCCGGACTAACACCTGATTCGACTGCTGACGCGAGTTCACATTATAAATATGTTAATGTATCATCGACTGCTTACTGCGAAAAAGGGAGAACAGCAACGGGCTATAATCTCGCGAAGCATCCGAATGCCAAAGTCATCGCGGTTGATCCACGCGTGATTCCGCTTGGCTCCAAAGTCTATATTCCGGGTTACGGAACGGCGGTCGCTCGTGACACTGGCGGCGCAATTAAAGGAAAAATTATCGACGTCCACTTCGGATCGCGCCACAAGGCCATCGTTTGGGGACGAAAACATATGAAGATCAAAGTTTATCACTATTAATCAAGGTTCATCCGCACAATGGAAAAAGGCAATCCGATACGTCGCGTATCGGATTGCCTTTTCTTTGTTTTATTCAAAAAGACTCATTCATGATACTTTTGTTTATGATAATTATTGACCAATGAGGCAAGTTGGGCAATTACCTTAGTGGAATGACTGTAAACAAATCCGTTTGTCAAGATGGACAACGTGTACGGATGTTTATCATAAACGATAGCGACATCATTTGAGACCTTCAGTTCAGGCATCCAGCCGACCTTATGGGCAACGACCGTACCCTTAATCCCAGCAGGAATAGTCGCATTATACTTTGTATGCTGTAAATAGGTAACCAGTTGACGATCATAGGCATTGGACTTTGCATCGTGATAGAGTTTGGTGATGAACGTCGTCAGATCCTGTGCCGAAGTCATATTGATGCCACGCGGATAGGAATATTTGCCGCCGATTTGCTTGATATAATGATGGAATTGCGAACGTCCCACACGATCTTCAAGCATGATGAAGGCGATATTATCACTATACTCGACGGCTTTTTTGATAAGGTCAGCAATCGTGTATTTGCTGCCAACCTTGTGATATTGAATCACGCCACTGCCGTCACAATATTGATACCGATGATAGGTCAGTTTCTGCTTCAGACTGAGCTTGTGATGGGAGACAAGATTCATCACATCCATGACAAGGGGCAGTTTAATGGTGCTCGCTGCGTGATGTGGGGCGGAACCATTTATCGAGTAAGCGTCACCCGTCGTCAGATCACGATAGACAAGCGTAATACTACCTCCTGAATGTCTTATGTAGGAAACAATTGCCGCTTTGCCCTTCGCGCTTAATTTTGGTGCGACCTTGCCTTGTGCTTTAACCGGAGTAACCATGCTAGAAAAAAGCGCGGAAACAAGTACGAGACAGAAGAATGGAAGAATAAAAGGATAGATTCGTTTCATAGTACCCCCTATATGATTTGATGCCTTGCTTCTATGTCTGTAAACTATCCTAACATTAATACGCATAAATAGATTAATAATTTTTTGGGTCAATAAATTTTTACATTTAGCCTATTGATAGAAAAGCGAACCCCCTAAAGCTGAATGGTTCATTCAACTTTAGGGGGTTCGTTTATATAGAGAGAACGTAATCTTTGAAATGATTATTTTAAAGAGGCGATTCATTCATTTCTTCACTGTTCAGCAGATAACTTTTCTTCTTTAGCAAAAGATGAAAGGTTAGCCACGTCAGCAGCATGGAAATAATGCCCATACAGAGAAGCATCAAGGTTTGTTGGAGCAGATATACAGGGTCGCCGCCTATTGAGATGACCTGTCTAAGACCATTGACTGAATACGACATCGGCAGCAGTGCGTGAATCCATTGAAAGAATATAGGTGTTAAGGACACCGGGAAAATACCGGAACTGCCGCCGAATTGTAATAAAAGTAAAAGACCGCCGATTGCGCGTCCGATATTATTAAACGCTGTGCCCAAAAATTGGGCAATTGCGAAGAAAGAAAGACTAGACATGATCGTAAAGAAGTAAAACTGGCTGACAGACGTGACCTTTAGTCCGACAACGGTCAACATTAATGTGCAGATAAGCACTGCCTGAAAAATCGAAATAGCGGCAGACACACTGAATTTGCTGAGATACCAGAATAAACTTGACGTTGGTTCCTCGGAAGGCTTTCGTAACGGAAAAAATGTTGCGAAAGCGAGTGCGCCGACAAATAAGCCGAGCGAAAGAATATATGGCGATAATCCTTCGCCGTAATTGTTGACTGGATTCAAGTCTTTAACTTGAGAACGTTCTGGTTTCGCAAGCAGATCAGCCTGTTTTTTGCTATTACCAACAAAAGAATCAGGAGTATTGGCGCCATTAGCGACTTGAGTTTTGAATTGATTGATTTTTTGATTCAGATCGTTTATTCCGCTGTTCATTTGATTCGATCCGGAGTAAAGCGCACGCGCACCATCACTCAATTTACCTTGTTGCTTATCAAGGATTCCAAGTCCCTGGGACAGCTGGTCGTTTCCATTCATGATTCTTCCGGCGCCCGCGTAAAGCAATCCGCTGCCCCGCTGGATTCCTTTCATCCCATCGCTGATTGATTTGGCGCCGGAATTAATTTGCGAGAGGGCATCGGCCATCGATTGGGACGCGTTCGTCAACGATTGCGCACTGGTTGCCAGCTGCACGCTGCTTTTTTGTGTTGCGGCCATTAACGAAGCAATATTGTAATTTTGAGCTGAATCAGCACCGAGTTGAGTTAACCAAGTTTCGAAAGACGCTGGAACGGGCTGATGGTTTTGCACCGCTGCCGCTTCCCATGTCTCAAGTAGTGTGATCAACTGCTGTTTGGAGATATTCTGTGCTGCGTAATTCGGGTAGATTTGCTTCAGAAAATCAAGAATCAATGCGAATTGTGCGTTGAATTTCTGCTGCGCGCGATTGAATTTCTTCATTTGCTGATGCAGTTTTTGACCGCCAGCCGCAGTTTCAGAGATACCAGCATTTAGCCTTTTCTGACCTCGATTAAGCTTGGAGATTTTCTGGTCGAGTGTCTTTAAGCCGGTGTGAAGTGAGTGGATACCGATATCAAGCTGAGCAGATCCTTGGCGCGCTTGATGCAGCCCCTGCTGAAACAGCAAAGAAGAGCTGGCCAATTTTTTCAGTCCTTGATTCATTTCCCCGGAGCCATTAACCAATGGCTTAATTTTTTCGGCGGCTTTGGTCAAACGGTGGCTCTGCAATTTCCATTCTTGATTCACCTTGTGGAGCATCGCAAACATCGTTTGGGCATAGCTCTCGGTTACTGCACGGGCAATACGTCGATCAATCCCTGGAATGATCCCTTTTACCATCTGCGCCGCCGTATAGCTTTCGCCTGAATTGGTGTAATAGCGCAGCGTCATTTGCTTCATCGTTTTCCCACTTAGTAAAGCTGCAGCGTTGTTTGAGAAATTCGGCGGGATCACGATCACCATATAATAATTCTGTTGTTGTAAATTTTTTAGAGCACTATTTCTATCCTTCAGGAAGACCCAGTGAAAGGTTTTATTCTTTTTGAGATTATCCGTCAGCACTCCGCCAAGTGCGATCGATCGCCCAGATAACTGTGCGTGATTGTCCTGATTGACAACCGCGACTTTCAATTGATTGGCGTGCCCGTAGGGATCCCAAAATGCAGAGAGGAAAATACCACCGTAAAGAAGGGGCACAAACATCAAGCCAATGACCGAGATGAATAACGTACGCGTATGAAAAATTTCTTTCCATTGAGAAAGGATCAGGTTCATAGTCAAATACGCTCCATGGTTTTTTGTGTGTCGAACTCGCTGGACTACCCATTCGTTAAAAGGGTGATAACTATTGATAGTGATTCAAATAGTTGTTCCTTAGTAATGGCTTCTTTAAAGGCGGCTGTTTTTTTAATTGCCGTGTGTTTGTTTGCTGCAGGTGTCTCATATATTGCCATTTCTTTAAAAAAAATCAACATTAAATTTTAATATAGCCATTATAATGGAACCCGAGATGTATTTGCTCTATATCAGGGTATAAAATAGAAATTTTTAATGAGTATTCTGATTGGCTTAAATAAAAAGAGAAATTTCAACCGTAATTTGAGAATGCTAATTAATCGACGGGTGTTATACAACAAGGATTCTGCCGGGGAATGCTTACCTTGGACAAATGATAAGGGAGGATACTCGGGGATTTTGTCTCTATTATATCACCTTAAATGATTAATACAGCACCGTATAAATGACAAGAGGATGAGCTATCATTGGACTGGAAACGTGGGTTGAATCAGAAGGTAAGTCATCTATTGCTAAAATTAGTTGATCTTGTTAAAAAATATGATTTACTCATTGCCACTTTAATGTTTCTTTCGCTGCTTTTCCTTCTTTATTATAAAATCAATATTCCTGATATACGGGATTGGGATGAAGCGCGACACGGCGCCAATGCCTATGAAATGCTACGCTATCATCAATTCTTTATTAATTATTACGGTGGTGTTCCGGATTATTGGAATTTGAAACCACCGCTTAGTTTTTGGATTATTATGTTCGGGTATAAATTGTTCGGGTTTAATGTGTTTGGTCTTCGCTTTTTTTCGGGATTTTCCATTGCGTTAACAGAGATTGCATTATTCTTTTTTGCTCGTTATCGTTTTGGAAAAATTGCTGGTTTAATCACGCTCGCATCGTTTGCAACTTGCGGACCAATCATATTGCTGCATTGTGGACGAACAGCCGATCCAGATGCTTTGTTTTTACTCTTTGTCACGCTCGCACTGATCAGTTTATTACTGACAGAGAGACGATTCTATTTTTTATATTTTACCGGATTCTTCTTTTCATTAGCCTTTCTGACAAAAAGCTGGCATGCATTTTCTGTATTAATCATTGCAGGTCTTTATTACGTCATGACCGGTAGAATTGCAAAACTGAAACCACGGAATTTTATTATATTTTTTCTTACGGCATTTGTACCCATCCTGCTTTGGGCAATCAAGCGCTATAGTTTTGATCGATTTACATTCTTTAGCAAAATGGTTCGGTATGATCTCATTCGGCGCAGTTCGTCCGTACTGGACACACATTCGGGTGGCAAGCTCTATTACTTAAATTTTATCGAGGCCAATGATACCTACTGGTTTCTCCTATTCTGCGCGCTTGGTCTAACGATTTGTGTCCTTTTAAATAGGAGTAACTGGAATCGAAATAAAAACATCGGTATCGGTCTGCTGCTTTGGTTGATTGTTCCCTTTATCATCTTTTTATTAGCAAAATCGAAGCTCTATTGGTATATCTATATCCTCTTTCCGGCAATATCGCTTTTTATTGGGCTTGCGGTGGATAAATTATTACAGCTAAAAAAGACCGTATTAACAATCGTTGTGCTGTTATTTATTGTTTTTTCTTTTTATACAAGTTTTATGAAAACCTATCGAACAGCGGCTTCCCAATCGCCATCTGAGATCCAGATGGTGTTCGAACATTTAAATCGGTCTTCGAAGTATCGATTAGCCAATGTCTATACAGATGATACGATTACCTGGAGACAAAGTACATATTTATCAGCTTTATTGTTCGCTGATTTAAAGCCAAAGGATACTGGAATTACGGGTTTTGTGCTGGATCGCCAGATGAATAGTTTACTCGTCATGGCTAATAATCAGGAAAATAAAAAAATAATGCATGCGTATCACTTTCACAGCATCTATTCCAATCCTCGATATATTATGGTTTCGAAATAGTGGAATTCGAGTTCAAATAGCCCACACCCAATCAAAAAAAGGTGTGGGTTCAATTCTGGCTGAAAAAAGGACTTGGCTGCGCCAATTTATAGATATTTTTACTCAGTGTAACGATCGTGTAATGCCCGCTGTTCTACACTGCTAACAATAGTTGACTAGAAGATATGAAAATGTTGCAAAATAGTGTCGAAATATTTTTTCACCACATCGATAAGAAACTGGTATTAATACTGGAAACATAAACCAACCATGCTATAATGAAAAATAGTGTTAATGTCCCATATCAAAATAAGACTTAAGTAACTGAAAAGTGAGAGATAGATTGCCGAGCGGGGGAATGGTTTGATGAGTGCGTTTAACTTTTATTTGGAATATGACGGGAAAAGAAGTCTGTCGAATCCGTATGGGACATCGGTTGATCAGATTGAAGCGGATGGTATTAATAGCGCGTCCAATCGCTTTGCAGAAAAGAATCACCTAAAGAAGCTAGACGTTGATGAATTGGGTGCGGACGAATTTCGTATCTATTATGAGAGCAGGCGGTTCTTGGGACGTTCGAAAAATATTATCTATTACGTGAAAAATGATTAAGAGAGTTAGGAATTATTTAACATAGAATCTGTAAATCCTTCTCCCATACTATGCTATAATTTTAGACATCATAGAGTAGTTTTGGTAAATGAGATTACTTACATTTTGAAAAAGTTGGGGGAAACTATGGAAGAGACGATTAGCCTCAAGGAAATCGCGCAGATTCTCAAGAAGAGAATGGCGCTAATCCTTGTCATCACAATGCTCGCGATTGCAGCGAGCGCAGTTGTCACCTATTTTTTTATCACACCGAAGTATGATGCCTCGACGCAAATTCTTGTCAATCAGTCTAATGACACAAATAGCTTGTACACGACAAATGCCGTGCAGACCAATGTTCAGTTGGTGAATACATATAGCGTCATTATCGATAACCCATCTGTTTTGAACCCTGTGATTCAAGCACTCGACTTGAAAATGAACGCCTCGCAATTGAAGAGTATGCTGACCGTCGCGACGGAACAAAATTCCCAGGTCTTTACGTTAACGGCGGAAACAGCGAATGCCGCAGAATCCGCTCGGATTGTCAACGCCGTGGCCGCGTCATTCAAAAATCGTGTGCAGAAAGCGATGAATGTTGATAACGTTACAATTCTTTCGCCAGCAAATGTCAGTGCGGCGAGCGCGCCAGTGAAACCGAAACCGTTAATGAATCTAGCGATCGCAGCCGTGGTTGGGTTAATGGCCTCGGTTGGTTTGGCTTTTCTACTCGACTACTTGGACAATACGATTAAAACAGAGGAAGATGTGGCTCAGTTGCTTGAGCTGCCTGTCCTTGGTGTTGTCACTGAAATCACATCGCGGGATGACAAACGAAATAAGGCAAACGCACGTCATTCCGAGAGTTCGCATCGCGTAGGAGGTCGTCATGATGTTTCGGCAAAACTCTAAAGATATTTTAAAACAGCGTCACTTAATCTCGCATCACAATCCAAAATCAACGGCTGCGGAACAGTTCCGTACGATACGAACGAATATAGATTTCTCCGAAGTAAATGGGGAACTCAAGAAAATCATGATCACTTCGTCAAGCCCTGGAGAAGGCAAGTCAACGGTCGCAGCCAATCTCGCTGTGGTGAATGCACAGCAGGGGAAAAAAGTGCTCCTGATTGACGGCGACTTGCGTAAGCCAACGATTCAATACACGTTCCGTCTGCCGAATGTCAACGGGTTGACGACAGTCCTGACAAAGAAAATCGATTTAGAATCGGCAATACAAGAAACAGCCGTGAAGAATTTATATGTACTGCCAAGTGGTCCGATTCCACCGAATCCGGCGGAGCTGCTCAGCTCACCAATGATGGAAGCCTTGTTGAAATACGCGTTAGCGGCCTTTGATTTGGTGATCTTTGACACACCGCCCGTTCTTGCAGTAACCGATGCCCAGATCCTATCCCATCTTTGTGATGGCAGCGTCTTAGTCGTTCGCAGTGGTCTAACCGAAAAAGAATTGGCCATACGTGCCAAAGACCTGTTGATGAAAGTCCAATCGCGGATTCTTGGCGTGGTACTCAATGGAAAACAAGCTGTGAAAGCCGATGGTTACTATTATTATTACGGTAATGATTAATTATCTCGTTCCTGAATCGTCATCTCATGATTCAATCGTTCCAGAATAATAGGTAGCGATTTTCGAAAGCTTTATAAAAATTTTGATGAAACCGTTGCAGGAAACACTTGCTCATTTTACTTTATTGCGTTAATTAGATACAGTGAAGGGAGGATTCCAAATGATTGATATCCACTGTCACATCTTACCGGGTCTCGATGATGGCGCAGCAAACGAAACAATTGCTTTAGAAATGGCACAGCAAGCGGTTGCCGAAGGGATCACAGCAATTGTCGCGACCCCACATCATCGCAACAGGCATTGGCAAAACCCGAAGGCGAATGTGCTGCAACACGTGGCGCAACTAAATGAAACGCTGAAAGAACACGCGATTCCACTCACGATTCTTCCAGGCCAGGAAGTACGGCTGTTCGGCGAGATGGCTGAGCCAGACCAGCAAGCGGAATTGCTAACCGTCAATAATTCCGGAAATTATCTGCTTGTCGAATTTCCAACCATGCAAGTGCCGCAATACGCGTCGCAATTATTCTTTAATTTGCAGACAAACGGCGTCACGCCTGTAATTGTGCATCCGGAACGCAATCAAGTCTTCCTCGATCACCCCGATAGGCTTTATCAATTCATCAATGAGGGCGCTTTGGCACAGATTACCGCAGCCAGCTTGATTGGGAAAAGCGGCAATAAAGTACAAAAACGTTCCCGGCAATTTCTTGAAAATCAGTTAGCACATTTTGTAGCCTCAGACGCACACAACGTCACGCAGCGACCCTTTTATCGGCAGGCGGCGCAAGCATACATAGAAAAAGAATATGGTTTCCAAATGATTGAACAACTCAACCAAAACGCGGAACAATTGGTTCAAGGGAAACAGATTCCGCGCGAGCAACCTACAGCGATAAAAGAGAAAAAATTTTTTGGCTTATTCTAAAGGGGGATTTCGATTATGAAACTCGCTGTCATTGGTACCGGTTATGTTGGCCTCGTCACCGGTGTCGCACTATCTGAAATCGGCCATACGGTGACCTGTATCGATGTCGATCCGGACAAAGTAAACACATTGAATCAAGGGATTCCAACCATTTATGAGCCGGGTCTGGAAGAATTGATGAAGAGGAATATGGCTGAAAACAGGCTATTCTTCACATCGAAACATCAAGACGGTTTAGCCGGTGCTGACGTGATCTACATCGCTGTTGGCACACCACAACGCCCAGACGGATCGGCCAACCTGGATTACGTCGAGCAAGCGGCCCAAGATATCGCAGCAAACATCACGCACGATGTCATTGTCGTGATCAAGAGTACCGTACCAGTTGGGACAAACCTTCATATTAAAAATATCATGAACAGCTATACAAAAAATGAACATCACGTAAAAATTGCTTCCAACCCCGAATTTCTCCGCGAAGGATCGGCCGTAAAAGACACCTTCCACGGCGATCGAATCGTGATTGGCACAGAAGATCAAGAAACGGCTGATACCTTAGCAACCATTAATCAGCCGTTTGATATGCCGATTCTGAAAACTGATATTGCCAGCGCTGAAATGATTAAATACGCGTCCAATGCATTCCTGGCGACAAAAATTAGCTTTATTAATGAAATCACCAATATCTGCGATGCTCTGGGGGCCGATGTTGAAAAAGTTGCCGAAGGCATGGGCAAAGATCATCGGATCGGTCCAGACTTTTTAAAAGCCGGCATTGGCTACGGTGGATCTTGTTTCCCAAAAGATACCAACGCACTGGTGCAAATCGCCGGCAACAACCACCACGTATTCAATCTTCTTAAATCCGTAATTGAAGTCAATAACAACCAGCAAATCCTGCTCTTAGAAAAAATTCAAAAACGTTTTGGCAGTCTGAATGGAATACAAATCATTGCTTTAATTATTAATATATTAAGACACAAACTGGAGAAAATTTATCATCAATTTTTAGAATTGTTATACGTTTGGCGCTTTAAGTTCAACTCTATTTGTCGATCTTACGAGATTCTTGAACCCATTTAATGATAAAAAGCAGTCTGTAATATACTGTAATATGCACTATATTTAGGGAGAGTGGTGAATGATGGCACTTTCAAAAGAAGCGGCGGATGATGATGCGAATGCATGCAAACTCTCAGTTGATCACGCACATAGCGGACTGAAATCAACGATTGACGCACAAAAGAATTATCTCATTATTAAGTGGCTAATGGATTTATTTGGGGCATTCTTCGGAATCATCCTCCTTTCGCCGGTTTTTCTAGTCATCAGTCTATTGATTAAGTTAGATGATCCAAATGGAAAAATTCTTTTTAAGCAAATTCGCGTTGGTCAAAATGGCACGCTCTTTCAAATTTATAAATTTCGCTCAATGGTTTCCAATGCTGAGGATTTATTAGACAGCTTAGTTAATCAGAACGAAATATCCGGAGCAATGTTTAAAATGAAAGAGGATCCGCGTGTCACGCGGATCGGCCGTTTTCTTAGAATGACAAGTCTCGACGAATTGCCGCAGCTCTTTAATGTGTTACATGGAGAGATGAGTCTTGTCGGCCCGCGTCCACCGCTTCCGCGCGAAGTGGACGAATATACTGCCTATGACAAACAACGGCTACTCGTAAAACCAGGCTGCACGGGACTATGGCAAGTGAGTGGGCGGAGTAATCTTGATTTTAAAGATATGGTGACATTAGATTTGCAATATATTCATTCGAGAAGTCTATTATTTGATTTAAAAATAGCCTTTAAGACGATCCACATGCTGTTTGGTTCGAAAAATGCTTTTTAAATGATGCGTTGAGGATGGTGGAACAAGGTGAACGCAATCATTTTGGCAGGTTGAAGTGGAACGCGACTTTATCCCTCCACCCGCTCAATATCGAAACGATTACTTGCAGTGAATAAAAGCTGAGATCTCCTAGAGCTCCAAGATCTTTAAGTAGTAACGGGTCTTTTTTATTATAATCAGGTTATTGACATTGCCAAAAGTATTGTGTTAATTGATCGAGGGAAACTAGAGATAATTTCGGCTAGTGGAATCTATTTAAAAATGGGACAATTAAATTCTGAACTCTCGGAATGTGGATTTAAATGGTAGGATACTAGCGCACATGATTCACTGCTAAAAGCTTCTCAGTTTATTGAGAATTGCTTGTTTGAAGAAAATTGTATTTCGTATGGGCTTATTGATGAGGATAAACTCTATCAATCAGCGAGACCATTATCTAAAAGCGGATACGAAAGATATTTAATTATAATTATTAGATAGAAAAACGGTAAATAGGTAAAAACCATGGGGGAATAATAGTAACAAACAATTTAAAGGTGTCATTTATTGAACCGAAAGCTATTTGATACAATAGCGGTTATTTTATGGAAAATTACCACGCAGAGGAATTATTGCTTTGTGCAGTGACCGGATCGAGTTTTGAGGTTCTTGTCGGTATTCATGAAGGATCGACAACATTTAATCAATCAGTTTTTAATTAAGTAGGGAGAATAAATAATGCAGCATGTATTTATCATCGGATCAAAGGGTATTCCTGGTGCTTATGGTGGGTATGAAACCTTTGTTGATAAGCTCACAGAATATCATCAGAATAATAAAAAGCTTAAGTATCATGTAGCCTGCAAAAGTACTGAAAATGGTGAATTCGAGTATCATAATGCAAGATGTTTCAACGTGAAAGTTCCTGATGTAGGAGCTGCACAAGCAATTTATTATGATATTATTTCCCTGAAACGTTGTTGTGATTACATAAAGAAAAATCATATTGAGCATCCGATTATATATATTCTGGCTTGTAGAATTGGGCTGTTTATCGGGCATTTTCAAAAAGTAATACATAAGTTGGGAGGGAAAGTGTATTTGAACCCCGACGGACACGAATTTCTTCGGGCCAAGTGGTCTGCACCAGTGCGCAAATACTGGAAAATATCAGAGCAGTTAATGGTAAAACACGCCGATTTGCTCATTTGTGATAGCAAAAATATTGAAAAATATATTCAGAAAGAGTATGGACAATATCATCCGAAGACAACATTTATTGCATATGGTTCTGAAACAAGACCTTCGCAGTTAGCAGATGATAATAAAAAATATCAACAGTGGCTGACTAAGATGGGATTGACACCGCAAAACTATTATCTGGTAGTAGGGCGCTTTGTTCCAGAAAACAACTTTGAGACAATGATTTGTGAGTTTATGAAATCAAAGTCCAAAAAAGATTTTGCAATTATTACGACTGACAATAATGCCTTCTTGGAAAAAATAGAACAAAAGCTCCATTATAGAAGTGACAATCGAATTAAATTTGTTGGAACCGTGTATGATCAAGAATTGCTTAAGAAAATTCGAGAGAAAGCATATGGATACTTACATGGTCATGAGGTTGGAGGAACTAATCCGAGTTTGCTGGAAGCGTTGAGCAGTACCAAGCTGAACCTGCTGCTTGGTGTTGGTTTTAATCGTGAAGTCGGTGAAGACGTAGCTCTGTACTGGAGAAAAGATGATGGTAACCTCGCTTCATTGATTGAGAAAGCAGATGCGATGAAATCAGAACAAATTGCTTCTTTAGGGATTAGAGCAAAAAAACGAATTGCTGAAGCATATAGTTGGGTTCACATCGTGAATATGTATGAACAAGTGTTTCTCCAAGATTGAGGTGAGATAATGAAAATACTTATGGTCAACAAGTATAATTATATTAAGGGTGGAAGTGAAACATATTATTTTGCATTGAAACGAGTGCTAGAAGCACACGGTCATACGGTCATTGATTTCTCGATGAAGGATGAGAAGAACGTCACATCACCATATAGTGAATATTTTGTTGATCATGTGGACTACAATGGGGCTGGAGGAATGTTTGCAAAGTTCCGGATGGCGATGAATATCATATATTCCCGTGAAGCAAAAAAAAAGTTTGAGACACTAGTTAAAGCAGAACATCCGGATTTAATACATCTTCATATTTTTCAGCATCAAATGTCTCCTTCTATTTTAGATGTTATTAAAAAATATCATATTCCAACAGTATATACTGCACATGATTTAAAGATGGTCTGTTTGAATTATAAGATGATGCATCATGGTGAAATCTGTGAAAAGTGTATAGATGGTCATTATTATCATTGTGCTGTCAATAGATGTGTGAAGAATTCACTGTCTAAAAGTTGCGTCAATGTCATTGAGGGTTATATACACAAATGGCGTAAAAGTTATGATGCAATTGATACTATTATTACTCCCAGTGCATTCTATATGAGAAAGTTTGAAGAATTTGGCATATCACCAGAGAGAATTGTCCATATACCGAACTTTTTAGACCGAGAAGCACCAGTTGTAAAACATTCAACAGATGCTAAGAAATATTATTTGTATTTTGGGCGTTTATCAGAAGAAAAAGGTATTCTTACATTAATTAAAGCTGTAACAGGAACGAATATGCAATTGTACGTGGTAGGAACAGGACCATTGAAAGAGGAACTTGCTGATTATATAACCAAAAATCAGTTGACAAATATAAAATTACTTGGTTTCAAGGGCGGACAAGAATTGATAGACATTGTGGGAAATGCCAAGGCAATTATTTTGCCATCTGAGTGGTATGAAAACGGGCCTTATTCTGCAATAGAAGCACTTCAACTTGGAAGGCCGATTGTCGGAGCGGATATTGGCGGCATTCCGGAGTTGGTTAAAGAAAATGGATATTTGTTTGAAAGTAGAAATGCTATATCGTTACGAGAAGCATTAGAAAAGATTGAACAGATGGATTTCCCCACCTATCAACAGATGGAGCGAGCATCTTTGTACTTGTATGAAGAAAATTATACGCAGGGTATCCATTATGAATTGCTACAGAAAGTATATCAAAATGTTGGAATTACCTTATAGATGGAGACAGAGGCAAAATAAACAGGAACTAATAAGGAACTAATATTTCCCATGATGTAGTGCACGTGATTATCGTGAGAACCGGAGAGCGTGCGGCAGATCTTTTTGGGTCATGAAGGGAGGGGACTTTCTTCGCTGGGCAGAGAAGAAAATTCTGAAGGAGCAATGTTCACTGGATGCCGCTGTCTGTCATGCACGGACACATTGGGAGTTTAAAGATCATTACGTGCCCTATACGAGACCATTTTATAATCTGACTGACCAAGGAAAAATGGCTGTAATCAACTTGATATTGCGCTGAAAACAAGTCAATCCATGAAAAAGTAATCTGTTAAGAAAAACAGCGTTTCTGGGATAAAGTATCGAGCAACGCAACCTGAGATTGAGATTCGAGAAGAATTTGGCCACTGGGAATTGATACGGATCAGTACAAAAGAGTCAGGATCACGTACTGTTCACATTGGCGGAGCGTATGACCCGCAAACAACTGATGATTGGAATATTTGGAAAGAGAGATACACCCGTCTGTACAAGAAGGCTTAAGAGGGATAATGGCTCCTTATGAGGAGCCGCCCTATAACCGTATTTAAGATCATTACTGCGGATAACGGGGACTGAATTCAGTGAGCTGGCAAATTTGAGTGAAGAAGGCATTTATGTTTATTTCACCCAGCGCTATACATCTTTATGAGATCGGCACAACGGGATGATTCGACGATTCATCAAAAAGGGATAACCAATTCATCAGTATACCGATGCGTACCTACAAGATGTCGAAACATGGAAGAATGAGTTGCTACGAAAGATTCTGGGTTATCAGACACGCAATCAAGAACATATAACGGTAGGTTTCACCAAGGTTACAGAGTCAATCTATAGAGTGTTGAATTTTATTGTAAGTTATGAAAAAAATGAAAGGGGTGAAATAAAGTTATGGAAAAGGCATTAATTGTAGCAAATTTAGCAGGTTTTTTTAATTTCTTGTGGAACGACATTAAAATCCTTGAAGGTATGGGATATAGCATAGAAGTTGCAGCTAACTGTATTATGAATGACGGAGAATACTATCCGGAAGTGAAAAAATTTAAAGAAAAGAAAATTTGTTTTTACAACGTTAACTTCGACTCTAAGAATCCTTTATCACCACAGAATATTAGAGCATTCAATCAAATAAAGAATATATTAAGACAAAATAAGTATCAACTAATTCATTGTCATACACCAATTGCAGGTATATTTACTAGATTAGCAGCACGGTCAATCAGAAGGCATGACTGTAAGGTGATTTATACAACGCATGGCTTTGCATTTACAGATACATCCTCTAAGAAATCATGGTTGATTTATTATAATATAGAGCGTTTTTGCTCAAGATTTACAGATGCAATTATCACAATCAACCATTTAGATTTTGATAATGCAAAAAGAATGAAATGTAAAAAAGTATTCTGTATTCCTGGAGTAGGGGTTGATGTAGCTAAATATAGAGACATGAACATTAATCGTGTCGAGTACAGAAAGAGTATAGGTGTACAAGAAAATAAAATTATGGTACTTAGTGTTGGTGAGTTATCTCAGCGAAAAAACCATCAAGCAGTTATAAAAGCATTGGGCTTGTTAAATGATAAAGAAAAGTATGTATATGTTATTTGTGGGACAGAAGTGGTTAATTCAGGGATGAAAAAGCACCTCCAAGATTTAGCCCGTGAAAATAATGTAAATTTAGTTCTGCTTGGGCATAGATTGGATACAGCCCAAATATATAAGTGTGCAGATATATCAGCGATTCCCTCTTTGCGAGAGGGGCTAGGGTTAGCTGGGATAGAAGCATTAGCTGCTGGTATTCCGGTAATAGGAGCTAATGTTCAGGGAATTAGAGAATATGTCATTGATTCAGAAGATGGGTACTTATGTAATCCAAATGAAATTGAAAGCATTTCAAGTATAATAGATAAACTTTCAAATATATCTGAGGAAACAAAAGAATCTATGTATCGAAAATGCGTTGAAATTGCATCAAAATTTGATATTAGTGTGTCGAATCAGAAAATGAAACTAATATATGAGACTGTTCTTGGAAATAATGAGAATTCGGGAGAATAAGTATTGTGCAAATAGCATCCATGGAAAAAGAACTCATATCAGTGATAGTTCCCATCTATAAAGTTGAAAAATATTTATCAAAGTGTGTTGATTCTATATTAAATCAAACATATGAGAATTTGGAAATTATACTAATAAATGACGGTTCACCAGATAATTGCGGGAAAATGATTGATGAATACCTGGTAAAGGATAACAGAATAAAAACTATTCATAAAAAGAATGGGGGGCTATCTGATGCAAGAAATGCTGGTTTGGATGTGTGTCAAGGGAAATATGTAACTTGTATTGATTCTGATGATTATATTGAACCGGATTATATCCATTATCTGTATGATTTATTAAAGGAAAATGATGCAGCCTTATCAATATGTACCCATAGATATGTAACAGAAGATGGAGCAGTTATCAATAAAGTATATGATAATAGTAAAGTTATCATAATGAATCAAGAAGAAGCATTATACCAATTATGTAATAGTTCCCTATTCTCTAGTTCTGCATGGGCAAAGCTGTATAGAAAATCTGATTTTGCAAATGTTAGATATCCAATCGGACGTATTTTTGAAGATTTGCCTACCACTTATAAACTTTTTATGAAGGCAGATAAAATTGTATTCGGGCAAAGGGCATTATATGATTATGTTTTTCGTCAGGGGGCAATATCGCGGCAACAATTTAATCCGAGAAGAATAGATGCAATTGAATTTGCAGAACAAATGTGCAACGTTGTTGTGTGTAAGTATCCAAGATTAAAGAAGGTTGCATCTAAACGATTATTCGAAGAATACGCTTATGTTTTAAGAAATATGGTGTTGAGTAAAAGTGAAGACACAAAACTTATAAAAAGTTTGTATAAAAAGCTTGTTAATGTTCGTCATGAGGCATACAAACAAGGCTTAACATTCAAAATGAAATGTTATTGGGGTATGTCTGTTTTAGGAATCTATTCACTAAAGTTAGGAATAAGAGTAGAAGGATCTATACATAAAATTTGGATGAGGACGAGAAAATAAAATGCGATATAAAATACCGGATAAAATATACCCAGTCAATTTTTATTAAAAAGCTGATAATTGCAAGTCCAATTATATGTACTATATTTCTCATGTTTTGGTGTAATATATTTGCTAATAGCCATTTGCTTAATAAGAAATTTCTGCAATTGCAATTGGACAAAATTCATTTGGCTATTAGCTAATGTACTACAATGGAGTATCTATGTATGCGCTGTTTGTTATTTGCTTGCCTATTTTAAGGTCAGTGTTAATTTCTAAAAAGAGTTTGGGGAAATGCAGATGATTGTAACCAAAAAAGAACTAATAGAATGTTTAAAGACAGAAAAAAATCTTTATATAGGTGGCAACTGGAAAAATTTGCTCCGCTTGTCTTTGTTAAAAGATCATGATTATTTACTCTGGAAATATGCAAAAAGTTTAAGATATACAGAATATCACTTTAATAATAAACATCGTATAAGATATTACATATGGCAACGAAAGAAAAATATAATCGGATCAAAGTTAGGTGTTACCATGTGGCATAATACGGTTGATGCAGGCCTTAGAATATGGCATTACGGTTCTATTATAGTTAATGGGCATACTAATATAGGGAAAAATTGCCAATTACATGGTGATAATTGTATAGGGAACAAAGGGGAATCTGAAAAAGGGGTACCTACTATTGGAGATAATGTTGATATTGGCGTGGGGGCAAAAATAATTGGCGGTGTATACATTGCGAGTAATATTAGAATAGGAGCGAATGCAGTAGTCACAAGATCATTTTATGAAGAAGGAATTACTATTGTAGGTGTACCGGCGAAAAAAGTTCAATAGTTAAGTGGAGGATATTTTCTTGAAGAAAAAGATATTAGCGTTATGTAATACACCATATCAAATTATTGTGGCTAGTAAACTGGAGCAAGATTATTATACAGATGATTTTGTGGATATTATAGTAACTGATTATATGAATGAGTCGTTGGAAATATTTAATGGCCTAAAAGCAAGTAGGATTTACCGACGTGTTCATCATTGGAAGGTAAAAGAAAGCATAAAAAATGACAAGCTAAGCCTTATAAAGACAAAATTGCTTGGCAAGAAAGTGCTAAGGCGATTCTTACCACAATATGACGAACTTGACAAAAGGTACGATGTCTTTTTATTCGCTAATAATTCTATGCTAGTGCAGTATTTAGGAAGCCTTTTACGTATGGATAATAGCAATTTGTTTGGGTGTATGTATGAAGATGGGCTTAGCACATATTCAGACTATTATGGGCAATTCTGGAAGAGAAAAAATTGGATACATAGATGGTTAAGATCATTCTTTTTCACCATTTCGACAGTATATTTGTTTAATCCTAATATTCTAGATTGGACACCTAATTGTGAAATCGTAAAAGTGGATCCTACATTCTGTAGAAGATTAATAAATGATTTAAACTTGATTTTTAGATATAGAGAGTCTATTGATAAATACGATAAAAAGTATATTTTTTTTGAAGAATCTTATTCGGGTGATGGAAGACCAATCGATGACTGCGAATTGGTTGATAAGATAGCCCAGTTGGTAGGAAAAAATAATATTTATGTTAAAGTTCATCCTAGAAACAAAAAAAATCGATTTAATGAACGAGGTTATAAAACAAATATTGATACGCGTATTCCTTGGGAGATAATTCTATTAAACAATGATTTCACTAATACCATATTTATTAGCATTGCATCTAGCGCAACAATTAATCCGTTCTTATTTCTTGGCAAAAATATTAAAACCATTCTATTATATAGATGCACAAAGTACCCTGAATCATTATATAAAGAGATTGTTAAATTATGTGATAAAATCTGTTCAATAAACAATGAAGTTTTTGTTATTCCGAATCGAATTAGTGAATTAAAATCTTTATTAGACAAACCACTAATTTGAATTTAAAAAATAATAAGAAACATCTAGATTGCTAACTATCTTGGTACTGATAGTTTTCAGATGATAGTATCTATATTCTAATTACCTGAAAATGAACATAAAGATACTATTTGGTTTGAAACAACAGAGATCTTTTGGGGGAACATACTTAAAATGCGACCCGAGCAGAAAAAACGTTGCTGAAGTAATGTTTCTGCTTAAAATGGTGGCAGAGGGAGGGGGCAGATATGAAGATACGGAGCAAATTGTGTGATATTCGAGATTTTTATCAGTCGCTTTCAAGTGCTGTAAAAGCATCACTATGGTTTACAGTATGTAATATTGTGGAAAAAGGTATTGCTCTATTGTCGACGCCGATTTTCACGCGAATTCTTACAACAGATCAATTTGGCGTATATACAGTTTATCAATCCTGGTATCAGATTATTACCATATTTGCTACGTTAAATTTGTATTGTGGTGTATTTAATAATGGATTGCTAAAATTTGAAAAAAACAGAGATGTGTTTACCTCTGCGATTCAAGGTCTTTCAACCACGATAACGGTAACACTTTTTCTAGTATATCTTGTTTCTAAAGATTTTTGGAATAGTATGTTGGGGCTAAATTCACTATATATATGCATGATCTTTGTGGAATTGTTGTTCGTCCCAGCATATTTATTTTGGAGTACGCGAGAAAGGTTTTCGTATCGATATAAAAAAATTATTATCACAACAATTATCATTGCACTTGGAAGTCCTTTGCTTGGCGTTGTTGCTGTTTTAAACACTGAATATAAAGCTGAAGCTCGAGTTATTTCTTACGTCTTAGTTCAGGTTTGTATAGGAATTATATTTTATATTTTCAATGCAAAAAAAGGAAAAAAATTTTTTGATGCCAATATATGGTTATATGCATTAGCTTTTAATATTCCATTGATACCACATTATCTTGCATTCTCACTTTTAAATCAAGTTGACCGTATTATGATAAGTAAAATTATTGATACGGGTACAGCAGCAATATATAGTGTAGCTTATTCCATATCAATGATGATGAATATTATAACAAATGCAATCAATAATTCTTTTATTCCATATACCTACAAAAAGTTAAAGGAAAAAGAATATGATGATATAAAGACAAACACCAATTTGTTACTTGTTGTAGTCGGCAGCGCTTGTATTGTGGCGATAGCATTTTCCCCAGAAATTATACAAATATTTGCATCTAGTGAATACTATGATGCAATTTGGGTTATGCCACCACTTGCTGCATCTGTCTATTTTATGTTTTTGTATCCGTTGTTCGGGAACATAGAATTTTATTTTGAAAAAACTAAATATGTTACTATAGCTTCTTGTATAGGTGCAATAGCTAATGTTATTTTGAATTTTATATTTATACGTTTTTATGGCTATTACGCGGCAGCTTATACGACATTGTTTTGTTATATTTTATTTGCATTTGCTCATTATTTCTTTTACAGAAAAGTATTAGCCGAAAAAATAAAAGAAATAGATAATATTTATGATATAAAATTTATTGTTGTTTTTTCTGTAATTATTCTTTTCATAATGATTGGTATGACTTTAGTATACAAATTAATATTGGTTAGATATAGTATTATAGTTTTTGTTGGATTTATAGCATTCTTAAAGCGCAAAATGGTATTTTCTCAAATTATAGAAATTAGAAAAAAATAGTCTGCGACATAATGTGTAACTGTTGCTCCTACATATTTTCAAAGTTGATGGAGAATTTTTTTTACCACATTAGGAGATTTTTTTAGAATTGCTATGAAATTAGATTACCTTATTCATAATTGTAGAAAAAATTAAGTGAATAAATTTGTTAAGGGATGATAAAATGAAAATAGTAGCTATTGTACCCATGAAATTAAATAATCGACGATTACCACAAAAAAATACAAAATCATTTTCAAATGGAAAACCGCTATGTCATTATATATTGTCTACTTTATTAAAGATCGATAGTATTGACGATGTATATGTATATTGCAGTAATCCTGCAATTCAAGAATTTATTCCGGATGGAGTAAAATATCTTCAACGCAGTACATCACTTGATCAAGATTCGACCAAAATGAATGAGATACTACAGAGCTTTGCACATGATGTTCCATCAGATGTCTATGTTATGACACACACTACAGCACCATTTATTTCTAGGGAATCCATAGAAAAAGGACTGAATGCAGTTGTTGAAGGCAAATATGATTCAGCATTTGCAGCGAAAAAATTACAAGATTTCTTATGGAAGGATGGGACTCCATTTAATTATGAACTAGACAATATTCCAAGAACGCAAGATATTCCACCGATTTTTGAAGAAACAAGTGGTTTTTATATATATACTAAAAATGTGATTAATAAACTTGGACTAAGAATAGGAATGAAACCACATATCGTTGAGGTGAGTGAAATTGAAAGTATAGATATTGATGAGAAAGAAGATTTTATTATAGCAGATGCAATTTACAATTTTGTGTTTGCATTAAAAAGAAATGGAATTGATCAAAATTAAATTAGTGTATTGTTGATTATGTATTTATAAAGATAGTAAAGTCCTCCCAAAATGAATAAACAATTCTATCAAGAAGGGATGGAATACAAATGAATAGAGTCCGTGTATTAGATTGTACATTAAGAGATGGTGGTTACTGCAATCAATGGCGGTTTGGATATGAGAACGTAAAGAAAATAATTAATGGTTTAGTTAAATCAGGTATTAATATTGTCGAATGCGGCTTTTTGACAAATAAAGTCGAATATCAAGAAAATAGGACCAAGTTTACAACGATGGACGAAGTAGCAGAAGTTCTTCCAAAAAATCGTTCAGAAAAACTGTTTGTTTGTTTAATGAATTATGGTGAATACAATCTTGAAGATATACCGCCTTATGATGGTACTTCACTTGATGGCATTCGAGTTGCTTTTCATAAGAAGGACATGTCAAAAGCATTGGAATTCTGTGAAGGAATTAAGAAGAAGGGCTATAAAGTATTTGTTCAGGCTATGGTTTCTTTAAACTATTCAGATGAAGAGTATTTAGAATTGATAAAACGCACTAATATAATAGCACCATATGCGTTTTACATCGTGGATAGTTTTGGTGTCATGAAAGGTAAGGACCTTACAAGACTGTTCTATATTGTGGAGCATAATTTAACAGAATCGATTTACATAGGATATCATTCGCACAATAACATGCAGCTCGCTTATTCAAATGCTCAATCTTTGGTATCAATTCAGACAAAACGAAAATTAATCATTGATGCCAGTATCTTTGGAATGGGACGAGGCGCCGGCAATTTAAATACTGAGTTATTCGTGGAGTTTTTGAATGATACCGAAGGAACTGAGTATAAACTTCAGCCACTGCTAACCCTCATTGACGAAATTTTAAATAAATTCTATCAAGAAAATTATTGGGGTTATTCACTTCCAAATTATCTTTCCGCTTCACACAATGCGCATCCCAATTATGCTTCATATTTGAATGATAAACAGACACTTACAATTGAAGACATGGATGCCATTTTTTCCATGATGAGTAATGAGAAAAAGGCGAGCTTTGATAAAGAATACATTGAAGCACTTTATACAAACTATATGGCTAATGGTAAGAGCTACGAAGAGCATATAGTGGAACTGAAAAAAACATTGTTTGGGAAAAAGATCTTAATTATTGCTCCAGGAAAAAGCAGCGAAGTTGAAAAAGCAAAGATCATTCAATTTGCTGAACAGCATGATGTCGTAAGCATTAGTATTAATTTCGACTATAATTATCTGTATACAGACTTTATATTCCTTAGCAATCTTCGTAGATACCGTGAGCTTAATAAGAGCAAGAGATATAAGTGCATCGTAACTTCAAATATCCCAGCGGAGAATATTTATATTAAGACGAAATATGGTCAACTTTTAAATGATGTCGAGGCTGTTCGTGATAATGCTGGGATGATGCTGATTCAGTTCCTGATTAATCTTGGTGTCAAAGACATTATAATTGCAGGTATTGATGGATATTCACATGAAGTAAGTGAAAACTATGCTGATGAACAAATGGCGTTAATCACAAAAAATGCTATTTTGGATGCAATGAATACTGGAATGACTAATCTGCTAACGAGGTTTGCCAATAAAGTCAAAATTACATTTTTAACAGGACCTAGGAGAGTGACAATTGCCAACTTGGATTTATTAGATAATATTTGAAAAAATATTGTTAAAGTTAGATCATAAAAAAACTGTTATTAAAAAGTCCGAAAATTGGTTTTTTATGCCTCCTTTCGGATTTTTTTGTTCTTAGTAATTATCTTCCTGATTATGTAAATCTAGTTCATTTACTTTAAAATTTTGACCATCAAATAAAATTTTTCTCACAGTGCTATTCGACATTCTTTTCACATTTTTATCTTTAAACAAGTAAAAAATTAAACAGCTGATAAATAATCCGTGACTCACAACAAGAATATTATTATAACTTGAGGTAGCTATTTGATTCAATAAGCTAGATATTCTTAATTTGATATCATTTAAATCTTCTGCGAAATTGAAAAAATCCATTTTTTTAATACTTTCAAGCAATATAATCTTCTCGTAATCCGTATAACCCGATCTGGAAAATGGCATATCAAAATTAGTGGCAGCTAGTCTCCACACCTCACTACTATTGTTTCCTTCAAAGCATCCAAATGATACTTCTCTAAGATTGGTTGTCTCTATCATCGGAATATCTGAGTTATACTTGCCATTTTCTAAAATTAATTTAGTTGTATCTACTGCCCGCGTCAAGTCGCTTGTAAAGGCAATATCAAAGCATATATCTTTATTACTAAAGAGAGTACCCAATTTTCTTGCGCTCTCTTTGCCTTTTAAAGTGAGAGGAGTATCACACCAACCTTGAATTCGTGATAATACATTAAAGAAAGTTTCTCCATGTCTAACAATATAAATGTTTTTCATATGTACCTACACCTACCAACAATAAGTAATTTTTTACAAGATTAAAATTTGACCATATTTTCGATCCAATAACTGTCAGATAAAATGTCCGTAGGACAAGATCTGACAGCTATTCTAAGAAAGAAAAAGGAAATCTCTGTATTCCCAATGAAGAATTTTCAATTTGTCTCGCTTACGATTGAAGAAGACAAAGAGGCAAGATGAGAACCTTCTTGAACCAAGACGGACAATCCGTCGATCGATTTACGAAGGTCCGAGGACCCTTGACCAAATAGACCGTTTCAATGGTGGACTCACGATTCATTGAGTACGCAGCACCGGAAGAACGTCCGCATATAGACCCGGATCGAACCCGGCATGAACCCGGCATGAACTTCAACTTTAACGAATCCATAATGAATAAGCAAGGGAGCGTGAATCACCTGGGTTTCCAGTTCAATAGACATCCATTGATCCGTTGGCTGGGACAGATGGGTAAGACGCAATTTTCGTCTCTAATAGCGGAACTGGCTCAAGGGAATCTCTTGAGCCATGAACAACTGTGTACCCGTTAAGTTGCAGGCCGTGTAATCGTTCATTTGTTTTTGCCAAAGTTCTTTTAATTCTGTCCGTTTCATGGCTCATCCCACCAATCATTTGATAGAGGCATTATCGCATGAACGCTTCATCAAAAGAAAGTGTCCATTATTTGACGTTTACTAACTAACGAAAGAGATGCTTAACTAATGAAAAAGTGAGCAGGATCAGATCCCGCTTTTCTCATATTTAGCTGCCTTTTTTTTACTACCTCTGATTTTTATAATTTTGTTGTTGCGCAGTAGTATCCTACTTTATAGTACTAAAATTATTTTTATTTAATTTTTTATTAATTAATGCCCCAGCTGTAAGAAATATAATCATTAATGATGGGGGATAAACAAACGATCCATCCACCATAAAATCAAAAATAACACTAATAAACCCTAAAGATTCTATTTTGTTTTCTTTGAAGACAGCCCCTGTTGTTATTAATAGTAAAATAATTAAGGATAAAAAGCTGAATAAACCATAATTAAAAAAAAGATAAATAAATCCTTCAAGCCAAAGTTCTTCGTTCCACGTAAATCCAATGAAAATAAATCTTAGAAGTTGAATGCCACTAAGACTATTCATTTGATTAAGCGCGTACATATATTGTTCTGTTCGACCGTTTCCAGTTGGATCTAAAAGTGTTCGACCAACGTATTGGTTATATGCTTGCTCTAAAATCTGTGCATGTGAAAAGTACAGATATAGAATAATAGTAGACGACACAAATAAAGAAATAGAAATAAATAATAAAGCTGTTTTTTTATTAAGCTTACCCATAGATAACAGAGGAATTAATAATGAAATCAATAGAAAAGGAATCAAAACTGATCGTGATCCAGATAGGTAAATGCCAATAACTCCAAATAAGATAGCAGCTATTTTCAAAAGTTTATTCTTCTTTTCTTTTAATAACCAATTAATCATAATTGGAACGCCAATAGCTAAAAAAATTCCAGAAAGGTTGCCGTTTTGATAAGTTGAAGGCATCTTAATTGCCTCTTTTCCTATATCAACACCATACCCAATTGGTTTACTCATTAAATTCTGACCAAATGTATATGTCAATCCTGGAATCGCTGTAGAAATTATTCCAAATATCCTTTGGATTAGTGAATATCCACCAACTATAACTAAAGAGTATGCCATAATCTTTTTAAATAATTCTTTATTCATATTGGTCCCTATAACTAAAGCAATGGGCGAACCAACGAGAACCATTGCTTTAGTTATATCATCAGTGGTAAATCCATATGGATTAAATATAAAAGAAAAAGCAATAAACATAACAAAAATAAAATATAAAGTAGTAAACCCCTTGATACGTTTTAAAGTTTTTGTAGATCTATTTTTCTTTTTAATCAGTAGAAATAAAATTAGTAGCATAGAAAATGTTATCGGTGTTCTAATTTGTAGTCCTGATTTTGGAAAAGACATTGTTAAAAATTCGAAAATATATTCCATTGTTTTCTCTCCTGAATAAATCAATTACCTCATTTTACCATATCATTTCACTTAAAGATTTATCTAATTAAACACAAAATCAATATTTTTATTATCCGCAGATAATATATTGGCAAAAACCATAATCTTTCGGGTAAATAATTTTTAAATGTTTTTCTTTCGCAGTTTCGATGAGACTGTAAATGATGCTACTGGCTACTGCGCCTCTTGATGTATTGCTAATCAGCCAATTTTTCCGTCCCATCACGAAGGGCTTGATCGAGCGCTTGGCTAGATTATTATCCAGTTCCAAGCGACCATCTTGTAAAAAGGCAACGAGTTTGTTCCATTGGCCACGACAATATTTGATCGCTAGCCCCAAGGCGTTTTTTGGAAGCACCTTGGATGCTTGTTTTTGAAGCTATGTTGAATTAGCCATCTGTGATGGGCTGGCTCTGATTCAGCCGTGTTTGATAGCGTTCTTCATCGGAAGCCTTGACCTTTTTGAGGTCTTGTTCAATTTTAAAAAGCTGGTTGCAGTATGCAGCAGAGAATGGGAGCAATCAGTTTATGAGGAATTTTATTGAATATTGGTTTTTGATTCCTTTAATTGAGCCTCCCTGCATGTAGCAATCTGGGTCAACTTAATCATTTCATTTGTTTCACCAGAATTAGAAAATGCGATAAACAGGTTATCTGGATCGGCATTCGTTAAAAAAGAAGCGAATAAGTGTGTATCCTCAAGGTGAATAACCGGCTTTCCCAGTTGCAAAAATTTCTGAGTCAGATCTTCTGCAGCGACATACGATGCACCTAAACCATAGATGTATATTTTCTCATGTTTTTCCACCAAATCGGAAAACTAGGTCACTTGCGCACGATCTTGCAACTCGTCTATCTGTGCGATCGACTGATTAAAACGCAGGACCAGTTTCTTGCTGATCTCATCCGGATTTTCATTTGGCCGGATATCTGTGTAAAGTGTCGCATCGATATCCGAGGACTCTGCATAAAACTTTACTTTTAACTGAGAAAATCCGGATAAACCCACCGAGCGACAAAAACAGACAATTGTTGCCGGACTCACGCCAATGTTCTGTGCCAGTTTGCTTGTATTCTGGCTGACTGTTTCGACGACATGACTAAGAATAAAGTCGCCTACTTTTCTCTCTGATTTTGATAGTTGATTTAATTTCTCTTTGATTTGCAAGATGACACTGGTGTACATTTCCTCACCTGCATTATTCTTCTTTAGTTGGCAGCATGGGTTCCTTCGGTACGCTGAAGAAATAAGTAACGATGATGCCTCCTGCATAGCCTGATAATAGAACAGCAATATACCCTAACCAGTGTCCGGTTGTGATCAGCGGGATTAACGGAATACCGCTAGGTCCGATGGCAATTGCGCCAATATTACCGATGCCTCCGATCACGGCACCGCCGATTCCGCCGCCAATACATGCAGTGATAAACGGACGTCCTAAGGGGAGGGTTACGCCATAGATCAGAGGTTCGCCGATACCAAGAAAACCGACCGGCAGCGCACCTTTGATTAATTGTACCAGCTTCTTATTTTTTCTGCATTGCAGCCAGAGCGCGAGCGTCGCGCCAACCTGTCCGGCACCTGCCATGGCCAGAACCGGCAACAGAGGCGTTGCTCCTGTTTTATTGATCATCTCAATATGAATCGGTGTTAAGAGCTGATGCAGGCCGAACATAACCATTGGTAGGAAGATGAGTCCGAGTATAAATCCGGAAAAAACGCCTCCAACATGTGAGATCCATGTGATCGAACCTACGAACGCACCGAAGACAACGCCGGCCACGGGCATGACAATAAAAACGGTAAACAAACCGACTGCCAGCAAAGCAAGGGTTGGCATGACAATAATATCAACCGAATTGGCGACAACCTTATGCAGTTTCTTTTCGACAAATGCGAGAACCCAGACGGCAAAGATAACGTCTCTTGCTGCCGCCTTGGCCGGCAGCAAGAGGCTGTCCATAAAATAATGTTCTATCATTCATAGGATTTTAGGGACAATTTGAATAATTGAAAAAGTGGCAAATGGAGAAAGGAGATCGAAGGGAGAGCGGGCCGTTAATTAGGTCTTGTATTCTTTTAGTCAATCCGGTTTAACACGCTTTCATTTTGTGTCTGAAATATTTGGTCTATTATCATGGATCGTGGAAAATGGAAAACCCCTCTATAAAAGTGGGTTTGTCGTACAGGTGATGTGCCCACTCATTATACAGGGAAGTTCGACCAAGAATTGTAAATCATTTGGTCACTCATGCATGAATCGCTATTAGCATAGTTATGAAGAAGAAGGTTGCATTGATGATCTCAATGAATCCAATCGTCAATATTTTTACAGATTTCCCGTACATGATTAAAGAGCGGATAAAACTAGGAAAGAACGCTAAAGCGATCAGGAAATGGCCACTCAGAACGGGTAGAAGAACCATGAGAAAATGGTAGAACCAGGACAGATAGTGGTAGAAACGGCTTTGACGTTCACGGATCATTGTTTTTACATATAATGCAGTGCCCACGAAAAAAAGCGTGTTGCGCACAGCGATTGCCAATGCTTGTCTGTCTATTGGGCTATTTGCGGATAGACAGGCAGCCAGACCTCCTATCGAAAAGATACAGACAGCGGCAATATCATTAATCAGTGCGCGATCATTTTTTCTTCTGACAGAATAGAGATTGATACAGAAAAAAGGAAGCATGCAGCAGCCTAACCACAGGATCATCCAGTTTGAAAATAAACTGCAAACGATCAGAACGAATGCAACGGCGCTGTATATCAAAAAACTTTGTTGATACTGTCTTCTTCTCGTGTGATTATGTATTTTCAATATACTGAGTCCGGTGTAAGTGGAAAGATAAAGTGAAACCCAAGCAAAAAATGTGATAACCTGCAACCAGGTGAACTGCGTCGTACTGGCCTCCAGCCAATAGGGAACGAAAAGCATGGCCCAAACCCCATGTTGTTTCGGTATAGAGAGCCTCATCGTTCAAACCCCTCTCTTTATGAAATAGATCTTATCGTATGTTTTTTCATAGTTTGGACTCGCCTAGAGCAATTTCTCCCCAGATGCGCAATCTCTTCGGAACGGCGGCTTCACATGATTAGAAAAACCAATTTCTTCTTCACGAGACTAATCATCATTTAGTCAGCCGATCGAGTAACAGCTGTTTGAACTGTATCATCAAATAATTATAGTAAATCAATGCCCAGAGAAAAAATATGATCTGGATCAAATCTGGCCGACTCTTTCAACGATTGTTTGGAATAAATTTCGTCATGACCAAATGTCGTGCTGAGACATTGTACTCCTTGCCACCGGCCTTTCATCGATCATTGCAGTGCAGCTATCGATAAGGAGGTCATGATGACCTAAAAGAATCAGCAATTGCTCGATTAGATTACTTTTAAATATTTTGCTTTGAAAATATCATGTCAGAATATATGACACAATATATTGACAATAAAGAAATTAAATTTTATTTTAAATACATAGTAATTTTATTTAGTATATGAAACCGGTTTTAGAAATAAATTTTTTTAATGAATGTGAAACCGGTTTTAGAATTTTTAGGAGTCGGTGGTTTGAAAACAATTCGGGATGTCGCGAAAATCGCCGGTGTGTCTCCGGCAACAGTCTCACGGGTGTTAAACAACAAGGGTTACGTGAGTGAGGAGAAAAAGAACAGAATTGAGAAAGTGATTCGCGAGGTAGGGTTTGAGCCGAATCAAGTAGCTAGGGGCCTGGCAAAAAAGACGTCAAAGACCATTGCCCTACTCGTTTCGGATATTACCAATCCGTTTTTCCCAGAATTGGCTAAAGGTGCGGAACACATTGCTCACTCCAACGGTTTTTCTCTTTTGCTTGAGAACACGAAGGGGGTTGATCAAGAAGGTACAGACTACATCAAATTATTAAAAAACAAGTATATTGATGGCGTCATTGTCGCAACACATGATATTGATAAATATTTATTGGAAACGAATACTGGGATTCCGATGGTTGTCTTGGAAATGGAAAACGGTATTGAAAACACATGCACCATTAAGGTGGACAATTTTCATGGGGCGATGCTTGCCACTCAGCATTTACTCGACGTTGGCTGTAAGAAGATTGCTCATATCTATGGACCTCTTTATGATCAAACGGCTTATGAGCGGCTGCAGGGTTATCAGCAAGCGATTCGCATGCATGACGATTTATCCGAAATCACAGTCGCAGGTGATTTTACGATTGAAGGCGGCCAATCAGCTGTAAGCCAAATACTCAAAGACTACCCGGATGTTGATGGTCTGTTCGCAGGAAACGATCTGATGGCTGTTGGTGTGATAAAAGAACTAAGTCGATTGAAGATTCGTGTTCCTGAAGATATAGCGGTCTGTGGTTTTGATGGGATTTATTTAACACGAATATTTAGTCCGGAAATCACGACGATTGAGCAGCCGATTTATGAAATGGGTGAACTGGCTGCTGAGAAGTTGATTGAGCGGATCAATAATCCGTATATCAACCAAGAGATTATTGAATTAAAAACAAAGCTAGTCGTCCGAGAGTCAACATCAAAAAGCCTTATGTAAAAATAACAGAGTTTTCAAACAAACAATAAAGAGGTTAAAAGATCATGAAGGTGTTATTTGTAGGTGAATCTTGGGTCATCCATATGATTCACACGAAAGGCTTTGACAGCTTTACATCAACCAAGTATGAGGAAGGCGCCACTTTTTTGCTTCAATGCTTGCGAGAAAAAGGAATAGACATCACGTATCTCCCGTCACACGAAGTACAGATCAGATTTCCTTCATCCGTTGAGGAACTGCAACAATACGACGCTGTTGTATTGAGTGATATTGGCAGCAACACTTTTTTACTTCGGAACCCAACCTTTTATGAGATGCAGGTTAATCCGAATCCACTGGAATTGATTAAAGATTATGTGGCTCAAGGCGGCGGTTTTTTGATGATTGGCGGTTACCTGTCTTTTACAGGGATTGAAGGAAAGGCGAACTACAAAAATACCGTATTATCAGAACTTCTTCCCGTGGAATTGTCCGATACAGATGATCGAATTGAGATGCCGCAAGGGGTGCACCCAGTTACAGTTCAGGATGATCCACTGACAAGCGATTTAGGCGAATGGCCATTGTTCCTCGGCTATAATCGTTTTTCCGCCAAAACGGATGCAAAAGTTCTCGCTGTCATCAATGATGATCCGTTTCTTGTCAGCGGCAATTTCGGAAAAGGTCGAACGGCTTGCTTCGCGAGTGATTGTGCACCGCATTGGGGGTCGAAAGAATTTGTTGATTGGAAGAACTATCCGCTATTCTGGTCTCGATTGATTGAAACTATTGGGAGAAAGAGCTGACCGAAATGAAGGAACAAGCCATCAAGAAATGGATCGAGGAACATAAAGAAGCATTCATCGGTTTTCTCGCGGAACTTGTTCGCACCGATACACAAGTCATTGATCAGGGAATCGGCGGCGGACATGAGAAGAATGGACAAGCGGTCATTCAAGAAAAACTTCGCGAGCTTCATTTTGAAATTGATGCGTTTGATGTTGACGATGAAAAGATTAAAAAATTCCCGGGCGCCAATTTAGGCCATCAGAATAGTGACCGACCGAATGTTGTTGGCGTTCTGAAGGGAAACGGCGATGGGCAATCGCTTATTCTCAATGGACATGTGGATACGATGCCCTTCGGTGACAAAGCGAGATGGAAATATGATCCATTATCGGGACAAGTCATTGGTGATCAACTCTATGGTTTAGGGGCCACCGATATGAAAGGCTCTCTGGCAGCGATGGTATTAGCTGCCGAAGTCGTTCAAAGGCTCGGTTACACGTTGAAAGGTGATTTGATCATTGAGTCTGTGGTCGATGAAGAGGGCGGCGGAAACGGAACGATGGCTTGTGTGGCACGCGGATACCAAGCCGATGGCGCGATTGTGGGCGAGCCCACACAGCTTCATCTGCAAACGGCACATATGGGCTTTTTGTTTCATGAGATTACGGTAACGGGCAAAAGCCTCCATTCCAGCCAGCTGTGGGAAGGGGTTAATGCTATTGATAAATCTATGAAAATCTATCAGTCCATCAAAGAGTTGGAACGGACGTGGCTGATGACACGAAGACATCCGCTCTTACCTGGACCGACCATTAATTTGGGGGTGATCGAAGGAGGAATTGCAGGATCAGTTGTGCCAGATCAATGCACAATGAAAACCTGCCTACATTACCATCCAGAAAAACAGGAGACGAACGAAGAAACAAGAAATCGTGTCGTTAATGAAGTGAACCAAGCGATTGAAAATGCAGTCAAGAGCGATCCATGGCTGACGAAGAATCCGCCTAAGGTCACGATTTATCAGGAAGGATTTGCTTTTGAAACACCATTGGACCATCCGCTTGTACAAGACATGAGAGAGGTTCTGGATGACGTTCTTCCTCAAACGATTGTTGAAGGGATGCCCGCAGGTTGTGACGCAAGAACCTTAGCCTCTTTTGGCAATACGCCGACGATTATTTTGGGTTGCGGCAATCCACAGCACTGTCACTGCATTGATGAATCTTTGCCAATCAATGAATTTCTGTCACTTATCGAAATCTACGCGCAGTTTATTCTCTCATGGTGTGGCACTTCTGAAACTTGATTTTCATATAAATTATCGCATCGTTTCACCATTAAAATGAACCAATTATTCATTAAGGGGGAAGAAGAAAATGAAGCATTTTGGTAAACGAATGAAGGGTATCCTAGTTTTAATGCTTGGCGCGCTGCTTGTGTTGGGTGGCTGTGCCAATAGCGGTTCGTCATCTTCAAGCAACGCGAACAAAAAATTGACGATTGGCTTTGTAACGATTAATCAGGAAGCCTACTTCTTTACAGAATCGATTCGTGGTGCTCAGGAACAAGCGAAAAAAATGGGAGCCAAGCTGGTTGTCGCGGACCCGAATAACGATACAGTCAAGCAAAACAACGATATCGAAAACTTAGTCAATCAGAAGGTCGATGCAATTATTGTCGATTCTATTGATACCAAAGGCGTAATTCCAGCGATGAAAGAAGCGGCAAAAGCACATATTCCGGTTATTTCGATTGATGCCGTTGTCAAAAGCAGCGCGGTCAGCACCCAGATTGGTGTGGATAACGCGGTGAGCAGTCAAGAACTCGGGAATTATGTCAATAAATATGTCAAAGCCAATATGAAACAACCTGTCAAAATGGGCGTGGTTGGCGCGCTTAACTCGTTTATCCAAGTGATTCGTCAGAATGCTTTCCTTGACACAGTGAAAAAGACGCCAAGTCTTAAAGTCGTCAACATCGTTGACGGGAAGAATGTTCAGCAAACAGCAATGACTTCAGCTGAGAATTTGATGACCGGTCATCCGGAAATGAATGTCGCTTTCGCTACTGGTGAACCGGCGTTAGTCGGCCTCGCTTCCGCTGTTAAATCACAGCATAAAGAAAAGAAATTAACTGTATTTGGCTGGGATTTGTCCAAGCAGGCGATCCAAGGTATTGATGAAGGATGGGTCAAAGCGGTTGTTCAGCAGCATCCCGAAAAATTTGGCTCTGAAGGTGTTAAAGCGGCTGTTCAATTAGCACAGAAGAAAAAGGTTGCAAAGACGATTAATGTGCCTGTCACCATCGTTACAAAGGATAACGTGGATCAATTTAAGCATCTCTTCAAATGATATGAGACGGTTTCAATAAGAATAGAGAACGGGTGTTAGTCGATGATTAGCACCCGTTTAGAAAGTATAAGCATTTGCACGTAAATGGAGCGAAGGCGTTCTGGTGCCTTGCGGGAAAAGCGAGCCCCCGCAGATTCTAGTTTGCTTGAGGGAGACGCGTGGCGCATGTGGTAAGCGAACGGCCGGAGCACAATTTTTGCAAAAAGAGACTTGGCTATGCCAAGTTTTTCTGATAAAAGGAGGATTTGCATGGCTTCTATTCCAAGAATTGAAATGCGCGATATAAAAAAATCATTCGGTAAAATACAATCGCTAAGAGGCGTGAATCTCGAATTATACCCAGGTGAAGTTCTTGGATTGGTCGGTGATAATGGAGCCGGTAAATCAACCTTAATGAAGGTTTTAAGCGGTGTTCATATACCGGATAGCGGCACCATGAAATTCGAAGGCCAGCCGATCCAATTAAATAGCCCGAAAGACGCAAAAAAGCATCAAATTGAAACGATTTTTCAAGATCTTGCTTTATGCGATACATTGGACGTTGCCAGCAACCTTTATTTGGGAAGAGAACCCGTCCATTTCTTTAATCAATTAATCGATCAGAAAAAGATGCATGAACAAGCCAAAACAGAACTCGATCGATTAGGCGTCACAATTCCATCAACCTATGTAACGGTTGAGAATCTTTCCGGGGGACAACGGCAGTCGGTAGCGATCGCTCGCGCCGTCATCTATTCCCCGAAAGTGCTGATTATGGATGAACCGACGGCAGCTCTGGGTGTAAAAGAAGTCCGTATGGTCCTTGAATTGATTCAAAGAGTGAAGCGCACAGGTGTCAGTGTCATTCTCATTACGCATCGCCTTCGTGATCTTTTTGAAGTCTGCGATCGGATTACGGTCCTTTATGAAGGAAGAATTATTGATAATCGCCCCATTTCAGATTTTACAATGGAATCACTTGTTGCATCGATTACCGCTGAGAACGAGGAGGTTCATTCATGATTGGCTTGAAACAAGAAGCGGCACCAAGAAAAGGCTATTCGTCCGGAAAACAAACCCATGATCCTTTGCAACACTGGATCGCTAAGAATAAGCAAATTGTTGGCATTTTCTCCGTGTTGGTTGTTCTGTCTCTCTATTTTTCTCTCTTTAGTAATGCTTTTGCGACAACGGGGAATGTGCTGAACCTGCTGCAACAGCTCGCTGCTAATTTAATTGTCTGTGTGGCGATGACTCTGGTTATCACCACGAGCGGCATTGATCTTTCGGTTGGTTCCATTCTGTCACTGGCAAGCGCGCTCATTGCTGTATTATTGAAAGCGGGATTGACGAGTTTTGAAGCATTTCTCGTTGTTCTGCTTGTTGGCGCTGTTGTTGGCTTAGTCAATGGGGTCGTGATTGCTTATCTGCGCATTCCGCCTTTCATTGTCACATTGGCATCGATGATTTATATTCAGGGCTTAGCTTTATTAATTACTGGCGGCTATTCGATTAGCATTAACGGCAGTGCCTGGCTGAATGCGATTGGCCAGGGGCGATTTCTGAATATTCCTGTCGCGGCGCTCATTGCTCTTTTCGTCGTTGTGTTTGGGTGGGTTGTTCTGACGCAAACAAAGTTCGGTACCTATATCATCGGAATCGGTTCCAATGAGGAATCCGTACGCCGAGCCGGTGTCGCAATCAAAAAGATCAAGATGCTGACTTATATGTTCAGTGGTATCGCCGCTTCATTTGCGGGCATTGTTCTGGCCACACGGCTTGGGTCCGGTTCATCAAACGTCGGCACCGGATTTGAAATGGATGTCATTGCTGCCGTTGTGCTTGGCGGAACCTCCTTATTCGGCGGCATTGGTACCATGCTCGGGTCGGTATTCGGTGTCTTCCTGATCGGTGTGATCGATAATGGATTGACGCTGATGAACGTCTCTCCGTATATTATTCAGATTGTACAGGGCACCGTTTTATTGGTCGCCGTCATTGTGAACACATACTTTTTCAGCGGACGCGGTGTGAAAAGAAAATAATCATTCTCGAGTAATCTTATTGAAGGTGAGAATCTTGGAATTAGAGAAACTCCGAAACGGTATCGATAGAGAACAAGCCTTATCCTTTCTAAAGGCCCTCGTTCGGGTGAACAGCGTGAATCCACCGGGTAACGAATCTGAAGTCGCGGCCCTGATTGAAGAAAAAATGCGTCGTAGTCCGCTTACGATTCAGCGATCACCGCTGGCGGATAATCGAGAGAATATACTTGTCTCCCTCAAAAATGCAGACGCTAGAGATGACGCAGATAAAAAACATCTGATTTTCAGCGGACATCTGGACACTGTTCCAATCGGCAATCAAAAATGGGATGACAATCCATGGGGAGCCGCTGAAAAAGAAGGGAAATTATTTGGACGCGGCACATCAGATATGAAAAGCGGTGTGGCCGCAATGCTCATCGCCATGGAACAAATTGCGGCATCCGGTCTAAAGCTTGCGGGAGACTTGTCTTTCCTGGGGACGGCAGGAGAAGAAGTCGATGGACAAGGGGCAAGCTTAGCCATTCAAGAGCAGGCCGTCCAATCAGCGACAGCAATGGTGATTGGCGAACCAACAAATAATCAATTATGCATTGCCCATAAAGGTGTTTTGTGGCTGGAAGTGATTATCAATGGAAAAACCGCGCACGCGGGTTGGCCGGATAAAGGGATCAGCGCCATTTCTGCGATGAATGAATTTATCAATGCCTTTAAGATTGATCATCCGGTCAGCGATCCTTTATTAGGCCATGCGACGCTTAATCTTGGCGTCATTAAGGGTGGCATTGCGCCGAATATGGTCGCCGATAGCTGTCAATTAACCGTCGACTTCCGGACAGTTCCTGGAATAGAGGCTCAAAATGTATATGCGCAAGCGAAACAAATTCTGACTGCGCTATCAGAGAAACTACAGATAACCTATGAAGTGAACGTGCTGAACAACATGCATTACGTCAGTACATCGCCAAGCGACCCCTTTATCCAATTATCCGCAAATATTCTGAGCCAAACGATGAATCAATCGTCTCATTTTGGAGGCGCCAACTATTACTCCGACGGTTCAAAGTTTATTGAAGTCAAACCGAATTTGCCCATTTTGATTTTTGGCCCTGGCAACCCCGATCAAGCACACCAGCCCAATGAGTGGGTGGCTATCGATAAATTTTATGACGCAATCGTCTTCTACATGGCTTTAGCGCTTGAGTATCTCGGCGTCTCGCAAGAAAATTGAAATACGATTTTTGAACAGATCGCAGCCCCTCCCTTTGATAGGTGCGGGTTGTTTTTTTTTTACCAATCAATACCTTAAGTTCATCACAATCGTTAAGAAATGTCCAACTATGGAGAAGGGACTGAATAGATCCTAAATGCAAGACATTTAAGCTACGGCGCTCAACTATTTATTATCACGCAGATCATGTGATGACGTGAAAGAAACAGTACATCTATGAGTATATCCAGTACTCTTTATTAATGATGCGACACGTTTTATTCTGTTTGGGAGCTTCTATCCCATCCTAGATTAACGAATCCCATTAACTTTCGTCCAAAACTAGGTACCAATAATTCCTGTATCAGCGGCTGGTGTGGGTTATATGACACTTACGATGTTATAGGATGTGTTGGCATCTAAAAAAATGAACAAAAAATGAAAACGCTTTACAAAATTTGATAATTGTATTATTATAAAAATGCGGTTAAGGGAAAACGATTACTCAACTTTCTCAATACCTTTTGGCTTTTATGAGCAGATGACTTCTTGAAATTTTCAAGTGCTTATTTTTACAGTTTTGAGAAATCGATTACTCGAAAAGACCTTATTTTTTTGTAGAAGTGAGCAAACGATTACCCTAAAATAATGAGAGGAGATTACGCTATGGAAAGGAAATTGTACCCTTCAATGATGTGTGCAGAATTCGATAATTTGTCTGAAGAGACTCAAAAGCTTTCAATTTCAGAAATTGATGGATTCCATATGGATATAATGGACGGTTCATTTGTTCCAAATTTCGGTATTAGTCCAGAGGATTATAAGACGATTGCCGACCATACAGATAAGTTGCTTGATGTACATTTGATGATTTATCATCCAGAAAAATATATAAAAATGTTTGTGGAATTAGGTGCAAAACGTGTTTATTTTCATCCTGAAGCTACACCGCATTCTGCACGGATCATTAATCAAATTAAACAGTGCGGTGCAGAAGCAGGAATTGCTATTAATCCAGGCACATCTATTGCTTCAATCAATGAGCTATTGCCACTAGTAGATCAAGTATTGGTAATGACAGTTAATCCTGGTTTTGCGGGACAAAAATATCTCGAATTTGTCAATACAAAAATTAAAAAACTTAGTCAGCTTTGTTGCGATTTTAACTTTGAAATTGTTGTTGATGGAGCGATCTCTTTAGAGAAGATTAATGAACTAGGTGCCATAGGGGTTACTGGTTTTGTTCTAGGCACGTCAGCCCTATTTGGAAAAGGAAAAAATTATAGTGAAATCATTCGTTCATTAAAAGAACAGCAGGAGGTATAAAGGATGAAAATTGCTATTGGGAATGACCATGTCGGACTCATTTTAAAACCAGCGATTGTTGATTATTTACATGAATTAGGTCATGAAACAGTAGATTCAGGAACAAATTCAAATGAGCGAACGGATTATCCGATTTATGGAGAAAAAGTTGGGAAGATGGTAGCTTCAGGCGAAACTGACCTCGGAATTGTCATTTGTGGAACAGGTGTTGGCATCTCACTTGCGGCAAATAAGGTTAAAGGTATCCGAGCGGTTGTCTGCAGTGAACCATATAGTGCAAAACTTTCACGGGAACACAATAACACCAACGTACTGGCCTTTGGATCACGTGTTATTGGTGAGGAACTTGCTAAGATGATTGTTAGAGAATGGCTTGATGCTAAATTTTTAGGTGGCCGGCATGGACGTCGTGTGAACATGCTCTCAGCCATTGAAGAGGAGCAATAATAAATAGTGGTGCTTTACTTTTAGTAGAAATTATTTTGTTTGTATATAAAATATTGTGAAAGGGATGACAATGATGGCAGATAATTTGGGTAAAAAAATACTGGGGTTGGTTGGTCAGGAAGAAAATATCAATACAATTACTCATTGTGCAACTAGACTTCGAATGACGCTAAAGAATAGAGATGTCGTTAAGAGAGATAAAATTGAGGCTCTGCAAGGAGTTCTAAGTGTTGTTGAAAAAGGTGGACAATTTCAGGTTGTTATTGGTCCCAATGTTCCCAATGTATATGAGGATTTAATAAGGGGGACAAGGCTTGCTGGTGAAAAAAGTGGGAACGACGTATCAAAAGATGATGGCAAGATCATTGCGCGAGTTTTTAATACTATCGCTGGGATCTTCACACCATTACTGCCACTTTTGGCTGGCTCTGGTGTTCTAAGGGGACTTGTTTTGCTTAGTACACAATTGGGTTGGCTTTCGGATAAATCGGGTACTTATCATATTCTTACGGCAGCTTCAACATCAGTATTTTACTTTCTCCCTATTTTGTTAGCGTTCACAACTGCTAAACGTTTTGGTGCTAATTTGTATGTTTCAGTTGCAGTGATGGGTGCGCTTATTATGCCGGAATTTACTAATATTATGGGGACTCATGGCAATGGCGTAATTACACATTTTCTCGGGATCCCTATCGTAACAATGACCTATACCTCAACAGTTATTCCAGCAATTTTGGCGATCTGGTGCCTTTCATATCTTGAACGATTCTTAAAAAATCATATTGCTGAAAGTTTGCAACTCTTATTTGTACCACTTATTTCACTCTTTATTATGGTGCCTATCACAGCAGGGTTATTTGGACCATTTGGTGTATATACCGGTGAGGGCATCGCACGAATTATTAACTGGTTAATTCAATCAAACGGATGGATTGCGGGTGCGCTGATTGGGGGAGTTTGGAACGTCTTTGTAATATTTGGTCTTCAATGGGCAGTAAACCCAATTATGATCATGAATATTAGTACGCTTGGATTTGATAAAATCGTTCCGTTAACAGGTGCGGCTAACTTTGGTATGGCTGGGGCAACACTAGGAACTTTTCTGAAAACGAAAAATAAGAAGACTAAATCCTATACCATGTCGGCTCTTTTGTCCATTTTCTTTGCAGGTATAACAGAACCAGCAATTTATGGTGTAGCCGTAAGATATAAACGACCATTGATTGGTGCAGTCATTGGTGGTGCTGTAGGTGGAGCGTTTATGGGCGGTATGCAGACGAAAGCCTATGCCTTTGTTTTTGGCGGATTGACAACATTGCCCGCATTTGTTGGTAAGACATTTGTATATTATGCCCTTGGCTTAGCCATCTGCTTTATTGTAGCCGCTATAGCAACCATGATTCTAGGATTTGATGAAGAATCAAAAGATATAGAGAAAAACCAAGTAACTGAGAACGTGAGTCTTGCAGTAAATCAACAATTCATCAGTACTCCGATACTAGGAGAGGTGAAGGAACTTAAGGAAAGTAAAGATCCGGCATTTGCTGATGGAAGTATGGGATCAGGATTTCTAGTGGAACCGCAAGAAGGAAAGGTCTATGCACCCTTTGATGGAACGGTTAAAGTACTTTTCCCCACTCATCATGCAATCGGTATAGAATCAAAGAACGGGACAGAAGTAATGATTCATATTGGTATCAACACGGTTGAATTAAAGGGGAAATATTTTGAGTGCCATGTTAAACAGGGAGAGAATGTTAAAAAGGGTCAACTATTAACTACATTTGATTTGGCTTCTATTCATAAGGCTGGTTATGATGTAAGCACGCCAGTGATAGTAACTAATACTCAAGACTATAAGGATGTTCAACTGTTAAAAAAAGGAAAACAAGTACAAGGGTCAGTTGTAATGGAGGCACTCACTGAATAAATAATCCCAGTAAGTATCTAAAGCTCAATCTTAGAAATATAAATGTAGTTGATTGAAAATACGAGAGGCGATAAAAATTTCTAAAAAGAAGACTGCACTTTAATCCAAGAGCAGTCTTCTTTTATTAGGAGGATTGATTGTATGAGACAATCAGCACCATTTAGAAAAAATTTTTTGTGGGGGGCTTCAACTAATGCACAGCAGTTTAAAGGAGGAGCAAATAAAGGTGGGAAAGATTTATCTATTGCAGATGAACGCTTCATTATAGATGCACCTTCGGTCAACAGCTTTGATCAGTTTAGTATTGCTTCGGATCATTATTCAAAATACAAAGAGGATATTGCTTTCTATTCGGAAATGGTTTTTTCGATCTACAGATTCTCAATCGCATGGTCACGCATTTTTCCTAACGGTGATGATTCTGAGCCTAATGAACAAGGCTTGAATTTTTATGACAAGGTAATAAGGGAACTGGAAAAATATAAAATTAAGCCGGTTGTCACTTTATAAGCGTATGATCTTCCTCTTGCTCTACTAAAAAAATATGAAGGATGGAAGAGCCGTCAATGTATTCATGCTTATCTCAACTATGTACGAACTGTTGTTTCTCGATTTAAAGGAAGAGTCAAGTGTTGGGTACCTTTTAATGAACAGAATCTTTTAACCTTAGATGCAAAATACATCACGGGCAGTGAAGCCAAAAATCTCGACGAACTGTTTCTTCTGGAACATCATTTCAATCTGGCCTATGCTCAAGCTATTAAGCAGATTCATCAGGTTGATCCTATGGCTAAAGCTGGATGCAATATCGGAAATGTATGTGTTTATCCAAAAACGTGTGATCCAAAGGATGTGAAGGCAGCTGATCTATTCGCTAAAAGAATCGGTTATTCGTTTGGAGATATTTATTGCAGGGGACGCTATCCTCAGCACTATTTGAATAATTTCAAAAAAGAAATTATTCACAATACGATTAGAGATGGAGACTTATCGATAATATCGGATGTCAATCCGGATTTCCTATCGTTGACTTACTATATGTCTACAGCTATAGGCAGTGCTGATCTTAACAGACGTTTCGATATGGAAACACTTAAATCATTAAATCCTTATGTTAAGCAGACCGAATGGGGATGGAATAAAGATCCCTATGGCTTTAAACATTGCTTGGAGGATTTTTACCATCGCTATCAAAAACCAATCCTAGTCTTAGAAAATGGACTTGGTCATCGTGATCAAATGGTGAATGGAAAAGTGAATGATGATTATCGAATTAATTATTTAGCTGGCCACATTCAGGCAATGAAAGAGGCTGAATATGATGGGGTACAAATCATTGGCTATTTAGTATGGTCGGCAACCGATTTGTATTCGACTCGAGAAGGCTTTGATAAACGATATGGTTTTGTTTATGTAGATAATAAGACGCAACATCGATACAGGAAAAATAGTTTTTATTGGTATCAACAGGTGATTGCGTCCAATGGAGCGAATTTGTCATGGAATGTGAAGCACCACCAATAGGGTATCTATTAATGAAACCGTTTAATTGCGTTATCATTTGTATGTTGTTATATATAGAATATAAAGAAAAAAATAAACGACTAGAGAGTATGTGCTGAAATGATGAATGGTAATGATGAAAATAAAATTTCTATTAAAAGGATTGCCGAACTTAGTGGGGTTTCTCCTGCAACAGTTTCAAGAGTAATTAATAACAACGGCAGATTTTCTGAAAAGACCAGGCGACGGGTTATGAAAGTGATTAGAGAAAATAATTATGGTATGAATTATGTTGCCAAAAGTCTTAGAATGAAAAAATCCTTTACAATAGGTGTGCTCGTTCCAGATATTAGTAATGCTTTTTTTTCGTCTGTTGTATTGAGAATGGAGAAATATTTGTATTCTAAAGGATATTCAGTAATTATATGTAACACAGACAGAGATGAGCATAAAGAAATGGCATATTTGAGAACGTTAGAAGGAAAAATGGTTGATGGATTATTAATCATCTCAGGTGACCAAGAATTTGATACGTCAGTCATTCAAACACAAACACTCACGGTCTGTATCGACCGTAAACCTAAAAATACTGAAAATGCTGTCTTTATCAGTTCCGATCATTATCATGGAGGTTTATTAGCAACGGAAACCTTGATTAAACAAGGTTGTAAAAAGCTAGGGATCATAATCAGTCATGAAAATCTCTATTCTTCAAAAGAACGGCTACGAGGGTTTAAAGATGCACTTGAGAAAAATGGATTGACTTGCAACCCAAACAGAATAATTAAAATTAATGACAAAGAAACAAAGCCCGAAGAAGTAAAACTTCATGTTTTAAAGAGTTTTAGGGATGGTAATTTATATGACGGAATATTTGCAGTTAATGACCGCTTGGCTTTCGGAACGATGAAGGCTTGCCAAGATTTCGGATGGAAGGTACCTGAGAACGTCAAAATCATTGGCTTTGATGATGATCCATTATGTACTTACAGTTCGCCGTCGTTATCATCTGTGAAACAAGATATTGATCAATTAGCAAAGGTATCCTGTGATATTTTACTTAAATTAATAAATTCGGAGATGATGACATCCACTGAAAAGTGTCAGATGATTCCTACCAGTATTATTTTAAGAGAATCAGTTTGATTTCTAGAGAATTAACTAAAATAAAGGAATGTTTATCTAATAAACACTTATGTGGTTCAATTGGTTCTACTTAATTTCCTTAGATAAATTTGATAGCTTATCGCTTCTGTGAAACGGACGTGTACATCATTCTCAGTGCATGATAGTTTGTTATTGGACCTGGGGAAATCTGGGTCCTTTTTAATTTGTAAGTTCATTTTTTTCATGTACTATAGATGTTGTTTAGGTTAGTGGACAAAAGACTAAAGAAAGAAGGAATGCACTAATGATTCACTCTCTCGATGATAGAATAACTTTGCGCAACGGTGTGACCATGCCAGGACTTGGTCTTGGCGTATGGCGTGTGCCAGATGGGGAGCCCGTGATTCATTCGGTTCTGAACGGTTTGGAAGCGGGCTATCGCATGATTGACACGGCGGAACGGTACCATAATGAGCGTGGGGTCGGCGAGGCGATTCGCCGATCTGGCATTGCGCGTGATCAGTTATTTATTACTTCGAAATTATGGAATGACGATCAAGGCTACGAATCAACTCTGAGAGCTTATGACACGAGTCTGAAGAAACTTGGTTTGGACTATCTCGATCTGTATCTGATCCATTGGCCGATTACTGGCGTTTATCAGGAATCATGGAAGGCCATGGTGAAGCTCTATCAGGAAGGACGCGTTCGGGCGATTGGTGTCAGTAATTTCCACCCGCATCATATCGAATCATTAAAGGAAGTTTCGGACGTTGTCCCGTTTGTTGATCAGGTTGAACTCCATCCACTGCTCTCGCAGGAGCCATTGCGGCAGTATTGCAAACAGCAAGGCATTCAAATCGAAGGCTATTCACCGCTTGGGACGGGCACCGTTCTCGATAATCCGGTGATTGTGAAGATTGCTTCTCAATATGACAAGACGCCGGCGCAAATCATCTTACGGTGGGCGATTCAAAATGATATTATTGTGATTCCACGTTCCACGCAGAAAGCACATATTGAAAGTAACGCCGCTATTTTTGACTTCACATTGTCTGCAAGCGATATTGCGGCAATTGACGCGATTAACCAGAACAAACGCAATAACACCGACCCGGATACGGTATAAAAAATTAATAGTGTTGTAGATAAAATGAAACGTCCGATTGATGGTCATAAAGGCGATCGATCGGGCGTTTTTTATGTTTGGTGTTGCTGATTAGAGACATGAAAGTCGCGGCAAGTGAGCAGCTGGAGCGCAATTTTTACAAAAATAAGACTTGATGCAGCCCAATTTTTCTTAAGTATTTTCTGGGTGAATCTTCTGCTGAAAAGTGGAAAAAATATAGGGTGTTCCTGATCCGATTTATTAACTGTCAAAATGATTGACATAGGGTGTAGATCACGTTATGATTATCTCGACTTCGAGATATATGAAAATTGGTGATTTTATGAACAGTGGGCTAAATAACTCTTTAAAGCTTTTTGTTGTCCTTTCGCGCGCGATGCAGGAAATTACCCGGCAGGTTGAGAAAGAAATTAAAACGTACGGATTGAATCCGACGGAATTTGCGGTACTTGAACTATTGGATCATAAAGGGGCACAGCCGATTCAGAAAATCGGTGAGAAAATTTTACTTGCGAGCAGCAGCATTACTTATGTCGTTGATAAGCTGGAAAAGAAAAATTACCTCAGACGCAGACCTTGTTCCGATGATCGCCGGGTCACGTATGCTGAAATAACGGATGAAGGCAAACAGTTCATCGATCGCGTTTTTCCAAAACATTCAGAAGCGATTCATGAGTTGCTGGGCGGGTTAAATGACGAAGAAAAGGTGACTATGATTCAGCAGTTAAAGAAACTCGGTTTCTATGCAAAAGAGCACTGATTTATTTTTAACTATATGTCTCGAATTAGTAATATATTAATTAAAAATAATGTGTTGGCCATTGACTCATTATTGGATTTTTTAAGAGATAAGAATGTATAAGATTTTGCACAAAAAATGGAGCGCAGGTGCGAGACGCCTTGCGGGAAAAGCGAGCCCAATGAGACCCCGCAGATTCCAGCCTGTATGAGGAGGCTTCCGTCCTGCCCGCGGCAAGCGAGCGACCGGAGCGCAATTTTTGCAAAAAAAGACATGGCGTTAGCCAAGTTTTTCTTAGGCAAAGCCCAAGAAACCGAGGAGGTTATTGATTCATGAAAAAAACGGCAGGTATTCACCATATCACAGCCATTGTTGGCAATCCGCAGCAAAATGTTGATTTTTACGCGGGTATTCTCGGTCTTCGCTTAGTAAAAAAGACGATTAACTTCGATGATCCGGGAACGTATCATCTCTATTTCGGGGATGAAGACGGACGCCCGGGAACAGCCATCACCTTCTTTCCATGGGATGGTGGACACAGAGGAAAAGTCGGCGACGGTCAAGTGGCCGTGACTTCGTTTGTAATTCCCAAAGGGTCTATGACGTTCTGGGAAACGCGACTGGCCCGGTTTGACGTTGCTTTTTCAAAAGAAATGCGTTTTGGCGAGCAGAGTCTGCAATTCCATGATCCACATGGGATCGCTCTTGAACTAGTCGCGCGTGACGAAGGGACAGCCAGCACCTGGCACTTCGGTGGCATTACATCAGATGCGGCAATAAAGGGATTCGGCGGCGCTGTTCTGGGCTCCATTCAGCCGCAACAAACTGGAAAGCTGCTTGAAAAGGTAATGGGTCTTGCACGCCTCGGCGAAGAAAACGGCTATATCCGTTTCCGAAGTGAGGCCGATCTCGGCAATGTCATTGATGTGAAGCAGACGCCTTCGGAACGCGGACGCATGGGGGTCGGAACGGTTCATCACATTGCTTTCCGGGTTCAGGATGATACGGACCAGCTTGAATGGAAGCAATATCTTGAGGCTAATGGGTTCGGCGTGACGCCTGTTCAGGATCGTAATTATTTTCATTCGATTTATTTTCGGGAGTTTGGCGGCATTCTCTTTGAGATGGCTACAGATGGCCCTGGATTCGCCATTGACGAGGCGAAGGATAGGCTGGGTGAAAAATTGATGCTGCCGCCGCAGTATGAGGAATTGCGTCCGCGACTGGAAGAAATTTTGCAGCCGATCGCCGTTCGAACACTGGACTGACGGCAAGGAAAGGAGCAGGTACATTGCTTTCTATTGATCCTGCAACACTTACGCAAAAAGAAAATTACAAATTGCTGACTGGCAGCGTGATTCCGAGACCAATCGCCTTTGTAACGACTTTATCCAGCGATCAGGTTTTAAACGGCGCGCCTTTCAGCTATTTCAATATTGTCGCCGCTGATCCGCCAATGCTCTCTGTCTCCGTTCAGCGAACAGAAGGCAATTTAAAAGATACAGCGAGAAATATTATCGAATCCAAGCAATTTGTCGTTCATATTGTGGATCAACAAAATGTTGCTTCGATCAATCAAACAGCGGCGCGACTGGCGCCGGATCAAAGTGAAATTGATGCGACGCAGCTAACCCCTGTTGCGAGTAGTAAAATTGCCGTTCCCGGTATTCAGGAGGCAAAAATTCGTTTTGAGTGCGTACTCGAAAAAGTAATTGAACTCGGAGACGAATCCGGGCCGACTTGTGATCTGATCATCGGGAAAATTGTCCAATACCATATTCAGGAGGACATCTATGATCATGGGCGAATTGATCCGAGAAAACTGGCGGCTGTGAGCCGACTCGCAGGTGCAAATTATGCCAAAATCGGTGAACTTTTCGCAATCGAGCGGCCAACATAACCACAGGTATCATGAAAGGAGATTCAAAATGCATCATCTGTTTCTTAAGGGAAGTAATCCCGCCAAACCAACACTGCTCCTCCTGCACGGTACCGGTGGCAATGAAAAGGATCTGCTACCGCTGGCCGAGTTGATTGATTCTGAAGCGTCGGTTCTGACCGTTCGCGGCTCAATATTAGAAAACGGCATGCCCCGCTTTTTCCGTCGCTTGGCGGAAGGTGTTTTTGATGAAGAAGATCTGATTTTTCGCACACATGAACTGAACCAGTTTATTGACGAGGCAGCCAAAACCTATGCGTTTGATCGGGGAAATGTGCTTGCAATCGGCTATTCGAACGGTGCGAACATCGCAGCAAGCCTGCTTTTTCATCTGCGCCACTCTCTTCGCGGCGCGATTCTTCATCATCCGATGGTGCCAATGAGAGGCATCGCGCTACCGGATTTGACCGGGACACCGGTGTTCATTGCCGCCGGCACGAATGATCCCATCTGTTCCGTGAACGAAACCAACGAATTGCAAACCTTGCTTGAATCCGCCCACGCAGAGACAACCCTGCATTGGGGGCACCAAGGCCATATGCTCACACAAGTTGAGGCAGAAGCTGCCGCAAGCTGGTACCAAGCGTTCGTTGATAAGTAATGGCGTCGGCGCCTCCATTAATACAAACCTTTCTAGATGATGGTACGCGGCAGATTCTTTTATTTACTGATTCATTTTGTCAGAACCTCTCATCAATGGATTGATCTGTCGCATCGATTCGTTAATAAGGGCGTTTGCTGCAACCCCCGGCGAGGTCCTCGATGAGTTACTATCCAAGTATTCCGGACAGCTGCAAAAATCAAGCTCACATCGTTTTTTACTCGGTGTGGGCTATTTGACGTTTCATTCTTTTGTTGCTGAACTTGGGGATCATTGGGTCTAAGTTAAACATCCTGTTGAGGAATGTTAGGTGGGAGAGAATTTATATGGGTCGGTTTTGCTTTAGTAATGTTTGGATTATTTGCCAATATGTAAAATTTATTCCGATTATTGTGTAATCATTTTAATGGATGTTTAATGGAGTCGCCTGGTTTTAATCTTCTAATAGAATGTGTAAAGGGAGGTAAGGTTGTCATTATCATTGATAAATCCTAAATTTTATGTTAATTTAACATAGAACGTATGTTCTTTTTGGGGGATTGCTAAAAAAGGAGCTGTACACTGGGTGGGCCGATCAGCCTCATAATCCAATGGAGCTCCTTTACAATCACTATTATATACCATCTTTCAATATTGTATGATTTAATTGCTCGTTTGTCAATGTATTGATGACTTTTTAAGGAGTGAGCATATGGAAAGAAAAATCAACGACTTAGATATTAACGGCGACAAAAAGTATAATACACAACAAGTTTTTTTTATACAGAGATGGTTTGAACTTTTGAATGTAAATACCCACAGCACCTATTTTGTCCATTATCTTAATTCACATGAGGCACTTAAAGAGCTCTCTTATGTTGTTGATTTGCTAATAAACGGAGAAATACGTACTGAACACCATTTAAAATGTTTGCTTGATGAGGCAAGATCAATTATAAATCAAGATGATTTATTTAAAAAGAAAGCTGAATCTCAATACAAATTAATAACAAATGCTTTACAACAAAACTATTCGTTGGGTGCCGTTCATAAGCTTTATTCGTTATCGTATCAGTTGAATAATGTACTGGGTCAAATTCAAGCGTGCTATTTAAACTGGGCTATTGATCAAGTGATCGAGATTTTTGATAAAAAAATTGAAGATGGTGCAGATGATCATCTCGTGCTTACTAAATTAAATAATACGATGAAATCTCTGATTAGCGAATTGATGGGGAGAGGATGGTCCATTCAGGGGCTGTATAGTTTATTAGTGAATACAATAAAAGAAAAAGCTGATTCAGGAGACTCTGAAGATTGCTGGAATATTTTTTTTGAAAGATTAAAAAGCGATAAGATGACTTACATTTGCTTATTTTCCGCGTATCAAGAACCGTCGGAGATAATTAAGGATATAAGCGGAAAAGTAAAATTGGATATACTTAGTGGCAGAGAAGTTCTCGACACGTATTCGATGAATGGCTTAGATAATCATATCAGAGGTGACGGCGTTTATATTCGACAGATTATCAATGCATTTGATCTCTATGCAGCTGTAAATGAATCTTGGCAACAAATCATGAAAAAATATGATTTCTTAAATTTTTATGGGTACAGTTCTCCTAGATTAAACCAAAAGCCAATTATCCTCTATCCAAATATGGACAAGTTCAGCAGAAAAATTGAAGTTGAAATAATTACTGCGTTTAATAAGGCAGTGGCGCCTTTTTCGATAATCGAGCCGGTTCTTGACAGTATACAAAATGATGCGACTCAAAATCTTGCAAAGAGAATCAGAAGTGTATTTGAATTTTCTAGAATAAGTGATGAGTCACTATCGCTGCAATCAGCATTTATCAATTTATGGATTGCATTGGAGTCGTTTGTGCAGACAAAAGAATACCCGGGAGATATTGAAAGCATTACTAAAGTGGTGAGTGCCTCAGAACTCGATCATTATATTTATGGATTAGTGAGAAACTTTTATGAGGATTGCCGCAGATGTCATGTTAATTTGAAAGAAATGGGCTATGACCTAGAATCTAACTGGTCGTCAAAAAAGAAAGTTACAGCAGTATTATGCATACTTATCGATGAATCTTTGAATCAAAAACTGATTCATGAATGTAAAAAAGTAAATACTCTTTTGAGTTACAGATGTCGCTGCCTTTCTGAATGCTTACAAAGTGGGAAGAAAGTTTCTAAGTTGATGGAGGAGCATCAAAAAGGGGTCTCTTTTCACTTATTAAGGCTGTACAGAGTCCGAAATGCTATTGTACATACCGCAACAACAGAATACAATATTTCACTTTTTATGAAGCATCTACGAGAGTACATTACCTTGACCGTCGGTGTTGTGTTGCACCGCTATAACACAAATAATGGACAATCGTTGGAACAAACGTTTACGCTAATATGTGACTTTGCCAATGCCACAATGGATGTCTTAAAAAACAGTCGTGAGTTGGATGAAGAAACATATATAAAGCTTTTACTTGAGGGAGCCTTTTGAGTGCATACTTGGAAGTGTGATTGAGAACAGTGATACTTCCGAATCGACTTGTGATTTGATCATCGGAAAAATAGTTCACTCAGAAAGTGCAAATTGAGAGTAACGTACGCCGATATCTTTGACTTCACATTATCTGCAAATGATATTAAGGCAAATACGCGATTAATTTGAATAAACGCAATAACACCGACCCGGATTCGGATTAAATTATTAAGAAGATTGAGTTAAGACGCATCGATTTTACGAAAGAGAAGTCTGAGAAAGAACAACTTATAAAGAATTTAGACCACAACTAAATCAAACGTCCGATTGATGGTCACAAAAACGATCGATCGGACATTTTTCACGTATGGGAGGCTGAGACGCATTTTTTTCGAGCGGTCGATTCGTTAGTTGAACGCGTCTTTCGTTAGTTAAGCGTCCAATTCGTTAGTTGCGCCCACAACGAAGGCGCGAGCTGCCTGTGGGAAAAGCTAGCATCCGCAGATTCCAGTTTGAAGGACATGAAAAATACATTTTTAGATAAAGAAAATCTATTGAATTTAATTTTGAAAGCGCTTATAATGACCTTTAGTGAAACGTTTCGACTAAAGGAGATGAATACAATGAAAGAATCGGAATTAACGACACTTCTCCATACGATGACACTGGAAGAGAAAATCGGGCAGCTTGTCCAACTATCGAGCAATTTTTATTCGGATGCGGAGGGTGCACTCACAGGACCGATGGCTCAGATGGGCGTCACTGAAAAGTTGGTGGCGGACAGTGGTTCCACGCTTGGCGCTTCTGGGGCGAGACAGATTATCGATCTTCAAAAGCGGCACTTGGAAGCGAGCAGGCTGCAAATTCCTTTGCTGGTCATGGCAGATGTTGTTCACGGCTATAAGACGATTTTTCCGATACCACTAGCGATCGGTTGTTCGTGGCATCCGGAATTGGCGGAAGAGGCTGCGCGAATTGCCGCACGTGAAGCGGCTGTCTCTGGTGTGCATGTCGTTTTCGCACCGATGGTTGATTTGGTCCGCGATCCGCGATGGGGACGTGTGATGGAATCGACTGGCGAGGATGCATTTCTTAATTCGGTGTTCGCCCGAGCATTTGTTCAGGGATTTCAGGGCAATGATCTGAAAAACGATCGGGATCGTGTCGCCGCCTGTGTGAAGCATTTTGCAGCATATGGAGCGGCAGAAGGGGGCAGAGAGTACAACACAACCGATCTGTCGGAATGGCGGATGCGTGAGGAATATCTGCCTGCGTACAAGGCGGCTGTGGATGCCGGATGCAAAATGATCATGACCTCATTCAATACGATAAAGGGTGTTCCGTCTTCAGCAAATAGATGGCTGCTGCGCCAAGTGCTGCGTAATGAATGGGCGTTTGACGGAACTATTATCTCCGATTGGGGCGCGGTGCGTGAACTGCTTGCCCACGGTGTCGCGGAAGACGAACAGGAAGCCGCGGAAAAAGCGATAAAGGCGGGCGTCGATATTGAGATGATGACGCTCTGTTACCCGCATGCGCTTGAGAATCTTGTGGCTGATGGCAGGATTCCCGTATCGCTAATTGATCAAGCGGTATTCCGGATTCTGAATTTGAAAAATGATCTTGGATTATTTGAATCCCCTTATCGAGGTGTCGATGAGGAAAAGGAAAAAGAAATCGTGTACTGTGCGGCGCATCGGGAACAAGCGCGGAAACTTGCCGAGGAAAGCTGTGTTTTGCTGAAAAATAACGGCATCTTGCCGCTTCAAGGGCATGCGAAAATCGCTTTGATTGGTCCATTTGCGGACAGTGGCGATCTGCTGGGGTCTTGGTCATGGAAAGGTGAGCCTCGGGACACGCAGACACTGAAGCAAGCGTTCTTGAAGGACGCATCTTTTGATACCTTTTTTGCAAAAGGCTCTGGAATCACCCAGACCAATTCACATTTTCTAGAGGAAGCCGTTGTAGCGGCGAAGCAATCGGATGTCGTCATTCTTGCTGTCGGTGAATCTTCAGCGATGAGTGGCGAAGCATCCAGTCGAACGCGCATCACGCTTCCGGACTGTCAGCAAAAGTTGTTTGCGGCGTTGAAAGCAACCGGGCGACCAATCGTCACGCTTCTTTTCAATGGTCGACCGCTCGAATTAGGGAGCCTGGCGGAACAAACCGATGCGCTTCTGGAGGCCTGGTTTCCGGGAAGCGAAGGCGCAGAGGCCATTGTTAATCTCTTAACCGGGAAGACCAACCCATCGGGAAAATTGACTATGTCCTTCCCGAGAACCGTCGGCCAGATTCCGGTTTACTACAACAGCTTCAATACAGGGCGTCCGCTGGCAGAGAATCCGCAGGAACCAAAATATGTCTCAAAATATATCGATTGTCCCAATGAACCGCTGTTTGCCTTTGGTTACGGGCTGAGTTATACGCAATTTATGTACGAAAATCTGAAGCTCTCCGCGTCACGGCTAATGGAAGACGAGCAGCTGATCGTGACTGTAACTGTGGCAAACGTGGGCGATCGGCCGGGCGCGGACGTTGTGCAACTCTATCTCCGCGATGTTGCCGCAGAGACGGTGCGACCGATAAAAGAGCTAAAAGGATTTAAAAAAATCTTTTTGAAACCGGGGGCGCGCGCTGAGGTATCCTTCACCATTAATGAACCGATGCTGCGCTATGTTCATTCGGATCTCAGCTCTCGCAGCGATAGTGGTCGTTTTGAAATTGGGGTCGGCGACAGCAGCGCGCGAACCCTTAACGCTGCCTTTGATTTTGTGAAAAAAGATGGGGTGCCCCGATGATGCGAACGATAATCGAAAATCAGACCCTTGATCTGAAAAAAGGACGCACCATGGCGCGCTTTTTGAAAAGCGGCGATTTATTTGAACTCCGCGTCGGCGATATCATGGTGAATCAAGTGCATAGCAATGTCGTTGATGGCTCAATGAATAATATTTATTTACGGCTTTTTGATGCAGACGGCATTCATTTCACGCCATTGCTTGGGATTCATTCATCAAGTGCTTTCTCAGTTGGCGCAAGCAGCGCGCGATGGGAGGGCAGCTGGTGCGGCGTGGCGTATGACGTGTTATTGACACTCACCGAACAGGACACATGGTTCTGGTCGGTCACGCTTGACGGATTGAATCTGACTGCCGATCTCATCTACACGCAGGATCTCGGGTTGGCTAATCCGTCCGCTGTGTCAGCGAACGAGGCGTATGTCTCGCAATATATTGATCAGCTCTGCGCGCAAAATGATGCGACCGGCTATGTCCTTGGTTCGAGACAGAATCAGCCGCAGGCGGCAGGCAATTTTCCATCATTGAGGCAGGGCATCTTCAATCGTGCCGCAGGGTATTTGACGGACGGCTTTCAATTCTATGGTCTTTCTTACAAGAAAACAAACGTTCCAGCTGCGTTAACCCGGTCGCAGCTACCCAATGCAATCGATCAATATGAGTTTGCGCTAGCGGGTCTGCAATCGGAACGGATTATTCTTGATGGGAAAAAGAAAGAAGTCGTTATTTTCGCAGACTTCAGTGAAAATCATCCGGAGCGGCTTAGCGAGGCTCAATTGACTGATCTGAATGACATCCGGGAACTTTGGGCCGGCGTATCTGCTGAACCCGCAACATTGACTCCGGTGGAACATTTTGCGCCGGCAAAAGATATCGGCGAACCACGTGCTGCAGATTCACTGTCACTAGAGGATGTTCAGGCGATGTATCCGGAGCGGCTCTATGAAGAGTGGCAAGACGGTCAGTTGCTATCTTTTTTTACACCAGATAAGAAGCATATTGTGTTGCAGGCCAAAGAATTACGGACAGAGCGCCCGCATGGCCATATTCTGATCAGCGGGCAAACGCTTTTTCCTGACGACGACCAGATGGCAACAACGGCTTATATGTACGGGATCTTCAACTCGCAAGTGGTTTCTGGAAACACATCGATGAATAAAATGATGTCGAATAGCCGCAATGCGCTGAATGTGCTTAAAACTTCCGGACAGCGAATTTATCTTAAGACCGACGAGGCTTACCATCTGCTGACCTTGCCGTCTCTGTTTGAAATGGATTTCAATTGCGTTCGATGGTTTTATAAAACAGAAGATGATTGCATCACGATAACGACAGTTGCCGCAACAGATTCTGCGCGTGTTGGATTGACGATCAGTTCGCAATCCGGAAGAAAATACAACTTCCTGATCACGCAACAGATTTTGATGAATGATCAGGAATATCAGTATGGTTTTGTTATGGCGCAGGAAGGCCAGCGCCTTTTTTTCAGGCCGGATCCAGAAAATCAATTGATACAGAGTGCTTATCCGGATCTGACTTTTTCTCTGAATGTTGATGGCCCGTCATTCCGCGTTTCGGGGGATGAGCGGCTGCTCTCAGGAACCGCAACGGATACCGGGTCTTCATTAGTGGTTTTGGAGACAGATGCCGCGTCCCAAGTGGAACTGCTCATTCAGGGCAGCAGCAGAGGTGTTCAGCGGACGGAGCGATCACTTGACGCAGAGAAAGAGGCGAACGTGTATCACATGTTCATGGACCGATTACGGAACGGATTCTGTCTATCTGGCAGCGGTTCGGCGAACGATGAGACTGGCCAATTAGATACGCTCGTTTCTTGGTATGCTTACGATATGCTTGTTCATTATCTGTCACCTCATGGATTGGAACAATACGGCGGCGCGGCTTGGGGGACACGTGATGTCTGTCAGGGCCCGTTTGAATTTTTTCTGGCGGCGCAGCATTTTGACGTTGCCGGGAAGATTCTTGAGAAAGTTTACAGCCACCAATACGAGGACGACGGCAATTGGCCGCAATGGTTTATGTTCGATCGCTATTCCAAAATTCAATTTGAGGAAAGCCACGGCGACATCATTGTCTGGCCGATGAAGGCACTCGCGGATTATTTGAACGCCACCGGGGATGTCTCGATACTCGATGTGCCCGTGCCCTATATGAAGCGCAGCGATTTCTGCTACACGGATAAACCGGTGCCATTATACGACCATTTGAAAAAAGAAGTGCAGTATATTGGCTCGCATTTCCTTCCTGGCACGCATCTTTCCTGCTATGGGAACGGGGATTGGGATGACACGCTCCAGCCTGCCGATGCGTCGATGAAGGAGCAGATGGCGAGCAGCTGGACGGTGGCCCTGACCTATCAGGCGATGCGCCAATTAAGTGCTGCGCTTGAATCCTATGATGGCGCATTTGCTGATCAGCTGAAAGAAACTGCGGACAAGATTGCCGAGGATTTTAGAAAATATATCCTGCGTTTTTCGGCGATTCCCGGCTTTCTTTATTTTCCTAGCGCCGATCAGCTGCAGCGAATTATCTATCCGGGTGATCCGGAAACAGGCATTGACTATCGTTTGTTGCCGATGACTCGCTCAATGATTGCCGAACTGGTCACAAAAAATGAGGCGGATAATTATGTCGGGCTGATCCGGGATCATCTAAAATTTCCTGATGGCGTGCGGCTGATGAATAGGCCGGCTCGGTACAGGGGCGGCGTCAGCGTTCATTTTAAGCGAGCCGAACAGGCGGCTAATTTTGGACGCGAGATTGGTTTGATGTACGTTCACGCCCATATCCGCTATATCGAGGCGATGGCGAAAATCGGTCATGCCGACGCTGTTTGGGAGGCGCTGACCGCGATTAATCCGATCGGCATCACGGATAGGGTGAAAAACGCGGCCATCCGGCAAGCGAATGCCTATTTTAGCAGCTCCGATGGGGACTTTCGGACACGATATGAAGCTCAAGAACATTTTGGCGATCTTCATACAGGTAAGGTTCAGGTGAAGGGCGGTTGGCGTATCTATTCCAGCGGCCCGGGGATTCTGTTCAATCAGATCGTCACGCATTGGTTAGGCATTCGCGCGCATTCGGGGAAGCTTGTGATCGACCCAGTGCTTTCAGACAAACAGAACGGTTACCGGTTTCGTTTTAAATGCTTTGGCAAGCCGGCGCTGTTTGTTTATCACATCGCTGCAGGGATTGAGCGAAAGATCCAACTAAACGGCGCAGATATTCCGTTTAATCTAACCAGTAATCCCTATCGAGTCGGCGGCATGGTGATCAGTGCTGAAACACTCAATGAACACCTGAGCGAAACAGAGAATGTATTCGATATCTTTATTCCGAGTTCGGGAAAATAGTAAGGAAAACAACCGGCGGCGTGTTGGCGCGCCGGTTGTTTTTTGCTGCTAATTTGAAGGAGCGCCGAGTCGATAGAGTAGGCAGCGACATCGATAGAGTAGGCAGCGACATTGACAGAGTAGGTGGCGCGATTGACAGAGTAGGCGGCGTTATCGACAGACCACAATCATTTTTTCCCCAGTATGCCCCAATAATTTGTTATGTTTAAGATATATATAGGATAACGGGTTGCGAACGGGGGAACGCCATGCCATCAGAACGTGCGTTTTGGACAAGAGAAGTCGCTGACATACTTCATATAGGTGAAAGTACACTGCGTAAATGGTGTATTCAACTTGAAAAAAACAGCAATGTATTTACAAAGGGGACAAACAGTAGTCGTGCGTTTATCGAATGGGATATCGCTAATTTGCGTCGCCTAAAAGAGCTGATTCAAGACAAGGGTGTAACGGTTGATCAGGCCGCAAACCTAATTGTATCAATGGATTCAGACGATGTACGAACGCCACCCGTTCCCCAAACGAATGCACCCGTTGCCAGCCGACACAGCCGTTCTCGCTGCTATTCTCGAACGGCAAGAACGGCTCTTGAAAGGCAGAACGAGCAGCTCTTGAAGGCACTCGAAGAACAGCGTCAGTTTATCGATCGGCGTTTAATCGAACGTGATCAACGGATGATCCGTGCTATCCAAGAAATTCGCAAAAATCAGCAGTTAACTGCTGCGGCTGCTGAGGAACAACAGATTAATAAAGGATTTTTCCGTCGCTTTTTCTCTTAAAAATAAGACTATCTTGTATAATATTCGAATACAAAAATGTGGCGCAAACACTTGATATAGGTAGCTATTTCTAAATGTTTGTGCCACACTGGCTTTTTATTTGTCATTCATTCCGTGATTAATTTGTTCTGTATACTTTTATATTCAAATGGATTGGATACTTTCCCGTTAACGATAAGAGTTGGCGTTACGCGTATTCCTATTTTTGTAATCTTACTGTCAAGACTTTTAATTTGGTTCATGTACTCTTTATTTTTTATGGAACCAATAAACTTATTTTCATTTAAATTTGGAATGCTCTTTTTGGCCACATTCAACAAAAGTTTATCTGTAACCCAATTCTTTTTTTCGTTTTTTTGATAACTAAATAGAATATCGTGAAATTTAAAGAAATGCTCGGGATAATGTTTATATATATATGCGGCAGCATTCGCTGCCTTATATGAATTTGGGCCCAAAACCGTTAAATTTACATAATAAAATTTTGCTTTTCCTGTTTTGACTAGCCGTTGCTTTATTAAAGGATACATATCCTTTTGGAACTTTCCACACCAGGGGCATCTGTAATCTGAGAACTCCACAATTATGTTCTTTGCGTCTTTTTTGCCAAGAAAAGGCTGATCGACTAAATTGAATATTTTCCCATTAGAAAGCTTAATTTTATCATTGGATACGTATTTATTATTGTGATCATGATAAAAGAAAAAAATTGAAAAACTACTAACGATAAGTATGCACATTGATAGCAATGTAATATATAAAACCTTTTTTTTGTTCGTGAGCACTACCCCATTTCCAGAAAATGTCTTTATTTGTCGAATGTTATTTTTAAGCTACGTAAAGTAAAAGTGTTACAATTATCACTGTACTTACCTCATAGATTAAAAACTTTCTATTCGTAAATTTTAAAATAATGAACAAAGATTGAATCCCCATTCCTGTTAAAAAAGCTTGAAAAAAATATATAGCTTGAAAGTTCCTAAAGTGAAGTAATAGTTGAATTAATAGCGCTATTCCTACAAGGAAAAATAAGTTACCGCTGTCCAAAATCCTTAACAATTCATCCTTAGCTTCACTTTCAGACATTTTTCTTGTATCACTTTTGTTTCTTTTTTCTGACAACTCTTTTTTTAATTCTAAAAATCCGGCAATAAGTACAAGTAATCCCAAAATAAGATAAATAATGCTTTCAATCATCTTCAATCATCTCAATTCTTGGTTATTTTAATCCGTCTATTCCGATACATTTAATAAAGTAAATTATAGAAGGAGAATGACACATGATCAAAGTTAAAAGTAAGTTTTTTTTATTCATGGTTTCTTTACTTTCTTTTTCATTAATAGTGTTTCTTTTTCAGCCTACTATTTCAAGTGCAGCTAGTAATGATGAACAAAATATTTCCCAAACTGCCAATGCAGTCAATAGTGCTACAAGTTCAAGTGACATAGTCAAACCATCTGAACAGAATGGTAATTTAACTGCAACAGTTAGCGGTAAGACAGAAAAAGTTACAGTTCCAGATAATTCTCAAAATCCCATTAATTTAACCGATAAAGAAGATCCAGCAAATGACATGTCAATAACATTGCCTGACCAAGAAGCATCTTCGGATGCAACGAAAACAAAATATGGAACGGTTGTATATGACAATTCAGATAATGATTTCGGGCTAGCTGTACAACCCACAGTTGATGGCGTTAAAACATTAATTACCATCAAGGACAATGAATCTCCTAAAAGTTATGACTTCACAATGGACTTACCTGAAGGAAACAAACTAGTAACTTCTGCAGATTACTTAGGTGCTCAGAATGACACTGGTGAAGTTTATGTAGTTGATTCAGACAATATAGTAACTGGAATTTTTAGACCGGCATGGGCTAAAGATGCGAATGGTAATTTTATCCCAACACATTATGAAGTGCACGGTAACACTATCACTCAAATTATTGATACAAATGCTAACACTGTTTATCCAGTTGTTGCTGATCCTAACTGGGGAAAGATAGCTGCTTGTTCAGCTGCTATTGCTTGGTTTATTGGTTCTAATTTGTTTGCAGCTGCAAAAATTATTAAGGCAAAGAAATATATTAAGGAATTAGGTGGTTTGTGGGAAGCTTCGAAGCTATTAACTCGAGCTACTTCATGGGAAGAAAAATTGCGAATCGGTGGTAATGCATTTAAAAGCTTAGCAGCGACAATAACAGGCGTAGGTGGCTTAGCTGTTTGCGTGAAATGGAAATAAGCTTTATAACTAAAACTTGAAAGATAGAAAAGCGTCCCAATCCCTTACTGGTTCTATGTTTTTCCTGGATAATTTAGCTCAGGCTGTCAATTTTTCATGCGGTGGGGCATTAAAGATTGGTTGCCTCAGTATGAGCGTATGCGTGTAAATTATGGAACCGCCGTGTACGGAACCGTACGCATGGTGGTGTGAAGAGGTCGGAAGCCGAAGGCTTCCTCCTACTCGATTTAGAGAACCCAGATTCGTCAATGAATCCGTAATGATTGATAAATCGAAATTGATTTAGTAAATAGCGAAAACTTGGCTACGCCAAGTTTTTTATCATCTTTTTTACGGTAGATACACAGACTCGCGGATTTTCAGGTCCGTTGGGATGCTCTTCTTTTCCGATTCACCCTCATTGATCAGATGGATCATCGACTCTGCGGCAGCGTAACCCCATTCGTATTTGGAATAATTGACTGAGGTAAGGGTTGGGGACAAGTAGTTGCAGATCCAGTCATTATCGAATCCGATCACCGAGATATCTTTGCCCATTTTAGGTTCCTTCTCCTGAAAATACTCATAAACGCCAAGCGCCATCTCATCATTAAGCGCAAAAACGGATAGCGGTTGTCCCTTATATTCTTTTTCAATCTGTTTGGCCGCCTTTTGACCAGATAAACGTGAGAAATCGCCTTTTATGGTTGTTACATTTACTTTCTTATCATTTGCCAAGATGGACTGGGCGGCGGCAATCCGCTCGTTACTGTCATAATTCTCTTCGGGCCCAGTTACAATATATAGATTGCTGGATGAAGGCGACTGGCGGAGATGCTCGAGTCCGCGAAGAACGCCGTTGCGGTTGTCGAGAAGCACCTGACTGATATTCTTATGTTGCAGCACCCGGTCGAGGACGACCATTTTGCAACCACGTTTGGCGTAGTCCAGAATCTCTTCGGTCTGAAAACTTGAATCAAGAATGATGGCGCCGTCAATCATCCGTTCGGGAATAAAGTGATGCGAACGCGATCCGCAACAAATGATCAAATCAAATTGAGCGTCAGCCAGCATGGTATTCATGCCTTTGATCATCTCACTGTAAAATTGCCCACCGTAATTCTGAAGAAAAACACCGATGGTTCGGGTTGTCTGATTCCGCAAAGTTCTTGCTGCGCGGTTGGGAATATAGCCGCATTCATCGGCAATTTGTTTAATTCGTTCTCTTGTCGCTTCAGGGATCTTATGACTTCCATTCAGTGCATAAGACACTGTGGAAATGGACACGCCTGCGCGCTTTGCAATCTCTTTGATACCGACCATGGGAATACCTCCAGGGAAAAAAGGACATTTTACTGAAACCTTTCACTATAGTATAGGAAAATCACGTGATTTTGTAAACGGACCCATTACACTTCGTGGCATTCAAATCATAAGAAGAAATAAGCAACAAAAATATTGTAAACGCTTACTATCTGGTTTATAATGCTTATAGAAACGTTTCGATAAAATTGTTTAGGGGGTAAGTTGATGAAAAAGATGAGTAAAACGATTACCGCTGTGCTTCTTTCCCTTGTATTAATTCTTTCGTTTGGACTGTCTGGCTGTTCTTCCTCAGCGACAACGTCCGGATCATCAGCAAAAAATAAGTCGATTACCGTCTGGTTCTTTGGCGATCAGCCGCAGCCCTTTCAAAAGCTCGTGAAAAAATTTCAGAAACAATCAGGGATTCAAGTCAATGTGCAGGCCATTCCTTGGGCGAACGCGCATGATAAGCTGCTGACAGCAATTGCTTCCAAATCCGGCCCGGACGTCATTACCATGGGGACCTCCTGGATGCCTGAGTTTGTCAAAGCCGGGGCGCTTGCGGATTTGACGCCTTATATCAAAGACAATCCGAATCTCAAGCAGAGCAACTTCTTCAAAGGATCTGTCGCGACTGCAGAATATAATGGAAAATATTACGGCGCACCATGGTATGTGGATACACGTGTCCTCTTTTACCGGACCGACCTTTTGAAAAAAGTCGGCTACAGCAGTGCCCCGAAAACATGGAACGAACTGCTTGATGCCGCAACAAAATTATCGAAACGTGGAAAAGGGTATTACGGCCTGACAATTGATCCAAAAGAACAGAGTACTGCCTTTATGTTTGCACGTCAAAATGGATCCAATTTAATTGAAAACGGAAAAGCCCAGTTTAATCAACCTGCTTTTGTCGGTGCCATTAATTATATGAATCAATTTATCAAGCAGGGCGCCACACCGAAGACTGATCTAGGTATTGATCTGACCCAATCGTTTGGTGGAAAGGGCATTGTTCCAATGTTTATCAGTGGCTCGTGGAACATCAACACGATTAACACCACGATTCCTGATGTCAAAGGAAAATGGGCGACCGCTGTTCTTCCAAAAGGAAAAGTGAATAACAAATCAATTCTCGGCGGCGCGGATCTGACCATTTTCCAGTATTCGAAGAATAAAGCGAATTCAGCGAAATTGATTAACTATCTGAGCGGTACGCGTGCGCAGATGGATTGGTTGAAAATTAGCACGGATGTGCCGGCTGTTACCGCAGCTTGGGAGAATAAAGCACTGAAGGATGATCCGCTTTACAAGACTTTTGGTGAACAGGCAAAAACTGCAGAACCGCTCCCGCTCGTGCCGCAATTTGAACAAATTGCGCAAAATGAGCTTGCAAGTTGGGAAAAGATTTACAGAAGCGGCGCAGATGTTCAGAAAACAATGGATGCATTCAACAGCAGCTCGCAAAAATTATTGGATCAGAAGTAAACACCTGGCGATTCACAAGTTGAGTGATGGCAGAGAGCATGTCAATGCATATTGACATGCTTTGCTGTTACTGGGGAGGTATGTCTGATGAAAATTTTTCTAAATAAAAGCAGCCCTTACTTTTTCATTGCACCGGCACTGATTCTTTTGCTGCTTTTTTCACTAATTCCAATTTTTGTCTCACTGATCATCAGTTTCACAGACATTAATATTACTGGATTAGCAGATTGGTCACAGATCCACTTCATTGGTCTTGAAAATTATATTTCCATTTTTCAGGATCCAAATTTTCTTCAATCGATCGGGAATACATTATTCTATGTGCTATTCGGTGTTCCGTTGGTCATTATCTGTTCGATGGGGATTGCCTTGCTAATAAACTTTGGCGATAGTTGGATTTTCAGATTGTTTCGATTGATCTTTTACGCACCGTCGATCACCAATGTGGTCGCTGTTGCCGTTGTCTGGAACTATCTTTATAATCCGCAATTTGGCCTGTTGAATTTCCTGCTCCATTTTGTCCATCTCGGTCCGATTCCCTGGCTTCAGGATCCGACTGTCGCAAAAATTGCGCTGATTATCCTCGCGTTGTGGCGGGCGATTGGTGTGAATATGCTGATCTTTTTGGCCGCGCTTCAGGGCATTCCTAAAGCCTATTATGAAGCTGCGATGATTGACGGCGCGAACAGTTGGCAACGCCTGACAAAGATTACGATACCGATGCTGCGGTTCGCCACATTTTTCGTGACCGTGACCACATTAATCGGCTGGCTGCAATTTTTTGAAGAACCGTTTGTCATGACAGGTGGCGGACCACTGAACAGCACCAATTCGATCGCGTTGTTTATCTATCAAAATGGTTTTCAGTTTAGTAAATTCGGTTATGCCGCTGCTGGTTCAATGATTCTTTTTGTCATTATCATTGTGGTGACGCTAATTCAATTCCGCGGGCAGCAAAAAAACGCGGATAACCAGATGTGAGGGCGAGGTGAGCGAAAATGAATGAAGCTTTTAAGCATACCCGACTGGCAAAAGCGATTGTGATCACAATTCTTATTCTTGGCGGGTTCTTAATGGTTCTTCCCTTTGTTTGGATGATCCTCTCTTCGGTGAAAACGGATATGGAAATTCTGCAAATTCCACCAACCTTATGGCCGAAGTCTATTACTTTACAAAACTTTATCAACTTGTTTACTCAGATGGACTTTCTTGTCTACCTGAAAAACACGATTATTATTGTTTTGTTCTCATTTTTGGGTCTGTTCTTTAACGCGATGGCGGGCTATGGGTTTGCGAAATACAAATTCCGCGGGAAGAACGGTTTATTCTATCTTGTGCTCGCAACGATGATGATTCCCGGCCAGGTCACGATGATCCCGGTCTACTTAATGCTGAATATGGTTCATCTGACTAATACATTGCTTGGTATTGCGTTGCCCGGTTTAGTTGGCGCGTTCGGTATTTTCCTTTTCCGTCAGTTCATGTCAACCATTTCCGACGAGATCATCGAAGCGGCTCGTCTTGATGGCTGCAGCGAATTTTATATCTTTATGAAAATTATTCTTCCCGTGTCGCGGCCTGTGCTCGCGGTTCAGGGCATTCTGACTTTTATCGCCGGCTGGAACTCTTTCATTTGGCCATTGATTATCGCAAATGATCAGAAGTACTATACGCTTTCTGTTGGACTGGCACTGCTCAAGGGGCAGCATGCAAGTAATTACGCCCTGCAAATGGCCGGATCGTCATTTATGGTGATTCCGATCGTCATCGTTTTTCTCGTTTTGCAAAAATATATCTTGCAAGGCTTCAATGTCTCCGGCATGAAATAAATCTGTTGCAGATCTTAAGCGAAAGGAAGGTGCATTATGGCGATTGTATCTGTGGATTGTCTACCAGAATCGCTCGGGCATCAGACAACTTTTCAAGCGATTATTCCTGAGCATCGTTCGGAGCAGACGCGGGTTCTGTATTTGCTGCATGGGTTATTCGGCAATGACAAACAATGGCTCCAAAGTTCATCAATTGCGCTTCTTGCAGAGGGAAGAGATTTAGCAATCATCATGCCGGATACGCATCGGGGCTACTATACCGACATGAAATTCGGCGCAAAATATGGGACATACCTGACTCAAGAGCTTCCTGAGATCGTTGCAAATATTTTTGCGCTGCGTCCCGATCGCAGCCGAACGTTTATCGGCGGGCTCTCGATGGGTGGATACGGCGCACTAAAATACGGCCTGAGCAAACCAAGCCAATATTCAAAGGCTTTTGCGCTCTCGCCAGCAGTGGATATCGCGCGTATGCGTCATGAAAGTTTGGAACGTGAGCAGGATTTCAATCTGATTTTCGGATCCGAATCTGATTTCGAAGGATCAGAGAATGATTTGTTCCATTTACTAGCCATAGCAGACGAAAAGGCGATGAAAGGTACAGCGTTTCTTCAAATTTGCGGTGTGGACGATCCATTCTACTCCGACAATCTGAGGTTCAAGCAACAGTTCGAACAGCAGTCATCTTCTTACATTTTCAAAGATCGACCAGGCGGGCACAGCTGGGAACTTTGGAACGAGGAAATCGTCACGTCACTGAACTGGCTGGATCACTGATACAGACTTCCTTTTTCGAGCGAAAGAGTTAGACCGAACCTGAGAGAAGTTAGACCGAACACGGGAAAAGTTAGGCCGAATCGGGCAAATCGGAAGTCGCACCAAATCGACCGAAAGTCACACCGAAACTTGGAAAAATCGCTCCTAAATCAAAGAAAGTCGCACCGTATTTTGAGAGTCGCACCAAATCGAGCAAAAGTCGCACCGAATCCGAGAAAAGTCGCTCCAAAATCAAGAAAAGTCGCACCGAATTTTGAGAGTCGCACCAAAT
>NZ_JAFBEV010000007.1 GCF_016908935.1 Sporolactobacillus spathodeae | reverse complement strand
TCTTGAGTGGTTATTGAGTTTTTTAATTCAAGAAGGCCCAAACTAATTCTGATTATTCACATATTTAAGACTTTAATTTTTATGCAACGCTAGTACCAAAAGACATAAAAGCGTTACCATGAAATATTTCTGTTTTTTTCCATATCGGTCCTCCCCTAGCATTTGGAAAACCTGATCAGCAAATGACACGATTAATAAGTTAAAGGAGATAACGATATGGCCACTCAATTTGTACGTTTAGCGACAACGAACGATATACCTGCAATCATGAAAATTATTAAACAAGCTCAGGGCTTACTTGCCAATGACCAGATTCCGCAATGGCAAAATAACTATCCGAATCGTTCCATTATTGAGGAGGATATTGCAAAAAAATATAGCTATGTCTTGATCGTTGATCGCGCGGTCGCAGGAGTCGCCACCTTGCTTCAAGAAGAAGATCCGAATTATTACAAAATTTATCACGGCTCTTGGGAGAAACCCAATGACACACACTATACGTCCATCCATCGTATAGCGATCGCGCAAGACTATCATGGGCAACATCTCGCTGATTTGTTCTTCAGTCATTTACTCACACTATCCTACCAGCTAGGTTATCAACAAATTCGTATTGATACACATGCGCGTAACAAACGGATGCAGCATATCATTGCCAAGGTGGGCTTCCACTACTCAGGAATCGTCTACATGCAAGGTGACGAACAAGATCAGCGTCAGGCCTATCAATTATTTTTACCGTAATGATTATGAGTCGGTAAGCAATCAGTATGAGCGCAATTGTTAAAAAAGGACTTGGACACGCCAAGTTTTTCTAGAAGGATAAGAATGTATAAGATTTTGCACAAAAAATGGAGCGAAGGCGCGAGACGCTTGCGGGAACAGCGTGCCGGCGAGACCCCGCAGGTTCTAGTCTGTCTGAGGAGGCTCGCGGTGCGCCCGCGGCAAGCGAGCGACCGGAGCGCATTTGCTGCAAATAAGGACTTGGCATAGCCAAGTTTTTCTTAGGAGGGAACATCATCGAAATTTTTGCAGACTATTTAGCGCGTATGGACAATCCGCAACATCGGAATCGAGTGGAAGAAGTTTTGAACTGGGTAACAGAGAAATTTCCGAGTTTAGAGCCAAGGATCGCGTGGAATCAGCCGATGTTTACCGATCACGGCACATTCATTATCGGCTTTAGCGTAGCCAAACACCATTTAGCAATCGGTCCTGAGCGGGCAGGTATTGTACGCTTCTCTGATGAAATTGTGCAGGCGGGCTATGATCACACCAAACAGTTAGTACGTATCCGCTGGGATAGTCCGGTTGATTTCTCGTTACTTGAGAAAATGATTGCGTTTAATATCTCGGAGAAGGCCGATTGTTCTACTTTCTGGCGGAAATAATGGTCCGTTGGTTTGGGTGATTCGACGTGTATGCCTGGTGAAGCGAAAGATGCTGATGTCACTAATAGAATCAAATACAAGAATCATGAGGTTCAAGCAAGTTCCGTAACGAGCTTTACGAGTAAATAAGACGCGACGAGCCAAATTGTTAACGCGGACAATTTATTGATCAGTGGAAGCAATCGATTGATCGCAGAGGCTTGTCCCAAAGACTTGCCGATAAAAGCAAGACTGAAAAACCATAGCCATGAGACGGCGGCACAGGCTAAGGCAAATCCCCATTTTTCATTTCCAGAATAACTCAGTGCATTCGTGCCGATCACGCCAACCGTATCCATGATCGCATGCGGGTTCAGAAGCGACACAGACAGTGCGTAGCTGATTTGTTCCCAGGAAGAGAATGGGTGAAGATCAGCGCTGCGAATAGTAGCTGCATTTCTCCAGATTGACCAACCGATGCGTATAAGAAAAACAATACCGGCAATCAGCAGAAAGTGACGCACGAAAGGGTATTCGAAAAGGATCAAAGAGATCCCTTCCACTGCGAGACCAATCAATAGCGTGTCCGACAAAGCCGCCGTGATCACAGCCGGTAACGTGCGGATGAAGCGCTCGGCTTGTACACCTTGAATAAAAATAAATATATTCTGCGCACCTAATGGAAGAATCAGACTGAATGCAAGCAAAAATCCATGTAGCATCGCAAGCCACATAAAAAACACCCCACGTTGAACGGTTTTGTCTGCTGTTATCTTTCAATACCTTTTGTACTCTTAGTTTAAATGAAATAAGTGATTGAATGTAGCCTCTAATCTAAACTTTTGTTTTCTCGATTGACCTTGACGCTACGTCATCGTTTACGATAAAGATGTAATCTTCTTCTGGCCAGGATGATTATGATTCTCCTAGAGCATTTAGTTTGTTTCTTAAGAAGGGATGTCTATGACGTACAGTATCAATGAACTGGCAGCTTTAGCGGGAATCAGTGCGCGAACACTGCGTTATTATGATCAGATTGGCCTATTGACACCGGGGCGCCAGCAGGATAATGCGTACCGCGTCTATGGGCAAAAAGAAGTCGATCGACTCCAGCAAATTTTGTTTTATCGCGAATTAGGCTTCTCGCTCACCGAAGTGAAGCAGATGATTGAGGCGGACGATTATGATAGCCTCAAGGCGCTACAAGATCATCTGTTGGTGTTGAAAGAAAAGCAAGCGCAGACGGGATTGCTGATTACCAATGTGGAAAAAACGATTGCTTCGCTGAAGGGAGAGCTAACAATGAGCGACGAGGAAAAATTTGAAGGCTTTAAGCAGCAGCTAATTAACGATAATGAAAAACAGTATGGTAAGGAAATTCGTGAAAAATATGGCGATGATGTGGTGGATCAAAGCAACGCGAAGCTTAAAGGCTTAACTGCGAGGCAGTATGAACAAGCGCAGGAACTGTCCAATCAATTAAATGTTTATTTAAAAAAAGCCGTCGAGCAAGGGCAACCCGACAGTGAACTGGCGCAAAAAACATGCGCGCTGCATAAAGAGTGGCTCGGCTACTATTGGCCACAGTATTCAAAAGAAGCCCATCTTGGACTTGCGCAGATGTATGTCGATGACCCGCGCTTTAAAGCTTATTATGAAGCCATCGCTCCCGGCGGTGCTGAGTTTTTGCGCGATGCGTTGAAAATATACTGTAGCTAATGTGATGCATGAATCAGTCCGCGATAAAGTGTATGAAGCAAGTTAGGCACGCAAACCGTCAACATGTGACAAATTGCGTGCCTCTTTAATACGTAAAATGGCGGAGACACTCGAACACCCGGAACACACTCAATAAGAAAGAGGATTTAGCTACGGCAAATTTTTCTTATAAGGCAGAATCTTTTAGAGCGACGAAGAAAAAAACCCAGCACCTCACAAGTCGCCCTGTCAGTCATCTTTATTGTTTAATTTGGCGGAAATGTCTTGCTTTACTCAGTTGTTCGATCAGCTTCATTGGTGGCGTCCTGCGGGCTGCTGCCAAAAATCTACAGCCGATTGACTGTTTGCCTGCGCAGAGAGAATGTCCTGGAGAATTTGCAGCAGCAGGGTTTCAACCTCGTAGTCATCATTGAACAGACCGGTTGTGCGAGTATAGAGAAGCAACTGCTCGTAATAGGTCTTATTCGCATCATTTAGCTTTTCACGCAAGACGTTGCTCTGTTCAATCATTGTTTGAGTTTCATGACTTCTCTTACTCATTTTGCTTCATCTCCTTTTTAATTCGATTAACTGGAAGCATAATAGATAAATCTATTTTGAAAGCATGTGGTTTTCCCTCTGTATCTTTAATTTATGTTTGGTGAATAGTGAAAAAATGATCAACAGTGCGGCTAGCGCGCTGTAAAGCATCCAACAGATGCGGATGCCTGATACATTGGCCAGAGTCATAAAAATACTTTGACCAAGCGGTGCGCCGAGCAGAAGTAGCGTATTGACAGCACCGGCCGTTGCAGCAAGACGCCTCTCATCGGTTCTTTCGATCATGAGTGCGGAAAAACGCGGCCCGATTTTACCGAGTGCATAGGCCAGTACGAACATGGCGGCGAACAGCAGCCACACGGTACCCTGAAAGATGAAATTAAGACTGATAGTAAGCGAGGCGATTAGTGTGATGTTCAGCAATGAGGTTAATTTACAGTTTTTTAACCAGTCGTGGTTCAGCAGTGCACCGAGAATTAGACCGGCTGAAAAGAGCATATTGCATGTCGCAACCGTGTTACCGAAGTTTCCAATCCAGAAAGATGGTGAACCGACAAGGGTGAGGCTAACAAGCGCGTCGCTACTACTGTCTACCGCATTGACAAAGAAAAAGAGAAGGAGCAGTGGGAAGAGTGCTGTTTGATGGTGCAGCTGGCGGATTGAATTCCAGCTTTCATGGAGAAAGGGACGTCGCGTAGGTCGCGCCGATAGTTTGGCTGGCTTCTTTTCCGGCGGGGCAATGAGATGGCGTTGCTGTATGACCAGACATGCTGCTAACAGAAAGGTGACCGCGTTGATCACGGCAAACAGTGCGTAGTGATGGTGCAGCAGAACAATTAATCCGGCGCCGGCTCCTTGGCAGACAAGCTTTATGACTTCAGTGCCGGCTGTAGTCAATGACAGCGCATTTTTCATATCTGATGCAGGGAGTAAGTGCTTCAGTAGCGGCAAAACAATGCCGTTGCTGTATTGCCCAAGTAAGTCGCAGATAAAGTTAATGAGTAAGAGAGTGAAGAAGATAATCAAACTTGATGACTTTCCAATGAGGCAGGCGATAAGCAGGAAGAGCCCAGCTTGCACTAGTCGTGTGGAAACCATCGCATGTATTTTTCGTTGCGCGCGATCAGCCCAATAGCCGCTCAGCATCTGCAACATGGTCGGCAATGCCTTTTATCGTGGCGATCGTCGGACACTGCAAAAATTAAAGAGTGAAATCGATCAAATCGAGTTACCTAATGGTGAAATAGAGAAACTTGAGCTGCAGATGAAATTTATCACTGCTGCTTTGGATGACGATTACGAGGCGATAAACGAAGTGGATAAGGCTGAGCTGAAACGATGGCTTTTTCTTCTGGAACATTGGTCCAATGGCTCGTTAGCACTGCTTGCGAACTGCATGTCGCTCTATACAATAGCTGACATCCGTCCTCTCGTTCAGTCGGTTTTCCGCCAAGCCGGGCGGCGAAGGACAGCCGATCGTGACCGTGACACTATAATTATGGCAATTGCGCTTAACTTTGCTGAAAAGTGTATTCAGAATAACAATGATGAAGCTTGTGCCGCGGCGCTTGCAATTGTTGCTAGTTACCCTCCTGTACCACAGACTACTTTTTATAAGCTCGTTGCTGCGTATTATCAAGCATTGCTTGACTTTCGCCAATCTCCGACAGACGAAAAGCTAGGCACGATTCAGACGATAACTGTAGCATTGAATGCCGGTGGCCTTGCCTTTTTTGCTGATAATCTGAACAATTTTTTTGATACGTATAGCAAGAACAACCGAGATTCGAGTAAGAGTCTATCGGATGAAAACAAGACCACCCTGGTGCGTTAATATTAGTCCAGAGTCTGCATCTGGTAGAATCAACGGCTATTTCAAGAATTATTTGCCTGACATTTTTTTTGTTAATGGCTCGGCAAGCGAGCGATCGAAACGTAATTATTGCAAACAAGGATTGGGCGGTTTTGCCCGGTTTTTCTTATAAGTAAAGAATGTACAAAACTTTTGTGCAAAAAATGCAGCGAAGGCGCGAGACGCCTGCGGGAAAAGCGAGCCAAGTGAGACCCCGCAGATTTCAGCTTGTTTGAGGAGGCTCACGGATCGCCCGCGGCAAGCGAGCAGCCGAAGCGCATTGTTACAAAAGGACTTGGCAAAGCCAAGTTTTTCTGAATTCGTTGATTTTATAAATGAATAGAAAAATAACGTGCCATCTCTCAAATGGAAGACTTATTAGACGACTGAACGAAAAAAAATGATTATACTAATCAATACGGATACGAACAATAAACAAGAAAGCTGGAAGGAGTAAGGGACATGCCCTTTTTCAAAAATAAAGACAAGCATTCACCGAATATAAAAGCCGCTGTAAAGGCTGGGATTGTCGCCGGAGTTGTTTCGGGATTGGTCAAGCTTGGTTGGGAAAATATTCTGCCGCCACGGACGCCGGAACGCGATGCGACCAATCCACCGCAAAAATTATTGCAGCAGCTTGGAATGCCCGAATCGGCAACACATGCAACGTACCGTTATTCCGAACATGACTTGCCTTGGGTGAGTTATTTGGTTCATTTTGGTTTTTCCACGTCTTTCGCAGTGCTCTACGAGGTCCTTGCGCAGTACGAACCGAAAATCAAAGCAGGAGACGGGGCTGCCTTTGGGCTGGCGGTCTGGGCGGCCTTCCATTTAGGAATGATGCCAGCGATGAAAACCATACCGGACGCAAAAGATCAGCCTGCTGAAGAGCATCTTTCCGAAGCACTCGGACACATCGCTTGGATGCAAACTAATGATCTGATCGGCGACGAAGTGTACCGCCGACTGACGCACGGGAAAAAAGAATGACGCGGAGCGCCTTGCACTTTCCTAGTCATTAGAAAGGAAGGTTTCTATGGAAGCGAAATGGCAGACGAATTGGACGGAACGGATTAGCTACGGCCTGAGCGATGCTGCAGATAATCTCGTTTTTCAAATGCTGACGACGTACCTGCTGTTCTTTTATACGGATGTTTATGGCCTTGGTCCTGCTGAAGTGGCGATTCTTTTTATTGTCGCCCGAGTCCTTGATGTTGTTGAGAGCTTTATCATTGGGCTAATGATTGATCGCACGCATTCGCGCTGGGGCAAAAGCCGTCCGTTTTTTCTTTGGTATGCCCTGCCTTATGTGATTTTTGCCGTTCTGACTTTTGTCACGCCGGACTTTTCACATACGGGGAAACTGGTATGGGCTTATGTGACCTACTTGGGTCTTGGTTTTCTCTATACGGCTGTGAACTTGCCGATTACATCGATTTTGCCAACACTGTCGGAAAACGAGCAGGAATTGACTGTGCTCGGTGTCATTCGCCAATTTTTCGGTAGTTCCGTGCAAATTATTGTGGCAGTTTTCACATTGCCGCTTGTCGCGTTTTTTGGCCATGGGAATCAGCAACAGGGATTTCTATTGACGATCGGCTTATTTGGCTGCATTTCACTAGTGCTCATCATCAACACCTTTTTTCATGTGCGTGAGCGGTTCAGTAATCCTGAGATCGCCCATCAGCCGATAAAAAAAGTGATTAGCATGCTTGTTCGGAACCAGCCATGGCTGATCATCTCTGTCGTCATTTTTCTCTACTGGTTGACGACAGCGATTAAAAATCAAACGACGATTTACTACTTCAAATATACGCTTGAACGCGAAGATCTTGTGCCAATAGCGAACAGTTTTACGTTAGCAGCCCTGATCGGGGTACTTTTGATTGTTCAGGTGTCAAGAAGACTCGGAAAGAAGAGGACAATGCTGCTTGGCATCGCTATTGCCTTTATCGGTCAGGCGATTCTGACGTTTGGTGTGTACACGCATGTTCTGGCAACATTGTTTACTGGAATCTTTATTAATTCTGTCGGACACGGTCTTATTATCGGCCTCGTCTCAATCATGATTGCCGACACGATCCGTTACGGCAGCGCCATGGGCATTCAGGCTGAAGGCATTCTCGCGTCGACCGATGATTTCGGTGTGAATATGGGGCTCGGTGTTGGCGGGATGGTGACGGCTTGGCTGTTCCATTTGTCCGGTTATGTTTCCAATCACGCACAAAACAACGCCACATTGTCGATGATCAAGGTGAACTACGCCTGGATTCCGCTCGGTTTGTACGTGCTTATGTTCGGCGTATTAATGATTTATGATGAACATCGGCTTAGAAGCACAGTGGCCAGTGGTACGTCCAGTCCGGTTATCAACTAAAGCATACAAGTTAGACTGAGGATGTCTCAAAAACTGAGACATCCCTTTTTACATAAGAACAACCGAAAAGAAAGAATAAAATTTTGTGCGAAAAATGAAGCGAAGGCGCGAGACGCCTGCGGGAAGAGCGAGCCAAGTGAGACCCCGCAGATTCTAGCCTGTCTGAGGAGGCTCACGGATCGCCCGCGGCAAGCGAGCAGCCGAAGCGAATTTGTTGAAGAAAAGGCTTGGCAAGGCCAAGTTTTTCTCATACGTTAAGAATGGTTAATGTAAAGAAAAAACTAAGACTCAGCCGCCGTCCAAGGATTTGGCTTCGTCAATTTTTTCTAATAATTGCTCATGTGCTATAGTCGAGGAAGAACAGAATTGTGGTCTTGACGGACAAGTTGACTACAAGCAGATTAGATAGCGGAGGAAAAATGAATCGTTCAAAGCTGATTAAAACAGGAATACGACTCGAAGTATTATCGGTGCTCTGGATGGCTGTTGAATGGATTGTGGCTGTTTATTCAGGGCTTGCGGCCCACTCTTTACTTTTGATCAGTTTTGGCTTGGACAGTCTGATTGAAATGGGATCGGGCAGTGTATTAATCTGGCGTCTTCGGGTGGAGGCGCGAGGAAGCGATGCCTCCAAGGTCGACGAAGCCGAACGGCTTTCATCACGCCTTGTCGGCTGGGCACTGATTCTGCTTGCCTTTTATACGGTTGTTGCGTCACTTGCTCATTTGTTGGCGCGTCATACTGCTGAAACCAGTTTTTCTGGACTTGCTTTAGCGATAGGCTCCGCTCTTTTCATGCCATGGTTGATGGTGCGGAAAAAGCAGATTGCCCGAGCCATCGGCAGTGCCGCATTGGCGGAGGACGCAATGTGCAATCTCGTTTGCGCCTACATGGCTTTAACTGTAATTCTCGGCACGGGACTGACCGCAGCATTCAAATGGTGGTGGGCGGATTCTTTGTTTGCGCTTGTTCTCGTTTATTTTATCTTCAATGAAGGATGGGAAGCTTTGCATCCCGAGGAAGAAGAAAGCAATGATTAGCGAGAGATTCAGAAAGGGCTGACAAGGTTGCGGCAAGGAGGCCTAGAATGACGGATACAATTAAAATAGAAACAAGCAGACTATTCATTAAACCCTTAACAACGAATGAAATGAAACAAATCAACAATAATGAAAAGTCACGAAATGTGATGGCGATCGATCCGGATGCCATCTCTGATTCGGTGCAGATCGCCATCGCTAAAAAGCTTACCAAAATGTCACACGCTGATAAAGAATGGCAGCCTTGGTACACTTATTGGTTGATTATTGATAAGGCGAGTGGAACAGGTATTGGCTTTATCGGTTTCAAAGGCTTCCCTGGCATAAACGGATGCACAGAAATCGGCTACAGCCTATCGCCGAAATTCCGCAGCAGAGGATTGATGACGGAATCTTTAGCCGCTATGGTCGAGTGGGCGCGTACGTGTCCGAGGTGCCGCGGGATTACAGCTAAAATAGTAAAAGGGAACGACGCCTCGATCAAAGTTGTGGTTAATTGCGCTTTTCAATTGGTCCGCAGAGAACCAGATCAGTACTTGTTTCTGTACCGGTTTCATGACGGCATCCGCGAAGAATAGGCAGCTTCCTCTGATTGATTAATTGAGTTAAAGATATTAAAAAAGAAGCAGCTATGGAAGTCTGCTTCTTTTTTAAATGATAAGCATGTATAAGATTTTGCACAAAAAATAGAGCGAAGGCGCTCTGGCGCCTTGCGGGAAAAGCGAGCCAAGTGAGACCCCGCAGATTCTAGCCTGTCTGAGGAGGCTCACGGATCGCCCGCGGCAAGCGAGCAGCCGGAGCGCAATTTTTGGAAAAAAAGACTTGGCTAGGCCAAGTTTATCTCAATAGCTATGTTTAAATTTAATGTTGTTTTTCTGACCCAAGAGTAATGTGTGAGACGCCTTGTGGGAACAGCGTCTCAGGCGAGAATAACGAGCTTACCGATCGATTGATTGGCCTCAATCTGTTGGTGGGCAAGGCGAATATTTGCAGCGTTGATGCCCTGCCACTGTTCATGCATCGTCGACTGAATCATGCCTTGCTCCATTAACTGTGCTGCGGTTTCTAGCAATTGATGCTGTTTGATGCGATCCGGCGTTTGATAGACGGGACGAGTAAACATGAATTCCCATGAGAAAGAGGCGCTCTTGCTTTTCAGTAAACCGAGTTCAAGCGGCTGTTCATTTTCCACGATCGAAGCAATCCGTCCCTGTGGCTTGATGGCCTCGGCCATATTTTTCCAATGGCGGTCAGTAGAATGGAGACAGAGAATGTAATCGACGCCCTCCGCAAACCCGATGGCCTGTAGCTGCGGCAGAAATTCCTGCCGATGACTGATGACAAAATCGGCGCCATGCTTTTTCGTCCAGGCTTCGGTTTGCGGGCGTGAAGCTGTGCCGATCACGGTCAGACCGAAATAGCTGGCGAGCTGTGTTGCGACCGAGCCGACACCGCCGGCCGCATTGATAATCAAAATCGATTTTCCTTTGCTTGCACCGCGTTCGGCGGGTATGCCAAGACGATCCACTAATGCTTCCCAAGCGGTGATTGTTGTCAGCGGCATTGCGGCGGCTTCCGCAAAACTCAGATTCTGAGGCATCGGACCGACGATGGCATCCTCCACTAATTGATAGGCTGCATAACTGCCTGAGCGGTTAATGGCGCCTGCATAATAGACTTTATCGCCTGGTTTGAAGAGCGTCACTGCTTCACCAACAGCTTCGACGATACCAGCCGCATCATAGCCTAATATTTTCGGCGTTGGTTCAACCTGATCCTTTGGTGCGCGTACCTTCGTATCGACTGGATTAATCGAAATCGCTTGAACACGCACAAGCAAGTCATGGCCTTTTGGCTCTGGCTTGGGCACAGATACATCGACAAAGCATTCCGGATCACTTGCCGGCAAGTATTTATACAGACCAACGGCTTTCATTTCTGTCATGAGACATCCCTCCAAGATTTACGCGCTCAATAATTTAACTATAATACATTGGTAGCAAAAATATAAGTACAAACAAATATGTGGTATAGTATACAAAAAGATACTGTGATATTGGAGCTGCTTGAATTGAAAAATTATCAAAAAAACTATGCGAGTTATTTAGACTTTCTGAATAGGGCCTGTCCTGTCGAAGTCACCTTGTCGGTCATCGGCGGGAAATGGAAGGGTGTCGTTCTTTATCACTTGCAAAATAAGCCATTGCGGTTCAATGAACTCAGGCGACTGATTCCGGACGTGACCCAGCGGATGTTGACGTTGCAACTGCGCGAGTTGGAAGAAGACGGAGTGATCCATCGAGAAGTCTATCCTGTCGTCCCACCGAAAGTTGAATATTCGCTGACGCCGTTTGGGGCAACACTGTCTCCGATCATTTTAGCCATGCGGCAATGGGGCAAAGTGCATCAGGAGGACATTCGCGAACTAAAGAAAGAGCAACTCGCGCACAATGACTAATTTCATCCTCTTGTAGCGGCCGTTTAGTGAAAAATATGGGATTTTCGTGCAAAAATGTTTAGTGATAGTTAGAATTGATAGAATATTATTAATAATTATAGAATAATGCTTGTTAATTGATTATACTAGTTGCAAGACCGAGTCATATGTGGAGGTTGAAAGGCATGGCCGTTCAAAAGATTTTTTGGCGGGATCCTTATTTGCAAGAAATAAACGCAGTTATCACCAGTGTTTCTGGGCGCTTCGTGACGCTCGATCAGACGATTGCCTATGCGTTTAACGGCGGACAAGAATCGGATGCCGGAACGATAGGTGACTATCCGATCCTTTCCGCCACTAAAGATGGAAAAGAAATTGTCTATGAACTGACTGAGAGTCAGCAACTGCAAGTTGGCGACACGGTCATCGTCACTATCGACTGGCCCAAACGCTATCGTTTAATGCGCCTTCATTTTGCGGCGGAACTTGTGCTCGAAAATGTCTATCAATTTTTTGGACATCCAGAGAAAATCGGCGCCAATATTAATGAAGATAAGGCAAGAATCGATTTTTATTGGGAAGGGAGCATCGCCCAAATTTTCCCTGAATTGAGCAATCGGGTCAATCAAATGATCGCAGACGATAGGCCGATTATCAGCGCATTCAGCGATGAAGTGAATCAAAGAAGATATTGGAAAATCGATGGCTTTGCTGAAGTGCCGTGCGGCGGGACGCACATTCGACGCACAGGGGAAATCGGACCGATTCATTTAAAAAGAAGAAACCTTGGCAAAGGAAAAGAGCGAATTGAGATCTACTTGCAAGCAGACTGATTCCTGGATGGGCTTCGTCTGATCACAAAGCAAGAGATCGAGGATTTTCTTTTTTATCTGATTTCCACGGGGGATTACCTGTTACAATTTTCTATTGGTATTGCACTTGCCGGCTTTCTGAAAAGCCGTTATACTCAGTAGTTGCAGGCTTGGCAGAGTTCGAGACCCTCCTCTGCCCTACCAAAAAAACTACGGGAGTGTTAAAACCTATGAATTCTTCGCAACACGGAACAGCTGTATCCTTTAAGCTACTCATCCTTGCTATGGTCTTTTCGACCTGCTTGATCGCAGCGAATCTTGTCGCTTCGAAACTTTTCTCCGTCGGCGGCTTCTTCATGACCTCTGGCATTATCATCTATCCACTCACTTTTCTTGTCTTGGACAGTATCACAGAATGTTGGGGCAAGCCGGTTGCCCAACGAATCGTCTGGATCGGTCTCTTTGCCAATGTGCTCTTTATCCTCCTGTTACAGGCAGCGATACATTTGCCAGCAGCGCCGTTTTGGAAAAATGAACCAGCATTTGCAACAATACTCGGCGCCATGCCGCGTACGGTGCTGGCCTCTTTGTGTGGCTACAGCCTTTCGCAAACACTGGATATTGCTCTTTTCACTGGCTTGAAGCGGCGGACGCATGGGAAAATGCTCTGGCTGCGTAGTTTGCTAAGCACGGCGATTAGCCAATTGGCCGATTCGACGGTCTTTATGTTTGTTGGTTTCGCCGGTATCTTACCCATACCAGCAATTTTAGCAACGATTGGGACAGAATATGTCCTGAAATTTTCCTATGCTGTTATCGGCGTGCCGTTTATCTACCTTATCGTGCACTGGATCCGCGGCAGAAAAACAGGCGTGCTGCAAGGAGAAAGTCAATTGGAAGGAGAGAACGCGGGATGACGGATCGTCAAAAGGATCATTTACAGTCGCTTGGCAATAACAAGGCTGCTTCTATTTTCGACTATGATCCGAGTTTACTCGAGACGTTTGAGAATGCACATCCAGATCGCGATTATTTTGTGAAATTCAATTACCCTGAATTTACAAGCCTTTGCCCCATTACCCATCAACCGGATTATGCATCGCTTTATATCAGCTATGTACCTGCCCAACGGATGGTCGAGAGCAAATCGCTCAAACTCTATTTTTTCAGTTTTCGTAACCACGGTGATTTTCATGAGGATTGCATCAATAAAATCGCCGATGATCTAATCCAGTTAATGGATCCAAAATATCTTGAGGTTTGGGGAAAATTCCTGCCTCGCGGCGGCATCAGCATCGATCCGTATGTGAATTATGGAAAGCCGGGCACACGTTGGGAACAGGTTGCTTTTGAACGGCTCAGCCATCATGATTTGTATCCGGAGAAAATAGACAATCGCTGATTGATAAGTAGGAGCACCTGAAAAAGGAGATGCAGGAACGTTGGGCAGAAAAGCAGTCGTGGTATTAAGCGGTGGGTTGGACAGTGCAACCTGTATGGGCATTGCTCGTTACCAGGGTTATGAACTATACCCGATCACTTTTGATTACGGGCAACGGCATGCTCGTGAAGTGGAGCAGGCGCGCAAAATCGCCGCCTTCTTTGACGCGGTGGAACACCGGATTGTCTCGCTTGACTTCTTTCAACAGATTGGCGGAAGCGCATTGACCGATCGAGCAATTGATGTGCCGCAAAATGAAGAGAATCCGGGCATCCCAGTGACTTATGTACCCGCACGTAATTTAATTTTTCTCTCCTTAGCTACGGCTTTCGCTGAAACAATCGGTGCCTCGGTGATCTTTACTGGCGTTTCAGCAGTGGATTATAGTGGTTATCCCGACTGTCGCCCCGAATTCATCCGTAGCATGACGGAGACAATCAATCGGGCAACGCGTGCGGGTGTCAGCGATCATCGTCTGACTATTGAAACGCCATTGATGCAACTAAGCAAAGCGGAAACAATTCAATTGGGCACTCAATTAAAGGTACCCTATGAATTGACGACGTCCTGCTATAACGGCGATGAGCAAGCATGTGGAACCTGTGATAGTTGCCGACTTCGTATTAAAGGTTTTAAGGAAGCTGGCAGAAAAGATCCGATTCACTATGCGATTCCCATTGAATGGAACTGATAAAAGGCTTTTTGGTAATAGTAGATTTAATCGGCCATCCGTAGGCTGGAGATTGATAACCCCAATAATAAAATGAGATAACGCGCTTCTGTCCACTTAGTGACAGGAGCGCTTTTCATAAACGGGGCATCATTCACCAGAAAAGTGAGAAGAGCGGGCGTTACAAATCTTTGAAATTTAAAGAAAAAAACCGTCAAAATTGCAAAATAGTTTTGATTATTGGTATGAAATGAGTGATACTAGTGATACATTCGCAAAAAAGTAGGGGTTGTGGGGATGAAAGTTGTTAAGTTCGGCGGAAGCTCGCTCGCTTCCGGCACGCAGGTTGAGAAAGTCTGCCATATTGTTGCTTCTGATTCAGAACGAAGAATCGTCATTGTATCGGCTCCCGGTAAGCGGTTTGCCGATGATTTGAAAGTTACAGATATGCTGATCAGCTGCGCCGAGCGCGCGCTGCATGGAGAAGACACAAGTAAGCTTGTGGACGCGATCATTGAGCGTTATCAACGTATTGCTGAGGAACTCAAGCTTTCCTATACAATTATCGCTCGAATTACGGATGATCTAAATACGCTACTTAAGGGCGATCAATCGAATCCGGTGGCTTTCACGGAAGCGCTCAAGGCGAGCGGCGAGGACAATAACGCGAAACTGATCGCAGCGGTCTTTCAACATAAAGGCATGGAGGCGAGTTATGTATCACCGCAAGAGGCGGGCTTGCTTGTCAGCAGCGATCCGGGCAATGCCCAAGCGCTTCCTGAGGCCTATGAACAGCTAAGCAATCTGAAAAATCATGCGGGCATCATCGTTTTTCCTGGCTTTTTCGGTATCAATAAAGCGGGCGAAGTGGTTACATTCTCGCGCAGTGGTTCCGATATCACCGGTTCAATCCTTGCGAATGCGGTCAAAGCCGATCTTTATGAGAACTTTACCGACGTCGATGCCGTTTACACGGTCAATCCGCATATTGTCAAGAATCCAAAAGAAATACGTGAGCTGACTTATCGGGAAATGCGCGAATTGTCTTATGGCGGCTTCTCTGTTTTTCATGATGAAGCGTTGATTCCAGCCTTTCGAGCAGGAATACCGGTCAACGTCAAGAATACCAACAATCCAGAGGCCCCAGGAACGCGAATTGTCAGCGCGCGCAAGAACACGAATGGACCGCTTGTTGGGATTGCCAGCGACGATGGTTTTTGCAGTATTTATGTCGGCAAATACTTGATGAATCGGGAAGTCGGGTTTGGTAGGAAAATCTTATTGATATTGGAAGACTACGGCTTGTCTTTTGAACATGTGCCATCAGGTATTGATGACCTTACCGTCATTGTTCGCCAGGATCAAATGAATGACGAAATTGAAGCCACGATTGTCCGGCGGATTAAAGAAGAACTGCATGCAGATGAAATTCATGTGGAGCATGATCAGGCGCTGATCATGCTTGTTGGCGAAGGGATGCGTCAAGAAGTCGGGACCGCGGCTAGAGCTTCAACAGCTCTTGCAAAGGCTGGTATTAATATCGAAATGATCAATCAAGGCTCCTCGGAGACGAGCATGATGTTTGGTGTCCGGGAAAATGTCGAGGAAAAAGCCGTACAGGCGTTATATGAAGAATTTTTTGCACAATAAGCTGCGTTTCAAAGATTTATAAAATTCAAGGCAAATGAAAAGCTCCCGAACGAAGCTTTTTTTTTTTAAGAAAGCCTATGATTTTTGTCGAAGAATGCAGCGCAGGTGCTCTGGCGCCTTGCGGAAAAAGCGAGCCAAGTGAGACCCTGCAGATTCCAGCCTGTTTGAGGAGACGCGCGGCGCCCGCGGCAAGCGAGCAGCCCAAGCGCAATTGTTAAAAAAGGGACTTGGCTTAGCCAAGTTTTACTTAGATCTTTATCTAACAAGAATCTCAAATTCTATCTTTTTTTAGATAAGGCAGCTAATGTAATAGTGAAAAAATTTTCATACGTTCAGAATAACTATGATTGTGTGCTAAAATGTGGCCAAGATCCAGAATCTCTGCGGCAAGCGAGCGACCGGAATGCATTTGATGTAAATAAGAAATGGGTCGTTTTTCGCGTAACGAGTCTTTAGGATTGATAATAACTGATCGATAATAATCAGGAGGGAACGATGGTAATTTGTTAAGTCATCCCAGAAAGAAGGATTGAAAATGGTCAAAAGAGGATATCCGCTTTTACTGGTCATTACTGCGCTAGTGATTGCTCCATTTTTTCCGAGCGGCAGTTCGCCTGTTCAAGCAAAAACAGCTCATAAGGTTGTATACAGATATACCGTACGGCGAAATATACGCGCGGTTTCCAATCGGATTCAATTGCCAGCCGGAACCGAAAAGTCAACCAATTGGGCCGGATATACCGTTACGGCAGCTGATCATTCATCACCTTACCATCTCGTGTCGGGCAGCTGGACGGTTCCGATCGCTTACGGGACTTCTGGGGCGCTTGGCGCTCAGTGGATAGGTTTAGGCGGTTACAGTTCATCGGATTTGCTGCAACTTGGCACGATTGAAGAGATGTCCGGTAAACAAGAGGTAGTTGCACTTTTTTGGGAAAAACTACCGGCTACTGCCCAGAATATTGGTACTGTTCCAGTCGGTTCGCGGATAAGTACAAGTATTTCGCAGAATAACGAGGGTACATGGGCGCTGCATTTTTCTATTACAACACCAAAGCGGCAGAGAATCACGAAAACGGTGACTGTAAGTGTTGATACAGCGTATGTGCAGGGTATGGGTACTTCTGCTGAATGGATTAGCGAAGATCCGTCAGACGGAAGTGGCAATTTGTATCCGTTGGCGAATACAGGGACGGTTCAGTACACGAATGTATCGGCCAATAGTACTTCTGTGACTGCTGCAGCGAACAGAATTCATCCACTGGCGGTTGCTAGCTCGGCAAGCCGTCTGCTGCTTGTCCCGTCTAATCTTTCGAACGGCGGCACAGCCTTTAATACAAAAAATGCGATGCAGCAGTCGATGACGTTTATGCGTGGACTCCCGCGGCATCGGTTCCGCATCAGCCATCATTCTTTTCGAGTGAGAAGGTAAGAGCGGTTTTAATCGCCTATCCAGTGAACGGATAGGCGATTGTTGCGTCAATTTTGGCTTTTTTATTTCAGAATGGACTAAAACAGGATTCACTTGTGGAAACACGCGGCGGTCGTTTCAACAACTGTTAAATACACCCAGTGCCTTCACCAGTTATTTCAATACCCAATGAGGCGACAAGTGGTGCCGCTTGGAAAGCGTCTATTTTTAAGCCAACGGCAAGCGGCATATCGATCCGGATGCCATCAATCGTGCAGCTTGACCAGTCCACCCCTTTCAGCAGTGTTTCACTGAAATCCGCTTGCTCAAGGTGGGACTGCTTAAAAACGACATTCTTGAGCTGGACATGCTGGAAAAAACTCTCATTCAACTGACAGGACTCAAAATTGATGTTGGTCAGCGTTGCGTCTGGAAATGATGCATACGTCATCAGGCAATCCTTAAAACGTGAATCTTTGCTGGACGTTTGGCTGAAATCTGTGCCGACCATCTTGCATGTTGTCCATTGATCACGGTATAAAACGGCATGCGCAAAAGAAAAATTAGAGAAATCACAATTAGAGAAAACGCAATCCAGCCATTCGGTTCGCGAAAAATCGCGAATCAGGAAATCACAATTGGTAAAAGTGACGTCGGTCAGAAGTTTTCTGAATCCGCGGCTGTCAATCCGGCAATTTTTCAAATGCATATCAGCTTCAAGCGACTCAATAAATACAGTTTGATCTTCAATCAGCACAGTGTCGGCCATCTGTCGGTCTCCTTATAATCAGCTTATCATGCAATGTTCATTACCGTTTGTTTGGTTGCGGTTTATTATATAGCTTCGGAATAGTCAGGCAAGAAATGATACAAAGCAGTATAATGGTCAGTCGTGGAAAACGAGACGCTTTGTTACGCCTTTTGCTCCACACGTTTAAAATAAACGGATGTTCGTGCACCTGTCAATGAACTTTCATACGTTTTTACAGAATCGATTGTCGCCACAAAGAAACAATGATAAGATTCACTGTAAATGAGCAGGATGGGGATGGCGAAATGAGAATCGATGTGTTTCAGCATGTCGCCTGTGAAGGACCGGCGGCGATCAGTGATTGGGCGGCCAGTCATCAAGACCAATTGGTGATACATAAACTTTTTGAAAATGATGCAGTGCCGCCTGGCGATACCCTTGAATTTCTTGTGATTCTTGGTGGCCCGATGAGTGTGAATGATCAGGGGCCCGCATGGATTACGGAAGAACGCCGCTGCATCGCTGAGGCGTTGACGGCTAATGTTCCGGTATTCGGTGTATGCTTGGGCGCGCAGCAGATTGCCAAAACACTCGGCGCGACAGTAGGTGTTGGTAAGAAGGAAGTTGGCTGGTTTCCCATTCGGCGTACAGCGACGCTGCTTCCGTTCCTTCCGGAAACTTTGACGCCGCTGCATTGGCATGGCGAAACGTTCGGTGTACCCGAAGGCGCTGTTCGCTTATTTGAAAGCGACGCCTGTGCGAATCAAGGGTTTGTCTACAAGTGTCAGGCAGTTGGTCTCCAATTCCATATGGAAGCAAAGACGGACAGTGTCGCATCGCTCCTTGAGCATGATCGTGACTATATTGATGCATCGCCTTATGTGCAGACAGCAGAAGAGATTGCAAAATTCCCAATGCCTGAAGAAAATCAACAGACGCTCTTTCAATTGCTCAATTGGTTGCGGCGCAGCAATAAAAAATAAAAAGAATCGGGTCAATCGATCCGATTCTTTTTATTCAGTAAAGCATATATCTTTTGGCGAAAAATCCAACGAAGGCACTCTGGCATTCGCGACAAGCGAGTGTCAGAGCACAATTTTTGCAAAAGGCCTGGCTGTGACCCATTTTTCTTAGCCAGAATCATCAACGAATAAAATGCGTTAGTTGAAGCGGATTGTTACAAAAAAGGATTTGCCCAGGTCAAAAGTATAAAAAATGCAGCGCAGGTGCGCTGGCGCCTTGCGGGAAAAGCGAGCCAGGTGAGACCCCGCAGATTCCAGTTTGTTTGAGGAGACGCGCGGCGCCCGCGGCAAGCGAGCAGTCGGAGCGAAATTGTTATAAAAAAACTTGGCAAAGCCTCATTTTTCTCATTAACGTCCGGTAAAGACCTTGTTTTTCAGTATTGAAGGAATCCTTGTTGTTTCAACGTGTTCAGCATCTGCTTGCGGTTTTCGGACTGAACAGAAGACGCTGCCTTGGCAATTTGGTTCGTAAATGTATCGACACGGCGGTTCGCATCGCGTAGATCATAGTATTGATTCACCGTCTTGTCGTAAGCCTGGAGCGCATCAAGCGGATCTTCGATCGGCTGATAGCTGTTTTGATGATACACGGCTTCTTTCGGTAGCCGTGGTTTAAGCTGCGGCGATTGATTTCGATAGCCAATGGCAAGGCCGAAAACCGGGAAGGTCAGCTCCGGCAGACGCAGCAAGTCAATCACAGCCTGGGCGTCGTTCAGGACGCTGCCAAGGTAAACCGCGCCAAGGCCCATGCTTTCCGCAGCAACGACAATATTTTGCGCGGCGATCACCGTGTCACTAAAGGCGCGAAGAAAAAAGTCGGCTGATCGGTAGACGGTGTCCGGTTGCCCCTTTTCTCTGGCAATAGTCGCATTGCGTTGCATATCCGCGACCATAATGAAAAGGCGCGCCGCCTCGGCGATATAAGCCTGGTTGCCGATTTCCGCTAGTCTTTTCTTTTTTTCGGGGTTGGTCACATCGATAATGGTGTATTGTTGAAAAAAGTTGCTCGTCGATGCGTGTTGCGCCGCCTGAACGAGTGTATCAACCTGTTCTTCGGTCAACTTTTGATCGGTGAAACTGCGAATGGAACGATGATTCAATAAAAGGTCAATGGTTTTATTTGTCATGATCCTGCCCCTCCTGGCTATTGGATGAAGTGTTATTTGATGTGTTATCTGTTGTGTCCCCAATTTTTTCTGCAATCCAATCGAGCGTATACCGAATTGTCTCATCCCAATAGGACCACTCATGTTTGACACCGTTTTTCTCGGAAAAACGATGCGGCAGCTTCGAACGGTCAAGCTTTGCTTTAAATACAAGATTATCTGCGTAAAGGAAATCTGCAGTTCCGCAGAATTGCAGAATGTCTGGGAGATAGCGGCCCTGATCGGATACTTTATCGACGAGACTGAATAAATCGTTGGCAGACTGCGAGAATTTCTTCAGATCGCCGAAAATCATTTGGAAACCGGGCAGATATTCTGGCGCGCGCTCGACCATCGCCTGTAAATCAACGGCGCCGGACATTGAGATAATACCGGAAAACTGTTCGGGATAATTCAACCCCCACTTAAGCGCACCGTAACCACCCATGGATAGGCCGCCAACAAAGCATTTGTTGCGAGTGGTGGCAAGCGGCAGCCAAGTCTGCAAGCGTTCCGGCAATTCCTTTGTCAGGTAAGTCCAGTAACGATTGCCATAAACCATATCGGTATAAAAGCTGCGATCGGCGCTCGGCATAATAATTGTAAGCGGCAATTTTTCAGCATAGCGCAACAGGGAAGTCTTCTGTATCCAGCTGGAGTAGTCGCCGGACAAGCCATGCAACAAATAGAGTGTGGCTGGCGGGTTATCTGGCGACCATTGGTCAGGAATCAACACATTGACGTGGGTTTGCAAGTCTAAGACTTCGGAACGGAAGCTAATTGTCATTAATGCCATTGATTTTTCCCTCCAATTATATGTATTGCGACACTTTTATTATGGCTCTGTTAAATTATAATGCTGTTTTTCCCGTAAAAAACAATGTGTGAGACGCCTGCGAGAACAGCGTGCCAGACGGGCCTCGCAGATTATTGCCTGTTCGAGGCTCGCGGTGCGCCCGCGACAAGCGAGCACATGGCAATTTAATGATTGAAAACAACAAAAGACTTTACAGAGCCTTTATAATAAATAGACAAGCTACAACGAATGAAGCAACTGCTCTGTTGCTTCATTCGCATGATTAACACGGGGTTCGAACGATTCACGGCGGAATCATTAATGAAAAAATCAGCTGCGAATTTTCGGGCGGAACAAGAAGATTGTAATACCACTTAAAATGATCAATATACCGGTAAATTGCTGCAGGCTAATTCCTTGTTTCAAAATAATGAAAGCAAGGATACATGTGCCGACCGGTTCGCCGAGAATACTCATCGAAATGGTCGAGGCATTCATCCACTTCAGCAGAAAGTTGAAGATGGTCTGTCCCATGATGGTTGAAACAAGCGCCAAGCCGATGAAACAGAGCCAGTCGCGAGCAGAATAGTTGATCAACGAGACACCAGAAATACCAGAGACAATGAACAGGACTACAGCACTGCTACCATAGCCAATGATCGAATAAGGCACAAGCGACAGATAGTTGCGCATCTCTTGACCGACTAAGAAATAGCCGGTAATCACACCAGCAGCGAGGAATGCCAGTCCATCGCCTATAAGTGCAAGGCCACTGATCTGAAAATCCTGCCAGCCAATCAGCGCGCTGCCAGCAATTGCTAATAAACCACCAACCATCATCCGTCCGGTCAGTTGTTCGTGGAACAGAAAATAACCGCCAACGAATGCAAAAAGTGGTTGCAAGGTGACAAGAACGACAGAGCTAGCCACGGAAGTGAAATGGAGCGACTCGAACCAGAGGGTGTAATGCGCGGCGAGAAAAATGCCTGAAAGCAGGCCAAGCAGCCATTGTTTGATAGAAAGATGACGCAATTCAAGCAGATGTGTCCGATTAAACAGAAGGACGGGTAAAAGGATTAGTGCGGCGAATAACATCCGATAGCCTGCGGTAATTGGTGCTGGCGCATCGGCAAGTACGGCAAAGATACCTGATGTCGACAAGGCGAAGACGCCGAAGAATAGCAGAAGGTAAGACAGACTCGAACCGATCGGCTTCATTCGAACACATCCTTAACTTAGAACCTGATGCATCCATCATAAATCAAATGATTCCATAGAATCAATGGCATTTGAATGGCTGCGATCATCGGGACAAATCTATTTGTAGCGCTGGAATTGCAACGGAGGCGCTTAACCGAAGCTTTTGAAAAAATTGATCTTGATGGATGAAAGGCTTAAGTATTAAAGTTAGATTTAGAGTTTCAGATGAAGGGGAAATTAATGTGCAAATGATTCACGAAAGACGTGTACCCATGTATGAAAATATCGCCTATTTTCTTTTATCAATTGTTATTAATGCGTTAGGCAACGCATTAACGGTGTCTATTAATCTTGGAAGTGCTTTATGGACGGCTTCTTCAGTAAACATGACGTATTTAACAGGGATACCCGTTGGCACAACGTTATTTGGGTTTGGTGTGCTTGTTATGGTGATTAATGCACTTATTCTTCGCCGGATCGAGTGGCAGCGCCTGATCGGCAATTTAATCTTTCTCATACCGTTCAGTTATTTGGTTGGGTTGACAAGCCAAGTCTTTTTGAATGAAAATATCAATACCCTTCCGGTCGTGTTCCGTATTCTACTCGATTGCACGGGGGTTGTCCTCATTGCAATGGCTATTTCGATTTATCAACGTGTGAATCTGATGCTGCATCCGTGTGATGATCTGATGCAAATTATTCGTTTTAAGTATTTTAAAGGCAGTGCGGCAATCGCTCAGTTAGTTACGTTCGCGCCACCGGTACTGATCATCCTTTTCTGCTGGTTTCAAATGGGCCAGCTCTATGCCATCAACGTAGGGACGATTTTTGCCTTGGCTTTCCAGGGACCGCTGGTCGGCATTTTTGATAGGATTGTTTTTCCGGCATTGAAGCATCAACATTTGGAACACATAAACGCGTGAACTTGAGGGTAGGATTCATCTAAGTGGTCGATTTCATTCCTCAGGGAACATTTTTGGTCAGGAGGAGCCGATTTTGTCTTATTTTCTTTTTGCTTTATTTGGTATTTTAGGGGCTCTTGCCCGATATTCGTTGGAATGGATGATACCCTCCCATGCTTTTCCATTTGCGACTTTGTTAATTAACCTTGTTGGTTGCTTTTTGCTCGCATTTGTTACTCGCTTTTTAGTTTGGATTCCCGGGTTTTCACAGCGCTTTGTGTCGATAATCGGTACGGGCTTTGTCGGCTCCTTTACAACTTTTTCTACGTTCACGTTGGAGACGGCACAGGCAATGCAACGCGGGGCGTATCTGACAGCAGCGGTTTACTTTCTGCTTAGTGCTATTGGCGGCTTGATCGCTTGCCTAATTGGGTACAAATTCAGCAAATACTTGCTGACGCGAAAGAGGAGGACGACTCATGCTCGTTAATTACGCTGCTGTCGCACTCGGGGCATTATTTGGTGTCTTCGCTCGTATTTTCGCGACCAAATGGATGAAGCAACTCTGGCACGGGCCCTTTCCGCTCGCCACATTCGTGATTAATCTGAGCGGAGCATTTGCTCTGGGCTTCATTACAGCGATTGGCTTTTCCAAACCATTGGCACTACTTGCGGGAACTGGATTCATCGGTACCTATACAACGTTTTCAACGCTGATGGTTGAAAGTTTTGAATTGATGCGGCGAAAGCAGCGGGTGTTTTTCTGGATCTACATCGGTGGGTCTTATGTTTTCGGCATGATGGCTGTTTTCAGTGGACTCCTGCTTGGCAGCAGATTGAACTAGTGATTAGTCTTATGCAAAGCAGTTGGCGCATGATACGTTAATATACAAAAATATGAAAAGTGTTATTGAAAGAGCGTCTCACGATCGATTGATCGCGCAGACGCTCTTGTTTTTAAGAGAAAAGCTATGTTTAAATTTAATTTTGTTTTTTGATGAAAAGGCAATGTGTGAGACGCCTGCGGGAATAGCGTGCCAGACGGGCCTCGCAGATATTAGCTTGTCTGAGGAGGCTCGCGGTGCGCCCGCGGCAAGTGAACACAGGGTAATAAACGATTAAAAAAACAACAGCAGATTTTAATAAAGCCAAGAGAAAAGAAAGTAAATGACTTTTGGTGAAAGATGCTGCGAGCGAGCAGCCGAAGTGCAATTGTTAAAAAGGCTTGGCTTAGCCAAGTTTTACTTATTCACCTTTTCCTGTTCTTGAGAATAGACTATCGGTTGCCCATTATCAATAAATGAAGCTTAATAGTAACTAATGATTTATTGATATAAAATATTATATTAATATAAATATAAATTAATATTCGGCAAATTTTTAAAACACATGGAGGCTATTTATCAGAATAAAAATAGTTAATGTTTGAAATATCAGCGATTATGACAACTGTTAATGAAAATCATTCTTGATATGACTATCTAAACGATACTTGTTATCATTCTCAATTAAAATAAATAATTGAGAACAAAAGGCTTGCAATTGCATAAAATGATGATAGAATTTGAATGTAATAATAATTAATCTAATTAAAAAGAAAAAATGATTGGTTGAATAGACAGTGGTTCAATGAATGGGATAGAGGAGGACTATGTATGCTGAAGGAAATGGATTTGCATCTTGCTGCGAACAGCAGCCGGCTTGACCAGTGGCGGGCAACAATTAAAAAGCATGGGGAAATGATTGCCGCATTGCTTGGCGGTGTGCTGACACTTGCGGGCTATGTCGTGAGTGAGATCACGGACACAAATGTCTGGTACATCTATCTAGTTGCCTATCTGATTGGTGGCTACTACCAAATTAGTACCGGTATTAAGGATACGATTAAGAACAGAGAATTGAATGTTGAATTATTGATGGGTCTCGCGGCAATTGGCGCAGCGTGCATCAGTCATTGGCTTGAGGGCGCTGTCCTAATCTTTATTTTTGCTTTAAGCGGTGCTTTGGAGACCTATTCGATGGCTAAGAGCTCTCGAGCGATCTCTTCGCTAATGGATCTGCAGCCGGAAACTGCGCGTCTTATCATCAATAATCAGGAACAGCAGATTGCTGTCGGACAATTGCAACCGGGCGATGTGATTCATGTTAAGCCAGGAGAACGTATCCCGGCTGATTCCCGCATTATTCTTGGTGAAACAACGATCGATGAGTCCTCGATGACCGGGGAATCGGTTCCCGTATTGAAAAAAATCGATGATTTAATCATGGCGGGAACGGTCAATATCGACGGTAATTTGCACGCGGAAGTGACTCGGAAAAACGAGGATTCGATGTTCAGTAAGATTATTGAATTGGTCCAGACGGCGCAGACGGAGAAAGCACCGTCCCAACTCTTTATTGAACGTTTTGAAAAAATTTACGTCAAGATAGTGATTGCGTTAACTGTATTAATGCTCTTCCTCCCGCATTATCTTTTCGGATGGTCATGGAGTGATACAATCTATCGAGCAATGGTGATGCTTGTTGTCGCCTCGCCGTGCGCGCTGGTTGCTTCGACAATGCCGGCTGTGTTGTCTGCTGTAGCCAACGGCGCACGCAAGGGAATTCTGATCAAAGGAGGGGTTCACCTCGAACAGCTTGCTGGTCTTAAAGCACTCGCTTTCGATAAGACTGGAACGTTGACACGAGGGAAACCAGAAGTTGATTGGGCGCTGAACGTGAGTGGTTTTGCTGATCGGGAATTTTATGCAGCAGTGGCTGCAATTGAGAATAACGCGTCGCATCCACTGGGAGAAGCACTTGTTGCCTATTCGCAGAAAGTGACGAAGGCAAGTCCGCTTGAGTCGGAAAACGTTAAAGTCAAACCAGGATTCGGTGTTTCCGGAGAAGTCGATGGGCGTCTGTACACGATTGGCAAGGCAGAACTTTTTGATGAAAAGACCATGCAACAATTTATGAATACGTATGAGCGGGAATTACCGAGAAACCACACGCTCGTCTATGTTGCTGTTGATCAGAAAATGGCTGGCGCCTTCGCTCTGAAAGATCAGATCAGAGACTCTTCCGTTGCGGCGATAAAAACGTTGCATCAATACGGCATTCAAACGATCATGCTGACGGGCGACAATGAAAAAACAGCCAGGGCGATTCAGCAGGAGACTGGCGTGAGCGCCTATATCGCAAATTGCCTCCCCGAAAACAAGGTTCAGGCGATTAAACAATTGGCTGAAAAATACGGTGCGGTCGGCATGGTTGGTGACGGGATCAATGATACGCCGGCACTCGCTCAGTCGTCAGTGGGTATTGCGATGGGCGGGGGGAACGATGCGGCATTGGCGACTGCTGACATCATTCTGATGAAGAATGATCTGCAGCGGATTGCTGACGCGGTTCGCTTATCAAAACGCATGAATCGGATTATCAAAATGAATATGGCTTTCGCGCTTTCGATGATTGCATTTTTGATGGCAGTCAACTTGCTCCAGTTCATTTCAATGCCGCTTGGCGTTATTGGCCATGAGGGAAGCACAATTCTTGTCATCTTGAATGGTCTGCGGATGCTTCGAGGGTAAATTGTGAAAAAAATAAATGAAAAAGCAATGAACACAACGTTCATTGCTTTTTCATTTATAAAAGGGATTTCATGAAAAAAAACTTGGGTATGGGTTGCAAAACGGGGGCGATTGCTATACATTGATTATAGGAATAAAAGTTTCCTTAAAGAAACAATTATTCTCCAAGCAATAAAAGGAAGGTGATTCGATGCGCTATACAGAAGATGTTGCAGTGGTTGGTTCTGGTGACGGAGCAGGTGTACTGACGATTCGAAAAGGTCAGGGACAGTCGGAGTCTTTTCAACAGGCAATTGGCCGGAAGAAAGGCTGGAAACAGGCCATACCCTTTATCGGGCCAGCGTTTGTTGCTGCAGTTGCTTATATCGATCCGGGGAATTATGCAACGAATATTCAAAGCGGTTCCCAGTATGGCTACTTATTGTTGTGGGTCGTGGCACTTTCGAACTTGATGGCGGTTCTTATCCAAACGTTGTCTGCAAAGCTTGGCATTGCCACGGCTCACAACCTTCCCGAGGTGCTTCGTGATCAATGGAAACCAGGCGTAGCCGTTTTCTATTGGATTCAAGGCGAAATCATGGTTATTGCCACCGATCTTGCCGAATTTATTGGCGCGGCGCTTGGTTTCCACCTTGTCTTCGGTTTGCCGATGATACCAGCGGCGATTTTGACAGCAGTCTGTGCAATGCTGATTCTGGCTTTCCAGGTGAAGGGATTCAGACCACTCGAGATGGTTATCGCTGCCATGGTTTTCATTGTCGTTATCGCTTTTGCCTGCGAAATATTCTTTGCCATGCCGCAAATGGCCCCTTTGATGGCTGGATTTGTTCCCCAATTTCAAGGTGTAGGTAGCGTGATGCTAGCGGCAGGCATCCTTGGGGCAACAGTGATGCCCCATGCGATTTACATGCATTCGGGTTTGACTTGCCGCCGCGTGATCGGAAGCAACGCTGTTGAGAAAAAGAAAATTTTCCATTTTGAAGTTGTCGATATACTGATTGCAATGGCGATTGCCGGTGTCATTAACATGATTATGCTAGCAGTTTCCGCCTCCACTTTCCATGGACATATGGTCATCACAGATTTGGATATCGCATTCAAAGAATTCGGCGTTTATATCGCGCCGAGCGCGTCGCTTCTCTTTGGTATAGGTCTCTTATTCGCCGGACTTTCCAGTTCATCGGTCGGCACACTTGCCGGTGACATCATGATGCAGGGCTTTATTCACAAAAGAATTCCTGTCTTTCTGCGAAGAGTCTGCTCGATGATTCCGCCGCTCGCGGTTATTATTTCCGGTGCGAACGCGACAAACGCGTTGGTTCTCAGCCAAGTCGTACTCTCCTTCGGCATCGCGCTAGCGATTATACCGCTTGTTATCTTTACTAGCAAAAAGTCGATTATGGGTAGTCTGGTTAATAAACGACTCACAACGATAACAGCGTGGGGAGTGACCGGCGTTATCGTCAGCCTGAATGTTTTTCTTCTCACCCAGATTATTGCAGGCTGACCTGAGAAATACAGGAGTTGTTCGAAACAGCCCCGAATACAAGTAAAGTTCACCGCCGTTTCGAAAATCTTCTGTTATTCATAAAGCCCCTTCTGAAGCAGGATCAGAGGGGCTTTTTTTGCAAATAAAATATATGAATTTTTGCGTGATAATGCAGCCGGAACACATTTGTTGCATATCCCGCGGCAAGCGAGCAACCGAAGCGTATTGTTATAAAAAAGATTGATGAAGCCTAGTTTTTCTTAAAAGATAAGAATATATAAGATATTGCACAAAAAATGGAGCACAGGCGCGAGACGCCTGCGGGAAAAGCGAGCCAAGTGAGACCCCGCAGATTCTCGCTTGTCCGAGGAGGCTCACGGATCGCCCGCGGCAAGCGAGCAGCCGGCGCGTAATTTCTGCAAAAAAGGACTTGGCTACGCCAAGCTTATCCCACTGATGGGCAATAAACAGGGCATTGCGCCGGTTCCTTCATTAAAAACAGTCGTTCATGTTTGGATAATTTTAATGTCTGCGGCGCGTCCAGGTATTATAATAGCAATTGTGGTTATAAAGTCAGTATGGAGTGTGAACACGTTGAAAATTGCTTTTTTTGATTCTGGCATTGGCGGTTTGACCGTACTGCACCAAGCCAGAAAGATACTTCCCGATGAAGATTATCTCTTTTATGCAGATACAGCGCATGTCCCATACGGGGAAAAATCAAAAGAGGAGGTCCGTGCGTTTGTTCTTGAAGCGGCTGATTTCATCGCATCGCAAAGCGTCAAGGCACTTGTCGTTGCTTGCAATACAGCGACGAGCATAGCGATTGAGGAACTGCGTCGGACCTACGCTTTCCCGATAATCGGCATCGAACCTGCGGTGAAACCGGCTGTTCAGGTCAGCACAAGGAAGCGGAGAAAGGTGCTGGTGCTTGCGACAGAATTGACGCTTAAAGAGGCTAAATTTCATCATCTTGTTGAACGGATTGACCATGATGAGATTGTCGACAGTCTGCCGTTACCAGGTCTTGTCCGCTTTGCCGAGCGTTTCGTTTTCGATCCGGAGCAAGTGATTCCCTATTTAAAGAAAGCGGCCTCGGGTCTTAATCTTTCTGAATATGGTACCGTCGTGCTTGGCTGCACGCATTTCCCACTTTTTAAGGATAGCATTCGACAGATTTTCCCGGAGGATACAGACATCATTGACGGCAGTATCGGCACGTCAAACCATCTGAGACATCAGTTGGCAGAACGTGGGGAGATTGGTGGCGGGGCCGGAGCGATCACTTTTTATCGTTCGGGCATCGCGGTAGCTGATCCACAGCTCTTGAGCCATTATCACGATATTTTCAAAAGATTAGATGATTTATATTGACAGATATTTTGCAATTTGCTATAACTGGAATCACTTCTTGGGAAAACAACCACATGGATAAAAAAGTCCGTGTGGTTTTTATTAAAAAGATGAGAAACATTCAGGACCCGCTTGGGGCGGCGGGACACTACTGAACATGGAAATAGAGGGAGTTCTTCTATTTACGGACAAAATCCAGCTTAGCGCTCTGCTCTTTGCGGGAAAAGCGAGCGACCGGAGCCCAGTTTCTAAAAAGTTTAGAAGTACAATTTTGCTTTGATAGAGTAAAAGAAAAGATAAGATAAAAGAAAAATTGGAGGAATCATTGATGAAAATATTGATGTTTTCGGTCCGTGATGATGAGCAGCAGGCGATTCGCGAGTGGGCGGATGCTCACGATGCGGTTGTGGATACCAATCAGCTTGAACTGGACACAGAAACGGTAAAACTAGTCAAAGGTTATGATGGACTTGTCATCCAACAGCGTAATCGCCTCGATGATGAAAGTATTTATAAGACGCTTCGCACGTACGGGATAAAGCAACTATCTACGCGCACAGCCGGTTACGATGTGTTTGATCTAGAAAAAGCATCTGCGAATGGGCTGATCGTCACCAATGTACCGGCCTATTCACCAAATTCTGTTGCGGAACTGGCGGTGACGCAGACGATGCGTCTGATTCGCAATCTGCCGCAGTTCGAAGCACGTGAGGCAGAACAAGATTTTCGCTGGGCCGGTCTGATGGCACGCGAAATTCGTTCACTGACGGTCGGTGTCATTGGCGCCGGCCGAATTGGCGGTACGGTGGCTCGCTTGTTCAAAGGACTCGGTGCGACAGTCATTGCAAATGATATCGTTGAACGCGAAGATCTGCGCGATGTCCTGACCTATGTGACTAAAGAAGAATTGCTGAAGCGGGCTGATATTGTTACGTTGCATGTCCCACTGCTGAATACGACTGAGAAACTGATAGACGCAGCAGCGCTCGCATTGATGAAGCCGGATGCTTACTTGATTAACGCCTCCCGTGGCCCAGTTGTCGATACAGACGCTTTAATTGCGACTTTGAACGATAAAAAAATCGCCGGCGCAGCGCTCGATACACTAGTTGGTGAGGAAAAATTCTTCAATATCGATTTGCGCGGCAAAGATATTCCAAGCGAACACTTGAAGACACTGCGCGCAATGACTAACGTTTTGATCACGCCACATATCGGTTTCTATACGAATCTTGCCGTGAAGAACATGGTGGAGATCAGTCTGAATGATGTGCTGTCTGTACTGAAGACGGGGACGAGCCCAAATCAAGTGAATCAGGTTCTGATCAGCAAGAAATAATATCACCGCACAAACTGCGGCATGCGTGCGGATACTATCGCTTGAGGGATTGAGAAGGATGGAAGAGTTTCACGAAGATCGGATTGACGGAAGGACGCAACTGATTGCATTACTTGCGACACCCATTGGCCATTCAATTTCCCCGCGAATGCATAATTTGTCGCTGAAGAAATTGGGACTGAATGCGGCTTACATGGCTTTTGAAGTCGGCAGTGAGCAGCTTGAAGATGTGATTAAGGGATTTCGCGCATTGGCTATTCGCGGCTGGAATGTGTCGATGCCGAATAAAAAGAAAATCATCCCTTATTTGGACGAGCTATCGCCTGCCGCTAAGTTTGCCGGCGCGGTCAACACGGTCGTCAACGAAAATGGGAGACTGATCGGACACAATACAGACGGTCTCGGCTATGTTCATGGCTTGAAAGAAACGGGAGTCGGCATCAATGGAAAAAAGATGACGCTCTTAGGTGCGGGCGGCGCGGCAACGGCAATCGCGATTCAGGCCGCGCTTGATGGTTTAGCAGAAATTTCTATTTTTAACCACGAGGGTCCGTCTCTTGCAAATGCTGAACGTAATACGCGCATAATAAATGATGAAATGACGGGCACATCCTGCCAGGCCCATTTCTATTCGCTTGAAGATACGGAGAGACTGAAGGAAGAAATCCGCACGAGCGATATTCTGACAAATGCAACGAACGTCGGCATGCGTCCGTTAGAAGGACAAAGTCTGATTCCTGATTCGAGTTGGCTGCGTTCCGAACTGGTGGTGTCCGATGTTATTTATATGCCACGGAAAACCAAGTTGCTGGAATTGGCGGAAGAAGCCGGCTGCAAGAAGATAAGCAACGGTTTGAATATGGTGCTCTTTCAAGGTGCTGAGGCTTTTAAAATTTGGTTCGGTCAAGCAATGCCGATTGACTTTGTCAAAGAACGGATGGGATTCTAAGCGATGATCAGCAAGATTCTGCGGATTAAGCATGTCAGTATCGGTGAAGGTATCCCGAAAATCATTATTCCACTTGTTGGACAAACGAGAGACAGGATCATGCAGGAACTAGCAAGCGCTCTAGATTTACAGCCTGATGCGATTGAGTGGCGCTTGGATGCCTTTCAAAATTCGAATGACTTCGCGGCAGTTCAAGAGATGATGGCTCTTCTTCATGAACGGCTTGCCGATAAACTACTGATTGTCACGTTTAGGAGCAAGGATGAAGGTGGCGAGAAAGAAATCAGCAAAGCGGACTATGTGGCGCTTAACAAATGGATCATTCATACAAATCAGGCAGATTTCATTGATGTGGAATGGTCTGCTGGAGAAAAAATTGTTCAAGAGCTCGTTGCTTCCGCCAAGGCAAATGCTGTCCGTGTGATTATGTCCAGTCACGATTTCAACGGAACGCCTGACAAATCAGAGCTGGTCGCGCGTCTGAGACAAATGCAAACCTATGGCGCCGATATCCCAAAAATTGCCGTCATGCCACGATGCCAAGCGGATGTGCTTACCTTGTTAGAGGCAACGGAAGAAATGAACAGAAAATATGCCGACCGTCCGATGATTACGATGGCTATGGGCGGATTAGGTGCGATCAGCCGTCTATGCGGCGAAGTGTTCGGATCCGCAATGACCTTTGGCGTTGGTCAAACAGCTTCAGCACCCGGACAAATTCCAGTCAAAGAGCTCAGGCAAGCGTTAGCGGTTATTCACGACAGATTGTAGAAAAAAGCTGCGAAATTTGAGCGAAACTTCTTTGTAAAGTTAAGATCTCGGCATAAATTGTAGCAGCACAGGAAGAAAAACTCGAGTTTTTCTTCCTGTGCTTTTTTTGAAAAGACAAGAATGTATAAGATTTTGTGAAAAAAATGGAGCGAAGGCGCGAGACGCCTGCGGGAAAAGCGAGCCAAGTGAGACCCCGCAGATTCTAGCTTGTCTGAGGAGGCTCACGGATCGCCCGCGGCAAGCGAGCAGCCGGCGCGCAATTTTTGCAAAAAAGACTTGGCTATGCCAAAGTTTATCTTAGTTTGAGCTAGGCTTAGCGGTTTCCCATTTAAATAGGCCAAATGGGAAATGGGCCTCGCAGATTATTGCCTGTTCGAGGAGGCTCGTGGGTAGCGCCCACGGCGAACGAGCATATGACGCATAGATAGACAATAACAATTTTTAACAGTCCTTTTTAATAAATATCTATTTTCCAACTTTCGTCCTGTGATTATTACAGAAGGATAACAGCTAGGTAACGATAATCATTGCATAAATCAACCGAAGAATTTGTCTTATAGACTTGTTTTTAAGGTAGAATGGCCATCTAAAATAAAGAATTTTTGTCATAAACGTCATAAAAATCTGCACTTTATTCATGAAACAAGAGTTTGACTGTTTGGAACAAATAAGCAATAGATCCTCCTTTTTACAGTTGACGGATCAGGTAGCGCAAATCTATCATTAGGAGGCAATCACGTCGCTATAAATCGACAAAACACAATTTCCTTGCAGCGCGCGCAATGGAGACATCAGGAAAAACATTTTGCAGCATCCGCTGAAAACTTGCTAAGGAGCGATCAACGAATGAAATCCAACAAAATGGTTAGAAGATTGTCTGCATTAGTTTTTACTGTTGCGCTATCTTTTGGCGGCGCTCTACACGCATTTGCTAGTCCAGCAGATGATACGGGCGACAATAATTACGGAAATTACGATAAGAAGGACTCTCATCAGGATAACCGTTATCCAGACGACAACTTATTTAATCAATCATACGGTATTTCTCATCTCACGCGTTCGGATATGGCGGAAATCGTCAAACAGCAGGATAGTTCGCGTTTTAAAGTGCCTGATTTTGATGCTTCTGCCATTAAAAATTTGGCATCCGCAACGGCTAAAGACAGTTCGGGAAATCCGTACGCACTCGATGTTTGGGACAGCTGGCCGTTGCAGAATGCGGACGGAACAGTTGCCGATTACAAGGGCTACCATATTGTATTTGCTCTAGCAGGCAATCCGAAAAATGCCAGCGACACGTTCATTTATCTTTTTTACCAAAAAATCGGTGATACATCGATTGACAGCTGGAAAAATGCCGGTCGCGTCTTTGAACCAGACGCGCATTTGAAAACAGACGATTCTTATTTGAAGCAACAAGCCGAAGAGTGGTCCGGCTCGGCTACATTGACGGCAGACGGAAAAATTCGACTTTTCTATACGAACCGTGAGCCTTGGGCTCCGGAGCAAAAGCTGTACGGGAATCAGATACTGACCACGGCACAGGTCAATGTCAGCCAGCAGGACAAAGATCTTCTGAAGATTGACGGCACGGAAGATTATAAATCCATTTTTGCTGGCGATACCAAGTATTATCAGACGGCTGATCAAAGCATACAGGATCCACTGGATAACCATACGTTACGGGATCCACATTATGTTGAAGACAATGGCCATAAATATCTTGTTTTCGAAGCCAATACCGGGAACGAAGATGGGTACCAAGGTGAGGAACAGCTGGATAATCGGGCTTATTACGGCGGCAATTTCCGCTTTTTCCAGCAGGAACGTGCCAACTTGCTGAAGAGTCCGAAGCGTCGTTTGGCCGCTGCGGCAAATGGAGCGCTTGGTATTATTGAATTAAATAATGATTATACTTTGAAGAAAGTGATGAAGCCACTCATCACTTCAAATACGGTAACGGACGAGATTGAGCGCGCCAACGTTTTTAAAAAAGACGGAAAATGGTATCTATTCACGGATTCCCGCGGCGCGAAAATGACGATTGATGGAATCAGCGATAAGGACGTTTATATGCTCGGTTTTGTGTCGCATTCATTGACCGGTCCTTATCGTCCGCTCAATGGTAGCGGGCTTATCTTGCGGATGAATCTAGAACCGAATGATTTGACTTGGACGTACTCTCATTTTGCTATTCCGCAGAAACGCGGCAATAATGTTGTGATCACGAGCTATATGACCAATCGCGGGCTGTTTGCTGAGCACCAATCAACGTTTGCACCGAGTTTCTTGATACGTTTGGATGGAACGAGCACTTCGGTTGTACCGAATCAAATATTGGCTCAAGGCCAGTTGACTGTGGAAAATTAAGTGCACAATGGGTAAGGGGAATACCGGTGGCTATCTGGTATTCCTTTTGCTTTTTTTGAAAGAATAACCCAAAAGAAGGGGGCTGCAACGACGTGACGTATTTTCGCAAACGATGGCATGTGGCCCTCGGGTTCGTACTTCTTGTCTTGCTTATCGCAACGTATTTCTACAAACCATATGCTGTGAATAAGAAATCGATCGTTGAAAAACCAAGTGCCACCTGGCGTTCGGTTTATCATTTTACCGTACCCGATCACTGGATGAATGATCCGCAGCGACCGATTTATTTTGATGGCCAATATCATTTTTTTTATCTCTATAATAAGGATTATCCGACAGGGAATGGAACAGCTTGGCGACATGCCGTCTCCAAAGATTTGATAAATTGGCATGATCGGGGAACAACTATTCCTAAATTCAGTAACGGGAACGGGGATGTCTGGTCGGGTTCGATAATCCGCGACAGCAGGAATACGGCAGGATTAGGCAAAAATACACTAATTGCGATTCTGACACAGCAGCCAGAAGGAAAGAAGCAACAGCAATATTTGTGGTATAGCAAGGATAATGGGACTACTTTCCGGCCATATGGCGAGAAACCGGTATTGACTAATCCGGCTGTGAAGGATTTTCGCGATCCAAAAGTGATCTGGGACAATGATCGAAAAAAATGGGTCATGGTTCTTGCGGAAGGTACAAAAATTGGTTTTTATCAATCGATGGATTTAAAGAAATGGCAGTATATGAGCGGGTTTGAGACCTCGGGGATCGGTATTGTGGAATGTCCGGATCTTTATTTGATGCGGGCTGATGATCGGACTATGCATTGGATTCTTGGTGCCAGCGCGAACGGTAAGGCTGCAGGCCTTCCTAATACTTACGCTTACTGGACGGGAAATTTTGACGGTGCTTTTTTTCATGCGGACCGTCTTGAACCTGAGTGGCTTGATCAGGGCTTCGACTGGTACGCAGCAGTCACTTTTGAGGATGGCCAAGCGCAGGATCCATTAAAGAGCCGCTACGCGATGGCTTGGATGAACAATTGGGATTACCCGACGAACACACCGACAACGAAAGACGGTTTCAATGGACTTGAATCCGTGCCACGTCAGCTTCACCTTTCCAGAGTGGGGCGTTCCTATAGGCTGTTGTCTGAGCCTGCGAGTCAGCTCGAGAAGACCATGATCCCCGTGGCACAAACAAGTCGTCTTGAAGTGAGAGGAAACAAAATGCTTGATACGGAGGCGGTCGCCTATCAATTAGATGTAGACCTCTCATGGAATAAAGCTGAGAACGCCGGTTTCCGTCTACGCGAGTCGGCACATGGTAAACGGCATATTGATATTGGTGTATTTGCGAAGGAGCATTTTCTATATGTCAATCGGAGCTTCACGGATCAGCCGGATAAGAGCGGACGCTACGTGGAAAACCGAGTACCGTTGCCGAAGAATCAGAAGTTCATTCATCTGAAGATCCTCGTTGACCGGACAAGTATTGAAGTGTTTGCCGATCACGGGAAAATAACGATTTCTGACCTGGTTTTTCCGCGTGCATCGGACAATCGAATAAGTTTGTATTCTTTAAAGGGGCAATCAGTTTTCAAGAATCTCGTGCTTCGTACATTTCAATAAGAAAGAATGGGGAGCATCTTCAAGTCGAGCGATAGCTTTATCAAAAGAGCGTCTCAAAGTCGGCATGACTTTTCAGACGCTCTTTTTCCATTGTCAATTTATCTGGTGAGACGCATCGCTTCTAGATGGGATAGGTCGCGCTTTGCTCAAAAGGCCCATCATCCCGGCGGCGATCAATGCGATGACCGTGATGATTGTCCAAGCAGTCCGAATCGAAAACGATTCAACAACGTTGCCCATCAATACCGGCCCGATTGTATAACCAGCTCCGGTGATTATCGGCAGAATCGAACTAACCCGTCCGCGGTGCGAGGCTGGTGTATAGTCCGCAATGAATGTCGATGAATTAATCGAAATCAGGATCTCACCAACGGTCATGATGAAAACGCCAAGATAAAAAAGTGGTAGGGTTGCTGCGACACCGAACAATCCGAAAGATAATGCGTAACAGATACCACCAGCGGTCATTACGCGAATCGGGTGGTAGTGCCGCGTGAACCGGACAATGAGCGGTGTGATCGTGATAACAACGATACCGTTACAGCTGGCCAGAAGACCGTAAAAAGCAGCACCGTTGCTCTTGTACAGTTCCGTCATTTGCAGTGGTAAGGTGAAATCCCATTGGCTGTAGACAAACTGATAACAGAATAGAATCAGCGCGAAGTAAAGCAGAATACGCCTTTTAAAAAGTAACCGGAAAACGGAACCTTCGATGCGTTGTTCCATTGCGCGATCGGCGCCGAGTTCCAGATGATCCGCCTGATTTTTGGTTTCCGATACGAAGAAGCCAATCAGCAACGCAGACAGAAACGTCGTCAGACCATCGCCGATGAAAACGAGCGGCAACGCGTCTTTGAATAGAATACCACCGATAATCGGTCCAATCGCGAAACCGAGATTCCAGCCCATATAGGTCAGCGAATAGGATGCCTTACGATTTTCCGGGGCGGTGATATCAGCGATCAGGGCGTCGAAAGCCGGTTGTCCCGCAGAATAAAGAACAGAAGAAATCATCAATACGTAAACCATATTCATCGAAGGCTGCATGAAGCCGCAGACGAGCGTCGCGAGCGCACCGGTGATTTGCGAAAAAAGCAGAACCTTTTTGCGGCCGATTGTGTCCACCAACTTGCCGCCGATGATCATGCCTGGTGCAAAGAGAACACTGAGCATCGTGATGTAATAGCCGGCCGCACCGCTTGTCAAACCGATTTTCTGTGTCAGGATCAGGACGAGCAGCGGCTGCACAAAGCTGCCGATATTGGTGATGATATGTGCGACAAAGAGTACATAGACTTCGCGGGGAAGCCCGCGATAAGTAGTGAATAGAGATTTAATTAAAGACATAAGGACTCCTATTTCGTGCGTGGTTGTATGCTGGGACGGGCCGTAAACCAAGTATAGCACTTTAAAAATAGATCTCAGTAAGCGTCCGCACAGACTCACCGTGGATAATAGATTAAATCAAAAAAAACAGCTTCTTCAGCACCATTGTTTGTGTAATCATGGACGTCATTCGGAACAAAATGCAACGCGTCGCCAGTTTCCAGGACCTGTGTTTTACCATGAACGGTTAGACTGATCGCTCCTGCTGCGACGAGAAGGTATTCCTCCCCACTATGCGCTTCGGCGTGATGGAAACTGCCAGCAGCGAGATGTGCCGAATAAATTTCAAATTTCTTTTCTGGGTGGAAGGAGAAAAGTGAGTAAACCCGGTACATTTCCTGATCGTCAATGGCAGGTGTCAGTTTCTTGAATACGACTTTTTCAATCGCCGTGTCCTCTTTTTCCATAAAGGAAGAAAATGAGATTTGTAGGCCCGTGGCGATTTTCCAGAGCGTGCTGATTGACGGATTGGATTTTTCACGCTCAATTTGTGCGAGCATCGATTTGCTAACACCAGTACGCGTCGCTGCCTGATCAAGACTCAAACCCTTCTGCAGACGGATTTTTTTCAGATTGCGGGCAATATCATGCTGCAGATCGTCCATCTTTCGTCCTCCGTTTCTGTATTGACAAACAAATAATCGTACTATATAACATACATATATATCATTATAACATACATTAAAGGGGAAAGTAGCGATGACACGGGATGAACGGATACGCACGATTCGAACGGCATTCACTGAGGCGACGCCGCTTGTGCTGGCTGTTGCAACCTATGGACTTTCATATGGTGTTCTGGCCACGCAAGCGGGTTTCAATCGGGCTGAAACTGTTGGTATGTCTCTGTTCGTTTTCTCGGGAACGATTCAGATGGTCGCGGTTGCGATGATTATGACTGGCGCAAGTATTGCCAGCATCTTTGTAACCTCCATTCTACTAAATTTACGGAACCTGCTATACGGCGCAGCGTTATCGAGTGGCCTCGGCACAAATAGAAAGCTGCGCTGGTTGCTCGCACCAGGCATTTCCGACGAACCTTTCGTTCTGGCAACTGCCTATTTCAAAAAGAATGGGCCAAGCCCGCTCTATTATAGCGTGCTAACCCTTATGTTTTACAGTGCCTGGGTGATTTCTTCCCTAATCGGTGCACTTGCCGGTAATCAGATTAACCCGCAAACGTGGGGGCTTGATTTAACATTTCCTGTCACATTCATTGCATTGCTGGTCCCGAGCCTTAAAGGCCGGCCGGCTCTTGCTACGGCGCTTGCTGCAGTAGGGATTGCGTTTGGAATTGAATTGTTGTTTCCCGGCAATGACTTTACGATAATCATTACTGGTGCTGTTGCGCCGTTTGTCGGGCTGTTTCTTGCAAGGAGGAAAGCGCATGCTTAAGAACTGGCTGCTGATCGGCATACTTGCTGTTTCGACTTATTTCTCCCGGCTAGCTGGTCTGGAATTCATGGCTAATCGTAAGACGGGACCGATGCTGGCCCTCTATTTTACCTATGTGCCGGTTGCGATTATTGCCGCGCTGCTTGTCAAGCAGATTTTTGTGCCGGTACATGGCGAACTGACGATTTCTTTTCCAATTTTGATAGGCTGTTTATTCGCCGGATTATCTATGCACTTTCTGAAACGATTTCTGCCGTCAATTATTATTGGCATGGTACTGGGGCTTGCCGCACGCTATTTACTTTTATCATGAGCAAGACGAACATATCGCTTAATTAAACGTTTGATTAAATGAAAGCGCGCAATGATAGAGTGCGTCTGTGGTCGTTGAACGGCATTTAAGAAAAAGATGCGAGAATAAAAGCGAACATATCGCTTAATTAAACGTTTAATTACCATGAAGGTCAGACGAAAGTTATAGGATCGTCGTTTATTAATCTATGGAACCATGCTATTATCAAGATATTATCCCAGAGAGGGTGTCTGGATTGAAACGGTTGACTGTTTTTTGTGGCGCGAATCCGGGTACGGATCCGATCTATATGCAGGCAGCACATGAATTGGGGATTTGGCTGGCGGAGCGACAAGTGGCGCTTGTCTATGGCGGCGCGTCAGTCGGTTTAATGGGTGCCTGTGCGGATGCGGTATTGGCACACGGCGGTCAAGCGATTGGTGTCATGCCGGAGCTCCTTCAGCAGCGGGGGATTGCTCACCCGAAGCTTAACGAACTGATTGTCGTTCCTGATATGCAGGCGCGCAAGGCGAAAATGCTGGAACTTGCCGATGCCTGTCTTGCCTTGCCTGGCGGAATCGGGACAATGGAGGAAATTTTCGACGCTATTTCCTGGTCGCAACTCGGTCTGCACCGCAAACCGTGTGCGTTTTATAATATAAATGGCTATTATAAGTCTCTGGCCGCGTTCCTTGACCGAACCGTCTCTGAAGGATTTCTCAGCGGCGGGAATCGGGAGAAAATCATTATTTCTGATTCGCTGGATATAATTGAACAGTGTTTTGCAACCTATGTACCACCTGAACGAAGAACGTACAGCAGATAAATGCTGCGTGTAAATCGATCGGGACAGTTAGGGACAGACAATTCAAAGGACATGTGCGAATAAGCTGCTCATATAATTAGCGGCAAGCGAGCAGCCGAAGCACAACTGCTTCAAATAAAGAACTGGTTAAGCCCAATTTTTCACACAGGCTTCACTTTGATACGTCATTAATATGTTACGATAAACAAGTCATGTGAAATCATTAGAAGAAGGCGGGGCTGCGGATGGAGCGCAAATTGATGGAACGGGTGCTTCCGGTACAAGGCGCCTATAATTTCCGCGATATGGGCGGGTTACGGACAAAGGACGGACGCACGATCAAGAAGGGATTGTTTTATCGCTCTGCTGATTTGACGGATTTGACGGAGAAAGATAAGGCCTATTTAAAAAAATTGTCGCTCCGTCTTGTTTTTGACTATCGTGACAAGGCTGAGGCGGATCAACGGCCGGATCCAACAATTGCAGAACGCCATGAACGGATTGCGGTGAACGGCGAGGATAAGACAACGGCAAAGAGCGAATGGAATCCTGAGGACTTTTATCAATCGTTTTCACTGAAGTCCTTTTCCAATGTCTATGCGGAGATGCCAATCCAAAATTTGTCTTACCGGCAATTGATGCGTTATCTGTCGCAGCCTGATCGGAATTTGCCGCTACTGCATCATTGTGCAGGAGGCCGTGATCGTACAGGTGTCGGTGCGATGTTGATTTTGCTGACGCTTGACGTGCCATTTGACACGATTATGGACGATTATCTGCTGTCCAATCGCCTTCTAAAGCAATTTCACCAGGAAATGTTTGCGGAAGCGTCGCAATACATCAATGGCAAACGTCTGCAGCAATTTGAATCAGATTTCCTCGTTCAAGAGGTTTATCTGAATGCAGCCGCAGATTCGATTAATGAGCATTATGGTTCATTTGACCGTTATTTGGCACGCGAATTCGGCATCAATGAGAAGGTTCGCGAGACAATCATGGATTTTTGCCTTGAATAAAATACAATGTAGGCGTCTTTGAAAGTCGGCTTTCCCGATCTCGAGGCGCCTTTCTTGCGTCTTTTTTGAGCGGTGAGAAATCTATAAGGCTCTGTTAAATTCTGTTGTTATTATTTAATCATTTATTGGCCATGTGTTCGTTTGCCACGGGTGTACCACGAGCCTGCTCGAACAGGCAATAATCTGGGGGTCTCTCTGGCACGCTGTTCCCGCAAGGCGCCATCACACATTTCCTGTGCTTCTGATATACTGGAGTAAATAATTACAGGAGGTTTTATCACGATGCAAAAGACTATCGTATTCTTGCAAGGCGGCACAGAGGGGTTGCTGTTCGCTTGTAATCTGTGAAACGAAGAGCTCTCCTCTCCTTTTATTTGCAATAATAAATAGGAATGCGGGGAGATACGATGCATCAATCACTATCGGCTTATAATAGCCGTTGTTTGTTCTGGGCTTATCTTTTCAACAGTTTGAATTTTCTTCAGCCGGTATTGACACTTTTTTATTTATCACATGGGCTGCATCCGCGTGATTTATTCGTGATCATGTTTTGCTGGAGTGCAGCTGTTTTGATCGGTGAAATTCCAACCGGAGTCTTTGCCGATAAATTTGGCCCCAAGCTTTCATTTTTAACGGGCGCAGCGGTTCAAATGGCGAGTATCGGCGTGCTCTTTTTTGCTGATCGTCCCTGGCAGTTTTTTCTGTACAGTTTTCTGAACGGATTTTCTGTGACGTTTTTCTCGGGTGCTGATGAAGCTTTCCTCTATGAATCACTTCGGGAAGACGGCAAAACGCAGATGATGGATCAGGTCATGGGACGGCTTCAATCAGCAGACTTTGCGGCGTCGCTTGTTGCCGTGATACTAGGCGCCTGGATTGGGAAGGATGTGACGCAAGCCCAGTTCCGCCTACTGATTCTTTTGACACTGTGTTTTCAATTGCTGCAGTTTATTTTCCTCGTGCTCTTGCGAACGCCCCGTGCGCACACGCGTGTTGTGCAGAATCATCCATTTCGCCAAGTAAGAGATGGCTGGCAAGTCATCCGCAAGAAGCCGCGCCTTCTCGTTATGTTTCTTAATGTCACGTTGGTGTTTATACCGGTCGGTGCGGTTTTTAAGAACTTTGATCAGCCTTTTCTCAAAGCAGCGGGCGTTCCGGTTAGCATCATCGGCATTCTTTATGCATCTGCGGCTTTGCTCGGTTTCTTTGTCTCACGGTCGATTGGCTGGCTGACACGACGTTTTCCGCGACTGCTGCTCATGCAGGTAACTGGTCTGCTGTCTGTTGCGGGTTTGGTTCTGGCTGCGCTGTCACACGCACCTATCTGGATGGCAGTCGGTACCTTCATTCTGCTGCGCCTGACACAGGTTGTCCGCTATCCGATTTATTCGCAAATCAGTAATGATTATATTCCGTCTGCCGTTCGGGCGACGACTATTTCACTTTTGTCCATTATCGATTCTTGCTGTGACTTGATGGTTTTTCTTGTTTTATCTTTTTTTGCGGGAGGACAGTCATTACCTGTGATATTCATTGCGGCAGCTTGCATCGCCTTGATTGGGACGTTGCTGCCAATTCGCTCACTGAACGATGAATCAGTAAAGTCTGATCAATCATTATAAATGATCATAATCAGGAACGGTATGCGTTTTCATAAAAAGAAACCGCCTGCCGTTTCTTGCTTTCAGCATAACGGATTCTGATTGGTTTTTCAGTAATTTGTTGTATTTCTGATCGTAAAGGTAAGGTATGATAAGAGAAGAGGAGACACTAAAGGTATTAGAAAGGGTGGGTTATCATGACAACGATTATTCTGATTGCTATTGCCGTTGTTCTTGTTCTTTTTGCAATTTTCTCATATAACGGATTGGTGAAGTATAGGAACTGGGTGCAGGAATCATTCAGCCAAATTGATGTCCAATTGCAGCGGCGCCATGACTTGATTCCTAATCTTGTCGAGACGGTCAAAGGCTATGCCAAGCATGAAAAGGAAACATTAACACAAGTCATTGAAAAGAGAAATCAGCTCGTCAGCGGCTCGCCGCAGCAACGAATTGATGCCGATAATCAGATTGAAAGCGCGCTACGTTCGCTATTTGCTCTTGCTGAATCGTATCCGGATCTGAAGGCGAATCAGAACTTTCTTAGCCTTCAAGAAGAATTGACGACGACTGAAAATAAAGTTGCCTATTCTCGCCAGCTTTATAACAAGACGGTGAAAGATTACAACATTAAGCGCGAATCGTTTCCTTCCAATATCATTGCTAAGCTTTTCGGCTTTAAACGTGAAGAATTACTGACGATACCGGAAGCAAATCGTGAGGCACCTAAGGTCACTTTCTAATCCAGAAGAAGCTGAAAGGGTGATCGCGCGTGCTCTATGAACAGATTCAACAAAATAAGAGAAAAACGATTGTGTTGCTGTTGTTATTTAGTCTGCTCGTTGCGGTTACCGGTTGGGCGATCGGCTATTTTCTCAATATCGGTGACATTGGCGGGCTCATTCTTGCCGTCGCCATCTTGGCGGTTTATCTACCGATCACGTTTGCCAGTGCCGGCGCTCAAGTGCTAAGCATGTCAGGCGCGAAAAAAATTAAAAAAAGCGATAATCCGATGCTATTCAATCTTGTTGAAGAACTAGCGCTTGCCGCTGCTGTGCCAATGCCTGCGATTTATATTGTTAGCGATCCGGCACCGAACGCTTTTGCCACTGGATTAAGTCCGAAGAAGAGCGCGATTTCATTTACAACGGGTCTGCTCGACCGTTTGAATCGAGAGGAATTGGCTGGCGTTGCCGCTCATGAATTCTCGCATATTCGCAATTATGATATCCGGCTGATGACGCTTTGTATCGCGCTTGTCAGCGTGATTGTCGTGATTGCCGATCTCGGACAGCGTATGTTTTTTTTCGGCGGTGCAAGAAAGCGTGACAACCAGAAGAATCCGCTGCTTATGATCGCATCACTTGTCGTGCTCATACTCGCTCCGCTTGCGGCGCAATTTGTTCATCTAGCTGTTTCACGCAATCGTGAATACCTTGCCGACGCATCGGCGGTCGAATTGACGCGTGATCCGCAAGGCCTGATCGGTGCTTTGCAAAAAATTAGTGCAGACACGCATACAGTTAAAGCTGCAAAAGATGCGACGGCGTCCATGTATATCGCCAACCCGTTCGGTAGCGGACGAAAACGCCGTGCGAGCCTTTTCGATACGCATCCCCCGATTGAAAATCGGATTGATCGATTAGAGCATATGTAATCGTCCACAAGGATTGCTGCGTTACCCTCGTGGATAAAAATATTGACTACGTTGGACGCAATTGATGCACATGATTGATCAGGAGGAGTTATTTTGGATAACCAGGAAAATAATCAAAAACTAGGAGAGGCCGAGAGTTTTTCTGAAAGCTCCAGCCCAGCGACCACTGTAACGAGAAGTCCTGCTGAAAGCGATGAAAGGCAGCAGCCAGAGGATGAGTTGCGACTCTATCGAAAAATTGCCGGCTGGGGTAAATTCTCTGGAATTATGCTGATTATCAGCGGGGTATTCAGTACTGTTGGCGGCTTATTTGCCTTTATTGTTGGCGCGGCACCTGGTGTTCTGCAAATCTTTATTGGCATTTATTTATTAAAATCGGCAACGGCTGCCGGAAATATTGAAGCCGACCAGAAAAGTTACAAAGAAATGCTGGACTATTACGCGAAATATGTTCAGATGACTGGCATTTTAATGATTATCGGAATCGCGATTTTTGTTGTAGCACTTATTTTCCTTTTTGTGGTTGGCGTTGCTTTTTACCAGGAATCGAATCATCTCTATTTTTAGAATGATAAGGATATGATTTTTTGTGTAAATAATGGGGTGCAGGCGCGAGACGCCTGCGGAACAGCGTGCCAGCGAGACCTCGCAGATCCTAGCTTGTTGAGGCTCACGGTGCGCCCGCGGCAAGCGAGCAGCGGGCGCGCATTCGTTACAAAAAAGGACTTAGCTGTGCCCAGTTTTCTAATCATTGTGTGCACATCAAAAAAATATCTGTCACCGAAATGGTGAGATTAAAATATTGTGAAAATTCCATTCAGTACAAAAATTATTCTTGACAAATCCAGTGATTTATTAAAAACTGAAGAGGCACAATAATTTCGGCGTCTGCCACAGGGCAAACGCGAAACAGTAGAGGAGCTAGCCTGAGATGAGTAAAAGTATAGGTACAGGTGTAAGCCAGGCGAGAGAAGCAGGTATGTTTGGGGAATTCGGCGGTAGTTACGTTCCAGAGGATTTGCAGCATGTTTTGGCGAAAATCGCTGAAGCATTCGACAGATACAAGGATGATCCAGAGTTCAACAAAGAATTGCGTGGCTATATGAAAGACTATGTGGGTCGCGCCAATCCGCTGACTTTTGCAAAGAATTTAACGGAGCAAGTGGGCGGAGCGAAAATCTATCTGAAAAGAGAAGATTTGAACCATACGGGAGCTCACAAAATTAACAATACGATCGGCCAGATTTTGTTGGCCAAACGGCTCGGTGCGAAACGAATAATCGCTGAAACCGGTGCCGGACAGCATGGTGTCGCTACGGCGACGGTCGCTGCACTATTTGGACTACCCTGTACGATATATATGGGAAAATATGATACGGAACGTCAGGCACTGAATGTTTTCAGGATGGAATTGCTTGGCGCTCAAGTTGTTCCAGTTGAAAAGGGGCAGGGTCGGCTAAAAGACGCAGTGGATGTGGCCCTTGAAGATTTGGTAAAAAACCATGAGTCAACGTTTTATTTGCTCGGGTCTGCCGTTGGCCCGCATCCGTATCCGACGATGGTGCGCCATTTCCAGTCGATCATCAGCGAAGAGTCTAAAGCGCAGATTCTAGAGAAAGAAGGCAGACTACCAGCCGCAGTGGTTGCCTGTGTTGGTGGCGGTAGCAATGCCATTGGTGCTTTTGCACACTATATTGATGAACCAGACGTTCGGTTGATTGGTGTAGAGCCGGCTGAAGCGGCAAGTATCGCTGAGGGCGTGCCAGCTGTCATCCACGGATTCAAATGCTACGCGCTCGTCGATGAAAATAATCAACCCAAGCCGACCTACTCGATTGCCGCCGGTCTCGACTATCCGGGGGTTGGTCCGGAACACAGTTATCTTAAAGCTTCGGGCCGCGGTGAGTATGTGACGGTGACTGGCAAAGAAGCGCTAGACGCTTTTCTGACACTTTCAAAAGTTGAGGGGATTATCCCGGCACTTGAGAGTTCGCACGCTGTTGCTTATGCAATGAAGTTGGCAAAAACGCTGCCTAAGAATGAGAGTATTATCGTCAATCTTTCCGGTCGCGGCGATAAAGATGTTGAACAAGTATTTGAGATGCTGCACAAGCAATAATAGATAGGCCTTACACATCAAGCAGTCTGTGAACCTTTAGTTGATTTACAGCTGCTTTTTCTATTTAAATTGGTTTCATAGCTGGAACGAGTATGCTTTTTCAAAAAGGTCTCTATTGAAAAAATAAGAAAGCGGTTTGATCATCAAGGATGATCAAACCGCTTCTTTTTTATTCCAGCTATTTTGCGAGCACTTTATCGATTAGGAGAAGACGCGCACACAGCTGTCGAATAATTTTTCATTTTTTTTGATTTTGGATTCATTGCCGAGTACGCAAAACAGATTTTGTCCGGTGACTTTCTCAAGCAAGGGTGCCAGATTGCGAATGTTTTCGGCACGCGTGGCAAGCACTTCGTCACGGATACGCTGCACATCACTTTGCGCAACGTGGCTGAAATAGCGATCATCGGCGAGCTCGCCTTTTCCGCTCGGCGTGAGCGGGCCATCAAGGTTAGAGATCGTGCCGATGATGTATTTTGTTATGGTAAAGTCATCAGCTTGGTAATTGCGTGCAAAATCAGCTGCTTGATCATAAACGTGTAGTGTTTCGCTGAGATTCGGATCGCGGTACGACCAAAAGACAAAGTTTCCTGAGGAGGCAACGGAAATGCCGCTGCCGTAGGCACCGCCCATGACGCGTACTTTATTCCATAAATAATCGAGTGTCAGAATTTGTTTTAAGACAAGAATATCGCCGGTGTACGCAAAGCCGAGCGCTCGGAAATTGCCGCCTTTTGCCGCATACTGGACTTTGCTGGATGTCATCAAGCCTTCATTATGCTGCTTCAACAGCTGAATTGTTGTCGCTGGCGGCTGTTCTCCGGCAGTATTGCTTTCCAGTTGCAGGTTAGAAAAGGCAGCTCTCATTGATTGCATGAGGCTTTGGTCGCCGGTCAGGCCGATGATCAGTTTTCTCTTATTAAAGAGTTGGCTGACGATTTTCTCCAGATTGTTTTGAATTTCCTTGGCTTTTTGACCATCGTTGAGCGCGCAAATGAATTGGTAAAAGCTAAGGCCATTCAATTTTTCTTTATAGGCGGCTGCTTTTGAATAGTAGGCGCTGAGACGGCGCAACGCGACAGACTGTCCGCTTTGGTTGAACACCATTTCAAGCCGTGATTTTGTTTCTTTGATCACATCTGCAAGACGTTTATTGTCACTGAACTGGCTATGATAAAGGATTTCGCTGATCAAGCGCAATGCTTCTGGCAACTTGTCCTCAAGTATCTTTGCACGGACGGTAAAACGCGTCTCGTAAGACGTGTCATCATCCTTGTCCGCCATTAAATTGTTTTCAAAATGAATGTCGCCGGTTTGAATATTGACTTCATTTGCGAGCGATTCATAGCTATATTGATCGGTATCGATTCGCCCAAGCAATTCCTGAAGAAGACCGAGATAAGGGAGTAGCTCAGGTGCAATCGATGAAGCATTAAAATAGAGACTTAAATAGATGATTTTATTGGTTGGCAGATCATGATAAAGCACAGGTACGCCGTCCAGTTCCACTTTCTCGAGTGGTAGTTCTTCTGATTTTTGGTCAATATCCGATAACTGAAGCATCGGTATTTTGCGCAAATCTTCCGGACGATCGTCGCTTTCCTGACGTTCTTTTAGCTGGCGCGTTTCAGCGACAATTTGATCGAGTGCTTCTTCGCTTAGGCCTTTTTTATACGTTGCCAGTTTTTTCTCGAGCGCTTGGTCCTCTTCAGCGGCTTTTGTTTTCGATGGTTTGACAATGACGAGCGTGTGCTGCGGATTATCCAGTAAATAATTCTGAATCAATTGCTCAAAGTAATCGGTCGTCAATGCTTGTTTGATTTTTGTAAGCGTTGCCTCAAAACGCAGGTGTGTCAACGGATCACCGTCATAGAGCCAACTGTCCATCGCGGTAATACTGTAAATCAATCCTTTCGGCATGGAGCCATAATCGGCTTCACGTAGCTGGAACTCCTTGACATTGATTGCCGCTTCAATGAGTTTTTTGTCTAAGCCGTGTGTTACAAGGCGCGCCAGCGTTTCTTTTACTGTCTGACGAAACGCATCCTTTTGCGTTTCGTTGGCGTTTTTCACATTGATTGAGAAATAGGGCTGCTGCACACTACCATCAAAAATGCCGAAAACATCATGGCCAATGCCGGCGTCAAGCAATGCTTTTTTCAGCGGCGCAGCGGGACTGTCAAGCAGCAAATAATTTAAGATGTCAAATGCCAGGTGAACTTCAGGGTCTGTTGCCCGGCCAACAGAGAAGTTGAGACTGAGATACGTCTTGTCCGCTTCCTTTTCATCAGGCAAGATGGGGTACGTTTCGCTGACTTCTTTCGGCGACCGTTCTGCTGTCTGTTCGGCAATATTGGATTGGACGTCAATTCGATCATAAGCAGATAAATAATTCTGATCCAGCAGACGGAGTTTTTTCTCAATGTCGATATTACCGTAAAGGTATAGATAACTATTAGTCGGACTGTAATAGTTGCGATGCGAGTCGATAAAATGCTCATAGGTCAGATCAGGAATAAAATCCGGATCACCGCCTGATTCATAGCCGTAAGGTGTGTCCGGATAGAGGGAACTCTGGTTGAGGCGCATCAAGAGGCTTTCTGGCGAAGATAGCGCGCCCTTCATTTCATTGTAAACAACGCCTTTGTAGTGCAGCGGATCCTCTTTTTTATCCAACTCGTAATGCCAGCCTTCCTGCTGCAGAATTTCTTTGTGTTTGTATATATTCGGGTGCAGAACAGCATCCATATAGACGTCGATCAGATTCAAAAAATCTTTGTCGTTTTTACTTGCTACCGGGTACATCGTCTTGTCACTAAAAGTAAACGCGTTGAGAAACGTGTTGAGGGATCCTTTCAGCAATTCGACAAATGGTTCTTTAATCGGGTATTTATCCGAACCGCAAAGCACCGAATGTTCAAGTATATGAAAGACACCTGTATTGTCTTCAGGCGGGGTTCGGAAACTGATCGAAAATACTTTGTTATCATCGTCATTTTTTAGAAAGAGTAGACGTGCGCCGCTTCTTTCATGCTCGAATTGGAAAGCTTCTGAATGAATATCCGCCACTTTTTCAGTATGTAGCAATTTAAATCCATGGTAGCTCTTGCCTGGTATCAATGCAGCCAATAAATAGACCTCCTTATTTTAAAGACGAATGCTTTCGTATTCATGCGAAATAAATACTAGATAAAACTTTTTTCTTCTATTATACAGGATCAACGCCAGAATCATTCCTTTTTGACCTTTGCTTGGTTCGCAAAGGCAAAAAAATCAATATTATTTTGTCCGTTTATCGCGTTAAATATCAGACAGCCTGACAGTGGGTATATTTTTATGGATATAGTACACTATAAGAAGGAGGGATCCCAATGGAGCAAAATCGATCAATTTGTCCGAAATTTGAGCGTGCCTTTCAAATCATCGGGAAGAAATGGAATGGATTAATTATCGAAGTGCTAACGCGCGGTGAAACGCATTTTAATCGGATTGCAGAAGCGATACCGGATCTCAGTGATCGCATGCTTGCTGCACGCTTGCGCGAACTGGAACAATTAGCTGTTGTTGAACGAATTGTGGAGGCCGCACCGGGATTTCCTGTACGTATCCGTTATCGACTAACGGAAAAGGGAAGAGAAATTCAGCCGATTTTGGAAGCTGTGCACAACTGGGCCGAGAAATGGGATACCGCTTCGGTTTTTGATTTGGAGACTAAATGATTTACTTTTTTATCGTCTTTAACTATACTTACGTAAGTAAATAAGAACAAATAAGTTAAGGGAGTTGACAATAATGGCTAATACCCATGAATCTGTATTAACTTCAAACGAATTTCTTCAAGCAGCAAAAAAACGCCGTACCATCTATGCGTTAGATAAGGCAATTAAGGTGAGCAAGGAAGAAATTATTGAAACCATTCAGCAGGCGGTCAAGTACGCACCATCAGCGTTTAATTCCCAGACTGCTCGTGTTGTTATTTTGTTCGGCCAGGAACATGAAAAACTTTGGGGCGAAGGCGGCATTGCAGAGAAAGCAATTCGCGCCGTTCTACCAGAAGGCCAGTCTTTTGATGGTACAGCACAGAAATTGGCTTCCTTCAACGCTGGGGCCGGTACGATTCTCTTCTTCGAAGACACTTCAGTCGTAAAAAAATTACAGGAACAATTTCCGCTGTATGCAGATAATTTCCCAGTCTGGTCAGAACATAGCACAGGTATAACCCAGTATGCAGTTTGGACTGCGTTATCGGAGATTGGCATTGGTGCCTCGCTCCAACACTATAATCCGCTGATTGATGAAGCCGTCCAAAATGAATTCTATGTGCCTGCAAGCTGGAAGCTGAGAGGCCAAATGCCATTCGGCAATATTGCAGCACCAGCCGGTGAAAAGCAATTTCAACCGATTGAGGAACGTGTAAAGGTTATTGGCTAACGTTTTTCTAGAGGCTACTGATAAATAATTAAGGAATATTGAGAGACACTATTTATAGCGTGTCTCTCTTTATTTTCCAGAAAAGATGATTTTAGTGCTTTAGCAGACTAATTTTTAAAATTGTCTTGCTATTAAAGAATTGCTAAGGGTATAATGATGTTAATTTATTTGACAGTGACAATACATATTAAAAAGAGTATTAGGGAGGAAAATGCAACAATGAAAAAAATAACGTTTTTTTCGCTTGTTCTGGCATTGATTCTTGCTTTGTCCGCCTGTGGATCCGCAGGTAGCAGTTCAAGTAGTACAAAGAGTACATCACAGAAAAAAGTGCTTCGTGTCGTCAATGACGCAACGTACGCACCTTTTGAATACCTCAAAAATGGTAAAATGGTTGGATTTGACGTTGATGTCATGAAGGCGCTCGGTAAAGCTTCTGGCTATCAGTATAAGTTGGAAAATGTCGGTTGGGATCCAGTCTTTGCGGAACTGAAAAACAAAACAGCTGATATTGGTGTTTCAGCAATATCAATTACAAGTGACCGTGCGAAGACGTATGATTTCTCTAAACCTTATTTCCTGTCGACCAACATGATTCTTGTTCCGAAAAGCAGCAAGATTAAGACAGCTCAGGATCTAAAGGGTAAAACGATTGCTGTTCAACAGGGAACGACCGGACAAGTCGCTATGGAAAAAATTATGGGCAAGAACAATCCGAAAATCAAAAAATTCAAAACGATCACACTAGCGATCATGGAAATGCTCAATCATGGTGCTGATGCGGTTGTTGCCGATGACACGGTTATCCGCCAATATGCGATGAACAACCCGGGTAAGGGCCTGAAAGTGATTCCGGATAAGAAAGCTTTCGCCAATGAATATTATGGTCTGATGTATCCAAAAGACAGCAAATATGTTCCTGTATTCGACAAAGCAATCAAGAAAATACTGGAAGATGGCACGTATACAAAGATCTATGAAAAATGGTTTAAAGTGAAACCGGATGTCAAAACCCTTCTCGCGCAGCAGAAATAAGCATTAACCATAAAAATTGAGTAACATATAAAAAGTTGTTTAACGGGAGCGTTAAGCAACTTTTTAGGTTAGGAGAGATTTACGTGCAATCAGTCATTCATTTAATCACGAGCTACCTTCCCTTCTTCTGGAGCGGTACCCTGCTTACGATTGCATTTTCTTTGTCGGGAGTTGTTTTCGGAACTATTCTCGGATTAGGTATTTGTTTTGGAAAAATGTTGAATAACAAATATCTGAGGTTTCCTTTTATTTGCTATATTACATTCTTCCGAGGAACACCACTTTTTGTTCAGATCCTGCTTGTTCATTTCGGACTTGTTCCGCTCATTCTCGGCCAGTCCAACGGCATCGTTGCCGGTATCGTTGCGCTTTCACTGAATGAAGCGGCTTATATTGCCGAAGTTTTCCGTGCAGGCATTCAGTCGATTGATGGCGGGCAGACGGAAGCGGCCCGTTCGCTTGGTATGAGTCAGCGTCAGGCGATGCGTTATATTGTTTTACCTCAGGCCGTCCGCCGTGTACTGCCGCCAATGGGCAATGAATTCATCAGTTTGATTAAGGATTCTTCTCTTGTATCGGCGATTGCCGCTCCGGAACTGACCTATTGGGCGCAGGCGATGGGCGCGCAATACTCTATTGTCTGGACACCATACCTGACCATTTCCTTTATTTATCTCATTCTGACGCTGACAATGAGCTTCTTTGTCAGCTTCCTGGAAAGGAGAATGGCGACCAAATGATGATTGAAGTCGATAATCTGAAGAAAAGTTTCGGTACCAATGAAGTTCTGAAAAATATTAATCTGAGCGTTGAGAAGCAAGAAGTTGTGGTCGTTATCGGTCCGTCCGGTTCCGGCAAATCGACGTTGCTACGCTGCATTAACTTGCTGGAAACAACAACTTCCGGACATATTCGGATTGAGGGCGTGGACATCACCGACAAGAAGGCGGACATCAACAAAATACGCGAAGATGTCGGTATGGTTTTTCAGCAATTTAACCTGTTCCCGCATATGACAGTGCTCGATAATATCATGCTTGCTCCGATCAAGGTGAAAAAAGTGCCGAAAGCGAGGGCCGAGGAAAAAGCGCGTGAACTGCTGGGGAAAGTTGGGCTGGCGGATAAAGCAGGCGCTTATCCCGATTCACTTTCCGGTGGACAGAAACAGCGTATTGCAATTGCTCGCGCGCTCGCGATGGAACCCAAGATGATGCTGTTTGACGAACCGACTTCGGCGCTTGATCCGGAAATGGTTGGCGAAGTTTTAGATGTCATGAAACAATTGGCAAAAGACGGGATGACAATGGTTGTTGTCACGCATGAGATGGGTTTTGCTCGGGAAGTCGGCGATCGCGTCATTTTTATGGATGGCGGCTATATTGTCGAAGAGAATGAACCGAACGAACTCTTTAGTCATCCGCACGAACAGCGGACGATCTCCTTCTTGAGCAAAGTTCTGTAAAAATATCCTATGGAAAATCAAAAGGAGTGCCTTTTAAGTAAGGCACTCCTTTTTGACATGTGGCGATCAGATTTCCTGATAAACGTCAATTTCTTTAATTTCCGGCAGCATACTGTACGCGGTCAATCGGTGCTGACCATCGAATAAGCCGTGGCTTTTATCGACGATCAACGGCGGCAAGTTTCCGCCGCCTTGAATGTACTCGACCATCTGTTTCACATTATCAGTATGGTAATCATCGTAATTTTCCGGATCCTTGGCCCACTCGTCAAGGGTTACAAGGTTCTTTCCGTTGCTGCTGAACGGACAGGGCGCATCGTAAAGCTGCTCTTTTGGCAGTTTTGTCAATATAAAGACGTGGTCGTCCGTACCGAATGCGTCATTCTCAATATCACTATACTTACTGCAGATTTCTTTACCTGTAATTTTTTCGATCATAGGCCATCCCTTCGTAAAGGCAGTTCTTTTTCTGATACCTTTTAATTTATATGATCGTGCTTTAATTTGCAAAAAAAAGAAGTGTCCATCGCAATTAACACATTGTTCTCATTTGACACATTGTTCTGTTTTGTTAAACTGAATTTTAAAAAGATAATGGATGAAGCGAGGGATAGGAATGTCTGTAGCAGATGTCAAAGCATATTTCCAGCAATTTGACCGTGAAAAAGATGTGATTGAACTTCAATTGTCGAGCGCGACAGTTGATCTGGCAGCTGAGCATTTACATGTCGCACCGGAGCGGATTGCCAAGACACTGGCATTCAGCGGCGAGGGCAAGGAAGGCGCAATGCTGGTGGTGATGGCTGGTGATGGCAAAGTCGATAATAAAAAATTTCGTGGCACATTCGGCTTTAAAGCACGCATGCTGTCGCCTGAGGATACACTCGCACTTGTTGGTCATGCGATCGGCGGTGTTTGCCCATTTGCTTTAAAAAAAGACTGGCCTGTTTTTATGGATGAATCGTTGAAACGTTTTGAGACTGTTTTCCCGGCCTGCGGCAGTACCAACTCAGCGATTGAACTAACCATTGATGATCTTTATACATTCGGTAAAGGCAAATCCTGGGTCGATGTCTGCAAAGGCTGGCAAGACGATGCACAAACAGCTTGCGATCAACAAAAATGATTGCTCGGTTTGCATTTCGGGTAAACTTAAGATAGATAAATAGACAATAAAAAATGGAAACTATTATTTTGAGCCTATCCATTGATTTTCTAAACTGTGTCTATTATAATTACACTAATCTTTCAGAAGAGGATTAAACCGCATGAATAGCGAGTTTACTATAGCGGTTCAATGCCTGGTGGTCTTAGCCAGTGCGCCGAATCGTTTATGGAATAGCGCGTCTCTGTCAGAACAGGTGCATACGCATCCGGCGAGAGTACGCAAAATTATGAGTGCACTTCGCGAGCACGGTCTTGTTGCGACAAAAGAGGGACTTGGCGGCGGCTACCGGTTGGGCTGCAAACCGGCGCAATGCTCTTTAGCCAGAATCTATCAGGCAACTTCCTGTGAAGCTCTGAAACTGAATTGGCGTGCTGAGGGCACTGACGGGAACGATTGTGCGGATATCCGCAAACTGCTTGATCAAGTCTTTGCCAATGCGGAGAATCTCTTAAACGGGTTCCTCGATCATTGGACATTGGATGTTTTGGCAGGAAGCATGCGCAGGGTGAAAAGCGCCTCGCAGGATCAGGTCGCGCTAACAAATCAGAATGGTGGTGAATGATGATGCAGCAGCAATCAAAATGGAAAAAAGGCGATTGGGTCAAGGGCAGAACGGTCAACGGTGAGTTGATGCACGGTTATGTCATGGAGTATAACGACGAAGACGGAACAGTTAAGGTTCATGTTGTAGCCTGTGACCGAGAGTCTACGGTTGGCCGTACGATTGAGACGCTGAGCTACCTACTCAAACCTTTTCCGACACTGCCGCTCACTAACGTTCAACTGCGCAGCATGACGGATCTGGCACTGATTACAGCGGATCGCGACTGGTTTATGGAGTTGACAGCGCAATTAGCCGATGAAGCGCGGCACGATCAGGAAAAGGCTGGCGTGCAGGAAGATCCGTGGTACTGGTCAGCGCAACGATAAAATGAACGAAATCAGGATAAATATAGGACAGGTGCAGTGTCAAAGAAAGAGGATACTGATATCTGTCCTTTTTTAAGAAAAATTTTAACGAATTGAACCTGGCTTTCTGCTTCCGCCGGGTTCTTCTTTTTGTCGGCCGTGGCGTTTTTGATTATGATAGAACGTACAGCAATGCTTTTGCTAAAAGCGGCAACCATTTATTAAAGGAGTTCGAGAAATGACATACCAAGGAACCAAGAATGAAATTAGGCGGGGACCGATTACAGTAACGCTAATTATTGGTGCGTTCGTTGCTATACTAAATGAAACCTTTTTGAATATCGCTTTGTCTGATTTGATCCGATACTTTCATGTTCCAGCAACGACCATTCAATGGCTGACGACAGCCTATCTGTTGGTTATCGGCATCCTGATGCCAGTGACAGCGCTGATTACCGGCTGGCTGTCTACACGTCAGATGTTTCTCGGCGCGATGACTCTGTTTTTGTTTGGTACCTTAATTGGCGGCTTTTCACTAAATTTTAGTATGCTGCTCATTGGCCGGATTGTTCAAGCGGCAGGGGCCGGTCTGCTCATGCCAGTGATGATGAACACGATTTTGTTGATCTATCCTCCTGAAAAACGTGGCGGTGCCATGGGACTTATTGGTCTTGTAATAATGTTTGCACCGGCGCTCGGACCGACACTTTCCGGATTCATTCTTTCTATTTTAAGCTGGCGTTGGCTGTTTTTCCTAATCCTCCCACTAGCTGTGATTTCTATTTTGATTGGGGTACGTTATTTGCAGAATGTTTCCGAAGTGACCAAACCCAAAGTAGAGATTCGCTCTATTGTTCTGTCGACAATCGGTTTCGGCAGTCTCGTGTACGGAATGGGTTCAGGGACGTCCGGCGGCTGGATCAGCCTCGTTTTGTTAGGTGTCGGAGTGCTCGCGCTACTTGGGTTTGTCTGGCTGCAATTGCATCTGGAAGAACCGGTTCTTGATTTGCGGGTGTTTCGCTACCGGATGTTCACACTTGCTACCCTACTCATGATCTTGCTCATGATGGCGTTGTTTGCAACGATGATCCTTTTGCCACTCTATATGCAACGTGTCCTTTTGCTCACTTCGTTCAGTGCCGGTATGATCTTATTACCTGGGGGGCTAATTAACGGACTGCTTTCCCCTTTAACCGGGAAGCTTTTTGATAAGTTTGGTCCTGTCTGGCTGTCTGTGCCAGGGCTCGCAATTGTCGTTGTTGTGCTCGGAATGTTTAGTAGACTGACTACTACAGAAAGTGCGCTTTATGTGACCATTCTCTATGCGGTGATGATGATTGGTCTTTCCATGGTGATGATGCCTGTTTCGACAACCGGGTTAAACCAACTGCCGAAGTCGCTCTATCCACATGGAACAGCGATCATGAACACATTACAGCAAGTTTCCGGTGGGATAGGTACTGCGGTATTTGTCGGCATTATGGTAGGTACCCAGAAAAATTATTTGAACCAGTCTGCACATCCTGGGGCAAAGAAAGAGCAGATTTTGGCGCTGACTCATGGCTTAGGAACAGCGTTTTTGTGTGCGTTATTTCTGACGCTTACCGCATTTGCACTTGCCTTTTTTCTCAAACGGACGGAGGCGGCGGATGTTGCGGGCAAACCTTCAGGAGAGACAGACTGAACCGATTTTAAACGGCATTCACCTTATCTTCTTCATTTTACGGATGAACGAATGATTTGATCGCTGCACTGAGTAATAAAACGAAACAAGAGCCCTGCAGCAGAATAGCCAACAGGGCTCGCGTTTTATTCAGAGGATCAAGCAGCTTCTTGAAATTCCTGGTTCTTCGTTTCTTTTCCAAGAAAAGCAACAGCCAGCACACCAAGGATGATCGAGATGCAGAAGATCGTAAAGATCACTGGCATCGTCACATGACGTACGAGCAGATAACCGACAAGCAGCGGTCCGAAGATACCACCGATCCGCCCGAAGCCAGCGGCCATACCCGTTCCGGTTGCTCGAATGGATGTTGGGTACTGTTCTGGAGAATAAGCATAGAGCGCGCCCCAAGCACCGAGGTTGAAGAACGAGAGCAAGATGCCAAATGTCATGAGCATTGCGAGTGACGCGGCACTGCCAAAGAAATAGGCACTAATTGCTGTGCCGAGCAGATAGACAATCAGAACGCTTTTTCGACCCCATTTCTCGATCAACCAGGCTGCTGAGAAATAACCCGGAAGTTGTGCCAAGGTCATGATCAGTACATATTGGAAGCTGTGCATCATATCAAAGCCGCGCATGGCAACCACGCTTGGCAGCCAAAGAAACATGCCGTAATAGGAGAAGACCACACAAAACCAGAGAATCCAGAGCATGACTGTCTGACGGGCATATGTTCTCGACCAGACAGTAGCTGTGTTTGCAAGGAAACCAGGACTCTGCTTCTTTTTCTGCGCGGTGTACGCTGATGAATCATGAATGTTCCAGCGCAAATACAAGGCGTAAAAAGCAGGCAGGGCACCGATGACGAGCGCGATTCGCCAGCCAAATGACGGAATAACGAAATTCGAAATAATGGCGGCGACAATCCAACCGCCCGCCCAAAAGCTTTCCAAAAGTACAACCGTGCGACCGCGCTTCTCTGGCGCGACGCTCTCGGAAACAAGCGTTGAAGCGACTGGTAATTCACCGCCAAGTCCCATGCCGACAAAAAAGCGAAGGAATAGAAAAAGGCCAAGTCCGGTCGTCAATGCCGATAATCCAGCACAAATTGAGAAGACAAGCAGGGTGACAATCAGAATATTTTTCCGCCCGATACGGTCGGCCATCATGCCGAAGATGAGGGCCCCGACGGCCATCCCGATCGAGCTGACACTGCCAATCCAGCCCATTTGCGCTTCATTCAATTTCCATTCAGCGGCCAATGCCGCGATAATGAACGAAAGCATGCCAACATCCATAGCGTCGAACAGCCAAGCAAAGCCGGCGACACCAAGCAGCTTCCTTTCCGTTTGTTGCGTCGTTTTTGACATAATTTCCTCCTGAATGAATGCGTGCGGCGCTTTATTCTTTAGAAAGAGCGCACGTGAATAGTATGGCTCATTACTTGACACTCATTATATATAGAAACTTTACAGGTGTAAAGACAGTAGAAATATTTGCCGCTCTCGCTTCGCCTGTCCGTCAGCTCATGATAAACTAGGCAGGATAAGGTAAAGGCATTTGGGGGTGTAGCAGTTGCATTTAAATGAAGTTCAGGAATGGGAAAAAAATTTCTATACCGAACGAGGCTGGATCGATCTTCCGCCTTATACACGCATCGGATTTCTAATTGAAGAACTTGGTGAAGTTTCTCGCGCGGTTCGTTCCTTTGAAATCGGTCGTGATCATCCTGGCGAGAAGCGTTGCACGAGAGAAGTGATAATAGCCAATCTTGCTGAAGAATTGGGCGACGTCCTATCAAATCTGTCTATTTTGGCTGACCTCTATGATTTAACACTTGAGGATTTAGTAGATGCCCATCGAAAGAAGCTGACTTTGCGCTATAAAAATGAAGGGAGCATGACAAAATGAACGTTTACTTTAATCATGACGCTGGCATTGATGATTTAATTTCACTATTTTTGTTACTTCAAATGGAGCAGGTCACGTTGAATGGCGTTTCCGTTATTCCAGCGGACGGCTATCTGACGCCTGGGATTCAGGCGAGTCGGAAAATCATTGACCGCTTTGGGCATGGACAACGTGTGGATACAGCGCGATCGAATTCGCGAGGGATGAATCCATTTCCGAAAGAGTGGCGGATGCACCCTTTCTTTGTCGATGCGCTGCCACTGCTGAATGAATCGGGTCATGTGGCGACAACGGTAAGCGATTTGCCCGCACATCAACATTTAATTCAATGTGTACGCCGGGATGAGGAGAAAACCACACTTGTCTGCACCGGACCTTTGACTGATGTCGCGCGTGCCTTGGATGAAGCGCCGGATATTGAAGCTAAGATTGACAAGTTGATTTGGATGGGCGGTACTTTGCAGCCAGTCGGCAATGTTGAGGAACCGGAACATGATGGTACGGCTGAATGGAACGCCTTCTGGGATCCGCAGGCCGTCGCTCGGGTGTGGCAAAGTAGTTTGACTATCCGGATGGTTGCACTGGAAAGCACGCATCAGGTACCGCTCACTCCAGCCGTTCGACAGCAATGGGCCAGACGGAGAAAATATACAGGGATTGATTTTCTCGGTCAGTGTTATGCGGCGGTGCCGCCGCTCGTGCATCAGGAAACCAATTCAACGTATTTTCTTTGGGATGTTCTGACGGCCGTGTCAGCAGGATTTCCTGAACTCGTTAGAACGCGCGATGTGCGGACAATTGTTCACACGGAGGAGCCTGCACAGGGAAGGATTGAAGCATCAGAGAGCGGTCGTATGATCGAACTCGTTTATGACGTTGATTCTACTGGCTTCTTTAATAAGATAGAGGAACTGGCTCAGAAAGTTGATTAATGGTTGGCTCAATGAATCGATTAAGTGTCCTGCATAAGCTCAGAAATTAATTTCTCTAAAGTAAGGGCACACGTCCAAAAAAAGATAAAAAAGCGGATCATTTGTTAGGAGACAAGTGACCCGCTTTTTCAACTATCTTCGGTGCCGTTTCTTAGCTGTGGGTTTCTTTATTCATTCTGCGGCACGCAAGTTAATACCCGACTTCAACAGAAGCATTGACAATATACATTAAGTCATTTTTGTCCTCTTTATCTTTCAGAACAATACCGCTGGGCGCGATCATGCCGCCGTCCATGACAGTCACTGTGACTGTTCCGTATGGAATCTCTTTTTTGATCCGTTCAAGGTCAAGCGTATCTTTATCTCGAGGCACCGCCAGCCGAATGGTCACTTTCATATTGTTCAGATCACCTTTGGGGAGCAATTCTGTCAATCCAGGCATCGAATTTCTGTGCACAGCGTCGATGACAGCGCGAACGGCGGCTTTCGTCACACTTTGCCCATGCACATCGATACCGACGCCGGTTTCAATAAACAGTAAATGATCCATCATCATTCCTCCTGATATTTTTTTGCTTCGTTCATTTTAACACAAGTTTTCCAATTGGCAGTGGAAGCATGTCTTTTTAAAAAAATAGTGTCAATAAACGATTTGTCAGAAAATCCGACAGAAAGCCACATATTTTTCACAAAATAAGGTAATATATTATATGACACAGTTGCTTTGCTAAAAAGATGGATTTGCTTGCTTTTGAATGTTTTTTTAAGAGGAAACTGCATTAAAGACGAACACTATTTTATTTAGTTACAATAATTTACGCTTTTTGTTGCATTTTCTGTTTCTTTTTTGGGATAGATGATCTATAGTAAAAAATGTGAGTTTGGAAAAATGTGTAGGGGGTTTTTGTGTGCTTAAAAAGAGACTAGCAGTTCTTCTTGCTTTCGTCGTTGTTCTGGCAACTGCGCTCGCAGGTTGTGGAAATAGCAGTGCAGGTACAACTGCCAAGAAAAGTTTCAAAGCAGGTATGGTTACGGACACAGGCGGTGTCAATGACAAATCATTCAACCAGTCAGCTTGGGAAGGCCTGAAATCATTCGGTAAGGATAATAACCTCAAGGTAGGCAGTCAGGTTAAATACCTTCAATCAACTCAAGCTTCAGATTATTCTCCGAACTTGAACCAATTGGTTCACCAGAACTACAACGTTGTCTTCGGTATCGGCTATCTGATGCAGAGCGACATTCAGAAAGTTGCGGAACAGAATCCTAAAGCAAATCTCGGTATTGTCGATGCAGTTGCTGTCGACAAAAACAACAAACCTTTGAAAAACGTTGCGAGCATGACGTTTGAAGCAGAACAAGGATCCTTTCTTGTCGGTGTTGTTGCTGGACTGACAACAAAGACGAACAAAATCGGCTTTGTCGGTGGTATCAATTCCGCATTGATCAAGGCATTCGAAAACGGCTTCAAAGCCGGTGTTAAATCCGTTAATCCGAAAGCTACTCTTTACGTACAATATGCTGGAGCTTTTAACGCACCAGATAAAGGACGCAGCATCGCTTCGACGATGTACACTGAAGGCGCTGATATTATCTATGCAGCCGCAGGCGATACAGGAAACGGTGTATTCACTGAAGCGAAAAACCGGACAAAGAATGGCAAGAAAGTTTGGGTAGTTGGTGTAGACAAGGATCAATACGCACAGGGTCTTCCTCAAAACGTTACGCTGACTTCGATGGTAAAACGCGTCGACAAAGCAATCTATGATGTAACGGCGAGAACAAAAGCAGGCAAATTCCCTGGTGGCAAAGTACTCGTTTATGGTTTGAAACAAAATGGTGTTGGCATTGCACCGACAACCAAAAACATTTCGCCTAAAGCACTTGCTGCTGTCAAGACATATAAGCAGAAGATTATTGACGGTAGCATTAAAGTTCCTGCGACGGATGCAGCATACAAAAGCTTCCTTGCAACTTTAAAATAATCTGTCTTTCAAGAAGGATGAGGCGCCGAACACATGCGCCTCATCCTTCGTTTTTTTAAGAAAGTATAAAGATTTTTGCACAAAAATGTAGCGAGGTGCTCTGGCGCCTAAAAGGACTTGGCTACGCCAAGTTTATCTTACAAGGAATTTTATGATTCTGCGCGAAAAACGCAGCAACTGCGCTCTGACGCCCGCGGCAAGCGAGCGACCAGAGCGCAATTGTTACAAAAAAGGACTTTGGCTATGCCAAATTTTTCTACGCAAGAATGTAGCGAAGACGCGAGACGCCAACGGGAAAAACGAACCAGCGAGACCCCGCAGATTCCAGCTTGTCTGAGGAGCTCGCGGTGCGCCCGCTACAAGCGAGCAGCCGAAGCAAAATTGTTAAAAAAGACTTGGCTATACCAAGTTTATCTTAATAAGTAAAACAGCGTTTTCTCGATTTTTTTGTTACGGAAAGCCATAGTCAATAAATGAACATGTTTGCTATACTAGGTGAGAAAATAAATAAATTTTCATCCGAAATGAGACAATTCATTCAAGTTAAAGGAAGATGAAGCTGCTTCATCTGCTTGTCATTACATATTCTGAGATGGGAGACAAAGGCATGCCCTATGCAATTGAAATGCGACATATCCGAAAAGAGTTTCCGGGCATTGTCGCAAATGATGATATAACGCTCCAAGTCGAAGAAGGAGAAATTCACGCGCTATTCGGTGAAAACGGTGCTGGAAAATCAACGCTGATGAATATATTATTCGGCCTGTATCAGCCCGATCAAGGCGAAATTTATGTCCACGGAAAAAAGGCGGAAATTCATAATCCGAATGATGCCAATCAACTTGGAATCGGCATGGTTCATCAGCACTTTATGCTCGTTGAGAACTTTACAGTAGCAGAAAATATTGTGCTTGGAAAAGAACCGAAACGATTTGGCAGGCTGGATATGAAAGAGGCCGTTCGGATTGTTCGCGAACTATCGGAAAGATACGGTCTGAAAGTGGATCCGTTGAAAAAAGTTGAAGATATCACTGTGGGCATGCAGCAGCGTGTCGAGATTCTCAAGACCTTGTATCGCGGTTCCGATATTCTGATTTTGGACGAACCGACCGCTGTATTGACGCCGCTTGAAATACAGGAACTCATAGAGATTATGAAGAAGCTCGTTCAAGAGGGCAAGTCGATTATCCTGATCACACATAAACTCAAAGAAATCTTTGAATCTTGTAGCTCATGTACGGTCATTCGTCGCGGCAAAATGATTGATCGCGTCAAGATTGACGAAACGAGTCCTGAAGAACTTGCGAATATGATGGTTGGACGCAAAGTCAATACACAAATCAACAACGCACCTTATGAACCGAAAGAAGCGGTTCTCGAAATTAAGGACCTCGTTGTTCAGGATGCCCGCAAGGTTCATACGGTGAATGGACTGAATTTGACGGTTCATGGCGGAGAAATTCTTGGTATCGCCGGCGTCGACGGCAATGGTCAGCAGGAATTGGTTCAAGCGATTGCCGGCTTGGCCAAGGTAACGCAAGGATCCATCGCTTTAGATGGGAAAGATATCACGAATCGGCATACTCGGAAAATCATTGAGGCAGGCCTTGGCTATATTCCGGAAGATAGGCAGAAGCACGGCTTGGTGATGAATTTCACCGTCGGCGAAAATACGGTGTTGCAGACCTACTATCAGCGACCATTCTCAAATCTGGGTGTTCTGAATCACAGTGTTATTTCTAAAAAGGCGAAGCAGCTCATTCAGGAATTTGATGTGCGGACACCTTCGGAAAAAGTTCTTGCCCGTTCGCTATCTGGAGGCAACCAACAAAAGGTCATTGTTGCCCGTGAAGTAGATCGCAGCCCAAAATTGCTGATTGCTGCGCAACCGACACGTGGTCTCGATATTGGGGCCATTGAATTTATCCATGGAAAATTAATCGAAGAGAAAAAGAAGGGGCGAGCAGTTCTGCTTGTTTCCTTCGAACTCGATGAAATTCTGCATCTCAGCGATCGGATTGCTGTGATTTACGAAGGGAAAATCATTGATATTGTCAATCCAAAGGAGACAGATGAACGTGAACTCGGTCTTCTAATGGCTGGGCGTAAGAAGGGGGCAGAACAAGCATGAATCAATTATTGAAGAAAATCAGCTGGATGACTTTGCTGATTCCAGTGATCTCTGTCATACTCGGCCTGCTCTGCGGTGCCATTATCATGTGGGCTACAGGATACGATCCCCTGCTCGCGTATAGTTCCATTGTCCAGTCGATTTTTTTACAGCCTTATTACGCAGGGGAGACCATACGAGCGATGATTCCGCTCGTGCTTTCCGGACTTGCGGTTGCTTTTGCGTTTCGCACGGGTTTGTTCAATATCGGTGTTGAAGGCCAGCTGATGGCTGGTTGGTTCGCCTCGGTTGCCTGCGCCATCGGATTTGACAGCCTGCCAAAATTTATCCTTTTGCCGCTCAGCATTTTGGCCGGCGCAGTGGCCGGCGGTTTATGGGGGCTCATCCCAGGTTTTCTTAAGGCGCGCTTTAAAGTGCATGAAGTCATATCGACAATCATGATGAACTACATAAGTCTTTATACGACAAGCTATTTGATTAAAACGTTCTTATTCACGCAAGGTGAACGCACACCAACGATACCGCCTGCTGCGTCACTTGCGTCAAATTTCCTTGCCAACCTGACACAAGGTTCTCGGCTCCACTGGGGGTTCATTGTTGCCATACTCGCAGTAATCGCCATGTGGTTTATTCTGTGGCGGACAACAATGGGCTTTGAGCTCCGTTCCGTAGGCTTCAGTCAGGATGCATCGCAATATGCGGGAATGAACGTCAGCCGCAATATCATTCTATCGATGACGATATCAGGAATTTTTGCCGGACTTGCAGGTGCTATGGAAGGTTTGGGCACCTATCAGTATATGATGATTAATGCGACATTCACCGGGATTGGTTTTAACGGAATCGCAGTTGCGCTACTTGGGCTGAATACGCCGATTGGCGTTGTTTTGTCAGGCGCTCTGTTCGCTGGTTTGCAGACAGGTGGCCTGACCATGCAATCAGTTGCCGGTGTACCGATTGAATTAATTCAAATTATTATCGCCTTGATTATATTTTTTGTCGGCTCGGGATATGTTGTCCAGTGGGCATGGGGCCGTTTCATGGGAAGGAGACATAAAGCATGAGTTTCTTCGAAGTTCTGTGCATCATCGTTCCTTCGACCCTGCTGACAGCGGCACCGTTGATTTTCACCTCGCTCGGCGGCGTTTTCACCGAGCGATCGGGTGTCGTCAATATCGGTCTCGAGGGCTTAATGTCCGTAGGGGCTTTTACTGCGGCGGTTGCTACACTAGCTTTAGAGCATTCGGGCTTTGGTGCTTTTTCGCCTTGGCTAGCCATTCTGATTGCAGGAGTTGCAGGTGGCATTTTCTCGCTAATCCATGCGGTCGTGTCAATTTCTTTCCGCGCGGATCAGACGGTCAGCGGTGTAGCTTTAAATTTTTTGGCTGCAGGACTGACAATCTTTCTTGTCAAATTAATTTATAATGGCGGAGGGCAGACACCTTATATTGAGAATAATATTGATAAAATCAATATTCCGCTGCTTTCCAAAATACCAATCATTGGACCGATATTTTTTCAACAAGTGACTTATACATCTTATCTGGCGATACTCGCAGCCTTTGTTTGTTGGTATGTGATCTTCAAAACACCGTTTGGACTCAGATTGCGTTCGGTCGGCGAACACCCTGCAGCCGCTGATACACTTGGTATAAACGTTATTAGAATGCGTTATATCGGGGTTGTGTTGAGTGGTATCTTCGGCGGAATCGGCGGTGCTGTCTATCTCGTGACGATTACCTCGAATTACAATGTTTCGACAATTGCTGGCCAAGGGTTTCTTGCGCTAGCTGCACTTGTATTTGGTAAATGGCATCCGTTTGGCGCGCTTGGTGCTTCACTGTTTTTCGGCTTTGCCCAGTCCCTGAGCATCACAAGCCAGCAGATTCCCTATTTGGACCAACTCCCATCTGTGTATCTGCTGATTGCACCGTACGTGCTTACGCTCATCGTGTTGACAGGATTTGTTGGACGAGCAGTTGCGCCGAAAGCAGATGGTTTGCCATATATAAAAGGCCAAAGATAAAAATTTGATCTGAGAACAGGAGTGGAGTAGCGAATTCCGCCCCTGTTTATTTTTATAAAGAGTGTATATGACTTTACGCAAAAATGTAGCGAAGGCGCGAGACGCCTGCGGGAAAAGCGAGCCAAGTGAGACCCCGCGGATTCTAGGTTGTTCGAGGAGGCTCACGGATCGCCCGCGGCAAGCGAGCGACCAGAGCGCAATTGTTAAAAAAAGCCTAGTTTTTCTAATTACTCGACGTCATTTGACAATTTTCGTGAAATTGGCGATATTTGTACAAGACACAGTCACTTTATTTTCGTTATACTAAAAGGAAGCATCAAACGAGAGCAAGTATTTGCTGGAGTACTAATGATGGAGGCTGAGTCATGACAACAATATGCCTGGTCAGGCATGGGGAAACAGATTGGAACGCGATGGGGAAACTGCAAGGCCGTGAAGACATCCCACTTAACGCAAGAGGCAGACAGCAGGCGGATCTTGTGGGCAGATTCTTGAGTAAGGAATCATTTGCGGCAGTATACACAAGCCCACTTCTTCGCGCCAAGCAGACCGCAGAAGTGATCAATTCCTACATCGGAGCGCTTCCCCTTATTGAGAGCGCCGATTTTATTGAAAAAGATTACGGAGAAGCATCGGGTATGACTGTTGCCGAGCGGGATCAGCATTTTCCGGATATGAATATCCCCGGCATGGAGCGATTTGAGCAGGTTCAAGAGCGCGTCTTGCACGGATTGGCGGCCATTCACCAGGCTGCACCAAAAGCGAAAGTGCTGCTTGTTGCACATGGTGGCCTAATCAATGTGATTCTCGCCACCCTCTCTGATGGCAAAATCGGCACAGGAAAAACGAAACTATTTAATACATGCATCTGCCATATTGAATCGTGTGCGAATACGTGGAAGATTATCGACTATAATTGTATCGACCATCTTCATGCATTTGGAAAAGTGACCAGTATTTAGACGTCCTGCCGATTGCAGGCAAAAGAAAAGAGCGCCAGAGGCGCTCTCTTAAATCGGATAAGAAGCGGGTGATGGGAATCGAACCCACGACGAGAGCTTGGGAAGCTCTAATTTTACCATTAAACTACACCCGCATGTCTTTAAGACATTTCTTATCTTATAAGAACGTTTCCTTTTTGTCAATAAAACGACAACTGCACTGTGTTTTTCTGGAAAGGCTATAGAACATCGAGAAACAACGGGATCGTTACGTGATAACAATTTGAGGGGTGCTCACATGAAGGCGATTTTAACGGTTATCGGCAAGGACAATGTTGGTATTATTGCGGGGGTCAGCAATCAACTGGCGGAATTGAAAATTAATATTCTTGATGTATCGCAGACCATTATGAACGGCTATTTTACAATGATGATGGTTCTCGATCTTGAGTCCGCGAACTGCAATTTCGGCGAAATCAAACAGGCTTTGAATGATAAGGGCGATGCTCTGCATGTGCAAATTAAAATTCAGCGCGAAGAAATTTTCACTTCGATGCATAGTTTGTAAAGGAGAACCAAAGCATGGAAACAACACAGATAATGGAAACGATTCGGATGATTGAGGAAGAAAAACTGGATATCCGAACCATTACAATGGGTATTTCGCTTTTGGACTGCATCGATAGCGATGGTGCGCGGGCACGGCAGAAAATTTATGATAAAATCACCCGATTGGCGGCCCATCTTGTTGAAACAGGCGAAGCGATAGAAAACGAGTATGGGATTCCGATCATTCATAAGCGCCTTTCGGTAACACCGATGTCTCTTATTGCTGGCGCATCAGCCGACACGAATTTTACGGCTTTTGCTAAAACACTGGATGCGGCTGCCAAGGAAACCGGCGTCAATTTCATCGGCGGTTTCAGCGCATTGGTGCAAAAAGGGTACACGTCTGGCGATGCACGTTTGATTCAATCCATTCCTGAAGCGCTGGCAACAACGGAACTTGTCTGTTCCTCTGTCAATATCGGCTCGACGCGTACAGGAATCAATATGGATGCGGTGCGTGAGATGGGTGTTATTGTCAAAAAAACAGCCGAATTGACTGCTGAAAATCAGGGGTTAGGCTGTGCCAAACTGGTTATTTTTGCCAATGCTGTGGAGGATAATCCATTTATGGCGGGTGCTTTCCACGGGGTAGGCGAGGCAGATAGCGTCATTCATGTCGGGGTCAGCGGTCCAGGTGTCGTCAAGCGAGCACTTGAGAAAGTAAAAGGACAGCCTTTCGATGTTGTCGCCGATACCATAAAAAAAATTGCCTTCAAAATTACGCGAATGGGCCAGCTTGTCGGTCATGAAGCATCAAACCGTCTCGGTGTGCCGTTCGGAATCGTTGATCTTTCGCTCGCGCCGACACCGGCTGTTGGCGATTCGGTTGCTCGTATTCTTGAAGAAATGGGACTCGAAGCGGCGGGTGCGCACGGCACAACAGCAGCACTTGCCTTGTTGAACGATGCCGTCAAGAAGGGCGGCGTCATGGCTTGCAGCCATGTCGGCGGTCTGAGCGGCGCGTTCATCCCGGTTTCAGAAGATGCGGGAATGATTGAGGCAGTTGAAAAGGGCGCCCTTAATCTTCAAAAATTAGAAGCGATGACCGCGGTTTGCTCGGTTGGTCTTGATATGATCGCAATTCCTGGCGATACACCAGCGGAAACCATTTCTGCTATCATCGCCGATGAAGCGGCTATCGGTGTCATTAATAATAAAACGACGGCGGTTCGCGTCATTCCAGCTCCGGGCACGAAGGTAGGCGACGCCGTTGAATTCGGCGGTCTGCTCGGACATGCGCCGGTTATGGCTGTCAGCCAAGAATCCTCGGCGGCTTTCATTGCCCGCGGTGGTAGAATTCCATCGCCGATTCATTCATTCAAAAACTAAGCTTAGTGGAAAAAATTGGATTGTAGCCAGGTCCTTCTGACATATCAAAAAGGATCCGTAGCCTGAATCAAAGGCACGGATCCTTTTTGTCTAACCCTTATTTTTTGTTGTACTTGCTGCTGCTGTTCTTGGTGTCGTAATTGTTTTCATCGCCAGTTCGCTGTGCGCGTTCGCGCTCTTCAACGGAATGTTCGTCAAGTGGTTCAGAGAATTCCAGGTTAAACGACTGTTCTTGGTTTAACTTTTCATCAAATGCATTCTTCTTGTTTTCAGGCATTGATTGTCACGGCTTTCTTTTGAAATTTTGGCGGATAATTGTTCGCCGTTTTATAGTTTGGCCCTTGTTTCCAGAAATATGTGCCTGAAAGAATTTCCCACAGAGTATGCCTCGGAATGCCGCGACAACTGTAATGATCTATACTAAATTCAAGAACGAAAAGCCGGGGATATTATAGTCACCAGCTATTTGTTTCATATTCAAACAACAGTGCGGACGTATCGAACAAAAGGGGGCACTCAAATGGGCGAACATCGTTTGGATCAAGTGGATTTGAGCAGTAAAATTAAAAACAGAAAGAAATACGAGAAGAAACTGAAGAAGTATCAGATCCGGCTGCTGGCCTTGCAGCATTTGCTAAAAGAGAAAAATATTGCAGTCATTTTTGTGTTTGAAGGCTGGGATGCTGCGGGCAAAGGCGGCGCGATCAAGCGTGCAGTCGCCAATCTTGATCCACGCGGTTATAATGTTATCCCCATTGCTGCACCTGTTCCTCATGAAAAACGTTATCAATATTTGCAGCGGTTTTGGCGCAAGCTTCCTCAGTACGGACAAATTGTCATTTTTGATCGCTCATGGTATGGACGTGTACTTGTGGAGCGTGTAGAAGGCTTCGCCAAAGAAGAAGAGTGGAAAAGGGCGTACCACGAAGTGAAACAATTTGAGAAGCTGCTGACAGATGACCGCTATATTATTGAAAAGTTCTGGTTGCACATCAGCAAAGACGAGCAGTACAAACGTTTTCGCGAGCGTGAAGAGGATCCGCTGAAGCGCTGGAAGATTACAGATGAAGATTGGCGCAACCGATCAAAATGGGCGGCATACGCAGAAGCCGCCGAAGACATGTTTGCGAAAACCGACCAGGCATGCGCACCATGGCATATTATACCAGCGAATAATAAATGGTATGCGCGTGTCGCTGTTGTTAAGCAGATGGTTAAGTCAATCGAGAACTATCTGACACAAGCAGGTTATCCACTGCCGATTTATACCGACGCAAAGAAAAAAGGGTTTCGGGTAGATACAAGAAATAAGATTGAGGGAGAAGAAGCAACGAACAAGGACTAAACGGTTCAAGCTTTTTCACCTGAAAAAACACACGATCTTGCTGGAAAAGGTTATACTTGAATAGTATTTGATTCAGGGCCTTTTGACCGAGTACACCATCAATTTTCTGACGCCGGACGAGACGGTCGTTTATCGGACGGCGGATGACGGAGGTGATTAGGATTGGAGATCGCACAGAAACACGCCATGATTGATATCGGATCGAACTCGATTCGTTTAGTTGTTATCGGCATTGATAAAAGCTATTTCTGCGAGGAACTGCTTAATTTCAAAGTAGTTGCCAGACTAAGCAATTATATTGATGAGCGGCAGAATCTGAATGACGAGGGACAGATCATCTTGCTTCAGGTACTGCGACGCTTCTTGGCGATTATTCGTCGCGAGCCGAAAATAACAGTTGTTGACGCTGTGGCGACAGCTGCGATGCGTAAAGCTGCGAATCGTGAAGATGTTTTCGACTATATTTTTCAGCATACCGGCCTGAAGATCCGGTTGCTCTCCGGCCTTCAAGAGGCGACATATGGATTTTCGGCGATCGTTAACTCAACGGAGATTGAAAATGGTATCTCGATTGATATTGGCGGCGGAAGCACGGAGGTCACGCTCTTTCATGACCGGAAATTGGTACATGCCCACTCCTTCCCGTTTGGAGCAGTTACCCTTTACAAAAACTATTTTAGCAGCAATGATCCACAGGCGATCAGTCGACTGGAAGCCTATTTAAGAACTGTTTTTTCCACCTTCGACTGGTTGGTTAATCAGCCGTTACCGGTTATCGGCATTGGCGGCACAGCGCGGAACCTATGTAAAATTGACCAAGCGGAACAACATTATCCGATGGTTGGTCTTCATCAGTACACAATGCCGCGCGCGCGGCTTAACTTGTTGACTCATCGGCTCGCGGCGATGTCACAAAGTGAGCGTGAGGTAATGGATGGCTTATCAAAAGATCGGTCGGATATTATTTTGCCGGCTGCGATTGTCATCAATACGCTTGTGAAATTGAATAATGGTCAAAAATTTATGTTGAGCGGCCAAGGGCTGAGGGAAGGCGTTTTTTATGAATGGATGCTCAAGGAACGCGGTGAGAAACTGATCCCGCATGTCCTTCAAGAAAGTATTCGCCATCTCAGGCGGAACTTCAATTTGGACAGTACGCACACCAGTTATGTCAAGGCGCTTGCCTTTCAAATTTTTGATGGTATCAGTCCGTTGATTACTGACAGTTATTCGGAAGCGGAGACAGCCTGGTTGCTTTCTCACAGCGCGGATTTGGCCTATATCGGTGAATATGTTAACAATGAATCGAGTAGTGCACATACCTTCTATCTGCTGACCAATATTAATATCAACGGCATTAGTCACCACAATCGACTGGCGCTTGCCTTGATCGCATCTTTTAAAAATAAAATTAAATTGCTTGATTTTGCGGCACCGTTTGAACTATTTCTCAGCAAAAACGAGTTGAAAATGTATGAGCTGCTCGGTGCGGTGCTACGCCTTGCGCATGACTTTGATCGGACGCGTCAGCATGTGGTTAGCCAATTAAAAGTCAAGATTACCAAAAAGAAGGGTATTCAGATTCAGGCAATTTATCATGATGATGCTTATTTTGAAGAACAAGCAGCGCAGAAACATAAGAAGCATTTGGAACGTGTCCTGCAAGCACCTGTTTCGATCCAATTCGTCGAAGAATAGAAGCGCGGCTGCTTCTTGTCAAACACAAGAGATTGTAGGACAATAGGTACAGATTTTAGGTACAGATTTGACTCGTTAAATTAATGAGAGGGGCTTTAGACGATGGCTGTATTAGTGCTTGGCGGAGCAGGTTACATTGGCTCGCACGCCGTTTATCAATTAATTGATGCGGGAGAAGAAGTAATCGTTGTCGATAATCTTCAGACCGGCCACAAAGAAGCGCTCCATCCGCAAGCGAAATTCTATCAAGGTGATATCCGTGATAAGACTTTTCTTGACTCTGTTTTCAAGAAAGAAAAAATTCACGGGGTGATTCATTTTGCTGCGAATTCGCTCGTTGGTGAATCGGTTGAAAAGCCGTTGAAGTATTTTAACAACAATGTATACGGGATGCAGATTCTGCTTGAGGTGATGCAGGAAAACGGTGTGCGCCATATTGTCTTTTCGTCGACGGCGGCAACTTACGGCGAACCGGAACAAGTCCCGATTACAGAGAATATGCCGACACAGCCAACGAATCCATATGGCGAAACAAAGCTAGCTATGGAGAAAATGATGAAATGGTGCGACCGTGCATATGGCATGAAGTTTGTTGCATTGCGCTATTTCAATGTGGCCGGTGCGAGCAAGACGGGTAAAATTGGCGAAGATCACCATCCGGAAACACATTTGATTCCGATTGTTCTCCAGGTTGCCGCAGGTGAACGTGATCATTTGCAAATTTATGGCGATGATTATCCGACAAAGGATGGGACATGTATCCGCGATTATGTACATATCGAAGACTTGATTGCGGCGCATCGTCTCGCACTGAATTATTTGCTCAAGGGCGGAGAGAGTAATGTGTTCAACCTTGGATCAAGTGAAGGGTTCTCCGTCAAAGAAATTATCGACGCTGCACGTAAAGTGACTGGCAAATCGATTCCGGCAGAGCTTGCGCCGCGGCGCGCGGGTGATCCGAGCACGTTGATTGCTTCTCCAGAAAAGGCAAAGCGCGTTCTTGGATGGAAACCGGTGCATACGAATATACCGGAGATACTTGCTGATGCCTGGTCTTGGCATAGCAGCCATCCGAAAGGCTATGAAACAGAGGCATCGTCGAAATAAAATAAAAAGTTTTTGACAGGATTGTAGATTCATAGTACAATCAATTTACTAACCAATCGAATACATTCTTATCCAGAGTGGCGGAGGGACTGGCCCGATGAAACCCGGCAACCAAATCGAATTTTGATTCTGGTGCTAATTCCTGCAAAGTCTGAAACAATGGCTTTGAAAGATAAGAGAGAAAATGACCATACAGGCTTCTCTCTCTGCAGAGAAGCCTTTTTTGTATCGTATGGCAAGCATTTGTTCAGACACCATTCACATCAAATTGCTTTTTTCGGCGTTGAATTACTGACCGTCGGAAGGGAAAACGAATCATGGACAGAGCGTTGCCATGGAGATGTTTGGATTCGATAGGGGACAATAAATTCATAGTATTCTGATGCATCAGCTGTAAATTAAATTTTCTAAGAGAAAATGGGGGATTAAGGATGAAAAAAACGATTAAAGTTTTGTCGACATTACTCGCACTTTCATTGATCTTTGTACTTGCTGCTTGTGGAAGTGGATCATCAAACCAATTGAGCGATAAGGAAGTTACGGTAGGTGTCACTGGAGGACCGCATCAAGAAGTAATGGAGCAGGTCGTGAAACTGGCGAAAAAGGATGGTTTGACGATTCATCTAAAGGTATTCAATGACTATAACCAGCCAAATACAGCATTGAGTGATAAGAATCTCGATGCCAACAGCTACCAGACGCTACCTTTCTTTAAAGATCAGGTGAAGAATAAGGGTTATAAATTTACGGCTGCTTTTAAAACAGTAGCCTTTCCAATGGGGATTTACTCTAAGAGCATCAAAAGCCTGAAAGATTTGAAAAATGGTGATAAGATTGCAGTACCGAATGATCCGGCTAATGAACTGCGGGCTCTTCAATTATTTGAAAAGGCTGGCGTGATTAAGCTGAAAACGGGTTCCGGTGTTACGGCAACGAAGCGCGACGTCACGAGCAATCCAAAACATCTTCAGATTATCGAACTTGATGCGGCACAGCTTCCTGCACAATTGAGCCAGGTATCTGCTTCAGCAATTAACACCAATTTTGCAATGGGCGCTGGCCTGACTGTTCTGAAAGATTCCATCTTCCATGAACCGCTCGTAAATAATCCGTATCCAAACTATTTCGTTGTTCGTACCGAAAATAAGAATGACAAAGTGGTTAAACAGATTGAAAAATATTATCATTCGAAAACTGTAACAGATTTCATTAAACACAAGTTCGGTGGCTCTGTGGTTCCTGCATGGTAAGGAGGATTTATCTTGATTGAATTGAATCATGTGTCAAAGACTTTCCAAGTCGGTAAAAAGAAAATTGAAGCGCTGAAAGATGTGTCGTTAACAATCCGCAAAGGAGAGATTTTCGGTGTGATTGGTTTCAGCGGTGCAGGGAAAAGTACGCTGATTCGCTGCATCAATCTGCTGGAACGTCCGACAAGCGGTCATGTCATTGTCGACGACAAAGATATTCTGAAACTGAGCAAAAGGGATCTTTTGAAACTCAGACGGAAAATCGGGATGATTTTTCAGGGATACAATTTGCTGGAAACTGCTTCGGTCTATGAGAATATCGCCATTCCGCTTAAGTTGGAAGGTGTCGCAAAGGATGAGATCGAACGGCGGACCGAAAAGTATCTTGACATTGTCGGACTCACTGATCGTCGCGATGCCTACCCAAGCCAGCTTTCAGGTGGACAGAAACAACGGGTGGCAATCGCGCGTGCACTGGCTCATGAACCAGAAGTGTTGCTCAGCGATGAGGCGACGAGTGCGCTTGATCCAAACACGACGGAATCGATTCTCGAGTTGCTTCTAAAAATCAATGCTGAACTTGGCATAACGATTTTTCTGATTACTCATGAATTGAATGTGATACAGCGCGTTTGCGATCGAGTAGCCGTCATGGAAAAAGGCCAAATTGTAGAACAAGGATCTGTTGTTGATATTTTTGCCCGTCCAAAAGAAGCAATGACGCAACAATTTATTCGCAACGAATCACGCTTAAGCATACCTGAGAGCATTCGTCGGGATTTGTTGAAAAGCGGACGTCTGGTGAATCTGACATTTCTTGGCGAATCGGCTAAGGATCCTTTTCTGGCGACGGTTGCTAAAAAATTCGACGTTCTTCCGAGTATCATCGCTGGCGGCATTGATCAGTTGAAAGATCAGTCAATCGGTAATTTGCTTGTTCATTTGAAAGGTGACCGTTCGGAAACGGAAGCGGCGATTCAATATTTGAAGCAACAGGAGATTCTTGTTGAGGAGGCGGATTATTGAGATGAGCAATTTTATCAGCCAATGGGGCAGTGCTATAGGGCAGGGCTTCATTGAAACCGTTGAGATGACGGTCATCTCGCTCGCTTTTTCACTTGTAATTGGAATCTTGCTAGCGATATTGCTCGTCTTGACACGAAAGGGCGGACAGGGTCAAAATGTTTGGATCTATGCATTCTTCAATGCTTTGATTAACATTATCCGTTCGATTCCATTCATTATCCTGCTTTTCTTTATTCTTCCATTTACACATGCGCTGGTCGGCACGACAATTGGTGTCAAGGGTGTCATTGTCCCTCTCGTTGTTGCCTGCGCGCCCTATGTCGCGCGTTTGCTTGAATCGGCAATGCTTGAAGTGGATCACGGTATTATTGAAGCTTATCAGGCAATGGGTATTTCAACACCAAAAATTATTTGGTATGTGGTTGTTCGTGAAGCGCGCTCGTCGATTATTCTTGGTCTGACGATTGCAACGATCAGCTTGATTGGCGAAACGGCGATGGCTGGATTTGTTGGCGCCGGTGGTCTCGGCGACCTTGCTTATCAGTTTGGTTATGTCCGCTTCCAACCAGATGTCATGTATGCCGTGATTATTATTCTAATTGTTATTGTTCAGATCATTCAATCGCTTGGCACAGGCATTGCGCGTAAGTTGAAGAAAAATTGATTGAGAAATGATAGATAAAGAAGCGCCGTTCAACTTAGGAACGGTGCTTTTTTTCTGATGGTGCCATAAAATAGAAGAAAGGAGGCAGGACATGGGAAAAGAAAAAGAAGAGAAGATACAGAGAGTGGGCGCGGCACTGATATCTGACGTGTTGCGCTGGGTACTGAACACTGTGCTCCTCGTTCTTGCGGCTGTTCTCTGCATCGCTTTAATTAAAGAAACATTCGAGATTTTTTCTTATCTTTTTTTGCATGGAAATGCAGTTTATTTTCATCTGCTCGAGGGAATTCTTGTTTTCTTTCTCTATTTCGAGTTCATCGCTTTGATTATCAAGTATTTTCAAGCACACTATCATTTTCCGTTACGCTATTTTATCTACATCGGGGTTACGGCGATTGTCCGGCTGATTATTGTCAGTCATGAAAATCCGAAATCAGTACTTTTTTATTCGATCGCGATACTGGTTCTTGTCGCAGCACTATATATCGCCAACACAAAATTGCTGCATCGGGAATGATCCTTTTGCTATTGCAACGCTTCGGGGCCTCGCTTGTCGCGGAGAGGTCGGGAGCTTCTCCGGACAAGCTGAAAGTTGCGGAGCCTCCCTTGTCCTCTCCTTCACGTAGGCATTTCGCTCTCTTCGCTTTCGCTGTTTAATTTTTATCAGGTTTTATATAATATTTGCATCACTTTTAGGCAGACAAAGCCGACTGCCATATTTGCTGATGCAACGCATTGGTGCCCCGCTTTTGTAGCGTATGAATAACAGCGGTACTCGTTATAAAAGAATTTTATAAAAAAAACTGCCGATCCGTTTAATGGACCGGCAGTTTTTTTGGAATTCTTCAATCGTGATAGGATTGAGCAATAGCGTCGGCTGTAACGATGGCGTTAAAGACATCGTCCGGTGTGACTTCGAATGGCATATTGCCCATTGTGTCATTTTCCGCACAGGAGAGTTCAGCGACATTGCGCCATTCGTCTTCGATGAATTCTTCAACGCCCAGATCCTTTAGGGTCAACGGCAGACCGACTGCCTTGATGATATGGATTACTTCTTCAATTTCTTTTTGATCTGCTTTTTCGAGAACGAGCTGTGCGAGCAGACCGAAAGTAACTTTATCGCCGTGCTGCACGCGGTGCAGGGAAGGAACTGCTGTCATGCCATTATGGATGGCATGAGCTGCCGCCAAGCCGCCGGATTCTGCGCCAACGCCGCTTAAATAGATCGTCGCTTCGATTGTCGCTTCAACCGCAGGTGTCGAGAGTTTCTTCTCAACTGCGCGCATGGCGAGTACAGCGTTATCGCGGATCGTGTCGTAGCACAGTTTTGCTAATCCGACACCAACAAGTGCCGGTTTCATATTGGCCAAGTTCAATCCATTTTTCTTGTAGCAGGCGCGTGCTTCAAAATAGGTGGTTAGACCATCGCCGATGCCGGCGGCAAAGAAACGTGCAGGCGCAGCTGCGATAATATCGGTATCGGCAATAACCATATCTGGGTTACTTGGCAGAAAGAGGTAGTGATCAAACTGTCCATCCTTAGTATAAATAACAGCCAAGGCTGTGCAAGGTGCGTCAGTTGATGCGATCGTCGGGTAAATGACGACAGGCAGGTGCTCATAATAAGCGGTCGATTTGGCGGTATCAAGCGTTTTACCACCGCCGATACCAACAATGACATTTGCTCCCGCTTCGCGTGCAAGCTTGCGGTTCCGATCGATTTCTTCCTGACTACATTCATAATTGAATTTCTCGAAGGTTGCTGTGTTTCCGCTTTGCTGAAATGAAGCACCTGCTTCTTTAATCGTGCGATCTACGATAAATTCATCACAAATGAAATAAGCATTATTTCCGAGCGGGGCAATATAATCGCTGATATTTGCCAGAATATCTTTTCCGACAATGAATTTTTTTGGCGAAGTAATGGATTTTGCAATTTTTTTCGTCTGGGTTAATACTTCAGTCATTTGGAACACTCCTCATCAAATGTAAGTAAGAAATTTATGATGTCATACAAGATAGCTTGGCCAGGTTCAGCCGTTGCCGGCACTTCGGTTTCCCCTAACCCTTTCGACAATTTTATTATAAGAACTTGTTTGTGAAAACGCTAGCAAAAGCGCTTACATTTTTTAATATTTTGTGACAAGTGATTAGAAATGGGGAAAAACAGGGAGTTTAATTGATTTTAGGCATTGACAAAAACAGACTTAATATGATAATAATTTCACAAATTCGTGTGGTTTCTTATAAGGCTATTGAAATTATTAATGACTTCATGTATGGTTTTGTTAAAAGACTATAAACGGGATTCTGTGAATAGCCAAATACCATAGATTAAGGGGTAGTCAAATGGGAAAAGTGCTTGTCTTCGGGCATAAAAGTCCTGATACAGATGCGATTTGTTCCGCAATCGCATTTGCGGAATTGAAGAACAAATTGGGTGAAGAAGTCGAACCGGTCCGTCTCGGTGAAATTGGCGGAGAAACCGAGTATGTACTTAATTATTTTCATGTGGATGCGCCTCGCCTCGTAAAGAGCGTTGCCGATGAAGTGCCGGCGGTTTATCTCGTCGATCACAACGAGCGCGGACAAAGTGTGGATGATATTGAGAAAGTCGAGATACGCTCGGTTGTCGATCATCACCGGATTGCAAACTTTGAGACCAAATCACCGCTCTATTATCGTGCAGAACCAGTTGGTTGCACCTGTACGATTGTTAATAAATTATTCAAAGAAAATGGCGTCGCTTTATCGAAAACGACAGCAGGTCTGATGCTGTCTGCGATAATTTCCGACACACTGCTTTTTAAATCGCCGACCTGCACGCAGGAAGACGTGGCAGCTGCGAAAGAACTGGAGGCCATTGCTGGCGTTGACGCGGCGACTTATGGCCTCGACATGCTGAAGGCAGGAACCAATATTGCCGACAAAGCTGCTGAAGAATTGATTCAGCTCGACATGAAACCATTCACGATGGGCAGCCATGCAGTTGAAATTGCTCAGGTAAATGTGGTTGACGTTCAGGATGCGCTATCGCGACAGGATGAACTGGAAGCAGCAATTTCCAAAGAAATCGAAGCGAAGCATCTAGACGTCTTTCTGCTTGCTGTCACGAATATTTTGACAAGCGATTCTGAAGCGCTGATTCTTGGCAAAGCATCCGAAAAGACAGCTGAGGCATTCGGTGTCAAGTTGATCAATCATACGGCAACACTGAAAGGTGTCGTCTCCCGCAAGAAGCAGATCGTTCCGGTTCTGAATGAAAAATTAGCAGATTGATTCGTTTAAACAAATAATCACGCGGCGGAAATGAATGTTTCGCCGCTTTTTTTTGTACGCGTTAAGAAAGTATAAAATTTTCAGGGGAATTAAGTATAAGAAAAAACTAAGACTCAGCCGTCGTCTAAGAACTTGGCTTCGTCAAGTTTTTCTAAAGAGATAAGAAGAATGTATAAGATTTTGCACAAAAAATGCAGCGAAGGCGCGAGACGCCTGCGGGAAAAGCGAGCCAAGTGAGACCCCGCAGATTCCAGTTTGTCTGAGGAGGCTCACGGATCGCCCGCGGCAAGCGAGCAGCCGGAACGTAATTTTTACAAAAAAAGACTTGGCGTAGCCCAGTTTATCTCATACACAGGAGCGGCTGCCTGCTGCGTGCAGTTCCTGTTCTGAACTTCTATAATGGAGGAAAGACGCGAGGAGGTAAAAGATGAATTATCCAGTTATCGAGACTTTGCTCAACCATCGTTCCATTCGCGAATTTACGGATCAGGCACTAACAGAAGCGCAGGTTCGCTTGCTTGTTCAATGCGCTCAGGCAGCATCTACATCAAGTTTTACACAATCATATTCCATTATTGGTATCGATGATCCAGAGATAAAAAAACAATTGCGCCCAATTGCTTATAATGCGCCTTATGTGGAACATAACGGCTATTTCTTTGTTTTTGTCGCAGATCAGTACCGAAATAGATGTATCGGTAAAAAAATGGGGGTGGCTACTGATACGCTGGATACGACGCAGCGATTGCTTGTTGCACTTGGCGACGCCGCATTTGCCGCGCAGAATATGGCCGTTGCGGCCGAATCAATGGGACTTGGTATTTGCTATATTGGCAGCATCCAAAACGCTATTGATCGGACGGCAGAAATTCTCAATCTGCCAGAGCATACGTTCCCAATTTTCGGCATGGCCGTCGGCTATCCAGCACAGAATCCTGAGAAGAAACCGCGCCTGCCATTTGACGTAATTTTTCACAAAAATCACTATCAGCATCAGATCCCAGCGGAAAAGCTTTCCGCCTATGATCAGGAAGTTGCCCATTATTATCAGACACGCCAGGGAAATAACCGGGACGAAACGTGGACTGAAGAAATTGCTAGAGGTCTGAAGGCACCAGCGCGCATGCAGTTGAAACCCTTTCTTGATCACCAGCAGCTCGGCAAACGGTAAGCTATGTTTCATTCATGGTATATCGCCCTCGCGCTGAATATCATTTGGCTGAGCTTTCTGCAATTTTTCTCACTTCTTGGCGGTCTTCTGATTGCAGGCCTGCTTCTCGGCTCTATGGAGCAACAAACCAACGCACGGACGATCCAGGTGTTCGGAATGAAAGGAATTTATGCGACAGCTTGGATTGGCACACCGATTCATGAACTCGGCCACGCATTGCTGTGTCTGCTGTTCAGACACCAGATTACAGCCATTAAATGGTTTCAGCGGCCGGATGACCATGGAACAATCGGCTATGTCATGCATCGCTATCATCCGGAAAGTTTCTATCAAAAAACGGGAAATCTGTTTATCGGTGTCGCACCTTTGTTCAGTGGCAGCTTGGCAATTATGGCAGCTGCCTATTTACTACTTCCACCTAATAGCAGGGACTTTTTTGGTTCGTTAATTGCGTTTCGGCAGACGTTATCGCTTCTGAATCCTGCTTCATGGTTGTTCTGGCTGCAGACTTTCATTGCCATGATGGGTGCGCTTTTTTCGCCCGTGAATTTTTACGATCTGAATTATTGGCTGTTTTTGTGGCTTTCAGTATCCATTGCTTCGCATATGTCGCTGAGCCAAGAGGATATTAAAGGCGCATCGAGCGGCGCTGGCCTGTTTTTTCTTCTGTGCCTTCTAGCGAGTTTTCTCAGCTATTCGCTCGATCCATCGCTCGGGAGACAGCTCATTACAGGTATCGGACGTGTCAATTTTGAACTTATGTTGTTGCTTTCAATTGCTTTGATTTTTTCTTTTGCCAAATGGGTAGTGATGCTGATCATCTGGCAAATCAAGAAGTGTTTTCATTAAGAGTAAAACTATGATTTTTGACCCTGTGCTCCTAGGCACGTGAGCAACCGTAGCACATTTGATACAAATAAGGACCAGGCATATTTAAAGAAAAAATCGAACCAATGGAGGATATCGAAAAAATGGCGCTTTTTACAGGATACATAGGCTGTTACACCAACAACGGCAGTAAGGGCATTTATGCATTCACACTCGACACGGATAGCATGAAATTGGGCGATCTTAAGCTCGCTGCAGCGCTCGGCAGCCCAACCTATCTGACAGTGAGCGGGGAAAAAAGGACGCTCTATGCAGTCGCCAAAAAAGAGAAAGAGGGCGGTGTCGCCTCATTTACTATTGGTGCAGACGGTCAGCTAACAAAAACGGCTGAAAAGATTTCGGACGGCGCCTCCCCATGCTATCTTGCATTGAATCAGACGAACGACAAACTGGTAACTGGCAATTATCATCGTGGAACGGTCACGATGTATCGTCTTGACAATAACGGAACTTTGGCGGCTAAAGTCTGCCAGGTTCGCCATCAAGGACGCGGCGCCGCTCTAGAGCGTCAGGAGGGTCCTCATGTCCATTATGCAGATTATACGCCGGATGGCCGCTATCTGGTGGCCATTGATTTGGGGACCGATCGGCTGATAACGTACACTGAGTTTGAGGGACAGTTGAAACAATTGCAAGAGCTTGTCTTCCCGGATGGAACGGGTCCGCGCCATTTAATTTTTCATCCCACGAAGCCGGTTGCCTATGTGCAATCCGAATTGAGTTCGGAAATTTTTGTCCTCAGCTACGAAGCGCGTGATGGACGTTTTGCAATTTTGCAGACGCTTCGCTCACTTCCGGGCGCTTTTTTAGGGCATAACCAAGGCGGCGCGATAAAAATTTCTCCAGATGGGCGATATGTCTATGTATCCAATCGCGGTCATGATAGTATCGGCATCTATCGAGTAAATTCAGCGGATGGGCGCTTGGCGCTCGTTTCTCATGCCTCCGCGGGTGGCAGCTGGCCGAGAGATTTTGAACTGGATCCGTCCGGGCACCTGCTGGTCGTTGCCAATCAGGAATCCGGCAACCTAGTTCTTTTTCAGCGTGATACGGAGACGGGAAAATTGTCTGCATCGAAGTCGGAACTCTTGCTACCGAGTCCGACATGCGTCAAGTTTTTATAAGAGCCTTGTTGAAGAATCATGGAGAGAGATTCATGATGGGGTCAGGAACTCCTAGGTTATCCAATTCGCGACTCATCTGTTATTCTGACAATTGTTTCAGTTCCTGAATGACTTTTGCCTTGATTTTTGCCGTGCAGGCTTCGGGGGTCTCCGCGAAGACGCGCTGTCCATTGACCATGGCAAATGGACGCATGCTGCACATACCACAGACATTTAAACATTCACAACTCATGATGCCCACTTCGGGATAGGCTGTGAGATCCGCCAAATCCGATTCTTTGAGCCGATTGTACGCGCAAAGTTCGATGAGTATCAGCCCCATGCCTTCTGCCATGTGTTCCACTTCTTTCCACCTATCTTTTAATTTTCCTTGGCTTTGCTAAAGCCAGCTTGTCTGAGGAGACGCGCGGCGCCGCGGCAAGCGAGCAGCCGAAGCGCAATTGTTGAAAAAGAACTTGGCTATGCCAAGTTTTTCTGATCAAAAAAACAATGCGAAATTGAAACATAACCTTTCCTTTTATAAAGCAAGCAACGATAAAATGCAAATCTTACATGCAAAATGTCTCAAAGGCCAATTTAGCAACTTTGAGACATCGTTTTATCTTTATTTGGTTAAACGGTGGACCATATCGTGCTCAGTTCGCCAAGCCGGCACGTTGCACCAGTCGTTTGATCGCTGTTTCCGCTTCGCGGAGGACAAGTTCTTGATCAATCGTTCGCATTTGACGGTTTTCCATAACGAGATGTCCGTCAATGATTGTTGTCTCTACATCGCTGCAAATGGCTGAATAAACAATTCGGGAAATTGGATCGACGCCTGAATAGGGCAGAGCGTGAAAATGATTCAAATTGAGAATCGCTAAATCTGCTTTTTTACCGGGCTCAAGACTACCGATTTCTTTTTCCATACCGACGGCCTTCGCGCCGTCAATCGTTGCCATGCGGAATACGTGATGGGCATCCATTGCCGTCGGTCCGTTTGATGGTTTATGGATAAGCGCGGCGAGACGCATCTCCTGAAACATATCGAGATTATTATTGCATGGGGCGCCGTCTGCGCCAAGCCCAAGGTTGATGCCCATGTTGGCCATCTGCGGAACAGCTGCTCTGCCGGAAGCAAGCTTTAGGTTCGATCCTGGACAATGGCTGACATGGACGCCGCGATCACGAATAATCGCTTTTTCCGCGTCACTCAGCCAAATGCAATGAGCGAGAATCAGCCGTTTGCTCGCCAGCCCGATGTGATCTAGATAAGCGATGTTGCGCATACCTGTCTGCTGCGCAACAATCGCGATTTCGCCTTGGTTCTCTGAAGCGTGCGTGTGAATGAACGTATCGTAATGCTCGGCTAGGTCACGGACTTCGGTGAGCAATTTTTCCGTGCAGGAGATCACGAAACGCGGGGCAAAGGCATAGCGGATCCGGCCACCGTCAAATCCGTTCCATTTTTCGAGCAGATCGACACTTTCTCTGAGCGAATCCTCGGTGCGCTCGCTTAGACCCGCGGGCACATCTTCGCCTTTGTCCATCATAACCTTACCGGACAAAGCGCGGATGCCACTTGCGGCGATAGCTTCGAAGGCTTCATTGGTATGGTGCACCGTTTCCATGTCGACAATCGTTGTAGAACCACCGGCAATCAGTTCGCCGATCCCGAGCATCGCTGAGAGATAGATCGATTCTTTATCGTGAGCGGCTTCAAGTGGCCAAATCCGCTTGCGTAGCCAGTCCATTAACTGCAAGTCATCTGCTCGTCCGCGAAACAATGTCTGGCAGAGGTGAATATGCGTTTGAATAAATCCAGGAATGACAATCCGTCCGCGTCCGTCTAAAACCCGGTCGGCGGCATGCGGTTCAATGGAAGGACCGCAAGAGACGATCCGGTCCCCTTGAATCAACAGATCCCCGGTGATAATTTCTTCTTTTGCATTCATCGTGACAATCTCGGCGTCCTTAATTAATAAGGTTGACAATGAAATCCCTCCCCAGCACTTAGAACGACGAAAAAACGTGTACTTTAAAATAAATAAAAAAAGGACTGTGAAAATATGCACGCATATTTCACAGTCAATTACGGTTATTCAGTAGAGACCCTAAACCGTAAGATTAAGGATATACGAAAACAGAAAGGATGAAGTTTACAAGAAATATCTTAGCCGGAAATTAACGACACGTCAATTCATATGTCAGATGATCTGACCGATAAGTTAATTGTGTCGGAACATCTGTCAATTAATTTTGGAAAAATCAAAATCGCGTTAAAAATTGAAATGAATAGTGAGCCCCTGAAGCGACAAGTAAAGAATAGACTTGCACAGAGACGCCAAGCAAGTTCGGCAGCGTGTTTTCCAAAAAATGCTGAAATTTCGGGATTAAGAAAAAATTAAGGACTCAGCGAATCAAATATATATTATGATAGAGGGGTATAAAGCGGAGGAAAAGCTCCTTGCAAAATCAGACAGAGGTGATTGGTGTGTCCGTCTTACATAAGTTTTTGGATGAAAATTTGGTCAAGGCTTCTTTTGAAGCCCCATCGCTTCTTGAAAAATACTGGGCTAGCGATTGGGGCAATACCAACGCGGTCGGTAAAGTCCGAAAAGTATTTGTTCACCGCCCTGGTGACGAAGTGCTGGCGCTGAATAAAGCAACATATGAGCCGGGTGCCCATGCGCGGATTCTTCGCGACAAGAACGGCTCAATTGTCAGCTATTGCCTAAGCAAGGATCCACTCGATCTTGCCAAAATGCAAGAACAGCATGATGGCATGACAGCGGTGCTGAGAAAAGAAGGTGTGGAAGTGATTCCGATGGTTGATGACGGACAATTCCTCACCAATAATTTGTTTGCCCGTGACGTCGGTATGGTCATTCCTGGCGGCCTGATTCTGGCCCGGTTTGCGTTTCAATTCAGGTATGGCGAAACGCTTCGCACATTGAAAACAGCGGCGAAAATCGGCATGCCAGTGCTTGCTTCGATCCAAGGCAACGGCTTTGTGGAAGGCGGCAGTTTCATGGTTTTCGATCCGAAAACAGCGATTGTCGGTCGCTCCGTTCGTGTGAACGATGCGGGAATTGAACAGCTGCGCGCTATTTTATCGTGGCAGGGCATGGAATTGCTTGTTGTTGATCTACCGTCCAGCATGATCCATCTCGACGAAGTATTTAATATGGTCGACAGGGATAAAGCATTGGTCGATCCGACGAATTTGCCGCACTGGTTCCTGCAATATTTGGAGGACCACGGGGTTCAGCTGATCTACACGGATCCGCTTGATCCGCCAATGACGACTAACCTACTCTGCCTGGAACCAGGCAAAGTTTTATTTACGTCAAAGGGTGAACGGACGATTGAAACATTGCAAAAGGCCGGTGTTGCTGTGCTTGCGATTCCGGTTGACGAATTGAATAAAATGGGTGGCGGTATCCATTGCTCGTCGCTTGTGTTGCAAAGAGACAGACTGACGGATTGATTGGAAAAGAGGAGAAAACGCCGATGTATGATCAGATAAAAGAGCTTCCGCTTGAAGAACAGGTTGAATGGCTGACACGTGACTTGGTTTCTGTGAAGAGCGTCAACGGCACAGAGGGTGAAGTCCAGATTGCGGAACGGCTTGAAACGATTATTCGCTCCTTTCCTTATTTCAAACAGCACCCCGACCAAGTGTGGACAATAGCGCTCAACCACGATGCACTCGGTCGTAAGAATGTTTTTGCCTTACTGAAAAGCGATGTAGCGACAACTAAAACAATCATCTATCACGGCCATATCGATACGGTCGGTATTGATGACTTTGGGCCTCTTGAGCATCAAGCACTTGATCCGGACGCACTTCGTGACTATTTCGCGTCCTATGAAAAAGATCAGGATGTTCGCAATGACGCACAGTCCGGAGACTGGCTGTTTGGCCGCGGTGCGTTAGACATGAAAAGCGGCGATGCCGTCCATTTAGCTAATTTGCTGTATTATTCGCAGCACCGTCAGTTGTTAAACGGCAATCTGCTTGTGATGTTCAATCCAGTCGAAGAAAATGATCATCGTGGTGTGATCGATGCCGTCGACGAGTTGATTCGTTTAAAAAGTGAGCAGCATCTTGAGTTTCAACTTGCGCTGAATACGGATTTTGTCAGCCCACTCTATAAAGGCGATACCAAACGCTATATTTATACCGGAGCAGCTGGAAAACTGTTGGGTTGCTTCTTTATCAGAGGGCGAGAAACGCATGTTGGCGAGACGCTGAACGGCATCGATCCGACGCTGATAGCGAGCCGAATCAACGAAGCACTTAATAATAATATGACCTACGCTGAAAAGATAGCTGATGAAGTGATTCTTCCGGCATCCTGCCTGTATCAGCGTGATCGCAAAGCTTTTTATAATGTGCAGACGGCGGGCGCTGCTCACTTGTATTTTAATTATTTTCTGTATGAGCGCGCGCCGGAGGAAGTGCTCAGCCAACTGAAGCATGTGGCTGAGAAGGCCTGCGCGGAATTGGCAGATTATTTGAAAGCACAGTATCAAGTATTTGCAGCCAATTGCGGACTGCTGGGAAGCGCGCCCGATTGGACGACGCCGGTTCAAACTTTCTCAGAAATGGCTGCTGAGGCAAAACGGGTGGGAATTGATATCGAGACGCTGACAGAAGACGCGATTCGTGGCCATGACAATGAGGATTTCCGTCAGCGCAGTTTTCGGATTATTGAAGCACTCGAAGCGGCGATGGGTGACAAGCGACAAAAGGTCATTGTCTTTTTTGCTCCGCCCTATTGTCCACATAATTTTTTGCGGAAAGATGTGCCGACTGAGAAACGCTGCGACGAGATTCTCGATCAAGTGCTGGCAGAAGCAGCTCCGGAATTTGGGGAACAATTCGCGAAGAAACGCTTTTTCCCTTATCTGGCGGACAGCAGTTATTTGTCGATCAGCGAGACCGCCGATGAAACCGAAGCAATTTTGGCTAACTTCCCTGGATGGGGCAGGATATACGGGATTCCGCTTGATGCGATTCGACAGCTGAACATTCCTTGTCTCGACATCGGTGTCTACGGTAAGCGGGCACATACATGGATGGAGCGTGTCTATAAACCGTATTCATTCACCAAGGTTCCGACTCTGATTCGTCGCTTAACCGAATCCGTTCTGTCAGGTAGCGTTGAACGCGAACAGAGACATTAATTAAACGTTTGTTTAACCGACATGTTCGGTTGATTAACCATACAACGAAGAATGAAATTGGAGGGACAGGAATCATGGCGGAAAAAAGTATGTATGAGCGCGCGCTCGAATTGTTTCCCCCGGTGGCATTACGCGCGACAGCGATCGGTGTTGACCGTGGAGAAGGTATTTATGTGTGGGACGAGAACGGTAGAAAGTATATTGATTTTGCCAGCGGTGTTGCGGTTGTCAATTGTGGCCACAATCATCCATATGTTGTTCAAAAGGCGAAGGAACAAATCGACAAATTGATTCACGGCGGTCATAATGTGGTTTATTATCAATCCTATATCGAACTTGCCGAAAAAATTCTTGGGCACGTCGGCAGCGATTATAAAATCTATTTTTCAAATAGTGGTGCCGAAGCGAATGAGGCGGCAATCAAACTTGCCAAGCAGGTGACCGGCCGTCCAGGCATTATTTCATTTAAAAGAAGTTTTCATGGCCGCACACTGGCGACGACGACGTTGACTGCCTCAAACGCTAAATACCGGCGCCATTACGAGGGACTCCTGCCAAGCGTTTATTATGCGGAATATCCATATTCAGCGCGCACGGGTCTCAGCGATGAAGAGGAAACCGCCCGTTGCATCGCTCAATTAGAAGAAATATTTCATGATCTGATTGAACCAGAACAAGTCGCTTGCATGATTCTTGAACCGATTCAAGGTGAGGGTGGCTATATTGTGCCGCCGAAGAGCTTCCTACAGGCGATTCGCCGGATTTGTGATCAGCACGGGATCCTGCTCGCTTTTGATGAAGTGCAGACGGGTTTCGGGCGCACAGGCAAGATTTTCGCTTACGAGCATTTTGATGTTAAGCCGGATATCATGAGTTTGGCTAAAGCGATTGCCAACGGCTTCCCGTTGAGCGCGATGGTTGCGAAGCGTTCTCTGATGGATCAATGGCCTGCAGGTACACATGGCGGCACGTTTGGTGGCAATCCGGTTGCTTGCGCGGCGGGGACTGCTGTCTTCGAACTGCTCGAAAACGGACTGGCCGATCATGCGGCAACAATGGGTAGCTATTTCAAAGCCAAACTTGAGAAAATGAAAGCTAATCATCAGGAAATTCTTGACGTGCGTGGGTTGGGGCTGATGATCGGGATGGAATTCGTCACGAAAGACGGCAAACCAGATGCCAAACTCGTGGAAAGCCTGCGTTCGATTGCACTCGAAAAGGGATTGATTCTTTTGTCGTGCGGCGTCAGCAAAAACGTCATCCGCTTCATCCCACCGCTTATTGTTACGGAAGAGCAAATCGACGAGGCATTGGCGATTTTTGACGCGAGCCTGGAAGAAGCTTTGAAACAGCGATAAAAAGATGACTATGCCGCAGTAATGTAATCAGAAAAGAATCGAACAGTGCCAAGTGCACATCCGGTTCTTTTTATTTTCACGCTGCTTTTTGCGTAAAAATGGAGCGAAGGCGCTCTGACGCCTTGCGGAAACAGCGAGCCAGCGAGCAGCCGAAGCGCAATTTTTCAAAAAAGACTTGGCTACGCCAAGTTTATCTTACCGAATCAGTCAGGCCCCAAGACTTCAGAGGATAGGGGAGATCCCCCAGCAAATAAGAAACATTTTTTGATGTAACGATTCATTCATGTAAATAATTAATATAAATACATCGTCTAAGAAGAAAAAAAAGAGCGATAACGGTACAATGAAACTACATGTTTATGTACAGCTATTAAGCGGATAACTGGAGTGTGATTCCTATGATGGAAATTGAAACAATCATGTTTGACCTCGATGGTACGGTGCTGACGCCGCACAATCAAGTGCCTGAAGAGCTGCCTGTCTATCTGAACACATTGAAAGAACGAGGCAAACGTATCTTTGCCGTGACAGGGCGTAGTCTAAGCGAGGCAAAGGAAGTGCTGCCGGAACACTTTCCGGTAGAAGGGATGGTCACAGCGAATGGCATGGCTGTCTTTGCCGGTAAAGAAAAAATATTTCAGAGTGCACTCGATGCAACGCTGGTCCATCAACTGATCGAACGAGCAAGCGAAAAGCAGCTCTTCTACGAAATGCATCGGATCAGCGGCGGCAGAATCGCTTTTGCAAAGGATAAAGCCTATATGGAAGCACAAATCAGCGGCGAGAAACCGGAGAGGGTGCATATTAACGAATGGCTGTCGCGCCAAAAAGTCATGCGCCATACGATGACTTGGCTAGATTCACTCCCTGAAGAAAGTTGGAAGGAAATTGTCAAAATTTACTTCTACAGTTCATCAGTTGATCAGATGCAGGCGTGGAAAAAGGAATTGGCCGAACGGAATGAAACAATTCCTTTTGATTTCTTTTCTTCCTCGCATAATAATGTCGAGGTCAATACCAAGGGCATTTCTAAGGCGAGCGGCATCCGTATTTTGCTCGATCACTTCAAACTGAACGTGGAAAATGCCCTCGTGCTTGGCGATGGCGAAAATGATTTACCGATGTTCCATCTAGCTGGCCATTCAGTGGCTATGAAAAACGCGCCTGAAGCGATCCAAGCGCAGGCAGATGAAGTGACCGAATTTAGTTGCAGTGAAAATGGCGTTTACCATCATCTTAAGAAAATCTTCGGCTAATTAATGGTCTTTCCGGTTTTCCGAAGGAGCTGATTTTGCCATATACGACTCGCGTTATTTCAAAGCGCGGCTATGAATCAGGACGCAGCAGAATAATAGAAAAATTTTAAGACAAGTCAGGATGTGAGAACTTTTGCGTGCGATGTTTCTTGGCATACTATCCGCCTTTTTCTTTGCGGTGACTTTTATTGCCAACCGTGAGATGGCGCTTTCCGGAGGAAACTGGATGTGGAGCGGTTCGTTGCGCTACTTTTTTATGCTTCCTTTCCTGTTTGTTCTCGTGGGCCTTCGCGGCAATTTAAAACCGATTTTGCAGGAGCTTCGGCATCATCCGCAGAACTGGTTGATTTGGAGTACGGTTGGTTTTGGTCTCTTCTATGCGCCACTGTGTTTCGCTGCAGCATATGGTCCAGGTTGGCTGATTGCAGCAACTTGGCAGTTGACGATTGTTTGCGGCGCGCTATTGTCCCCTCTCTTTTCGGTAACCATTCAGACAGAGAATGGGCCTGTAGTATTGCGTGAAAGAATACCCGTTCGCGGACTTGCATTGTCGGTTATCATTTTGATCGGGATCGCGCTGATGCAGTTGAGTCAGGTGGGGCAGGCGCCACTTACGTCAATTAGTTTCAGTGTGCTCGCTATTTTGATCGCCGCGATTTCTTATCCACTTGGCAATCGGAAGATGATGGCTTACACGGGGCGCCGCTGGGATACTTTTCAGCGTCTGCTCGGCATGACGCTTGCCAGTTGTCCTTTTTGGCTGCTACTTTCCGGATTTGCGCTTGTGACAGCCGGGCCACCGCCAATCGACCAGATCATTCAATCGATCATCGTTGCTGTCTCCTCCGGTGTGATTGCCACTGTTTTGTTTTTCTATGCGACTGAGCTTGTTAAAGAGGACAGCGGCAAGCTTGCTGCCGTGGAGGCGACTCAGTCTATGGAAGTTGTTTTTACTTTGCTCGGCGAATTGATTTTCTTCGGTGGCAGTCTGCCTACGCACTCAGCGTGGATTGGTCTATTGTTGGTAATTGGCGGCATGATTCTGCACAGTAGCCTTTCGCAAAGTCGTTCTCCTTTGCGCAATAGAACGGCCGAAAGCAACGCCAGCGAATAACAATCACTTTCGCCCGCGAAAGTGATTGATGCGATTCTATGAAAGACGCGTTTTTGACGCTCCGGTGATTTAGTACCTCTGGATTTTCAAAGGGTACTCCACTGTCACAAATTCTCCACAAATTGATTTTTCCTATTCTATCAATAAATTGTGTTACTCAAGGAATAAACATCAATATATTGTATTGAGCAATCATTGAACCCACAAGATATTGTTCTATAATGGTCTATATAGAACATAGGGACGGTGATTAGGATTGATTAATGAACCAGTTGTTAAGGAAAAGACATTGGACGATAAGATCCGAGATTTAATTAATATGGACGAGTATGTGGCAAATGAAAATGCAAATAAGGATGAGAAAGTATTTAACACTCAGCGGGATTTGCTTGCCGGGGTCGCGGCGCGAGATTTTGCGCTACGTCACATTCTTCCGAAAGAATTTGCCGACGCGCACAATCAGGGAATCATCCATTTTCATGATCTCGACTACTCGCCGTTTTTCAGCATGTACAATTGTATGCTGATTGATTTTAAAGGGATGTTTGAGAACGGCTTCTCGATCGGTAATGCCGACGTCGAGAGTCCACGTTCGATAAAAACAGCGACAGCGCTTGTTGCCCAGATTGTCGCCAATGTTTCTTCGAATATCTATGGGGGTACATCTTTCAATCGAGCAGACGAAGTGCTCGAACCTTACGCGAAAATCAGCTTCCAAAAATATTTGAAAACAGCCAAGCAGTGGATTTCCGATCCAAAAGAACAGGAAAACTATGCGTATGCGATGACGAAACAAGAAATCTATGATTCGATGCAGTCGCTGGAATACGAGATTAATACCCTTTTCTCTAGCAACGGTCAGACACCATTTTTTACACTTAATTTTGGCCTTGGCGATTCCTGGTTTGCCCGTGAGATTCAGAAGGCCATTCTGAAAGTACGTATTCAGGGACTCGGACGCGATCACAAAACGGCTGTATTTCCAAAACTCGTGTTCACGATCAAACGTGGCTTGAATTTGAATCCTGAGGATCCGAATTACGATATCAAGAAGATGGCTTTGGAATGCGCAACCAAAAGGATGTATCCGGACATTCTGAATTATGATCGAATTGTCGAAGTGACAGGCGATTTCAAGGCGCCGATGGGCTGTCGATCGTTCCTGCCATCTTATCAGGAAAATGGCGAGTATATTGCTGATGGTCGTAATAATATGGGCGTGGTCACACTCAATATTCCACGAATTGCCATTGAGTCACACGGCGACAAAGGGCTATTTTGGTCCTTGTTCGAGGAAAGACTTGATCTTGTTTGCCGGGCATTGCAGTTCCGGATCCATACACTCGATGAAGTGACCGCGAAAAATGCGCCAATTCTCTATCAATATGGGGCGACCGGCCAACGGCTCGATGCCGATCAGCGGGTCCAGGATATTTTCAAAAATGGTCGGGCAACTGTCTCGATGGGCTATATTGGTCTCTATGAGGCAGCGACAGTGTTCTACGGCCCAGATTGGGAACATAACCCAGAAGCCAAGGCATTTACACTCGATATTGTCAAACGCTTTAAAGAAGTATCGGTGCAGTGGCGTGAGCGGACTGGCTATGCATTCAGCGTCTACGCGACCCCTTCAGAAAGTTTGACTGATCGATTCTGCCGCTTAGACAAACAGAAATTCGGCAGTATTAAAGACATTACGGATAAAGACTATTACACGAACAGCTTTCATTATGATGTGCGCAAGAAGATTACGCCCTTTGAGAAAATAGATTTTGAAAAGGATTATGAACCGTACACGGCTGGTGGTTTTATCCACTATTGCGAGTTTCCATCATTGATTCATAATCCGGAAGGCCTGGAGGCTGTTTGGGATTATGCGTATGATCGCATCGGCTATTTCGGCACGAATACGCCGATTGATAAATGTTATGCATGTGGCTATGAAGGTGAATTCGAAGCAACGGCGGAAGGATTTAAATGTCCAAGCTGCGGCAATCACAATCCAGAGACGACTTCCTGCATCCGCCGTCTGTGCGGCTACCTCGGTTCGGTGATCCAGCGCAAACCAATTAAAGGACGGCTGAAAGAAATTAATAGCCGCGAAAAACAGCAGAGTTGATTTCATGAACAGTGCGTCAAGAAGAGGGATAAAGCGGTTTGCAGATTGGAGGTATCCTCTCAATGAATTACGCTGATTATAAACGTTTTGATTTTTTAAATGGAACAGGGATCCGTCATTCGCTGTTCGTAAGTGGCTGTCATTTTCATTGCAAAGGCTGTTGGAATGCGGCTGCCTGGAACCCGCGGTTCGGTACGCCTTATACCCCACAACTTGAGCAGCAGATTATTGATGATCTGAATCAGCCGGATATTCGGGTGCAAGGTTTGTCGCTGCTCGGCGGCGAACCATTTGACCACCCGCAAACGCTGAAGCCGCTTGTGCACCGGGTGAAAGTAGAATGCCCGGGTAAAGATATCTGGTGCTGGAGCGGGTTTGTTTTCGAAGAACTAGTGGCCGATCCGGTACATCGGGATATGCTGAGCGATATTGACGTGCTCGTGGACGGACCGTTCGACATAACCAAGAGGAATTTGCAGCTGAAGTTCCGTGGCTCCTCAAACCAAAGGATTATTGATGTGAAAAAATCGCTGGATGAAAACAAGGTCATTGTGATGGCCAGTTAAAGAAATCCTGCCCGAAAGAATGCTCGGGCAGGATTTTTGTACACGAAGGAATGTTTCTTGCAGCTGTTACACGTTTCGGCTGACTTCATCCATTGCCTGATTGGCAAGACGGTCGGCACGCTCATTAAGCGCCACGCCGTGGTGGCCTTTGACCTTATTAAAACGGATTGACTGTTGCTTGCTGGCCAGATCATGCAGACGCATCCATAGCTCCTTGTTCTTAACGGGGGCTCCGGAGGCGGTACGCCAGCCTTTTTTTACCCATCCATTAACCCAGCTATTCATACCATTGACTACGTAGGCGCTATCAATAAAGAAATCAACGGGAACATTGCTTGTTTTCAGGGTTTCTAGTGCCCGGATGGCTGCAGTTAGTTCCATAATATTGTTTGTTGTATTGATTGCACCGCCGAATAGTTCTTTTATGTGATCCTGATAGCTGAGGACAGCGCCCCAGCCGCCGACATTGCTATCGCTTTGGTTGCCGCGGCAACCGCCGTCGCAATAGATAATGATTTGATCCATTAACAGACCCTCCGCTTTCCGGCAGATAACACCGGTTCATTCCGATTAATATGAACATAGTATAACAAGTTTTGTATTCCTGTGTCTTTTTATAAAGAAAAGGGAGTTTTATCCTTTTGGCGAAAATGAGTTAAATTTCGCGGCACGCGAGCGGTTAGCGAGCGATCTATCGAGGTACATTTGTTCAAAAGAGTGCTTCTGTTACACCAAGTTTTACAAATATGACTTCCTAAGGAGAGCCAAGCGGTGAAGTTCTAATCTCAGCCATGGCATCAGCAGAGTAGGGTGGGCCATTGACAGAGCAAGGTGTAACATCGACAGAGTAAGGCACAACATCGACCCAGTAAGGCGTAATCTCAACAGAGTGGATCGGAGCATCACAGAGCAAATTACAATCGTAGAAAAAGTATGCTTCGCTAAATTTTGGCCTTTGCGAAAAATGGAGCGAAGGCGCGAGACGCCTGCGGGAAAAGCGAGCCAAGTGAGACCCCGCAGATACTAGCTTGTCCGAGGAGACTCGCGGATCGCCCGCGGCAAGCGAGCAACCGGAACGCAATTGCTATAAAAAAGGACTTGGCGAAGCTAAGTCTTTCTCAATAGATCGCTAATTCCAGTTTTTTAATAAGCGAAGTTCTTCATCTTGCGTTAAAATAGATGTAAGGTTAGATAACATCGGTTTGAAACAAAAGTATAAATTAATCGGATCGGTTCTAAATTTAAAGGGGTGTGAGATCGTGAGAATAGCAGTATTAGGAGCAGGGGCTATCGGTTGTTTTTTCGGCGGCTTATTGGCACGCAGCCACTGTGATGTCACTTTTGTTGCAAAGGGTCGAACATTGGAACGTCTTCGGACGCATGAGTTAGTTGTAAAAAGTGTGCGCGGGGACTTTTCCTTACCGGTTCCGGTGCTAGATAGCGGCCACTTAGAAGGCGTTTCTTCTTTTGACATGATTTTACTCGCCATTAAATCAACCGCGTTGGAAGAAGTTCTACCGCAACTCAAACAATTATCGGATCAGCACACAAAGATCATTTGTCTCTTGAACGGAATTGGCAATGAAGAGCGATTGGCGGAAGTTTTTGGCCCCCAACAAATTATCGGGGGCTCCGCATTCATCTCGGTGATTCGAGAGGCGCCAGGTAGGGTCAATCATGTGGGCGAAGGACGGCTCGTACTTGGACCGTGGCAGTCGGATGCATCTATAGAAAATCTGAAGACGATCGTGGGCATTTTGCAGCAAGCGGGCATTGAGGCATCAATTACTTCAGCTATTCGCCAGATCAAATGGGAAAAATTACTTTGGAATATTACCTACAATCCATTGACTGCGCTGACTGGTACAATTGTTGGCAATGCACTTAGCGATCCAGACCTAAAAAACATTCTTCAATCGGTTAAGGATGAATACTTACAAGTTGCCTCTGCGGCTGGAATTACCATCAGCGCTGCATATACCGACTCCTTGCTCTTGCCTGATAAGGAAGTCCAGAATCATAAAACATCAATGCTTCAGGATTTTGAAAATGGCCGGGAAATGGAACTGGAAGCGATACTCGGTTTTGTACTTACGACTGCAAATAAGATCGGTGTCCAACCGAAAACGATTGAATGTCTTTACCATTTGTTACGCTACGCCGAGAGAAAAGCAGGAACGGCAGTTCATTAATCCTATCTTAAGAAAAATAGTGAAAAATAAATAAACTGGAGATGTCTTTCGCAGTTTGAAAGGCTTTTTTTATCATAAGAGAAAAATGAATCTGATTTTTGGCGAAGCGAGCGACCAGAACGCAATTGGTGGAAACAACTTGGCTATGCCAAGTTTTTCTGAAAAGAAACTTTCCGAAAAATGGAGCGAAGGCGCGAGACTCCTCCGGGAAAAGCGAGCCAAGTGAGTCCCCACAGATTCTAATTTGTCTGAGGAGGCTCACGGATCGCCCGCGGCAAACGAGCAGCCGAAGCGCAATTGGTGGAAAAAAGGCAATGTGCTCGGGCACTCGCGGAAATAAATGATCAAAAACAACAGTAGACTTTAACAAAGCCTATAAGCTAGCAATCTATAAATTTCAATGGCAACTTAAGCAACAAGAAAGAAGTAGAGAAGCACAAATTGTGCAAGAAGGAGCAGAGTATGGTTTTCAAAAGCGTATCCGTTTTTATTGTTATATTCATTATTATTGGCGGCAGTTTCTTGCTCCTGCACTATTATATGGACGCGGAAGGGAGAAACGCCGAAAAGCATTCCGCACATCAGGTTCCTTCAAAGCAAGTCAGTGTCGTAAAGCAGACTGAAGCACAACGGGCAGAAGTTAAGGACAAGGAGAAAAAAAATCTGGAAGCCGTGAAAAAAACGCAGCAAAAACAGGCAGTAATAGCATCAGCACGTCTGCCCGCGGCAAAAAAACTGACTGTACCTTTTGTCAGTCAGTTGCCGGAATTACCAAACGGATGCGAAATAACCAGTCTGACCATGTTGCTGCAATCTGCCGGTATCAACGTCACCAAGATGACATTGGCGGAACAAGTTAAAAAGGTACCGTATCAATCCGACGGCTATATGGGCAATCCGAATCAAGGATTTGTCGGCAATATGTATCATGGAAATCGAAACAATCCTGGATTAGCTGTCTATCATGGACCAGTGGCGAATTTAGCCCGCACGTATCTTGGCAATCGTGTCATTGATTTAAGCGGCTCTTCTTGGACAAGTGTGGAGCAGCAAATTGCATCAGGACATCCGGTGTGGGTAATTACCAGTATTAATTCTCAACCAGTACCTGCGGGAAGCTGGCACCCATGGCGAACACGTAGTGGGATAATCCAGATAACATTTATGGAACATTCGGTCCTTGTAACAGGCTATGACAAGACACATGTTTATTTTAATAATCCGTTAGCCGCCCAATCAGGAAGCAAGGCGTTGAAGAAGAACTTTATAACGGCCTGGCATCAATTCGGCAATCAAGCGATATCGTATCGAGGACAGCCGCTCGAAAAAAAAGATGATGATGATGACTAAAGTATCACGAAGTTTTGTCCGATAAACTATTTAGGACATATTGAAATGGGCTATTAGACTCTGAGAGAAAAAGATCGAAAATTGTCATAGGAATTTGTGACTTATTCCATTGAAAAAATTTTGCTATCGGTCTATAGTTTAAGTAAATATCATTGATATAATTAACAAAAACTCTTTTTCAAAGAGCAAAACTGTTGAAAAACAGTGACGCAAAGTCACGGGTCCTAAGCATGTATATGCCAGACAGCCGGACTGCCGTAGTTCATTATTCTCGAAACGAGAGCGAATCGTAGTTAGTGAAGGGTTTTTAATTGTACATTGGAACATTACTCCTTCTTCATTCCTCTCAATGAACAGGCAACGCTTTGCTACCGCAGAACCATCCAAACCAACCCATAGTAACGCAATTTTTATTAATAAACGACAATTCATTTTAGCAGGTTTGGTCCGTAATGCGGCATCAAACGGTCATCGGCTACATGAGACGAATGGAGGAGTAAAATAGTGACACTTAACCGGGGAATAACCGTTCTTGGAACATTTGCGACCGCGGCGGCGGTGACAGCTGTCGCAGCCGCTGCGCCAGCTCAGGCATCGGCGGATACTTTTCCATCGTATACAGGGCAGGCCACTGCTAACTTGAATGTTCGGACGACACCAGATACATCGCATGCGATACTCGGCACTTTGAAAAAGGGCGAGACATTTGAAGTGATCGGTGCAGTTGAGGGCGGTAACTGGCTGAAGATCAGCTATCAAAACAAAGAAGCTTATGTTGACGGTGATTATGTGACAAAGAAAGGAACAGCAACAAAGGCAACACAAGCTGTGGAGAAAGTTTCGGCTTATCCTGCAGTGACGACGGCCAATTTAAATGTTCGTTTCCTACCGACAAGCAGCGGAAGTGTGCTGGCAACCTTGAAGAAGGGCACACAAGTAACGGTGACCGGCAAGACGGCTGACGGATGGTTGCAAATCCGTTATAAGAGCGGCTCAGCTTACGTCGCCGGCAAATATACCAGCACCGTATCCGCTGGTTCTATATCTAAAGATATAACAACTTCTGTCACCTCAACGAATTATACAGGAAAAACGACGGCAAACCTGAATGTCCGCCGCGGGGCTTCGACTGGTTATTCCATCGTGACGACATTAAAAAAAGGAACACAGTTAAATGTCGTAGCGGTGAGCGGTTCTTGGTTGAAAGTCAATCAAAATGGGGTCAGCGGATGGGTATCGAGTAAATATGTGACCAAGAATTCATCCAGCAGTACGTCGTCTGGATCCAATTCTTCCGCCACCGTGCAATATACAGGTAAGACAACAGCCAATCTGAATGTGCGTAGCGGTGCATCGGTGTCTGCAAGCATTTTGACAACATTAAAGAAAGACAGTTCGGTATCGGTAACAGGCAGCAACGGTAATTGGCTGCAGATAGAATACAAAAATGGAACAGCATGGGTTGCGAAAGACTATGTCAGCAAATCGGGAACTGCTGATTCCTCACAAACGGCAACAGCTTCGAAGGTGCTTTACCAGAGAGTGACAACAGCCAAACTAAATGTACGCAAAAGTGCCTCGATTTCAAGTAGCATTCTGACGACGTTAGCAAAAGGAACGACAGTTGATGTAACTGGCACCAGGGGCAATTGGCTGCAAATTAAATATAATGGTGGAACGGCTTATGTATCCGCCGATTTTGTTGCAGCCCCCCAATCAACTGAGGCTCAGTCAAGCAATTCTGGTTCGAAAGCCGTACAAGCTGTTATCACAACAGCTGTTAGATTCCGCGAGGGGCCGAGCACATCTGCAAAAATCTACAGAACGCTGAGCTCAGGTACTTTGGTTGAATGGCTTGCCGAAACAACGGACGGTTGGGTCAAGGTTAGCTACGGCGGTAAAGACGGCTATGTGTACGGCGATTATATTGAAAAACAGACGGCCTCGAGCATATCCGCTGAAAATTCGGCATCAGTAAAAATACCGTACAGTGTTTCTTTCGCATCTGCATTAGCGAAAGAGGAGAAGGTTAGCAATGCGTCAGCAGCAGTAATTGCAGAATATATGAATCCAAATAATTTTGCGATTGGAACGTCTGCTTATTATCAATTTCTCAAACTATCTACTACAGTGAATGTTGATGCTGGCACACTGAATAAGTTGCTCGCGGGTAGAGGAACGCTCGACGGACAGGGGCAGGCTTTTTTAGATGCTGCGCAATACAGCAAGGTCAATGTGTTCTATCTGATCGCCCATGCTATTCTGGAAACGGGCAGTGGCCGCTCGGATTTGGCGCAGGGTGTGGCGGTCGGCGGTACAAAAGTCTATAATATGTTCGGCATCTCAGCATTCGATGGAACGGCGGTCGTCTCAGCCTCCAATTATGCTTCGGAAAAGGGATGGACGTCTCCGGCGGCAGCGATAAAAGGCGGCGCACAATGGATTGCGTCGCATTATATCTATCGATCAGATTATCAGCAGGACACTTTGTATAAGATGCGTTGGAATCCGGTCGCTTTAGAATCTGGAAGTGCGGCTCATCAATATGCGACCGATGTTGCTTGGGCAGTGAAGCAAACGAGCATGATGAACAATTTATACAGCAGTGTCAGCGGGGCAAATCTTGTTTTTGAAGTGCCACAATATACGAATTAATGGGCTAAGTTTTTTGGAAATAACCAAAATTTGGATACTGAGGCTAATAAGGTGATCGCGTTGCGCCAGCGTTGGCCACAATGAGCTTTAGGATTGGACCGTACGAAAGAGAACGTCTTAAGACCGAAAAATCGGTTTTGAGACGTTCTTTTCTGTGAAAGAAAACAATTTTGAATCCGTTCTTAGCAAAAGCGTAGCGGCTGATTGTTCGAAAAGTTAGCCGTTTAAACACTTGAGCGCTGGAACGTCTCCAGCAAGTGAGACGTTGAAGCATGATTGCTACACAGGCTTCCAAATTAGACGTTCTTCGAAGAACTTTTGCCTGCGTTTGGATACTGTTTCCATTTGTTTCCGAGTGACGGCGGGACAAAATGATCGATCGCCACCAGCAATTCTGCGGGATCTTCCGAAACAATTAGCAGGCGTAGATTGGATTCGGGCGTGAATCCGTGCGCGATACTATGGCGGATCAGCTGCAGAAGCGGTTCAAAATAGTGCTCGCTATTCAGTAGCGCCATCGGTTTTTTATGGCTGCCAACTTGAGCAAGGCAAAGAATCTCAAATATTTCATCAAACGTTCCGATTCCCCCTGGCAAAGCGATGAAGGCATCGGCTAATTCAATCATCTTTTTTTTACGCTGATGCATATTGCTGACTTTAATCAGCTGCGTTAGATTCGTGTGCGTCATCTCATCAAGCACAAGCCCTTGTGGCATCACGCCAATTGCCTCACCGCCGGCAAGCAGGATGCTGTCGGCCAATTCCCCCATCAGTCCGATCGACGAACCGCCGAAGATCAGCCGATCATTCTTCTCTGCCATCAACTGACCAAGCAGTCTCGCGTTTTCCGCATATTGCGGATTATTGCCTGGGTTCGCACCTGCGAATACACAAATGGACGGGTTCATCAACATCCGCTCCTTTATTTCGTTTGTAGCATGCGTAAGTAAGGTGTTCTTGTACATTAAGAAAGTTTAAGGATTTTTGCACAAAAATGCAGCGCCAGTGCGAGACGCCTGCGGGAACAGCGTGCCAGATGGGCCCAATAGATTCTAGCTTGTTTGAGGCTCGCATTGCGCCTGTGGCCAGTGCGCCGATGAAACGCATGTGTTGTAAAAAAGGATTTGGCTCACCGAGTCTTTCTTAACATTTTACCGCTGTTTGCGAGTGGAAATGACTGATTTGGGGTGAAAAAGGCAAAAAAAAGCCAGGGACGATTCAGGTCCCTGGTTTTGCTGTGTACACTCAATGAAATAAAATAAACGTAAAGAGAATCGCAATAATAAAACGATAGATTGCAAATGGCGTCAATGTGAAGCGACGCAGCAATTTCAAGAAGAAAACAATCGCGAACATAGCAACGACAAAAGCGGTCAGAAAACCGACAATAAACATTGGCAGATCAGCAAGCGTCAGGAAATGCAAGCTTTTGACAAAATCAAGACCGCTCGCACCCATCATCATCGGTACGGCGACAATGAAGGAAAATTCAGCAGATGTTTTACGATCGACGCCGCAAATCAGTCCGCCAGAAATGGTTGATCCTGAACGGGAGAAGCCGGACCAAAGCGACAGACATTGAAAAAGTCCGATAATGAAAGCCTGCCTGTAGCTTAATTGATCCAAAGACTGGCTTTCGGTAGCGTACCGTTCTCTTCGCTTGGCGACACGGTCGGCAAAAATCATCAGCACACCGCCGGCGACAAGAGCAACAAGAACGGTTGCCGGGGCAAATAGATATTTTTTGATGAAGTCATGAAGCAATAAGCCTAATACACTACCTGGCAGACAAGCCAAGATAATATGTATTAAATTCAAATGTGAGGTGTAACGCTCATTGTGATTGCGGTAAAAGCCAAATAAACTCCATAGACGTTTCCAATAGAGGACGACAACGGCCATGATCGAACCAAGTTGGATGATAACTTCGAATGTTTTCGCTGTATCGCTTTGAAAATTAAGCAGTCTTGCAGCGAGAATCAAATGGCCTGTAGAAGATACTGGGGCAAACTCCGTCAAACCTTCTACGGTTCCAAGAATCAGCGCATAAATAAGATGAATCACAAGTTCCACCAACCTTAACTGATGTAATTTTGTTAATTTTTCGGCTCAAAAAAGACTTAATCATTATAGCATATTCTAAGCGGCGGACAGCCATTCAATGGGATGATTTACATTTGATGAAAGACTTTTAATGATTGATTCAATAAGTGACTGAGGAACAACGAATTTACGGGACGTTTCTTAGCATTTTTTGAAGCATATACGAAAAAAAACGGCCACTTAACAAAAGTGCTAGAAAACTTTTGAAAAGCGTTGACATATCTTATGAGAAATGTATAATAAGTATCACACAAGTTAGAACGATCACCCTATATGGGGAAGAAGTCGATGAGGAAGAGAGTAGCAGAGATGCAGACGCCACAGTGAGCCGGGAGAGTGGGAACCGGTGCGATGTCTCCTGTGAAGCGCACTTTCGAGGCGATTGCCTGAAATGAGTAATAGGGCAATCCGGGAACTCCCGTTACAGAGTCTTGAGCAGATTCCTGATTTTGAGGAATAACCAGAGTGGTACCGCGGGCAAAGTTATCAACGCTCGTCTCTTTTATAAAGTAAAAGAGGCGGGCGTTTTCTACTATACCCGCGTTTTCTTTCCTCTATGGAATTTAAGCTGCTGCATTGCACGCAGAAGTTTTAACACTTTGAAACGTCAGTATATTGGAAAATGACGAAAAAAAGAGAAAGTTCGAACAGGAGGCTTTAGCGTTGAAAGCAGGGATTGTTGGCGCGAATGGTTACAGCGGTGTTGAATTGATTCGTCTTTTGCTGAATCATCCGTACATCGAATTAGAGATGCTCGTTTCACATTCGACGAACGGGCAAAAAATTCAGGATATCTATCCACATTTAACGGGTGTGCTGAATCATGAACTGGAGCCGTTCGATGCAAATGAGCTCGCAAAACGCGTAGAGGTTGTCTTCTTTGCTACGCCGGCGGGTGTCAGCAAAACGCTGCTTCCTGAGTGCTTGGATAAGGGATTGCTTTGTATCGATTTATCCGGCGATTTCAGGCTCAAGACTCCTGAAGAATATGAAAAATGGTATCATCAAGCGCCTGCGGAGGCAGCTCGACTTGAAACCGCAGTCTACGGGTTGGCAGAAATCAATCACAAGCAGATTGAAGGGGCTCAATTTATTGCCAACCCCGGCTGCTATCCAACAGCCTCTTTGCTCGGTCTCGCGCCTGCGGTTAAAGATGGGGCGATTGACCTTTCCACAGTCATTATTGATGGAAAATCTGGTGTGACCGGCTCGGGAAGAAAAGCATCTATCGGTAATCTCTATGCTGAAGTCAACGACAGTGTCAAGGCATATAAGCTTGGCGCACACCAACACACACCGGAGATTGAGCAAGAACTTGCCGCAATGAGCGGTGAAAAGTCGGCGATTACGTTCAGCACGCATCTGATACCGATGAGCCGTGGTTTGATGTGTACAATTTACGCAACGATAACAAAAGGCTACTCAGAAAGGGAATGGCTCGATCTCTATCAATCTTTTTATGAAAAATCGCCGTTTGTCCGAATCAGGCCGCAAGGCAACTGGCCGGCAACCAAGGAAGTTGTCGGATCCAATTTCTGTGATATCGGCCTGAGTGTTGACGGGCGAACGAGGCGTCTGACCGTTGTATCAGTCATTGATAATGTGATTAAAGGTGCCGCGGGACAGGCGATTCAGAACCTGAATATCATAAAAGGATGGGATGAGAAAGCAGGACTTTCATTGACTCCTGTCTACCCTTGAGAGGAAGAAGCAAAGTGGATAAACGAATGGCAACTTTAGATAAAATGGTAATTTTAGAAAATGGCGGAGTTGGCACCGCGAAAGGATTTACTTCAGGCGGACGCCACATCGGACTGCGCTACAAACGCCCTGATCTCGGTTGGATTGTTTCTGAAGTGCCCGCGTCAGCTGCAGGCGTCTATACAACGAACCAGTTTAAAGCGGCACCGCTTAAAGTGACCCAAAAAGTCATTCAACAAAGCCATCAATTGCAAGCAGTACTCGTTAATTCAGTGAATGCCAATTCCTGTACAGGCGAACAAGGCATCGCCAACGCGATTCAGACGCAGCAGTGGGCGGCAAAGAAATTGGGCGTACCAGACGACCTGGTCGCCGTTGCCTCAACCGGAGTTATCGGCGTGCAATTACCGATGGATGTCATGGAGAAGGGCATTGAGGGAATCGATAGCGCCTGCGATGAAGCGACATTTGAACAGGCGATTCTGACGACGGACACAAAAGAGAAGCATCTAGCAGTTCAAATCGTGATCGACGGCCAACCTGTCACTATTGGCGGGGCTTGTAAGGGTTCTGGAATGATTCATCCGAATATGGCGACGATGCTCGGTTTTGTCACGACGGATGCTGCGATTGAAGCAGCGGATTTGCAGGGAGCCCTTAAGACGGTTACCGATAATACTTTCAATCGGATTACCGTGGATGGCGACACGAGCACTAACGATATGGTGCTTGTTCTGGCAAACGGCGCGGCAGGCAATCAGCCGCTTTCAGCGGCGCACCCAGAGTGGCAAACGTTCTTAGGTGCTTTGGAATATGTTTGCCGTTCGCTCGCCAAAATGATTGCCGCCGACGGTGAAGGCGCGACGAAGTTGATTGAAGTTCAAGTCAGCGGTGCCCAAGATCATGTAGCAGCGGAAAAAATTAGTAAAGCAATCGTTGGATCCAGTCTGGTGAAGACAGCGATTTTCGGTAGCGACGCCAACTGGGGACGAATTGTTTGTGCGATCGGTTACAGCGGTGCCTCATTCAATCCCGACCAGGTTTCACTTAAGCTCGGAGATATGCTTCTCTTTGAAAATGGGATGCCAATTGCTTTTGACGAAGACGAGGCAAAGCAGTATCTGGAACAGGATAGCATCGTTATCAAAGCTTCAGTCGGGTCAGGTGATGGTTTTGCCGTTGCCTGGGGATGCGACCTGACCTATAACTATGTGAAAATCAATGCTTCGTATCGTTCTTGAATGGCTGAACGGTCACGGAAAAATCAAGGAGAGAGCAGGAGGACTCCCATGAAACAGTATTTGGTTATTAAATGCGGCGGCAGTGTTTATGACAAACTGACCCCTTCATTTTTCAAGAATATACAAGAGATTCAAAAAGAAGGCATTTATGCCCCAATCATTGTTCATGGTGGGGGGCCGGCAATCTCCGAGATGCTGACAAAGCTTGATATTCCAACAAGCTTTCATGACGGTCTTCGATTTACATCACAGGATGTGCTCGATGTAGCTGAGATGATTCTCAGCGGTTCAATGAACAAGAAGCTGGTGGCAAATTTGCAAACGGCCGGTGGCAAGGCGGTCGGCTTGAGCGGGATAGATGGCCAGCTGTTTATGGCAGAGCCAATCGATCTTGAGAAACTAGGTTATGTCGGGGAAATTGTTTCTGTTGATCCCGCATTAATTCAAGCACTCTGCAGCAAAGGTTTCATTCCGGTTATTTCGCCGATATCGGCGGATGCGAGCGGTCAGCACTATAATATCAATGCTGATCAAGCGGCTGCCGCGATTGCAGGTGCCTTGCAGGCGAAGCTATGCTTTATCAGCGATGTTCCAGGCATTCTTGTGGAACAGGATGGCCAAATGAAGCAGCTGGATCAAGTCTCTGATTTGGAGATAGAGGATCTAATTGAAATGAAGAAAATCAGTGGGGGAATGATTCCCAAGGTGATGGCAGCGGTGGAAAGTCTGAAGCAGCAGGTTTCCGAAGTTGTGATCGTTAGCGGCTTAGTTCCGGAATCTCTGGTTGATTATACAAAGGGAAAGCGAGTAGGAACAAAAATCTTTCTTGAGGAGGAAATTATCCATGCCTGTCAGTGAAACAGTGACTTCTCAATCAGCAATCATGTCTGCTTATGGACGTTTTCCAATTACGATTGTCAAAGGGAAGGGCGCTTACGTCTGGGATGAACAAGGAAAGAAATACCTGGATTTTACATCAGGCATCGCCGTCTGTGCCTTGGGCCATGTGCCTGATGCGGTAGAAAATGCGCTGAAGGAACAGCTCGGTACACTTTGGCATTGTTCGAATCTTTTCCATATCGCACCGCAGGAACAATTAGCCAAAGAATTGACTGCAAAAGCCGGTCTGGATCAGGCATTTTTCTGCAATAGCGGTGCTGAAGCCAATGAAGGCGCGATCAAGCTTGCCCGTCTTTACGCGCATTTGGTTCTGAAGAAGGAACACGGTCATATCGTGACTTTCGACCATTCCTTTCACGGACGGACGCTTGCGACACTGACGGCTACCGCACAGGAAAAGCTGCAAAAGGGATTCGGTCCACTCGTTTCCGGCTTCAAGTATCTTCCTTATAATAGCAGCGAAGCATTGGACGCAATTGCCGCAGATGATGGATGCATGGCTGTGATGTTGGAAATGGTTCAAGGTGAAGGCGGCGTACTGCCGGCTGACCCGGAATGGATAAAACAGCTGAATCAATTATGTAAAGATAAAGGGATTTTGATCATTATTGATGAAGTACAAACGGGAATCGGACGGACGGGCAGCCTGTTTGCTTTTCAGCAATATGCGATCGATCCAGATATTGTGACATGTGCCAAGGCACTCGGGTCCGGTATACCAATAGGCGCGTTTATGGCAAAGAAACAGGTAGCCAAGGTATTTACACCGGGGACGCATGGTTCGACATTTGGTGGCAATCCGTTTGCGACAACAGCGGGACTTGCGACGCTTAATGCTTTTGATAAACAAAACGTCATTGAGCAATGCAAAAAAAACGCCGCTTATTTTATGGAAAAACTTCAGGCACTCAAAGCGACCTATCCAGCGCAGATTCTTGAAGTGCGTGGCAAGGGTCTATTGATTGGCGTGGAAACTGCTGTACCAGCAATTCAACTTGTCAATCAGCTGAGGGAGGACCATCAGGTACTAATCCTGACGGCAGGAGAAAAGGTACTCCGTATTTTGCCGCCGTTGGTGACGAATGAAAAGGAAATTGACATATTCATCGATGCATTGGAACAAGTCTTGAAAAATCAGTGAATGGGAGGGTCTCTTGTGAAGAAAGGCTATCTGGTCTTGGAAAGCGGAGACAGCTTTCCCGGCTATTTTGTCGGCACACAGGCACCTGTAACTGGTGAAGTTGTTTTTAATACAAGCATGACCGGGTATCAGGAAATCATGACGGATCCCTCTTATGCCGGACAAATTATGGTTTTCTGTTATCCACTGATCGGCAACTACGGGATTAACGCAGAAGATAGCGAACATGAGAAAATTGAGATGCAGGCTGCAGTTTTTAGTAATCTCTGCGATTTGCCGAGCCATTTTCAATCCTTAGCGAACGTTGACAAATGGTTGGCTGAATCCGGCGTTACAGGACTCGCCGGCGTGGATACACGGGGCATTGTCCAACTAATTCGTAAGGGTGGCACAATGAAGGCCGTGATCAGCGACTCACCGGATCCAGACGCTATCGATTGGCAAGACTCGGTTGCCAAAGGAATGGTTTCCCGCGTCTCAACGAAAACGATGAAAGTCTACGAAGGAACAGGCGCTCACATTGTCCTCATTGATTACGGCTACAAGAAATCAATGCTGACCGCTTTGCTTAATCAAGGATGCAAGGTCACTGTCGTTCCTTATAATACGTCGTATGATACCATTCGAGCGCTTAAACCGGATGGGGTGATGCTGAGCAATGGCCCAGGCGATCCAATGGAACTGCAGACACAGTTCGATGAAATTAAGAAAATTACTTCCGCTTATCCGACGCTTGGTATCTGTCTCGGCCATCAATTGATTGCACTCAGCTATGGCGCGAAAACAAGTAAACTGCTTTTCGGTCATCGCGGGGCCAATCATCCGGTCAAAGAATTAGGTACAGGAAAAGTTTGGATCACCTCACAGAATCACAGCTATGTCGTGGAACAGGCGAGCATTGCTTCCGATGTGTTTCAAGTGACTTATAAAAATGTGAACGATGGTTCAATTGAAGGATTGAAGCATTGCAAACTGCCAATCGAAACGGTGCAATTCCATCCGGAAGCTCATCCGGGACCGGACGACACACATCCGGTTTTCAACCGTTTTATACGTTCAATTCATCAAAGTAAGGGTGAAGCTACGCATGCCATTACGTACTGATATTAAAAAGGTGCTTGTTATCGGATCAGGCCCGATCGTGATTGGTCAGGCGGCGGAATTTGATTATGCCGGTACTCAGGCCTGTCTCGCTTTAAAAGAAGAAGGTATTGAGGTCGTTCTCATTAATAATAATCCGGCAACAATCATGACCGATGAAAAAATCGCTGATAAGACCTATATTGAACCACTGAACACAGCATCGATTGAAAAAATTATTGTCAAGGAACGCCCGGATGGAGTCATTGGCACCTTAGGTGGCCAGACAGGGTTGAATTTGGCAATCGACTTGTATAATCAAGGCATTCTGGAAAAATATAATGTTGAGCTGCTTGGCACATCGGTCGATTCAATCCAGCATGGCGAAGACCGTGAGCTTTTCAAAGATCTGATGCTTGCTATTGATGAGCCGATTCCGGAATCGCAAATCATCCGCTCTTATGATGACGGGCTCCGTTTTGTCCAATCCATCGGTTATCCGGTGATCATTCGTCCAGCATATACGCTTGGCGGTTCTGGTGGCGGTTTTGCTTATAATGAAGCAGAGCTAAATCTTGTGCTCCACAGAGGCCTGAAATTAAGCCCGATTCATGAAGTACTGATTGAGAAAAGCATTAAAGGCTGGAAAGAAATTGAATATGAAGTGATGCGCGATGCAAATGATACTTGTATCATTGTCTGCAATATGGAAAATGTCGATCCGGTTGGTGTCCATACCGGTGATAGTATCGTTGTCGCGCCGTCACAGACCTTGTCTGATGTCCAGTATCAAATGTTGCGTAACGCATCGTTGAAAATCATCCGCGCACTGAAAATTGTCGGCGGCTGCAATATTCAGTTTGCGCTTAATCCAACGTCGAATGCGTATGCGATTATTGAAGTCAATCCGCGGGTCAGCCGGTCATCGGCGCTTGCATCAAAAGCAACCGGCTATCCGATTGCCCGGGTTGCCGCAAAATGCGCGATTGGTTACCATTTGGATGAAATTCTGAATCCGATAACCGGAACGACCTATGCGTCTTTTGAACCGGCGCTCGATTACATTGTTGTTAAGATTCCACGTTTTCCTTTCGATAAATTCACCGAAGCAGATCACAGTCTCGGCACACAGATGAAAGCGACGGGCGAGGTAATGGCGATTGATCGGACATTCGAAGGAGCGCTTAATAAAGGGATTCGTTCAATGGAAATGGGTTTTACCGGTCTTGAGAATCCAGCGTTCACGGCGCTAAGCGATCAGGTACTCAAACAACAATCAGAACAGGCAACAGACTTACGCCTTTTTGCAATCGCTGAATTGATGCGGCGTGGTCAAAGCGTTTCGTCGATTCACCAACTGACACAGATTGATAATTGGTTTTTGAATGGGATCAAAGCGCTGATCGATTTGGAAGAAGCGATCCGAACAGAAGGCTTGTCCGATCGGCTTCTTTTATCAGCAAAACAGAGAAATATCGGCGATCGCCGTCTGGCCGAGCTTGGTGGTCTTGGGGAGGATGTCGTTCGATCACGTCGGAAAGCCCTCGGACTTCTGCCGGTTTATCATCTTGTCGATACTTGTGCTGGGGAATTTGAAGCCCGTACACCGTATTATTATTCGACATGGAGCGGCTGCGATGAAGTCAAAGAAAGCAGCAAACCAAAAATTCTGATTGTCGGTTCCGGCCCGATTCGTATTGGTCAGGGCATTGAATTCGATTATTGTTCTGTTCAGGCAACATTTGCCGTGAAGAAGAACGGTTTCGAAGCGATTGTCGTCAATAATAATCCCGAGACCGTCAGCACCGACTATTCTGTTGCCGACCGCCTCTATTTTGAACCGCTGACTGCGGAAGATATTTTAAATGTCGCGGAAAGAGAAGGGGTATCCGGCGCACTTGTTCAGTTTGGCGGTCAGACAGCTGTTAATGTCGCTGAAGCGCTTGAAGCAACGGGTATTCCGATACTTGGCACTTCAACGGAAGCGATACGAACGCTTGAGGACCGCGAAGCATTTTACGATTTGCTGACCGAACTTAACATGCCACATATTCAGGGCTTGAGTGTCGCTAAAATGGAAGATTTGCCGGCAGCCGGATCTAAATTAGGCTATCCGATTCTCGTTCGTCCGTCGTTTGTCATCGGCGGTCAGTCGATGTTTTTATTCCACAAGCCGCAGCAGCTCGAAGCGTATGTAACAAGCGATCATCATTTGGAAGCCAAGTCGTTCCCGCTCCTAGTTGATCGTTATGTTGCCGGAAAGGAATGTGAGGTTGATGCGATCAGTGATGGCGAAACGATTTGCATCCCAGGCATTTTCGAACATATTGAGCGCGCAGGCGTTCACTCGGGTGACAGTATTGCCGTATTCCCTTCATTCACGCTTGCAGAAACGGTGCGAAAAGAAATTGCAGAGGATACGATCAAAATTTGTCGCCGATTAAAGGTTAAAGGGTTGATCAATATCCAATTCGTCGTCAGCGGATCGACTGTTTATGTTCTTGAAGTGAATCCGCGCGCGTCGCGAACCGTTCCGATTATCAGCAAGATTACGCGTATTCCGATGGTTGAAAAAGCCGTTGGTATCCAGCTTGGTAAGGATGAGGCACTTGAACATGGTTATGCAGAAGCACCCCATTTCTATTCGGTCAAAGCGCCGGTGTTCTCCTTTACAAAATTAAAGGACGTTGACCCGGTGCTTGGTCCAGAAATGAAATCAACGGGTGAAGTGCTCGGCATCGCGGATTCTGTCGATGACGCCTTGGCCAAAGCCTGCTTCTTCAAACAGACGAATCCATTTACTGGAAACCCAAATAAGAAAAAGGTACTCTGCTCAGTAGCTGGAAGACAGCGTCAGGAGAGCTTGCCCCTCGCCAGAATGCTCGACGTGCTCGGTTTCGAACTTTTGGCGACGCCGCAGACCGCTACTTTTTATCAGTCAGAGGGTCTGCCTACTCAGTCCGTGCCAGAAAGCGATGCGCAGCAATTATTGGCTAGCGACGATGTAGCTGCTGTGCTGAATATACCGACAGCAGGAAGAGATCGCTCATCCTTCGGTTTCCAATTACGTCTGCTCGCCTTGCGCTATCAAGTGCCACTCTATACGTGCCTGGATACGCTGCAGGCTGTATTAAATGCACGCGAGACGGATGTAGTTACAGCGAAAGTGCAAACTTTGGAAGAATACGTGAAGATGACCCACACATTGGAAGAAGAGAAGGGATAAAACATGAGTCAGTCAAACGCAGCAGTCAATCTCAAAGGCCGGGATTTCCTGACCATCGCTGAATGTTCGGAGGAGGAAATTCAACTGCTTCTCGATACAGCAGCTGATTTGAAGAAAAAACAGAAAGCAGGCATCGTTCATCATGATCTTGCCGGTCAGACGCTCGCCATGATTTTTGAAAAGTCTTCGACGCGGACCCGTGTAGCCTTCGAAGTCGGTATGTATCAACTCGGCGGTTCCGCGCTTTATCTGAGCAGTCGTGACATGCAGCTTGGCCGCGGGGAAACGATAGCCGATACGGCTCAGGTGCTTTCACGATTTGTTGATGGGATCATGATTCGCACATTTGGTCATGATAAAGTCGAGGAGTTGGCGGCCAATGCCACCGTTCCGGTCATTAACGGCCTGACTGACGCGCATCATCCGACACAGGTGATCGCCGACTTGCTGACAATTCAGGAACATAAAGGAAACCTGCGTGGCCTCAAGGCCTGCTTTATCGGTGATGGCTACAATAATATGGCGCATTCCCTACTTGAAGGGGCTGCGGCTACCGGGATGGATTTGATCGTCTCCAGCCCGAACGGCTATGAACCAGATGGTGAAATTCTCGAAGCGGCAGTTAAGCGTGCAGCGAGAAACGGTTGTACGGTCGGCTTCACATCTTCACCGGAGGAAGCGGTAGAAGGCTGCGATATCGTGATTACCGACACATGGATGAGCATGGGCGAAGAAGGCGAAGCTGAAAAACGGCTTGCCGCCTTCAAGGACTATCAGGTCAATGAACAGTTGGTGAAACTTGCGAAACCGGATTACTTGTTCATGCATTGTTTGCCAGCGCATCGCGGCGAGGAAGTCGCTTCTGAAATCATCGATGGATCTCACTCGATTGTTTTTGATGAAGCGGAGAACCGGCTGCATGCCCATAAAGCAATCTTAAAATGTTTACTGGAGAAAGACTGATAGATAAATTCAATTCAGGGAGGATCACTCAAATGGCTAAAGAAAAAATCGTACTCGCGTATTCCGGTGGTCTGGACACATCGGTTTGCATTAAATGGCTTCAGGACAAGTATAATTACGACGTGATTGCGCTGAGCATCAACGTTGGTGAAGGGAAGGACCTTGATAAGGTCAAACAAAAAGCGTTAGACGTTGGCGCGATTAAATCGTATATTGTTAATGCTGAGGACCTGCTTGCAGAAGGCTATCTTGCGTCAGCATTGAAGGCTAACGTTTTGTATGAAGGCGTCTATCCGATTTCTTCCGGTTTGTCGCGCCCGTTGATTGCCAAACTTCTCGTCGACGTGGCGCACAAGGAAGGCGCGGTTGCTGTCGCACACGGCTGTACTGGCAAAGGAAACGATCAGGTGCGTTTTGAAGTGTCGATTCAGGCACTTGATCCTTCTTTAGAAGTCGTTGCTCCTGTTCGTGAATGGGGCATGACACGCGATGAAGAAATTAAATATGCAGAAGAGAACGGTATTCCGATTCCAGTTGATTTGGATAATCCATTCTCAATCGACGCGAATATTTGGGGACGGGCCTGTGAAGCGGGTGTGCTTGAAAATCCGTGGAATGAAGCACCGGAAGCTGCTTTTGAATGGACCAATCCGATTGAAAAAACACCGGACACACCCGAATATATCGAAATCGGGTTCAAAAAAGGTGTTCCTGTATCTTTGAACGGTAAAGAGATGCCATTTGTTTCAATCATTAAAGAATTGAATACAATTGGCGGATTGCATGGCGTCGGACGTATCGATCACGTTGAAAACCGTCTAGTCGGTATCAAGTCACGTGAAGTGTATGAAAATCCAGCAGCATTGATTCTGATTAAGGCGCATCAAGCACTTGAAACAATTACCCTGACAAAAGAAGTTTCTAAGTTCAAACCACTGATTGATAAAGAAATTGCTCAGGTTATTTATGATGGACTTTGGTATTCCCCGCTCCGTGAAGCCTTGACCGCTTTTGTTGATCAAACGCAGCAGGTCGTGACTGGCAAGGTTCGCATCAAGTTGTTTAAAGGTACAGACTTTGTTGTCGGACGTGCGGCAGACAAGAGCCTTTATAATGAAAAATTAGCCACATATTCGAAAGGCGATGCATTCGATCACAATGCCGCTGTCGGCTTCATCAAATTGTGGGGACTGCCGACAAAGGTCAATGCAGAAGTGCATAAGGATGACAGCGAAACGGGGGACAACCATGGCGAAACTATGGGGCGGCCGGTTTACGAAATCAACTAATAAGCTGGTTGATGCCTATACCGCTTCAATCACATTCGATAAGGAACTGGCACAGGAAGATATCGAAGGTAGTCTCGCTCATGTGCAGATGCTTGGCGAATGCGGTATTGTGACGCCTGAAGAAGCGCAGCAAATTAAAGGCGGTCTTGAAGCGATTCTGGAACGGGTAAAAAAAGGTGAGGTCACTTTCGCCGTTGATCAGGAAGATATTCACATGAATATCGAGAGCTTGCTGATCCAAGAAATCGGTCCTGTCGGTGGCAAGCTACACACCGGGCGGAGCCGTAATGATCAGGTGGCAACCGATATGCATCTGTATCTTCGCCGCAAAACAAACGGACTGATCGATTTGCTTGAAGATGTGCAGTATGCACTTCTACAGCAAGCAAAAGCGAATGTTGACACGATTTTGCCCGGCTACACACATTTACAGCGTGCACAGCCGGTTTCCTTCGCCCATCATTTGCTCGCTTATTTCTGGATGTTTGAGCGTGATAAGGGACGATTGCGTGACAGCTTTAAGCGGACGAATCTTCTGCCGCTCGGTGCCGGGGCACTCGCGGGGACGACATTCCCGATTAATCGGCGCCGGGTTGCTGAATTACTTGACTTCGACGATATTTATCCGAACAGCATGGATGCGGTCAGCGATCGTGATTTCGTCGTTGAAGCACTTGCCGCTTGTTCACTGATTATGGTGCACCTCTCCCGCTTATCCGAGGAAATGGTCTTGTGGAGCAGCCAGGAGTTTCAATTCATTGAATTGGATGACGCATTCTGCACGGGATCAAGCATTATGCCGCAGAAAAAGAACCCGGATGTCTCCGAACTTTTACGCGGCAAAACCGGTCGGGTATTCGGTCATCTCATCGGCCTACTTACGGTATTGAAAGGACTTCCGCTTGCCTACAATAAGGATATGCAGGAAGATAAAGAAGGTATTTTCGATACAGTCAAGACGCTTGAAGGCGCTTTACAGCTGCTTGCACCGATTTTGGAGACGATGACCGTCAAAAAAGATCGGATGCGCCATGCGGTTGAAAAAGATTATTCCAATGCCACAGATATTGCTGATTATCTGGCACGCAAAGGCATGCCTTTCCGTGAGGCACATGCTGTGACTGGACAGATGGTGCTCTACGCCATTGAAAAACATCAATATCTGCTGGAATTATCGCTTGACGACTTCAAACGGTTCAGTGATTTGTTTGAACAGGATATTTTTGACGCACTGCAACCGGAACAAGTCATGCGAGCGCGTGAAAGTGAAGGCGGAACGGCACCGCATCAGATTGAAAAACAGCTGAAGCTCGCCGAATTGAAGCTGGAACAGGCCGATTGATCAGCCTTTCCAGAATGCATGATTCATTTGTTGACCCCCTATTTTATATAAAGCTTTTTTGCAAACCGGGCATGATTTCATATGTCCGGTTTTTTTTTCTGTTATTATAAATAGTTGAAGCAAGTGTTTTATTTACACTTGAATGTATAAAAACTTTGCACGTAAATGGAGCCAGCGGAAAATTGTGAGCGCAACTATTCAAAAACAAGAAAAATCAACGGAATTAAATGATCTACTGATAACAAGGAATAAGAAAAATATTTTATTTACTATTATATTGGGCGCGCTTAGTGCATTCGGTCCACTTTCGATGGATATGTACCTACCCTCACTTCCGGAGCTAACCCGAAATCTGCAGACTACAACATCGTTCGCTCAGCTCAGTATCACAGCCTGTCTGATAGGCCTTGCTCTTGGCCAGATCGTACTGGGACCATATAGTGACGCGCACGGACGCCGCGTGCCGCTGCTTGCCGGCTTGATTCTTTTTACAGCGGCTTCTTTGCTTTGTGCCTTTGCGACATCGATTGCCTGGTTGATTCCGTTGCGCTTCATTCAGGGGCTGGCTGGTGCGGCAGGACTTGTTCTATCGCGTGCGATTGCCAGAGATCTGTATTCTGGTCCTGCGCTCACCAAGTTTTTCTCGATGCTAATGGCGATCAACGGTATCTTCCCGATTCTGGCACCGATTTTTGGCGGCCTTATTTTACGATTTACGAATTGGCGCGGCGTTTTTATCGTTTTGATGATCATTGGCGCCTGTCTTTTCCTTGGTGCGCTGCTTTTCGTTCGCGAGACATTGCCGAGAAACCGGCGAATTGCCAGTGGTCTCACCTCGTCTTTATCGGCGATAGGCACGATCCTTCGCGATAAAGTATTCATCAGCTATGCGTTTGTTCAGGGACTCATTATGGGGGCAATGTTCTGCTATATCTCCGGCTCATCCTTTGTTCTGCAAGATATTTTTCATATCTCGCCACAGCTATTCAGTGTTTTCTTTGCGATAAACGGAACGGGTATTGTGCTGATGTCGCAGCTTGCCGGTTTTCTGGCCGGGAAAATAGATGGGGAAAAGATTTTGGGTGTCGGCGTGACGATCGCCTTCATCGGTAGTATAGGCTTATTCTCCAGCCTGTTTCTTCACTCGGCCATATTGCTGGCGGTGCTCTTGCCGCTCTTCCTGATCGTCTCAATGGTTGGATTGGTGAATACGACGGCATTTTCAATGGCGATGCAGAGTCAAGGCCGTGTAGCGGGGAGCGCTTCAGCGATTCTTGGCATGGGCATGAATTTAATTGGTGCTGTCTTGTCGCCATTTGTCGGTGTTTTAGGTAGTGGCACGTATCTGCCGATGGCTGTTTTGATTCTACTTTGCGACACCGGTGCTTTTTTCATTTTTATACTTGCCATACAACCGAAGAAGAAAGAGGGACCCGAACGTGGTTAAATTTTTTCTTGATCTCTACCAAATCAGGCCGAGTCAACTTTATTTGGACGCATCAAAAATTGAGCGAGTGAAAGCTTCATTCAATCCGCTCAATGTGCGCAATAATCCACCGCTTCCTGTTAAAAAATCAGGTGGTGAAGTCTATTTCACGGATGGGCATACACGAGCCTATCTCTATGATCAAGCGGGCATTTCACTGATTCCCGTGTACTGGGATGACGATTCGGTTGATGAAGCACTCTATGACAGCTATCTGAATTGGTGCCGCAAGGAGCAGGTTATTTTCATTAATGATCTCGCGGAACGAATTGTGTCGCATCAATAATTTGAGGAATTGTGGCTGAAACGTTGTTTTGCGGAAGAAGAGCGATTGAATAAGCAGTAAAAAAAGCAGCAGCAGTGAAGCGGTTCAAAACGATTCCTGAACTTTCAATGTTTGAATACAAAAAGAGCAAGACCCATCGCATTCATGGGTCTTGCTCTTTTCGTATCAGGATTATTTAGTAGCAGTAATTTCAGCGTCAACGTTGATTTTAATTTTATTGCCGACAACAAGGCTGCCGTTTGCGAGTGCCTGGCTCCAAGCTAAGCCGAAATCACGGCGGTCAATTGACAGTGAAAGGGAAGCACCGCTTCTTTTCAGGCCGTATGGATCGTCGATCGGTGCAGCGACTTCTGCATCGAAAGCAACTGGACGTGTCGTCCCTTTAATCGTCAGATCGCCTTTGATGCTGTATTCTTCATCGTCTTTCGGCGTTACTGAAGTTGATTTGAAGGTGATTGTCGGGAATTTTTCAGCGTCGAAGAAATCAGCGCTTTTCAGATGGGCGTCACGGTCGCCGTTTCGTGTATCAATGCTTGCAACTTCAATCACTGCTGTAACTTCAGTCAGCTTGCCTTCAGCATCGGTAACTGCGGTGCCAGTTGTTGTTTCAAAGTTTCCCCGTACGTTGGAAAGTCCCATGTGTTTTACCGAAAAAGAAGTTTCTGAGTGTGCCGTATCAATTGTCCAATTTGTCATGATTCAATCTCTCCCTTAATTCTTATTTTTTTATTTAATCGCTATCTTCGAGCTCTTAATCGAGTTCGGAGACAACGGTAAAGCGCTGATTAATGTGTTTTGGCTGCTCGATTTCATCGAGCAATGCTGCAGCGTAATCTTCATAACTAACGTAACTCTGCCCCTGCGAATTGACAAGTAAAATGTCGCTGCCGGTATGATAATGTCCCGTGCGCCTGCCAACTGCGAAGTTAGCGGAAGGACTGACAAACGTCCAGTTTAACTCGCGTGTTTGTTCCAAATCCGCCAGATTTTTTGCTTGATTCAATGCGGTTGGATAGATAAAGTCAGGAAACCCCTTGGAATCCATCACTTGCTGCTTTTTTGTCTCATCGGTATACAAGCTGCCGGCACCGCCGACAACAAGCAAACGTTTCTCAGGCATCCCTGATAAGAGATCAATCAGAAAGCGGCCGGCTTCCACATGCAGTTGTTCGTTTCCGCGCGGAGCGGAAATCGCATTCACAACCACATCAAATCCTGTGATATCTTCTTTTTGTAGATCAAAGAGATCTTTCTGGATGAAGGGTATTTCCTTCTGAAGCTTTTCGGGATGTCGAATGACAGCCGTGACCTGATGGCCACGCGTCGAAGCTTCAGTCAAGATGGATGTTCCAGCTTTGCCGGCGCCACCGATTACTACGATGTTCATTAAATGGCCTCCATTCGCTAATGTAACTAAAATTGTTACAGGATGGTTGCGGATAATTAATCATCTCTCTGGAAAGAGACGATCTAATGTATCCTGAATTGTTTGCGCCGAAAGCTTCGCCTCCAAGGCGGCCTGAGCACTGCTGAACGCTTCTTCCAAAACGGCAAGTATCCCTTTGCCAACTGGGCATTGCGGATTAGGATTCTCATGGACAGCAAACAGCGAGTTATCTGGCTCGACCGCCTGAAAAACGTCGAGAAAAGTTATTGCTGAAGCAGGTCGAGTCAATGCAGCGCCAGCTTTTCCAGCAACCGTGCGAATCAGCCCGGCTTTTCGCATCATGCCCAAAATGCGGCGAATCACGACAGGATTCGTATTGACACTGCTCGCAATATACTCGGAGGCAAGATCATCGTGCGGTTTTGAAGCGATAAGAACCAGGATATGAACGGCAACAGCAACCCGAGAATTTATCACTAACCTCATCTCCTGTAACCATTATAATTACAACGTAATGTACTGTCAATAATTTGCCACAATAAATTTAAAAGATAGGCTCTGTTAAAGTTTTTTGTTGCTATGCAATGTGTTCATTTGCTGCGGGCGTCTCACACATTGCTTTTTGTCATTAAAAGTAATATTTAAATTTAACAGAGCAAAAGATAAATAAATTTAGGCTTTAGTGTCTTTCGAGACGCTCAATATGCCCGTCTGGATAACCAATGATGACGGAATCGGTCATTCCGAGAAAGAGTCCATGCTCAACTAGGCCAGGCAGATGATCCAGTTCATTAGCAAGCGCCGAGGGATTTTCTATCGTGTTGAGATGAAGATCCAATATATAATGGCGTGCGTCCGTCAGAAATGGCGATCCGTCTTTTTGTGTGCGCAGAACAGGATGCAGACCTCTATTTTCCAGCTTTCGATTGATCTGTTTCCAACTAAACGGAATCACTTCAACGGGTAAGGGAAAGGCGCCAAGTTGTTTCACCGTCTTGCGCGCATCGACAATCCAAATTCTTTTTTTTGAGGCAACTGCAACGAGTTTTTCATAGAGTAGGGCCCCACCGCCGCCTTTAATCCCATCGAGATCGGGGGACACCTCGTCGGCGCCGTCAATGGTCAGATCGATCGATTGGACGCTATTCAATGGTTTCATTGGAATTCCCCATTTTCGCGCCAATTCAACAGTTTGCTGCGAAGTTGCCACACCAGTCAGCTTCAAACCCAGTTTAACTTTTTCAGCAAGTGCTTCGAGAAAGTAATAGACGGTGGTGCCTGTGCCGAGGCCAACAACCATACCATCTGAAATTTCTTGGACAGCCTGAATCCCGGCAGCTTGTTTTCCGTTCATGAATCAATCCCTCAAATCAAATTATTTTAATGTAGAAGTTTATTCTGCAGGCGGACAAGTTATCTTAAGAATGAAGGGTCTCGAGTCGTATCCGTAAGCGGTTCAGGTTCCGTAAAACAATTGCTCTTTTCATTTTTTCCTACAGGACGCTGTCTAAACCCCATATTTATTCTTTGTCGTCTGGCCGCAGTGTTTCCTTAATAATATAGCGCAGTTGACAGGGTTTGCCTATGGTTAGAGAAGCGTCTGATAACAACAGTAAAAAAACCATCCGCTGACGGGCGGATGGTTTTAACTTCGGTATCGTTTAAGTAAGATTTGTTTGCTGTTGATTTTCAAAACTGCGCCGAAGATCGAGGGCGACTTCTGGATAATCGGTAATCAATGCATCGATTCCCATATTAAATGCCAGGTGCATATTTTTCGGCTTATTTACTGTCCAAGCACGCACTTTAATATTGTGGGCGTGTAATTGTTCGGTGGTTTCCGAAAAAGCGGAAGCTTCCCAAAGATGCTGCGCTGTTGCACCGACTTGTTCGGTATAGCGCCAAGGATCAGCCAGACGTTCCCATAATAGCAACGCTGTATCCGCCTCTGGATTGATTTTTTTCAATCGGATCAGTGATTCATGGTTAAAGGAAGAATAGACAACCGGGAGATCACGCCGGTAATTTTGGACGAGTTGGAAGACGCGTGCTTCAATTCCTGGATAAATATTACGATCCGTCTTAAATTCAATATTAAGGATTCCCTTGTAATCAGCAAGTAGTTGAAGAACTTCAATAAGCGTTGGAATTTCTTCTCCTTTATACTTAGGAGAAAACCAAGAACCAGCATCGAGCTGTTTCAATTCTTCCAATGTAAAATTCTTAATCTGCCCTTTTCCGTTTGTTGTCCGATTCAATTTATCGTCATGAATAACGACAACTTTCTGATCTTTTGACAGATGCACATCAAGTTCAATGCCGTCGCTTCCGACGCGTTTGGCTTCTTCGAAAGCAGCAAGCGTATTTTCGGGACGATTCGATTTACTGCCGCGATGGGCGATAATTTCTGTTTTCAATAGTTATCCTCCTTCCAGCGGAAAAAGTAAGGGATGAACAGAACAAATTTCTTAAACACTATAGTTTATAAAATTAGAGGACTATAGTGACGGCAAAGGACGAGTCCTTCATGTCAGGTTCCTCATAAACTTACCACGTTGAATGGAGAAAACCAACAATTCGTTAGAAACTACATATTTTAAATGAAAACATCACATTTTTCACTTGGATAAAAAGATGGTGGACGAAGGGGCATCAGACTTAAGAAAATCTTATAGAATGTGTGTTGACGGCGGATAAATGCTCATTTACGATTGAATTAATTATGAAGAAAGGCGATTGCCATGGTGAATGACACAGAAACAGTGACACTGAAGAAAACACACACGCGTGAAACAGGTGTTGCATTGGTGCTCAGCGGCGCATGCCTTTGGGGAATTTCAGGCAATGTCGCACAACATCTTTTTAACACGCAATCCGTTGATCCGGGTTGGATAACCTCTGTTCGGATGCTTGTCTCCGGTGTCCTGCTGTTGCTTCTGACGTCATTGCGGGACTCAGGATCTGTTTGGAAAATATGGATGTCTCGTTCGTCGCGTCGTTCATTGCTTGTGTTCGGATTGATAGGTATGATTGGTGCGCAGTATACATATTTTGAGGCAGTAGCAGCAGGAAATGCGGCGACTGCAACACTGCTGCAGTACTTAAATCCTGTATTAATATTAATCTATTTTTCGGCTAAAAAACGGCGATGGCCAGCGGGCACTGAGCAGATTGGCATCGTTCTGGCATTGGTTGGTGTCTTCTTTATTGCGACCCAAGGGCGTCCCTCTCAATTATCGATTGCACCAGCAGCTATATTCTGGGGGCTATTATCGGCAATTGGCGGCGCAGTTTATTCGACGCAGCCGAGCCGTCTTCTTCAGCGCTGGGGTGCAGCGCCGGTGGTTGGATGGGGCATGTTGATTGGCGGCACAGTGATGTGCTTTTTCTATCCACCTTGGATTTATACAGGTCATATTTCCTTAAACACATTTGCGGCCATCCTGTTTGTCATCATAATCGGAACACTCGTCGCTTTTTATCTCTATGTCGCCAGCCTGAAGTACCTGAAGCCGATGGAGACTAGTCTGCTTGGCTGTGCGGAACCGCTGTCAGCTGCTGCTGTAAATGTGATTTGGATGCATGTCGCATTCACTTTTTTTGACTGGGTTGGATCAGCTTTGATTATCGGCACGGTCTTTATTTTGTCGCTAGCTCGAAAAGAGAATCAATCGAATCACGCGATTACAAGATAAACTGACAAAAACTTTATTGATTTTTAACTATTTGTGGAATAATAGAAGAAAGATGTTGTCGTTTACTGCAAATTTCCTGGGAAATTCTTCGATATTTCGCCGCATAGGTAGTGAAAATGTTCTTGCATCGGTAAAAAACTTAGCATAAAATCATTATGCAATAGGTGGAAATCAAAGGGCCCGTAGCGGGCAGACAGAAGGACGACGTTTAGGTAGAGGTCTAAGACTTTTGCTTGCGTCCTTTTATTTTGATAAAGAGGGGTTTTCTAATGGATAATTTAAAACGGTTAAATAAATTGAAGGTGAACGGTCTATGTGGCGTACGATAAAAAGACTCCTAATCGGGCGACCGCTGAAGTCCAATGAGGCGCATAGTCAGAAATTAAATAAATTAAAAGCACTGGCTGTTTTATCTTCCGATGCATTATCTTCGGTGGCATACGGACCAGAACAGATATTAATTGTGCTGATCACAGCGGGCAGTTTAGCACTTTGGTACAGCTTGCCGATCGCCTTTTTTGTACTTGTTCTTCTGGTGGCGTTGGTACTTTCCTATCGGCAGATTATCTTTGCTTATCCGCAAGGCGGCGGCGCCTATATGGTCGCCAAGGAAAATCTCGGTGTCAATTTCGGGTTGGTCGCTGGCGGTTCGCTCCTGGTCGATTATATATTGACCGTGGCCGTTAGTGTCTCAGCTGGGACTGACGCGATAACATCAGCGTTTCCAGCGCTTCATCAGCACGGTGTGCTTGTGGCAGTAGCGATTGTTATTGTGATAACAGTCTTGAATTTGCGTGGACTGACGGATTCGGCAACTTTGCTGGCCTATCCGGTCTATTTCTTCGTCTTGATGATTGTGATTGTTATTGGCGTAGGCATTTTTGAATCAGTTACCGGCCAAATCTCGCCGGTTCATACTCATGCTAGCCTCGGTACACCGGTTATGGGTGTCGGTCTGTTTTTGCTTCTACGCGCGTTTTCATCGGGATGTTCCGCATTGACTGGTGTTGAGGCGATTTCCAATGCAATCCCAAGTTTTAAAGATCCCGCACCGAAAAATGCAGCGAAGACGCTGTTAATGATGGGGGCAATTCTTGCCATCCTGTTCTCCGGCATTGTGTATTTGTCGTATTGGTTCGGTCTGCGTCCGCTCTCGGATCAGACGATACTCTCGCAGCTTGGTGGCACGTTGTTCGGACGTTCCATCCTCTATTATCTGATTCAGATCTCGACTGCCCTGATTTTGGTGCTAGCGGCAAACACGGGTTATTCTGCCTTTCCGCTACTTGCATTCAACTTGGCAAGAGATAAGTATATGCCGCGACCGTTTAAAGTGCGTGGCGACCGTCTTGGCTATTCAAACGGAATTATTACCTTAGGAAGCCTGTCTATTGTACTGATTATTATTTTTCATGGGGAAACCGAGCTGTTGATTCCGCTTTACGCAGTGGGTGTGTTTATCCCTTTTTCACTTTCGCAGACAGGAATGATTTTTCGATGGATTAAGCAGCGCCCGAAAGGCTGGGTTTCTAAGTTGATCACCAACTTTATCGGTGCGTTGATCTGCTACTTGATCTTGATCATCTTTTTTGTCACTAAGTTTACGCAGATTTGGCCCGTCCTTGTGTTCATCCCGATAGTTGTTCTTGGTTTTCATAAAATTCATGAACATTATCTGCTGGTTGCTGAACAGCTGCGTCTTGATCTGCACAAACCAATTAAGGCAATTCACTCAACCGATAATATCATCGTTGTTCCGATTGCCGGAATCACCAAAGTTGTTGAGCAGTCGCTAATTTACGCCAAATCGCTTTCTGGTAATGTGGTTGCCGTCTATGTTGGCGATAGTCCAGAAGCTATTGAGAAAATGGAACGGGAATGGAACGAATGGAATTCCGGCATTCGTCTTGTCACCCTCCATTCGCTTTATCGCAGTATTGTTAGTCCGCTTGATCGGTTTATTGATACCGTAAAATGGAAAGCCGATCAAAGAGGAGCAACCGTTACCGTCGTCTTTCCTCAATTTTATACAGCGAAATGGTGGCAGCGCCTGTTGCATAACCAGTCGGGGGTATTGATTAAAGCAAGTCTGACCCGCCATTCAGATGTGGTGATTGCAACAGTTCCATACCATTTTAAAAAATAGTTCAAAAGAGGGCGTCTCGATTTGATTTGAGATGCCCTCTTTATTTGTGTTGAAAAAATAAGAAAGTATACGGTTTTTGACTAGAAATGGAGCGGAGGCGCGAGACGCCTGCGGGAACAGCGAGCCAAGTGAGACCCCGCAGATCCCAGTTTGTTTGAGGAGACGCGCGGCGCCCGCGGCA